>NZ_JBIADZ010000009.1:0-407304 GCF_042868035.1 Streptomyces sp. NPDC007875 | reverse complement strand
CACCCTCCGCCGCGACGACGACACCCCCACCCGCTTCCTCACCAACCTCGCCCACCTCACCACCCACGGAACACCGGTCAACTGGCCCACCCTCTACACCGGCACACACCCCACCCGCATCCCCCTCCCCACCTACCCCTTCCAACAGGAGACGTTCTGGCTGGACCGCAGCGGCCCGGGCGATGTCCGTGCCGTCGGCCTGGAGGACACCGGCCATCCACTCGTCGGGGCTGTGGTGAGCGTGCCCGACACCGACGGTGTGCTGCTCACCGGACGGCTCTCCCTGCGCACCCACCCGTGGCTGGCCGACCATGCCGTCTCCGGCACCGTCCTGCTTCCCGGTACGGCGATGGTGGAGCTGGCGGTGCGTGCCGGAGACGAGGCGGAGGCCCACCTACTCGAGGAGTTGGTCATCAGTCGGCCGATGGCGGTGCCGGACGAGGGAACACTGCACGTCCAAGTGCTTGTCGGCGGCGACGACGGCGGGCGCCGCAAGGTCGGGGTCTACTCCCGCCCCGAGGGCACCCGGCAGTGGACCGAGCACGCCACCGGCACGCTGCTGACCGGCGGAACCGCCACCCCAGCGGCCACGGCAGCGCATCCGTGGCCGCCCGAGGGCGCGGAGCCGGTCGCCCTCGACGGGTTCTACGGGCAATTGGCCGAGGCGGGGTACGAGTACGGCCCGGCGTTCCGCGGCCTGAGCGCGGTGTGGAAACGGGACGACGAGGTGTTCGCCGAGGTGTCCGTGCCGGAGGACCAGACCGCGCTCGCCGGCCGGTTCGGCATCCATCCGGCGTTGCTGGACGCCACTCTGCACGCCGGGAACTTCTGCTTCGAGTCCGGTGGCGAGCGGCCCACGATGTTGCCGTTCGCCTGGACCGACGTGCGGCTCCACGCCGTCGGCGCCACCGCTGTACGGGTGCGGGCGACGGCGTCCGGCGCGGACGGGCTGTGTGTGCAGATCACCGATCCGCACGGGCTTCCGGTCGCCACGATCGGCTCCCTGCAGCTTCGGGAGACCACGCCCGAACAGTTGCGTGCCCTCGCGGCCGCCTCGGGTGGAAATGCCCTGTGGGCGGTCGAGTGGGCCGAGTGCGGGCTCGACGGCACGACGGAAACACAGTGGGCCACGCTCGGGGAGCCGGTCGGAGGGAGCCAACTCCCGGATCCTCCGCCGCACTATGCCGATGTTTCCCAGGTCGTGGAGGCGGAAGCGCCGCCTACGGCGCTCGTCGCCGACGTGTCCGCCTGGACTCCCGAGAACACCGCGCCACCCATCGACCGCGCCCACGCGCTCTGTGCCCGGGTCCTCGATCTACTGCGGCAATGGGTGGATCGGCCCGAGCTGACGGACACCCGGCTGGTGATCCTCACCCGCGGTGCCATGGCGGTCCACAACGCCGCCGAGGTCACGGATCCGGCCGCCGCCGCGGTCTGGGGCCTGGTCCGCTCGGCCCAGTCCGAGCACCCCGGCCGTATCCATCTCATCGACATCGACGAGCACTCCGACCGCATCCTGCCCACGGCCCTCAACGCCACCGACCACCCCCAACTCGCCCTCCGCGACGCCACCGCCTACACCCCCCGCCTGACCCCCGCGCCCACTCCCACACCCCATCCCCTCACTCTCGCCCCCGAGGGAACCGTCCTCATCACCGGCGGCACCGGCACCCTCGGCGCTCTCACCGCCCGCCACCTCATCACCCACCACAAGGCACGCAACCTCCTTCTGGTCAGCCGCCAGGGACCCGGCGCCCCCGGCGCGGAACGGCTGAGCGAGGAGCTGACCCAGCTCGGCGCCCGCATCCGGATCGCCGCCTGCGACGTCGCCGACCGCGACCAGCTCGCCACCGTCCTCGCCGACCTCCCGGCCGACCATCCCCTCACCGCCGTCATCCACACCGCCGGCGCCCTCGACGACGCCCTGCTCACCGACCTCACCCCGGAACGCCTGGGCACCGTCTTCCGCCCCAAGGTCGACGCCCTCACCCATCTCCACGACCTCACCCGCGACCATGACCTCGCGGCCTTCGTCATCTACTCCTCCGCCACCGGCGCGCTCGGCACCCCCGGTCAGGCCAACTACGCGGCCGCCAACACCTACGCCGACGCCCTCGCCCAGCGGCGCCACGCCGCCGGGCTTCCCGCCACCTCCCTCGCCTGGGGGCTGTGGGAAACCACCAGCGCCCTCACCGCCGGGATGTCCACCACCCATCAGCAGCGCACCCGCCACAGCGGCATCGTCCCCCTGACCGACGCCGATGGCATGCGCCTCCTCGACACCGCGCTCGCCACCCACCAGCCCCACCTCATCCCCCTCAAGCTCGATCGCGCCGCCCTCCAGAGCAACGCCGCTCCCCACACCCTCCCGCCCCTCCTGCGCACCCTGGCGCAAAGCCACCACCGCCCCACCGCCCACACCACCCCCCAGATCGCCACCGCCCCACCCCTCCCCGAGCAACTCGCCGCCCTCGATCCGGACCAGCGACTCCAGCACCTCACCGCATTCGTCCGCGCCGAAGCCGCGGCCGTCCTCGGACACGCCACCCCGGACGCGGTGGGGCCCGACGATCCGCTCTTCGAGATCGGGTTCGACTCCCTGACCGCGGTGGAACTGCGCAACCGGCTCAACGCGGCCACGGGCCTCCAGCTCCCGGCGGCGTTGCTGTTCGACCACCCCACCCCGGCGATGGCCGCCGAGCACCTCCAGGAACAGCTCGCGCGGAAAGACGCCGCCTGAGACGGACAACGACGTCCCCGGCCGCCGTGGCGGCCGGGGACACGGTCGTGGGGCGTTCCCCCGCCCTCCTCACCAGGCCGCCGCCGTGCGCCGGGCAACGTAACTGGTCCCCTCCCCCGCTTTCTTCGAGGGAAGGGACCAGTTACGTTGCCCGGTTTTATGGCCCGGCGTCCGTCGTTCCTTACGTGTCCGAGGTGACGCTCTCCCCGGTCCGGGCCGCTCGGCGGCGCTCGTCGCCCGCCTTGACCAGGGCGTACCGGATGGCCAGTGCCGCCGCGTTGACCGCGTGCAGCGCCTCCTGGGCGGCACTGTCCGGCTGTTGCTTTCCGGTGGCGGCGGCCGAGGTGGACTGTGCGGCCTCCAGGCAGGCGACGCACGCCTCCACGAGGGCGTCCGGCCGCCCGCCGGCCCGGCCCAGCTCCGTCAGCAGCCGGGTGATCTCCCGGTGCACTTCGCTGATCGGGTCCACCGCCGTCGGGTCACCCAACGTCGGGTCCACCGCCGTCGGGGCCCCCACCATCGGGTCAGCCACTTTCGGGTCCGCCGCCATCGGGTCAACGCCCCCGCGCACCGTCGTCAGCGGGCCCGTGGGCCGGCGGGAGGTCCCCGGCCGGGGCCAGGGTGAGGAAGCGCTGCTCCCACAGGGCGAACACCTCGGTGGCCAGTGCCTCCGACAGCCCGCCCACGGTCTTGGCCAGATCCCCGAGGGTGGTGGTGCCGTCCACCGCGCCGAGCAGTTCGTACAGCTCGAGAGAGACCTTCGCGGACGGGCCGCCGTCGTAGTCGAGGTGGATCTCGTGGGTCTTCGCTCCCGCCGAGGCGTCCGGACCGGCCGCCCTGCGCTCGACCAGCCGGGTCACCGGGCGGAACCGCGGGACCAGAACGCCCAGGTCGGGCGCGGGTTTGCCGCGTACCAGGCAGTCCTCCACCACCAGAACGTCCAGGTCGGTGGTCAGGAAGCTGGTGACCACGTCGTCGAGGCTCTGCACGATGGGTTCGGCGTTGTTGTTGAAGGAGGTGTTGAGGAGCACGGGAGTGCCGGTCAGTTCGCCGAACCGCCGCACCAGGCGGTGGAACCGCTCGCCCGACTCGGCGGAGACCACCTGCACCCGGGCGGTGCCGTCCACGTGGGTGACCGCGCCGAGTTCGGCACGCCGCTCCGGCAGCACCGGCACCACGAAGGACATGAACTCGTGATTGCCGTCCGCGCCGGAGAGGTCGAAGTAGTCGGCGGCGGCTTCGGCCGTGACCACCGGGGCGAACGGCCGGAAGCCCTCGCGCTTCTTCACCATCGCGTTGATGCGGGTCCGGTTCTCCTCGGGGCGTGCGTCCGCGACGATGCTGCGGTGGCCCAGGGCGCGGGGGCCGAACTCGGAGCGGCCGTACGCCCAGCCGAGCACCTGGCCCTCGGCGAGGAGGCCGGCCGCCGTCTCCACGGCGTCGTCCGGGAACTCCACATCGATCAGCGGCGCCCAGTCGGCCAACCGTGCCCTGATCTGCTCCCGGCCGCCCAGTGCCGGGCCGAGGCTCGCGCTGAGCAGCCGCTTCCTCGGCCGCTCGAGCGTGCCCAGGCTCGCCGCCGCGGCGTAGGCGGCGCCCTCGCCCGCGCCCGCGTCGTGCGAGGCGGGGTGCACGAACACCTCGTCGAAGAGCCCGGACTTGAGGATCAGCCCGTTGAGGCTGGAGTTGTGGGCGACGCCGCCGCCGAAGCACAGGCGCGAGAGGCCGCTGGTCTTCGCCCAGTATTCGAGGATGTGCAGCACGATCTTCTCGACCGTCTCCTGGAGCGCGGCGGCGAAGTCGCGGTGCGCTTGTGTGAACGGCTCGCCCTTGCGGCGCGGCCGGAAGCCCTCGGCGTAGAACAGCGGGCTGACCAGGTTCGGCACCATGATGTTGCCGTGCAGCTCGTACTCGCCGTTGTCCTGGAGGGTGTAGAGCTTGGCGAAGGTGTCGCGGTAGGTCTCGGGGTTGCCCCAGGGAGCCAGGCCCATCACCTTGTACTCGTCACCGAAGCCGTAGCCGAGCAGATAGGTGGCGTTCAGGTAGAGCCCGCCGAGCGACTTGGGGACGGGGTAGTCGGCCAGCTTCTCCAGATGCGTGCCCTCGGCGCGGTAGACGGTGCCGGAGTGCAGTTCGCCACGGCCGTCCAGCACCAGGACCAGCGCGGAGTCCATGCCGGAGTGCAGATACGAGGAGTACGCGTGCGCCTCGTGGTGCGGCACGTACACCAGCTTCTCGTCCGGCAGGTCCCAGCCCAGGCCCTCCTTCAGCCGCTGCCGGATCAGCTCCCGGGAGTAGCGCAGGGGTGCTCGCGGGTATTCGGTGTAGAGGTGGTTGAGGACGGTGTCGATGTGGTTCTCGGGAAAGTAGTAGCCCACCGCGTCGACGTCCTCGGGCCGCGCACCGGCCAGGGCCAGGCACTCGCGGACCGCGTTGAGGGGAAATTTGGTCGTCTTCTTGATCCGGTTGAGCCGCTCCTCCTCCACGGCGGCCACGAGTTCGCCGTCGCGGATCAAAGAAGCCGCCGAGTCGTGAAAGAACACCTCGCCCAGTTGCGGCACCACATCGGTGTCCGCGGCGGAGAAGTTGCCGTTGAGCCCGAGCACAAGCACAGTGATCACCCAAACCAGTCGGAGGCGAACGCGAGGATGCGGGGCGGAAGACGCCCGCCGGTCACCGGGAGCGCGGCAGCGCCGCGTCGGCGAGCTCAGGCGCCGTCAGCCGCAGCGTCGTCGGAGCCGGCTGGAACGCGGGGGTGAGGTGGAGGCGTTCGACCCCCTCCTCGCCGGAGGCCGCGAGGGCGGCGGTGCACGCGCAGGTGGTGTCGGCGAACCCGGCGAAGCGGTAGGCGACCTCCATCATCCGGTTGCGATCGGTGCGCCGGAAGTCGGCGGCCAGGTGCACCCCGGCCTGCGCCGCCTGATCGGCCAGCCAGCTCAGCAGGGTGGACCCGGCGCCGTAGGAGACCACACGGCAGGAGGTGGCGAGCAGCTTCAGGTGCCACACCGCGGGGTGCCGTTCCAGCAGCACGATGCCGACGGCGCCGTGCGGGCCGAACCGGTCGGCCATCGTGATGACCAGCACCTCATGTGCGGGGTCGGTGAGCAGTCCGCGCAGTGCGGAGTCGGGGTAGTGCACACCGGTGGCGTTCATCTGGCTGGTGCGCAGGGTGAGTTCCTCGACCCGGGACAGCTCCCGCTCCGTGGCGCGGGAGATGCCCATCCGTATGTCCAGGGTGCGCAGGAAGTCCTCGTCGGGGCCGCTGAACTCGGCCCGCTCGGCGTCCCGGCGGAACCCCGACTGGTACATGGTCCGGCGCTGCCGCGAGTCCACGGTGACCACGGCGGGGCTGAACTCGGGCAGCCGGGTGAGCCCGGTCAGGTCCTCGGCCGCGTAGCAGCGCACCTCGGGGAGCCGGTAGGTGACCTCGGCTCGTTCGGCGGGCTGGTCGTCGACGAACGCCATGGCGCGGTCGGCGAAGTTCAGCCGGTCCGCGATGGCACGTACCGACGCCGATTTGGGCCCCCAGCCGATGTGCGGCAGTACGAAGTACTCGGCGAGGCCCAGCGCCTCCAGGCGCTCCCAGGCGTGGTCGTGGTCGTTCTTGCTGGCGATCGACTGGAGAATGCCGCGTTCGTCGAGGGTGGTGATGACCTCGCGCACCCACTCGAACGGCAGCACCTCGCCATCTTCGAGCAGGGTGCCGCGCCACAGTGTGTTGTCCAGGTCCCAGACGAGACATTTGACGGCCGTCGGCGGCTCGCTCACGGGCTTCCCCTCCGTCATGCTTGCACCTTCTTCCGCGTGTGCTGGGCGAGGACGAGCTGGCAGATCTCGCTGGTGCCCTCGATGACTTCCATCAGCTTCGCGTCGCGGTACGCCCGGGCCACCACATGGCCGTCGGATGCCGCGGCCGACGCCAGGAGCTGTACGGCGCGTGCCGCGCCCTCGGCCGCCTCGCGGGACGCGACGTACTTGGCGTGCACCGCGTCGACCGCCATGTCGGGCGAGCCGGTGTCCCAGGAGGCGCTGGCGTGTTCGCAGGCCCGGGTGGCGTGCCGCTCCGCGACGTACAGCTCGGCCAGGTGCCGGGCCACCAGCTGGTGCTCGGCCAGTTTGCGGCCGGACTGTTCCCGGGTGGCGGTGTGGGTGGCGGCGGCGTCCAGGCAGGCGCGCAGGATGCCGACGCACCCCCACGCCACGGACATGCGTCCGTAGGTGAGCGCCGCGGTGGTCGCCAGGGGCAGGGGCAGTCCGGTGCCGCCGAGTACGTGGCCGGCGGGCACCCGGACCGCGTCCAGGGTGATGTCCGCGTGGCCGGCGGCCCGGCAGCCCAGCGGGTCCGGCACCCGTGTGATGCGGACGCCGGGGGCCTGGGCGGGCACCACCACGGCCGCGGCGCCGCCCCGGTATTTCCCGAACACCACCAGCAGATCGGCATAGTGGGCGGCGGTGATCCACACCTTGCGCCCGGTGACGACCACATGTGTACCGTCGTCGGCGATCACGGTCTCCATCGCCGCCAGGTCGCTGCCCGCCCCGGGCTCACTGAATCCGACCGCCGCCAGATCACCGGAGGTCAGCCGGGGCAGAAAGGTGTCCCACTGCTCCGCGCCGCCGAGCCGCCGTACGGTCCACGCCGCCATGCCCTGGGACGTCATCACGCTGCGCAGCGAGCTGCATTGGGCGCCGACCGCCGCGGTGAGCTCCCCGCCCGCACGGCTGTCCAGTCCGGTGCCGCCGTGCTCGGGGCCGACCTGTGCGCACAGCACACCGGAGGCGCCGAGTGTGACCAGGAGCTCGCGGGGCAGCTCCCCGGCCAGGTCCCAGGCGTCCGCCCGGTCGCCGATCAACCCGCTGACCAGCTCCGTATGGCTGGTGGCGGCGTCGGTCACGGCCGTGCCCCGCGCAGCCGCAGAACCATCGCGGTCATCGCGTTGACCGTGCGGAAGTTGTCCAGCGCCAGGTCGGGGCCGGTGATCACCACGTCGAAGGACGACTCCAGGTGCACGACCAGCTCCATGGCGAACATCGAGGACACGGCGCCGGAGCTGAACAGGTCGGTGTCCGGGTCCCAGGTCTGCTTGGTGCGCTGTTCGAGGAACTGCTGCACCTCCTGCGCCACCGTCTCGGCGGTGTGGCTGCCCGGCTCGGATGAGATGGTCACGCCAGTTCCTTCCCGTATGCGTAGAACCCGCGGCCCGACTTGCGGCCCAGGTGGCCGTCGCGGACCTTCTTCAGCAGCAGCTCGCACGGCGCGCACCGAGGATCGCCGGTGCGTATCTGCAGCACGCGCAGCGAGTCGGCGAGGTTGTCCAGGCCGATCAGGTCCGCGGTGCGCAGCGGCCCGGTGCGGTGGCCCAGGCAGTCCCGCATGAGTACGTCCACGGCCTCCACCGTCGCCGTGCCCTCCTGCACCACCCGGATCGCGTCGTTGATCATCGGGTGCAGCACCCGGCTGGTGACGAACCCCGGCCCGTCGCCGACGACGACCGGCTTGCGCTCCAGCGCACGCAGCAGATCCGTCACGGCCGTCATCACCGCTTCCCCGGTACGGGGGCCGCGGATCACCTCCACCGTGGGGATCAGATAGGGCGGGTTCATGAAGTGGGTGCCGACCAGCCGTGCCGGATCGGCGATATGACCGGCCAGTTCGTCGATCGGGATGGAGGAGGTGTTCGAGATCAGCGGCACCCGCGCTCCGGTGAGCCCGGCGACCGCTTCGAGCACCTTGGCCTTGGTGGGGGTGTCCTCGGTGACGGCCTCCACCACGGCGGTGGCGTTCCGGCCGTCGGCCAGGGACGCGGTGACCGTCAGCTCGCCCTGCGGGCGGCCGGCCGGCCGGGCTCCCATGAGCTGGGCCATGCGGAGCCGTTCGGTGACCGCGGCCCGTGTTCGGCCGGCCTTGGCCTCGTCCACCTCGACGACCGTCACCGGGATTCCGTGCCCGACGGCGAGAGAGGTGATTCCCAGTCCCATCGTTCCTGCGCCCAGCACCGTGAGCCGCGGCGCTTCCGCATCTCCGCTCATCAATCGCCTCCGCAGCGCGTTGTGAACAACGTGCCGACCATGACACGCGCTTCCGCGTTCACGGTATTCTCCGGGCGGTCACACAAATCCCCTAAGGATCCCCCCTATACCCCCCTCAGCCGGAATATGAGTTCCAGCATTCTGGAAGACGCCATTGCACGGCGCATCGACGGATTCCTAGCATGGGCCGCATTGCCTTTCCCTGGACCTTCCCTTTTCACCTTTGCGGGGTGCGGAAATCCGATGGCTCAGCAAGTCGATGTGACCGAAGAAATTCTCGGATATGTCCGGGAACTGTCCCTGCGCGATGACGAGATTCTGGCCGGGCTGCGGGCGGAAACCGCGGGTCTGCCGGCCGCCCAGGCCATGCAGGTGATGCCCGAGGAGGGCCAGCTCCTCGGGCTGCTGGTGAGACTCGTCGACGCCCGTTCGGTGTTGGAGATCGGCACCTTCACCGGTTACAGCACGCTGTGCATGGCGCGGGCCCTGCCGACCGACGGCACGCTGGTGACCTGCGACATCACGGCGAAGTGGCCGGGGCTCGGCCGCCCGTTCTGGGAGCGCGCCGACGTGGCGGACCGCATCGACGTGCGCATCGGTGACGCGAAGGAGACACTGGCCGGACTGCGGCGGGAGGGCCGGGAGTTCGACCTGGTCTTCATCGACGCGGACAAGACCGGATACCCGCACTATTACGAGGAGTCGCTGGCGATGCTCCGGCGCGGCGGGCTCATCGTCCTGGACAACACCCTCTTCTTCGGCCGGGTGACCGACCCCGCCGCGCAGGACGCCGACACCGCCGCCCTGCGCGAGGTGAACAAGCTCCTCCGGGAGGACGGACGCGTCGAGATCAGCATGCTCACCGTGGGTGATGGCATCACGCTCGCGGTCAAACGCTGAGTCTTCGGGTGAGCCTCTGACGGGCTGCGCGTCCGAGGGTCTGAACGCCTGAGCGTCTGACGGCCATGTTCCTGGGCCCTCCCGGGACATGGCCGTCGGCGCGGCTCCGGCTCTTAGGCGCGGGGCGCCGCTGTCACGCCAACTCCAGGCGGTCGGCGTACAGTTCGGTGGGCAGCTGCTCCCGGTGCTTGATGTCCAGCTTGCGGAACACCCGGGTCAGATGCTGCTCCACCGTGCTGGCCGTGACGTACAGCTTCCCGGCGATCTCCCGGTTGGTGTAGCCCATGGCGGCCAGCGACGCGACACGCCGTTCGGAGTGCGTCAGCCGCTCGATCGCGGTGTCCGACTTCGGCGCCGGCGCGGTGGCATGGGCCTGGTCGTCGGCCGGCAGCCACTCCTCGTACAGCGACGCCGCGTCGCACATCTTCGCCACGTGCCAGGCCCGGCGCATGGTCCGGCGCGCCTGCTTCTTCTCACCGAGCGCGTGGTACGCCTGGCTGAGGTCCCACAGCGTGCGGGCCAGCTCGTACTTGTCCTCCTGCTCGGTGAACAGGCCCACCGCCTCGTTGAGCAACTGCGGCCGCCGCTTCGCCGAACTGGTGGCCGCCAGAAGGCGCAATGACTGCCCGCGGGCCCGGGCGCCGTCCGTGTGCGGACGGCTGAGCTGCTGGTAGACCAGTATCCGGGCCTGGTCGTGGTTGCCCTGCGCCAGCCATGCCTCCGCCGCCCCGATCCGCCACGGCACCGGGTCGCAGCCGCTGCTCAGCCCCCAGTCGGTGAGCAGTTCGCCGCACAGCAGGAAGTCCGCGAGCGCGGCTTGGTGCCGGTCCGCCGCCAGGAAGTAGTGGCCGCGCGCGTACAGGTAGTGCAGTCCGTAGGAGCTTTTGAACATGGCGTTGGGTACGGTCTGCGCGACATGGAACCCCGCCTCCTCGTGCCGCCCCATCCGCGTACACGCCAGGATGAGGGCGCCGAGCGGCAGCCCGATCGCGACACCCCAGGCGCCGGGGGAGGCATGGGTGAGGGCGGCGCGGGACTGCTCCGCGGCCTCGGCGAGGTCACCGCGGCGCAGGGCGATCTCCGACCTGGCCGCCGACAGCACCGCCTGCCGCATCGGGACGTGCGGTCCCCCACCGGTCTCGCCGAGCGCACCCTCGCACCAGGCGGACGCCAGGTCGTTCCGGCCGCCGTAGACCAGGGCGAGCAGGGCGAACAGCCCAGCCTGCTCGTGGCATGCCGGGTCGTGTCCGAGCTGCAGTTCGCGCAGCACCTCCTCGGCCCGACGGACGGTGTCATGGGTCTGCCCGCCGGTGAGCACGTCGGCCAGGACCGTGCCGGCCCGGGGCCACACCGCCGCCCGTGTCGCCGCGGAGCCACCGTGCTCGGCCGGGGCTGCCCGCCGCTCCGCCAGCCAGGGATAGGTGCAGGTGAGTGCCGCCTCGATGGCATGGAGCTGCTCCGTGGCCGCGGGGTCCTCGCGCAGATGGGCCAGCAGCCCCTCCACCTCGCTCAGTCCCCCCTTCCACAGGAGCTGCATGAGCAGGGTCACGCTGTCGGGGAGGCCGAGCCGGCCGGCGCGGACGGCGCCGTACAGCGGTGCGTGGTGCCGTGTGGCGGTGGACGGATTGATCTTCCATTCCGCCTCGGCGAGCTTCGCCTGCAGGGCGGCGCGGCGCTCTTCGTGTGGGCATTGCTCGAAGGACTGCTCCAGTAAGTCGACGGCGATGGAGGCCTCTTCGCCCACCGCCACCTGCTCGACCACTTCCAGAAGCACCTCGGCCGACCATGAATCGGGGATCTGCCCGGCCCGCACCAGATGGCGGGCGATCGTGGTGGCGGGCCTGCCCTGGTCGTGCAGCAGCCGCGCGGCCCGCTGGTGCAGGGTCCTGCGGGCCTGCGCCGGCATGTCGTTGAGCACGCTCAACCGGGCCGCCTCCTGCCGGAACGCGCCGTCGTCCATCAGCCCGGCCCCGGTCAGCGCCGCGAGCACCTGGCTGATGGGCTCGGGCTCGTGTCCGGTCATCCAGGCGAGGTCGGCGGCGGGCAGGGCGGAGCCCACCACGGCCAGCGCGCGTACCACGTCCAGGAAGATCGGCTCATTGCGGTGCAGGCAGCTCAGGAAGGACTGGCCGTAGCCGGCCTGGCGGGCCTCGCCGTGCTCGCGGTAGTCGGACAGCAACGTGTGCAGCAGCAGCCGGTTGCCACCGGTGGCGGCGCAGATGTCGCCGACGCGGCGGCGCGCGGTCTCCCCCAGCTCGGCCACGACCACTTCGGCCACCTGGGCGGGGGAGAGCGGGCCCAGTCCGATGCGGCGCAGGTGCTGGGCGCGCAGCAGTTCGTAGCGGAGCGGCAGGGACGAGGGCAGGCTCAAATCGTCGGTGAATACGGACGCGATCCGCGCCGAGTCCAGGCGCCGCACCAGCTGCAGGAGGAAGTGCGCGGAGGCCGGATCGCTGTGCCGCACATCGTCCACGGCGAGGAGCAGCGGCGTGTGTTCCGCATGGTCGATCAGCGCGGTGCACAGCCGATGGCACAGCCGGGCGATCTCGGCCTGGTCCACCGGATCGCCGGCCCCGCGGAGGATGTCCGGCAGCCCCGGTACCTCGGGCAGCCCGCCCGGTGACTTCCAGGCGCCGCGGGCCAATTGGGAGACGACGCCGAAGGGGAGGTCCCGCTCGCTGGGGGAACAGGTCGCCGTGACGGCCAGATAGCCGGCCTCCGCGGCTCGCTCGGCGAGCGACCGGAGCAGGGTCGTCTTCCCGCATGCCAGCGGTCCGTCCACGAGAAGAGCCTGCCCGGGCCGCACCAAAGAGTCACCGAATGGATGTCCGAGGTACGCCGCGGTATGCAATACCCCGCCCATCGGACGGGAATTCCGCTCGGTATTCACCGGCATGGCATAGCTGTAGGGCATGGTGGTGGTCCCCGATCGAGGTCGACGGAATGCGGACTCGCGGCCCTTGAGTCAGACCAAATTGTTGATCGGGACACGATTCCATCAGCACGCCCCTGCCGGCCTCAACCCCTACCGGAACCTCCGCCCCCTAACCGGCCCCACCACATCTCGTTCTCTTCATCGCGCCGTTCAGTTATCCGTGGCGGGCGCCGCACGGTCAACCCCCTATCGACTCCGTGCGCCCCTAAAACGTATGCCGAGAAACGTCCGGGGCCGTGGATACCGAGGCGTCACCATGCGGGCGCGCGGGGCATCGCCGCGAGGGCGGCGCTGACGGTGTCCTCGGGGATCCCGCGCACCAGTCCGGGCCCCTCGGGGCCGTCCAGGACGAACGTCAGCCCGTCGGTGGCCTTCTTGTCCAGGCGCATCAGCTCCACCAGCTCGGACACGGAGACATCCGGGGGCAGCCCGGTCGGCAGGCCGTAGCGGGCGACCACGTCATGGTGCTCGGCCACCCGTTCCGGACCGATGCGCCCCAGCGCGCCGGCGAGCCGGCCGGCGAAGACCGTGCCGATGGCCACGCCCTCGCCGTGCCGCAGCGCGAACCCGGTGGCACGTTCCAGCGCATGCCCCAAGGTGTGTCCGTAGTTGAGGAGGTGGCGCAGGCCCGAGTCGCGTTCGTCCGCGGCGACGATGCCCGCCTTGAGCGTCACACTGGCCGAGATCTGGTCGAGCAGCGGCAGCCCGTCGAGATCGGGCGCGCCGATGAAGTGGCAGCGGGCGATCTCGCCGAGGCCGTTGCGCCATTCCCGTTCGGGCAGGGTTTTCAGGTGCTCGAGGTCGCAGAGCACGGCCGCGGGCTGCCAGTAGGCGCCGACCAGGTTCTTGCCCTCGGGCAGGTTCACCGCGGTCTTCCCGCCGACGCTCGCGTCCACCTGGGCGAGCAGCGAGGTCGGCACGTGTACGACCGGGGTGCCCCGGTGGTAGAGGGACGCGGCCAGGCCCACCGTGTCGGTCGTGGTGCCGCCGCCGCAGGACACCACCACATCCGAGCGGGTCAGTCCGAATCCGACGAACCGGCGGCACAGGTCCGTCACGGCGGCCAGGTCCTTGGCCTCCTCCCCGTCGCGGGCGGGCACGACGAGCGAGGGCACTCCTGGGTCGGGGGTCTGCGCGGCGGGCCGCGTGGTGACCACCACCGCCCGGCGCGCGCCCAGGGCGGCCACCACCTCGGGGAGCAGCCGCTGGACACCGTGGCCGATGTGAACGGTGTAGGAGCGTTCGGCCAGCCCGACGGTGACCTGCCGGACAGGGGACGCGGAGTGGGCGGCCGGAGTGGAAGTCGACGTGGTCAAGACTGCCTTCCCATCGCTGGCGCGGCCCCGGCGAGAGGCCGTCTCGCCGGGGCCGGAATCGGGTGCGGAGCCCTTTTCAGTCCTCAACCGCGATCGCGGCGGCCGGACACAGGAACGACGCCTCGGCGACGCTGTCGCGCAGCGCGAGCGGCGGCCGCGCATCCAGCAGGACCACGGTCCCGTCCTCCTCCCGCTGGTCGAACACTTCCGGCGCCGCCAGGGCGCAATGCCCGGCCGCGCAGCACTTCTCCTGATCCACCGAGACCTTCACCATCGTGTTCCCCTCATCTTCCGTCTGTCATCCGTTCCGCGGTCACCAGGCGACGGGCACACGGGCGACGCCGAAGTTCATCGACTCGTACAAAAACGCCAGGTCGTCGAACGGGACCTCCAGGCGCAGTGTGGGCAGCCGGCGCAGCAGGGTCTCCAGAGCGATCTGGAGCTCGACCCGGGCGAGGGTCTGCCCCAGGCACTGGTGCACTCCAAAGCCGAACGCGACATGCTCGCGGGCGTTCGGCCGGCTCAGGTCCAGTTCGTGGGCGTCCGCGAAGTGGGGATCGCGGTTGGCGCTGGGCAGATTGATGATCACCCCTTCACCGGCCGGGATGAGCACGCCGCCCACCTCGACGTCCTCGACGGCCACCCGTCCGGTGCCTTCCTGGACGATCGTGATGTACCGGAGCAGTTCGTCCACCGCGTTGCCCATCAGCCCGGCATCCGCCCGCAGCCCGGCGAGCTGGTCGGGGTGGCTCAGCAACAGGACGGTGGACAGGGCGATCATGTTGGCGGTGGTCTCGTGCCCGGCCAGCAGCAGCACCAGGGCGGTGGCGACCACCTGCTGCTGGGTGAGCCCGCCCGTCAGCTCCTGGTCGACGATGAGCCGGCTGAGGAGGTCGTCTCCCGGGTCGGCGCGCTTGGCCGCACACATCCGGGTGACGTAGTCCACCATGACACCGAGCGCGGCGCCCATCTCCTCGGCCGACGCGGTGAAGTCCATGACGCCCTGCGACGCCTGCTGGAACTCCGCGAAGTCGGCGTCCGAGACTCCCAGCATCACGCCGATCACCTGGGACGGCAGGGGGAAGGCGAAGTCGGCCACCAGATCGGCCGGCGGGCCCTGGGCGATCAGCCGGTCCAGGAGGCCGTCGACGATGCCCTGGATCATCGGCCGCATCGCCTCGGTGCGCCGGATGGTGAAGTTCGCGGTGAGCATGCGGCGGATCCGGGCGTGCTCCGGATCGTCCATCCTGCCGAGGTTGAACACCTCGGCCGGCACCTCGAACTTCACGAAGCGGGGCATCGCCTTGTGCGTGCCGTCGGCGCTGAACCTGCTGTCGCCGAGTGCGGCCCGCGCCTCGTGATAACCGGTGACGAGAAACGGGGTGCTGCCGTCCCACATCCGCACCCGGGTGACGGAGGACCGCTCGCGCAGCTCCTCGTATCCCGGCGGGGGTGAGAACGGGCATGCAGCAGCCCGCAGTTCGGGGTAGTCGCGTATCTCGTCCATGCCTGTCCGTCCCGTCAGTCGCTTCGTCGCCACCACTGCGCCGCCCTACGGATGGACAAGTCTGGTCCGCGCACCGGACCCCCACTCCCCTAACCACTCCCCTATGCCCCCTTGGCTTGGGGGCAGGTGTCTCCCCTCGCCTCGGCGGCAGGACGGTCAGCAGGAGGACGATCCGGTGGCCCCGATGAGCAGCCACAGGCGACGGGACAGCTCCTGCCGATTTCCCACGGAGAGCTTGCGGTAGATGCGCGTCAGATGCTGCTCCACGGTGCTGACCGTGATGTAGAGGCTCTTGGCGATCTGCCGGTTCGACATCCCCGACGCGGCCAGTGTCGCCACGCGCCACTCGGCCTCCGAAAGGACGGGCTGCTCGGCGCCTTCGGCCGATGCGCCGGGGTCTCTCTCCTCGGACTCCCCGGCACCCCCGGCAGCTTCCGACAGTCGAGCGTCCGCGGGGCTCTCGGCGCCGTCCATGACGAGGTCCCTGCGGCTCTCGTGCTGGGCGCTGATCCCGCACTCGTCCATCAGCTTCTGCGCCTCATGCCAGGTGCTGCGCGCCTGTTGGGTTTCCCCCGTGCTGAGGAAGTCCTGGCTGAGCTCGGCGAGCGTACGGGCGAGTTCGAAACGGTCGCCGTGCTCGCGCAGACACTTGGCGGACTGATAGAGGAGCAGCCTGCGCTTGTCCGGGTCCTCGGCCATGGCCAGAACGCGCAGCGCTCGGCCACGGGTGCTCAGGGGGCGGTCGCGCGACAGCTTGAGCTCTTCCAGGGCGAGCCTTTTGGCCTCCGCCGACTCCTGGACATGCAGATACGCCTCGGCGGCGTCGATGCGCCAGGGCGCCAGGTCGCCGAAGTCCACGGGCCACTGGTCGATCAGCATCCCGCTCACCATGAAATCGTTCAGCGCGGCGTAGGGGCGGTTGGTGGCCAGGCAGTACTGTCCGCGAGCCCGGAGGTACTCCAATCCCACCACGCTGTCGAACATTTCCTTCGGCACCCAGTAATGCAGATACCGCTGGGCCTCATCGAGTCTGCCGATGGCGGTGTGGGCCGCCACCAGAACGGAGAGCGGCAATCCGATGGCGACGCCCCAGCCGCGCGGGGGGATGGACTTCAGTGCGGTGCCGGCGAGATCGATGGCCGAGGTGAAGTCCCCATGGCGGCATCTGATGTAGGCGCGCATGGACAGGGCGACGGCTCCGGGCGTCTTCAGGTTCAGCTTGTCGGCCGCGGTGAAAAGCGCGCCGCACAGCCGGTCCGCCGCTTCCGCTTCTCCTCTCGCGGCCAATGCCCAGACCATCCGGCAGGCGTATGCGTAGGCGAACCAGAAGTGGTTGGAGGGCGACAACAGGTGCATGGCGTCGGGAGAGAAGTCCGCCACCTGCCGGGGATCCTGGAGATGCCCGATCTCCATGCCCAATTCGTCGACGGAGAGCTGGAGACCGTGCTCCAGGTTGGCCGCCCATAGTCCGTCGACTTCCCCGTCCGAGGAAGCCTGCTCGGGGAAGTCATGGATCAGGGTCGGTTTGAGGAACGTGGCCCACTGTCGGGTCACCCGCAGAGCGGCCACGCTGGACGAACTATCGGTGCCACCACCGCCCGACAGCCACTTGAAGGCTTCCTCCCCATCGCTGAACCGGCCGAACCACAGCACCATGAACAGCAGGAAGCACAGATACCGCTCGGGGATGTCCGCGGGGAATTCCTCTCGTATCGCGGCCATCAGGCGGTCCAGTTCGGGTTCGGCGGTCGCCGGATTGCTGGACCATAACGCCCCGACCAGTGCCATGAGAATGTCCATGTGCTCCCGGCGGCCGAGGTCGGCGCGGGCGGCGAGCCGCAGGCCGGCGATCGCTTCCTCCGTACGGCCGTGGTCGAGATTCTTCTGGGCCGCGTGCCAGAGCACGGTGACGCCTTTTTGGTCGGGCGTTTTGTCGGCGGTGATCAGGAGTTCCGCCACCGCGATCGGGTCGGCCCCGTCGGCATACAGAAGTTCGGCCGCTTTCGCGCTGAGGCGGGCCCGGTCCTCGGCCGCCAGCGTCTCCAGCGTGACGGATCGCGCCGCGGGGTGCCGGAAACGTCCGTCCTCCAGCAGTCCCGCGGAGTTCATGATGGTGAGGGCCCGGGCCGCGCGTTCCTGGCCACAGCCGAGCAGACTGGCCGCCCGCCGCGGGCTGCCGTACCGGTCCAGCACGGCGAGGGCCTGTGCCACCTGGAGCAACGCCGGATGGGATAACAGGCACCCGCGATAAGCCTCCTGGAACTCCGCGCCGACGGTGACCTCTCTTTCCGCCCCGCCCGGAGCGGCTTGGAGATGGTCGCGCAGCAGGGCCTTGACCAGTCTGGGATTGCCACCGCTGACGGCGTGGCAGGAGGCGCGGATCCGGTCGGCCAGGCCGGCGTCGCTGTGCCGCTCCAGCAGGTGTCCGACCCCGGATTCCGGGAGTGTATCGATCTTGATCTTGTAGAGCTCATGGAAGCTGTGCGTCCTGGCGCACAACTGATGCGCCTGCCCGCCGGTCATCACGACGAGCGTGCGGGTGCCGGAGGCATGCCTGGCGATATGCAGAAGGCACATGAGGGAGGGGTAGTCGGCATGCTCGGCATCATCAACCGCGATGATCAGCTGCTTGCCTCCCGCGATACGGTGCAGCACATCGGATATTTCACGGACCAGGCTTCTCAGCATGCCGGGTTCGGCTTCCGAATACCGCTCTCCGGCAGTCCTCCAGCGCGCCACCACGTCCAATTCAGCTGTGAACGCGGAGGACCAGATCAGCTGTTCCACTATATTGAACGGGATGGCGGTGTCGTCCGCGAATCCGGACGCCATAAGACAAACCGCACCCGACTCGGCCGCCTGTTCCTTCAGACTTCCCAATAAGGAGGTCTTTCCGACACCGGGCCCGCCGGTCACCTGGAGAAGCCCACCGTTGCCTCGTGCTGCCGTGTCGAGGACGTCGCGAAGCTCGAATTGATAATCTGTCAGTCTCATACTCATCAGTCCTCGCTGTGGGGGTGTACGTCTCAGCGATGAGTTGATCTCCGCAGTCATCCCACCTTGCGGAAGAACGCTTCTCTGACGAGACAGATAACCGCTGCGCCGACGGCGGCTGATTCCCTGATCTGGATCACCTCCGGTGGGAGCCCATGTCCTTGACGTTCATACAAGCAGAGTCACAATCGGAGCGAAACCTTCCACCGATCATGATGAGCCACGGTTTCCGACCCCCGTGCGAACGTGCCCGACTGAGCGGGCGGCCCCGTCCTCGCACCCCCGAGAAGGGCGGGACGCCGCCGGTGCCGACGCGCAGGAGAAATGCGATATGCGGCATGCCGACGCGAATGCACCTCAGACTCTGAACCGATTATGGATCCGGCAGATTCCTGCCCTGCGCAAAGCTGGTGGTCTACCAGCAGCCGCCCCGGCCGGCCGCCGCTCCGCACCCGTCCCAGCGGGCTCCGGAGCGGCAAGTGTCCAACCTGCGGCCGTCCCCCGGTTGCCTCAAAGTCATGTCGCGTACCATTCCCGGCAACCTCCTCGCCCCTCAGCAGATAATGTCTGCCCCCGACTCGTCACGGAGATACGGGGATTGACCCCTATATGATCACCGCGACAGCGCGACCATAAACGGCCGCCGCCCCATGATTCCCCTAAACTCTTCGCCGTGATTTGGCCGGGATTTATCTGCCTGCAAATCGGCCGAAACGGGTGCGCCGTGGACCGGTCCCGCGGCCGGACCCGCGGCATACGATGCCGGAAGTCCTGGCTCCTAGCCACATCAGAGACGAGGGAGCGTGAACCGTGACCGTCAAGGGTGCGTTGTTCGACTTCTCCGGGACGCTGTTCCGAATCGAGTCCACCGAGTCCTGGCTCCGTACCGTGCTGGAGCAAAGCGGGACCGCGGTCCCGGACGAGGAGCTCGTACGGTACGCGCGGGGCCTGGAGGAGGCCGGTGCGCTGCCCGGCGGCGCCCCGCCGCTCGCGGTGCCGCCGCACCTGGAAGAGGTGTGGGCCGTCCGGGACCGCAGCGCCGAGCTGCACCGGGCCGCCTTCACCGGTATGGCCCGCGAGGTGCCGCTGCCCCACCCCGAGCTCTACGACGCCCTCTATGACCGCCATATGGAACCCGCGGCCTGGCGGCCCTACCCCGACGCCCCCGAGGTGCTGGGCGAGCTGCGCCGGCGCGGGGTGCGGATCGCGGTGGTCAGCAACATCGGCTGGGATCTGCGGCCGGTCTTCCGCGCCCACGGCCTGGACCCGCTGGTGGACGCCTATGTGCTCTCGTACGAGCACGGGGTCCAGAAGCCCGACCCGCGACTGTTCCAGGCCGCGTGCGACGCGCTGGGAGTGGCCCCGGGCGATGCGGTGATGGTGGGCGACGACCGCCGGGCGGACGCGGGAGCGGCGGCCCTGGGCTGCCGGGTCCACCTGGTGGACCATCTCCCGGTGGACCGGCGTCCGGACGCCCTGCGCGCGATTCTCGGCCTGCTGCCGGACGCCGCCACGGCCCCCTAGGCCCCGCGGGACGAAGCCCAGAAGGGACCCCACGGGGCGGACCCACCGGTTCGGGCGATCCCCCCGTGTCGCCCGAACCGGCGGAGACATGCGGCCGCCCTCAAGGGATCGGCGGACAACCGAACGTCGCCTGAGTATATTGGCTGACAGCCAGCCAACGCAGGAGTTACAGCATGGTCCCCCGAAGCCCGTCGGTCAATGAGGAGTTGCGCCGCCGATCCCAGGTCCGTCTGCTGGAGGCGACGGTCGAGCTGATCGACGAGCACGGCTACGAGGCGACCACCCTCGCCGATATCGCCGACCGGGCCGGAGCGGCCCGCGGCCTGGTCTCGTACTACTTCCCGGGCAAGCGGCAGCTGCTGCAGACGGCCGTCCACCGGCTGATGCACATGGAGCTGGCCCGGGGGCTCGAGCGGGAGCCGCGTCCGGAGGGCGAGGAGACCGGGCGGGAGCTGATGGCGCGGGCGATCGACGCGATCCTGGGGCTGGCCCGGGACCGGCCGCGGCTGATGCGGACGCATATGGCGGGGATCCTCACGGCCGAGGGCTTCATCCAGTGCCCCGAGCAGCAGCGGCTGGCCGGTCTGCTGCGGGACACCGTCACGCGCTACGGCTCCGAGGACCCCGAGACCGACTACCGGCTGCTGCGCGCCCTGCTGATGGGCGCGGTGGTCGCGGTGTTGCTGCCGGGGGCGCCGATGCCACCCGAGCGGCTGCGGGCGGAGCTGTTCCACCGCTACGGACTGGACTGGGAGCTCGGCCTCCCGCCGGGCGAGGAGCCGCCCGACGGGAGCCGGATGAGCACGCTGCAGTGAACGGACGGGCGCTCAGCGGTAGTCGGGCTGCGTCTGCGCGTTGAGCTCGCGCAGCCGGACCGACGCGGCGCTGTCGGTGCGCCGGTCGTGGATCTTCAGGACATCGAAGCCCTTGTCGATGTCGTTGGAGTAGATGTAGCCGTTGTAGTAGTACGCGGACCAGGAGCCGCCGGTGATGAGCGTGTCGCTGGAGAGCGGCCCGCGCTCGAAGTAGCCGATCTCCTTGGGCTTGTCGGAGTTGGTGAAGTCCCAGACAGAGACGCCGCCCTGGTACCACGCCTGGACCATGATGTCGCGGCCCTTGGCCGGGATCAGCGAGCCGTTGTGGGCGACGCAGTTCTCGGTGTCGGCCTGGTGGCGCGGGATCTTGTAGTAGCTCCGGAAGACCAGCTTGCGCTTGTCGCCCTTGCCGACGATGTCGTAGATGCCGTCGGCGCCGCGGTCCTGACCCACCTCGGTGTTGCAGGTCGCGGCGACGCCGCCGCCCAGCTCATCGGTGAACACGACCTTGGTGCCGCGCTCGTTGAAGGTCGCCGAGTGCCAGAAGGCGAAGTTGACGTTGTCCTCGACCCGGTCGATGACCCTCGGCTTCGCGGGGTCGGCGATATCGAGCAGGACGCCGTCGCCCATGCACGCGCCCGCCGCCAGCTTCAGCTTGGGGAACGTGGTGAGGTCATGGCAGCCGGTGGTCTGGGAGACGCCGGGGTTGGTGGGCCCGCCGGGGTTGCCGCCGTCCGGGAAGAGCACGGGGAAGTCGATGACAGCCGCCTTCTCGGGCGCCTTACGGGGCACCTTGATGACGGAGATGCCGTCATGCGGGGGCTGGCAGTCCGGGAAGGTGGCGCTGGGCGCGTACGAGGAGACGTAGATGTACACGTCCTTGCGCTCGGGCACCAGGGTGTGGGTGTGCGAACCGCAGGAGGTCTCGACGGCGGCGACGTACTGGGGGTTCCGCTTGTCGCTGATGTCGAAGACCTTCATGCCCTCCCAGGAGGACTTCTCGGTCGCGGGCTGGGTGGTACTGGTGCAGGAGTTGTCGCTGCGCGAGGAGTCGGTGGAGAGGAAGAGCAGGTCTCCTGAGACCGACACATCGTTCTGCGAGCCCGGGCAGAGCACCTGGCTCACGATCTTCGGGCTCTTCGGCCGGCTGATGTCGTAGATGACAAAGCCGTCGTAGTTGCCCGCGAAGGCGTACTTGCCCTGGAAGGCCAGGTCGGTGTCGATGCCCTTGAGGTCCTGCTTGGGGATGTTGGTGAGGTGGCTGACATTGTCGCTGTGGACCACCTGGTCCACCCCGGGGATGTCGCCGTTCTCGATGGCGGCCCTGGCTTCCGACTGCTGACCCTTCGTCACCCGCTCCTTGTGCGGGGCCTCACCGGGGTCGGGCGTCGCGGCCGCCGGGCCCGCGGCCAGCAAGGTGGCCACCAGCCCGAAGGCGGCCGCGGCCGCGCCGAGATATCTGCGCCGCTGCGGAGGTCTTTCCCACGGCTTCACTGCGTCCTCCCTTTTTCGCCGTCCCCGTTCGGAGTTGAACGATTGACGGACCGGGGGAAGTATCGCTCTATCCATGTACACCACAACAGGTAGCAACATGTTCGTAAAGAGAATTTCCCAACGCGCCCGGACCGGTCGCGCCGCTGACGTGCTAAGACGGTCTGCGGATCCCAAGCGCCCCAGGAGGCCCCGGTGTTGAACCGCCGTACGACGCTCCACACCGCATCCCTCGCGGCCGCCGTGGCGGCGGCCCTGGCACTCGTCCTGACCGGCTGTGACGCGGAGAGCGGCGGTGGGGCCGACGCCGGAAAGGGCAAGGACGGGAAGCCCGCGGTGATCGCGCCGGGCAAGCCCGGCGAGGCGGCGAAGAAGCTGTCGGCCGAGGAGGCGGCGAAGGCGGGGGACGACGACTCCCCCAACGCGGCAGACCGCTCCTACGTCCGCATGATGATCGAGCACCACGCACAGGCCCTGGTGATGACCGACCTCGCCACCGACCGTGCCGGGTCGGCGAAGGTCAAGCGGCTCGCGGAGCGCATCGCGGCCGGGCAGAAGCCGGAGATCGAGGCGATGCGCGCCTGGCAGAAGACCAACGGCGGCGCGCCGAAGGCCGACGAGAGTGCCCATGAGGGCCATGACGCGAAGATGCCGGGGATGGCCACCGCGGCCGAGCTCAAGCGGCTGCGCGACGCCGAGGGCGCCGACTTCGACACGCTCTTCCTCAAGCTGATGATCGCCCATCACCGGGGCGCGGTCTCCATGGCCACGGATGTGCTGGCCCAGGGGAACAACATCCGGGTGGAGGAGATGGCGGGCGATGTGATCGCGCAGCAGAGCAGCGAGATTCGGCGGATGCTGCGGATGTCGTAGGCAGACAGCCGCAGGCGGATCTCGTAGAGGAGCGTACGGGGCCGTGCAGGGCCGTTGGGTCCCACGTCTCGTCGAACCGGGCTCGCGGCGCGGTCGCGGGCCCGTGGACCGGTGGCCGGGAGGCGTCACCCGGACCGGTCCCCCGGCGCGTAGTGCCGGACACGGCGCCCCGCCGGGTGGGATGCTGGAGACATCCTGCGGAAGGGGCTCCTTCGTGCTTCGCGTCGCGGTCGTCGGATCCGGGCCGAGCGGGGTGTACGCCGCCCAAGCGCTCGTCCAGCAGCAGGCTGTCCCCGAGGTGTCGGTGCATGTGCTGGACCGGCTGCCCTGTCCGTACGGGCTGGTGCGCTACGGTGTCGCGCCCGACCACGAGAAGATCAAGTCGCTGCAGCACACCCTGCGCGCGGTCCTGGAGCACCCCCGGGTCAGCTTTCTCGGCCATGTGCATGTGGGCCCGGCCCCGCTGGTGCCCGAGCGGCTGCTGGAGCTCTACCACGCGGTGGTCTACTGCGTGGGGGCGGCGACCGACCGGCGGCTCGGCGTTCCGGGCGAGGAGCTGGCGGGCAGCTTCTCCGCGACCGACTTCGTCTCCTGGTACAGCGCCCATCCCGACGCGACCGGCGACGCCTTCGCGCTCGGGGCGGACTCCGCCGTCGTCGTCGGGGTGGGCAATGTCGCGGTGGACGTGGCGCGCATCCTGGCCCGCGGCGCGGAGGAGCTGCGGCCCACCGATGTGCCGCACGCCGCCCTCGGAGCGCTGTCCCAGAGCCGGGTCTCGGACATCCATATGGTCGGCAGGCGCGGGCCGTCGCAGGCGAAGTTCACCACCAAGGAGCTGCGCGAGCTGGGCTCGCTGACCGGCGCCGAGGTGCTGGTGCGCCCCGAGGAGCTGGCACTGGACCCGGGGTACGAGGATCCGTCGGGGCTGCCGGCGGTCAACCGGCGCAATGTCGAGGTGCTGCGCGACTGGGCGCGGCGCGCGCCCGTGGGCCGGCCGCGCCGGATCCATCTGCGGTTCTTCCTGCGGCCGGTGGCGCTGCTGGGCGAGGGCGCGGTGCGCGCGGTGCGCTTCGAGCGGACCGCGCCGGACGGGCGCGGCGGGGTCGCGGGCACCGGGGTCTTCGAGGACATCGAGGCGCCGCTGGTGCTGCGGTCGGTGGGTTATCGGGGTGTGCCGCTGCCGGGGCTGCCGTTCGACGAGGAGCGCGGCACGGTCCCCAACGCGGCGGGGCGGGTGCTGCGCGGCGGTGAGCCCTCGCCCGGGGAGTACGTGGCGGGGTGGATCAAGCGCGGGCCGACCGGGGTCATCGGCACCAACCGGCCGTGTGCGAAGGAGACCGTGGCCTCGCTGCTGGCCGACGCGGAGGCGCTCGCCGCCCGCCCGGTGGTGGCGGATCCGCTGCGGGCGCTGCGCGAGGCGGGGGTGGAGCCGGTGGAGTGGACCGGCTGGCTGCGGATCGAGGCGGCCGAGGAGGCGCTCGGCGAGGCGCTGGGGCGTACGAAGGTGAAGATTCCGGACTGGACGGGGCTGCTGGGCGCGGCGCGCGAGCAGGAGTGAACCGGGCGGGGCACCGGTCGGGCTTCGCCGGCGGTCCCCGGGTCCGCGCTGTCAGAGGGGTTGACACACGGCGGCAACACCCCTGAAATCAACAGATTGTTTAAGCCCTCTACGGTCGCGTCACCCTGATCCGTCGCCCATCCCGTCGCCGCGCGAGGAGCCGCCATGCCGTCCGTACGTCCTCCCGTGTCCATACGCCATCCCGTGGACGAGGTGCCGCCGCCCGGCCGGCTCGCCGCCTTCGGACTGCAGCATGTACTGGCCATGTACGCGGGTGCGGTGGCCGTGCCACTGATCGTCGGTGGCGCGATGAAGCTGTCGCCCGCCGATCTGGCGTATCTCATCAACGCCGATCTGCTGCTGTGCGGTATCGCCACGGTGCTGCAGTGCGTGGGGCTGTGGCGGTTCGGCGTCCGACTGCCGATCATGCAGGGCTGCACCTTCGCGGCGGTCACCCCGATGGTGCTGATCGGCACCGAGGGCGGCGGGCTGCGCGCGATCTACGGTTCGGTGATCGTGGCCGGGGTGGCGATGATCCTGCTGGCGCCGGTCTTCGGGCGGCTGCTGCGGTTCTTCCCGCCGCTGGTGACCGGCACGGTGATACTGATCATCGGCCTCTCGCTGCTGCCGGTCGCGGGCAACTGGGCGGCGGGCGGCCAGGGTGCGGCGGACTTCGGCGCGCCGAAGAACCTGGGCCTGGCCGCCGGAGTGCTGGTCCTGGTCCTGGCCGTCCAGCGCTTCGCGCCCGGCTTCCTGAGCCGGGTCGCGGTGCTGGTGGGCATCGTGGCCGGGACGGCGGCCGCGATACCGCTGGGCTTCACCGACTTCTCCGGGGTGGGCGATTCCGACTGGGTCGGCGTCTCCACCCCGTTCCACTTCGGCTCCCCCACGTTCGAGACGCCGGCCGTGGTGTCCATGCTGGTCGTCGCGCTGGTGACGATGACCGAGACCACCGGCGACTTCATCGCGGTGGGCGAGATGACCGGGCGCCCGGTCGACAGGCGGCGGCTGGCGGACGGATTGCGCGCGGACGGCGCCGTGACCGTGCTCGGCGGGGTCTTCAACACCTTCCCGTACACCGCCTTCGCGCAGAACGTCGGCCTGGTGGGGATGACCCGGGTGCGCAGCCGCTGGGTGGTGGCGGCCGCGGGCGGCATGCTGGTGCTCCTCGGGCTGGCCCCGAAGCTGGGCGCGGTGGTGGCGGCGATCCCGGCGCCGGTGCTGGGCGGGGCGGGTCTGGTGATGTTCGGTACGGTCGCGGCGAGCGGGCTGCGCACGCTGGCCGGGGCGGACTTCCGGGACAACCACAGCCTCACCGTGGTCGCGGTGTCGGTCGCCGTGGGGCTGCTGCCGGTCGGCGTACCGGGGATCTACGAGGAGTTCCCGAACTGGTTCCAGACGGTGATGGACAGCGGGATCAGCGCCGGGTGCGTCACCGCCATCGCGCTCAATCTGCTCTTCAACCACCTGCCGGGCGGGCGGGCTTCAGCTCCGGTCGCCGCCGAGGCGCCCCTCCTGGAGAGCCGCGGCGGCGAGGACGCTGTCGAGCAGACCGGGGAACAGCGCGTCTAGGTCCTCCCGGCGCAGCGCGTTCATCTTGGCGGTGCCCCGGTAGATCTGATGGATGACCCCGGATTCGCGCAGCACCCGGAAGTGGTGGGTGGTGGTGGACTTGCTGACCGGCAGGTCGATGACCGAGCAGGTCAGCTCGGCGGACTCCTCGGCGAGCGTCCGCACCACCCGCATCCGCATGGGGTCGGAGAGCGCGTGCAGCACATCCTCGAGGCGGATCGCCTCGCGCCGTGGATGCTCCATCGAGCGCCCGGTCGCCTGTGGCTGGGGCCCGGTCGACGTGGTCTGCGTCTGCACGGCTGCTCCTCATCGCCTCGTTCCGTGACCTCCAGTGTAGTTTGACGATCGCCGTACTACTTCAGTCCAGGAGGGAACGGTGGCGATCCGGGTTACCGGACCGCGCGGTGGTACTGGTCCGGGTTGCGCACCTGGCCGCCCAGTTCGGTCGCCGCGCGGCGGGCGAAGTAGGGGTCCCGGAGCAGTTCGCGGCCCAGCAGGACGGCGTCCGCCTCACCGTTGGTGACGATCTTCTCGGCCTGCTCCGCCTCGGTGATCAGCCCGACGGCGGCCACCGGCAGCCCGGTCTCCCGGCGCACCCGCTCGGCGAACCGCACTTGGTAGCCCGGCCCCGTCGGAATGCGCACACCGGCGGCGTTGCCACCGCTGGAGACGTCGAGAAGGTCCACGCCATGGTCCTTCAGCAGGGCGGCGAGCCGGACGGTGTCCTCCGGCGTCCAGCCGTTCTCCTCCAGCCAGTCGGTGGCCGAGATACGGAAGAACAACGGCAGGTCCTCCGGCCAGACCGCGCGGACCGCGTCGACGACCTCCAGGGCGAAGCGGACGCGGTTCTCGAAGGAGCCGCCGTAGCCGTCGGTGCGGTGGTTGGTGTGCGGGGAGAGGAACTCGCCGATGAGGTAGCCATGGGCGCCATGGATCTCGGCCACCTCGAAACCGGCCGCGAGCGCGCGCCGTGCGGCGTCCGCGAACTGGCGGGTGATCTCGCCGATCCGCTCCACGGACAGCTCCTCCGGCACCGGATGACCCTCGTCGAACGGAATCGGGCTCGGCGCCAGCGTCCGCCAGCTCCCCTGGTCGGCGCCGAGCGGCGCACCGCCCCTCCAGGGGGCGTCGGTGGACGCCTTACGGCCGGCATGGGCGAGCTGGATGCCCGGGACCGTGCCCTGCCCCTTGAGGAAGCCGACGATCTTACGGAACGCCTCGACCTGCGTGTCGTTCCAGATGCCGAGGTCTCCGGGGGTGATGCGGCCCTCGGGGGAGACGGCCGTCGCCTCGACCAGGATCAGCCCGGTGCCGCCGGTGGCGCGGGCGCCGTAGTGGACGAAGTGCCAGTCGTGCGGAACCCCGGCACCCTCGGCCCCATCCGCGCTGTACTGGCACATGGGCGACATCCAGAGGCGGTTGGGGATGGTCAGCGACCGCAGGGTGAAGGGCTCGAAGAGGGCACTCATGAACGTCTCCATTTCTCCTCGCGGGGCCCGGCCGGACCGCGCGGTAGTACGGTAACCACCGTAGTACGACGATCGTCAAATTACGAAGCCCTTCGTACGAGCGAGCCTGATCCCCGCCGGCACAGGCACCCGCGACCTGCGGTGACATGGACACCCTCAGATAAATGCGGACGCGCTCCCTCCGGTTGTCGGTGGCCGGGTGCAGACTCTGTGATGCCGGACACATCGCCTTCCCCTCCACTGATCCGCTCACCGATTCCTTCTGATCCGCTCACCGGTTCCTTCGCCGTTCCTTCCGCCGTCCGTCCCGCACCCGCACCCGCACCCGCACCCGCACCCCAAGGAGTGAAGCCGTCATGAACGATGTCCTGCTCGCCGTCGGCACCCGCAAGGGTCTCTTCCTCGGCCGCCGCGGCGGCCGAGAGGGCTGGGACTTCACCGGCCCCCACTTCCCCATGCAGGCGGTCTACTCCGTCGGCATCGACACCCGGGGCGACCGCCCCCGGCTGCTGGCCGGTGCGGACAGCTCGCACTGGGGCCCCTCGGTTTTCCGCTCCGACGACCTCGGGGGCAGCTGGCACGAGCCCGCCAAGCCCGCGGTGAAGTTCCCCGAGGGCACCGACACCTCGCTGGAGCGGGTGTGGCAGCTGCAGCCCGCCGGGCCCGACGAGCCGGGGGTGGTCTACGCGGGCACCCAGCCGGGCGCGCTGTTCCGCTCCGAGGACGGCGGGGAGACCTTCGCGTTCGTCCGCGGCCTGTGGGACCACCCGCAGCGGCCGGAGTGGGGCGAGGGATTCGGCGGGCAGGCCGTGCACACGGTCGTCCCCGATCCGAGGGACCCGCGGGCGCTCATGGTCGCCGTGTCCTCCGGCGGGGTGTACCGCTCCGCGGACGGCGGAGAGAGCTGGGCGCCGTCCAACAGCGGGCTCAAAGCGGATTTCCTGCCGGATCAGTACCCGGAGTTCGGACAGTGCGTCCACAAGGTCGCCCGGGACCCGGTCGACCTCGACCGGCTCTATCTGCAGAACCACGGCGGGGTGTACCGCAGCGACGACGGCGGGGCGCACTGGGCCGAGATCGGCAAGGACCTCCCGGCGGACTTCGGCTTCGCGGTCGCCGTCCATCCGCGCCGCAGCGGCGTCGCGTACGTCTTCCCGGTCAACGACGGCTCGGACCGCTACCCCCCGGGCTTCCGCTGCCGGGTGTTCCGCACCGAGGACGCGGGCGCCACCTGGGAGGAGCGCTCCGCCGGGATGCCGGACGAGCTCCACTACGGGGTGGTGCTGAGGGACGCGCTGCGCACCGATGACGCCGATCCGGTCGGGGTCTACCTCGGCAATCGCAACGGCGAGGTGTACGCGAGCGCCGACGAGGGCGAGAGCTGGCGGCAGATCGCCCGTCACCTCCCGGATGTGCTGTGTGTCCGGGCCGCCGTGATCGGCTGAAGTGATCGCGAGCGTAATCGGCTGAGCGTGATCGGCTGAGAGTGATCGCGAGGCGGCACGCGGCCACCCGCTGAGCCACTAGAGTGACGCGGTGTGGCAGCACGACCCTTGAATGAGATTGTGGAAGCGGGCTGGGCCAAGGCACTTGAGCCCGTCGAGGAACGCATCGCGGCGATGGGCGACTTCCTGCGGGCCGAGATCGCGGCAGGCCGTACCTATCTGCCCGCCGGGCCGAATGTGCTGCGCGCCTTCCAGCAGCCCTTCGACGAGGTGAAGGTGCTGATCGTGGGTCAGGATCCGTATCCGACGCCCGGACACGCGGTGGGGCTCAGTTTCTCGGTGGCGCCCGAGGTCCGGCCGCTTCCCGGCAGTCTGGAGAACATCTACCGCGAGCTGCACACCGACCTCGGTCTGCCGCGCCCGTCCAACGGCGATCTGACGCCCTGGACCCAGCAGGGCGTCCTGCTGCTCAACAAGGCGCTCACCACGGCCCCGCGCCGGCCCGCCGCCCACCGCGGCAAGGGCTGGGAAGAGGTCACCGAGCAGGCCATCCGGGCGCTGGCCGGGCGCGGCCGCCCCCTGGTGTCCATCCTGTGGGGCCGCGACGCCCGCAACGTACGGCCGCTGCTGGGCAGCCTTCCGGCGGTCGAGTCCGCGCACCCCTCCCCCATGTCCGCCGACCGCGGGTTCTTCGGCTCACGTCCGTTCAGCCGCGCCAACGACCTGCTCGTACAGCAGGGGGCCCAACCCGTGGACTGGCGCCTTCCCTGACCCCATCGTTCCAGGTGGGCGACGGGTAGTCTGCCCGCCATGACATCACATCCGAACACCCCTGCGGGCTGGTACGCAGACCCCCAGGGCACGCCGAACCAGCTGCGCTGGTGGGACGGTGCCCAGTGGACCGCGCATACGCACCATGGCCAGCCCGGCCAGGCCCCTCCGACGCAGGCCGCCCCGCCCAACCCCAACCCCGCCAGGGTCCAGCACCAGGTGCAGCAGCAGGCGCATGTGGGGCCCACGATGGGCGGCGGCGGCACGCTGTTCACCGAACCGGTGCTGGTGGTGAACCAGAAGGCCAAGCTGATCGAGCTCACCAATGAGTACAGCGTCTTCGACCAGCAGGGGCGCACTCTCGGTTCGGTGGTCCAGGTCGGCCAGAGCACGCTGAAGAAGGTCGCGCGGTTCGTCTCGAGCCTCGACCAGTTCATGACGCACAAACTGGAGATCCGCGACGCCAACGGGCAGCCGCATCTGGTGCTCACCCGGCCCGCGAAGTTCATCAAGTCCAAGGTGGTGGTGACCCGCCCGGACGGACAGCCGGTCGGCGAGATCGTCCAGCAGAACGTCATCGGCAAGATCAACTTTGGCATGCTCGTCAACGGCCAGCAGGTCGGCGCCATCAAGGCGGAGAACTGGCGGGCCTGGAACTTCGCCATCGTCGACCACACGGACAGCGAGGTCGCCCGGATCACCAAGACCTGGGAGGGCCTGGCGAAGACGATGTTCACGACGGCGGACAACTATGTGCTGCAGATCCACCGCCAGCTTCCCGATCCGCTGCTGAGCCTGGTGATCGCCACGGCCCTCACCGTGGACACCGCGCTCAAGCAGGACTCGCGCGGATTCGGCTGAGCCGGTGGGCGACACGGTGCCCGACGATGCGGTGACGCATGTGCTCGGGATCGATTCGGGCGGTTCCGGCGTACGGGTGGCGGTGGCACGCGCAGCCGCTCCCGGCTGCTCCGCGGAGCAGCCACCGACCTGCTCCTCGTCACCGACTTGGTCCTCGCCACTGACCTGGTCCTCGTCCACACCCGCCGCCGTCGGCGACCGGGGCATCGACGCGGAAAGCCTGCTGGCGCGGGTCCTGCCCGCCGCCCAGGAGCTGCTGCGCGAGGCCGGGGCCCGGCACCTCGGTGCGGTCTGTGTCGGCGCGGCAGGCATGGCCACGCTCGGCGACGATCTGCGCGCCAGGCTTCCGGACGCGCTGGCCGACGCCCTCGGCGTACGGCGACTGGCCCTGGCGGCCGACGCGGTGACCGCCTACGCCGGGGCATTGGGACAGCGTCCCGGCGCGGTGGTCGCGGCGGGGACGGGCCTGATCGCGCTGGGCGCGGTGCCCGAGGGCTTCGCCGGCGGGCTGGGCGGTACGGACGGCGAGCCTGCCGCAGACGGCGTATCCCCTACGGACGGCCTGCGCGATGCGCACGGCGTATCCGGCACGGGCGCCACGGCCACGGGCACCTCGGGCGGCGACACCCGCTGGGCCACCTGCGGCTGGCGACGCGCCGACGGCTGGGGCCATCTGCTGGGCGACTGCGGCGGCGGTGCGTGGATCGGCCGGGCGGGCCTGGAGGCGGCCATGCGCGCGTACGACGGGCGCGAGGGCGGCTCGAAGCCGCTGCTGGCCCGCCTGGAGGCCGTGTTCGGCCCCGCGACCGGGCTGCCGGGGCAGCTGTACCCGCGCCCCGACCGCCCCGCCGTCCTGGCCTCGTTCGCCCCCGAGGTGGGCCGGTGCGCCGGCGAGGATCCGGTCGCGGAGGCGATTCTGCGGGCGGCCGCCCGCCATATCGCCGAGGCCGCGGAGGCGGTCTGCCCGCGGCTGGAGTCGAGCGAGGTGGCGCTCACCGGCGGGCTGTTCCGTATGGGCGCGCCACTGCTGACGCCCGTGCGCGAGGAACTGGCGGCGCGGCTACCCGGGATCAGGATCACGGAGGCGGCCGGGGATCCGCTGGACGGGGCGCTGTGCGTCGCGGCGGCGCTGGCGGCGGACGGACTGCGGCTGCCCCGGGACCCGGCGCTGCTCAGCATCGTCTGAGCGCCGCCCCGTGCGGGCACGCCGCAGGGCTTCCGACGCAGGGCAACGATACGGAGCCCCGACCCGTAGCCCCACCCCGTGGCTCCCGACACGGGGTGTCCCATATGGGCGCTCAGCGTGGGCGCCCAGTATGGGATTCCATGACCGGCAATTCCGGACACATGGTCGATTCTTCGATCAAGTATGGCCGCTGAGCGCACATCACCGCACAACACCAGTCGACAAAGCGGGACAGATACCCCCAGTCACACCCTCCCGAACAGCCGAGCCCATCGAGCGACTAACATGCGGCGCCATGAGCTCCCCCACAGGGCCCGCGTCCGGCCTGCCTGTACGAATGCCGCGTCCCCGCCAGTCCGGACGGCACCGCCGACCGGAGGCCGCCGCCGCGCCTCTCGGCGCACCTCCGCTGGTGCTGGCCGTCCCTGGTGCCCCGAGCGACGGTGCCCGGCGCCTTGCCGAGGACCTGGTGAGCATCGCCCGCTCCGAGATGCCCGGGCTCGACGCTCAGATCGGTTTCCTGGACGGGGACGGCCAGGAGTACCCGCAGCTCGAGGCCGTGCTCACCCGCGCCGCCCAGGAGAACCCCGAGCGTCTGCGACAGGCGGCCGAGGCCGCCAAGGCCCTCGCCGACGAGGCGGCGGAGGCGATCGCCGCGGCCGAGGCCGCGGGCGAGGTCGTCGACGAGGTCCCGTCCATCCCCACGGTCCCCACGGACGGTCCGGCGGCCGTCGTGGTCCCGCTCCTCGCGGGCCCGGACAGCGCACAGCTGCGCCGGATACGCCAGGCCGTCATGAGCAGCGGCTCGGCGGCCGAACTCACCGACGTCCTCGGCCCCCATCCGCTGCTCGCCGAGGCCCTGCACGTGCGTCTGTCGGAGGCGGGTCTGGCCCGCGCCGACCGCGCCCGTCTCTTCACGGTCGCGACCGCCGCGGACGGCATCATCCTCGCCACGGTCGGCGGCGAGGAGGCGGCCCAGGCCGGTGGCATCACCGGCATGCTGCTCTCCGCGCGCCTCGCGGTGCCGGTGATGGCCGCCGCGCTGGACGAGGACGGGGCCGTCCTCCGCGTCGCCGAGCAGCTGCGCTCGGCCGGCTCCGCCCGGCTCGCCCTCGCGCCGTACCTCATCGGCCCGGAGGTCTCCGCCGAGCTGATCTCGGCGGCCGCCGAGGAGGCGGGCTGCGCGGCGGCCGAGGCGCTGGGCGACTACCCGGCCGTGGGCAAGCTGGTGCTGGCGAAGTACGCGGCGGCGCTGGGCATCACGCTGCAGCAGGCGTCGCCGGCGATGCGCTGACACAACGCACGGCGAAGCAACGCACGAGACAGCGGGGGCGGTGACCGTCAAGGTCACCGCCCCGCTCGTATCCAAGAAGTCTCGTATGCAAGAAGCCTCGTATCCAAGAAGCCTCGTATCCAAGAAGCCTCGTATCCAAGAGGCCCCGTATCCGAGAGGCCCCGTATCCACCGGGCTCCCTGTCCGTGCCCGGCGTACGTCAGCCGAAGACCACGCAGGACGCCGCCGGAGCCGGGACCGAACCGCGACGACGCGGCACCCCGGTCGAGGGGTCGATGTCGAACCAGGTGACATCGCCCGAGCGCTCATTGGACACATAGAGCCGGCGTCCCGACGGGTCGAGCGTCAGATCACGGGGCCAGTGGCCGCCACAGGGCGTGGTGGTGACCAGCTCCATCCGGTCGCCGGATGCGTCGAGGGCGAGCGTCGCGATGCTGTCGTGACCGCGGTTGGCGGCCCATACGAAGCGGCCGTCCCCGGAGACCACGACCTCGGCGGGGTAGGTCTCGACGTCCGTACCGTCGGGGACCAGACGGGTCTCCCCCAGCGGTTCGAGAACGCCGGACGCCGCGTCCCAGCGGCAGGCCGTGATCGTCGGATCGAGCTCGTTGATGACATACACGCGGTCGCCACGCGGATGGAACGCCAGATGGCGCGGGCCGCTCCCCGGGCGCAGCCGGACCTCGTGGTGCGGACGCGGCCCGGGCAGCGCGTACACCTGGACCGCGTCGATCCCCAGGTCGACGGCGAGCAGCCAGCCACCCGACGGATCGGGCGCCACGGCGTGGGCATGCGGCCCCTCCTGCCGCTCCGGATGCGGTCCGCTGCCCTCGTGCCGCAGCACCCCCGTCGGCTCCCCGAGCCGGCCGTCCTCCAGCACCGGCAGCGCGGTGACGCTGCCCGAACCGTAGTTGGCGGTCAGCAGCTGCCCGCCGGCGAGCGTGAGATGGGTGGGCCCCGCGCCCCGCACCGGCACGGGCTCACCGAGCAGCGAGGGCGGATCCTGCGTGACATCCAGCGCGGCGGCCGCCCCATCCTCGGCCTCGCTCACCGCGTACAGCACGCGCCCGCCGGGGGCGAGCACCAGATAGGACGGGTTGACGACCACGTCCGTGGAGTTCCGGATCCGCAGCGCGCCCGTCTCGTCGTCGACATCCGCGACGGTGATCCCGGCACCGCCCGCCACAGTGAAGGACCCGATATACGCCCGCAGCCCGCTCCCACTCGCGCCCACCGCACTACCCTTCCGCCGACTCCGGTTCCGGTACCGCTAGGGGCCGACGGTAACAGAGCGGTCTAGACCAACACGCCGTCATCTTCCGCCCCACCGGGCCCGGAGGCTCCCCCGCGAGCTCCACGGGCGGGACTCTTGGCATGCTGTCCCCATGAACACCATGCCCGCCGTGATCTTCGACCTGGACGGCACTCTCGTGGACAGCGAGCCCCTCTACTACGAGGCGGGGCGGCGGACCCTCGAGCGGTACGGGATCAGCGGCTTCACCTGGGAGGAGCACTCCCGGTTCATCGGGATCGGCACTCGGGAGACCCTGGAGACGCTGCGCGACCGGTACGGCATCGAGGCGCCCGTGGAGGAGCTGCTCGCCGTCAAGAACCGGCACTATCTGGAGCTGGCCGCGGCGACCGAGATCTTTCCCGCCATGCGCACCTTCGTGGAGCGGCTGCGCGCCGCCGGGCATCCGCTCGCCGTCGCCTCCGGCTCGTCCCGCTCGGCGATCGAGACCGCGCTCAAGGCCACCGGGCTGGACGCGCTGCTGCCGGTGTATGTGTCCGCGGAGGACGTCGGCCGGGGCAAGCCGGAGCCGGATGTGTTTCTGGCCGCCGCCCGGCTGCTGTCCGTCGATCCGGGGCGGTGTGTGGTGGTCGAGGACGCCGGTCCCGGGGTGGAGGCGGCGCGGCGGGCCGGGATGCGTTGTATCGCCGTTCCGTACGCGGCCGGGCCGTCGCCGGACGGCGAGCCGTTCACCTCCGCCGGGCTGCTCTTCCGGAGCGGGCAGCCGGAGTTCGACGCCCAGCGGGCCTACGAGTGGGTCGCGGCCCTCAGTTGAGGCCGTGAGACCATGCGTCGCATGCCCGGACATTCACCGGCATGTCGCAGGAGAGACGGAGGGCGTATGGAAAGACGTGGGGGTAAGGCGATCCGCCGTTGGGGGACGGCGGTCATCGCCTCGGCGGCGGCCTTGACGGTCGCCGTACCGGCGAACGCGGCCCAGGCCACCGAGGTCAGGAGCGGCCCTTCGGGGGTCAGCGCCAAGGGCGCGTATCTGCTGGACAACAACACCAACAAGCAGCTGTGGGCCAAGGCGGCCGACACCAAGCGGCCGATGGCGAGCACCACCAAGCTCATGACGGCGGTCGTGGTGCTCGACACCCGGGGGCTCAATCTCGGCAAGAAGGTCACCGTCAAGCAGTCGTACATCGACTACACCGCCCGCGTCGGCGGCAGTAAGGCGGACCTGCAGAAGGGGGACAAGCTCACCGTCAAGCAGCTGCTGTACGGGCTGCTGTTGCCGTCCGGCTGTGACGCGGCCATGGCCCTCGCGGACACGTTCGGCACCGGTGACACCACCGCCAAGCGCACCAAGTCGTTCATCGCGCAGATGAACAAGAAGGCGTCCGCGCTGGGGATGACCACATCCCACTACGACACCTTCGACGGCATCTCGCAGGGGGGACAGAACTACACCACGCCCCGCGACATGGCCAAGCTGGCCAGGCACGCGCTGAAGAACTCCACCCTCGGCACGGTCGTCAAGTCCGTCGACACCATCCAGAAGGCCCCGGCCGCCAATGGCAGGACCAGGACGTACTACTGGAACAACACCAATCGGCTGCTGGGCTCGTACAGCGGCGCGATCGGCATCAAGACGGGCACCGGTACCGCGCCCGGCAGGTGTCTCGTCTTCGCCGCGAAGCGTGACGGACGCACCGTCGTGGGCGTGATCCTCAACGCCCCCAAGCGCTACCCGGACGCGAAGAAGATGCTCGACTGGGCCTTCCGGGCCCACACCAAGGTCACCTGGCGCCAGCTGCCCAAGGGCGCACCGCAGGACTGATCGCGGGACTGATCCACGGCCCGCTTTCCACGCGGGTGGTGCCCCGGCCGGATGGCCATCCGGATGCTGTTGGTTAATTCGGAGCCGGGCGTGACGTCGGCCTTCAAGACCCGGTTGTGGTCTTGAAGGCCGACGTTGTCGTATGGGGTGGGTGCCGATGTCGATGCAGCCGAAGGGCTCTGGGGAGATCCCGGTGGACACGGTGCGGGTGGCGCGGGCCGCGTTCCCGAAAGGGAGCCTGGCGATCCGGGTCCGTGATGAGCTGGGGCCGCTGTTCGAGATGAGGAGTTCGCGGGTCTGTTCCCGTCGCGGGGCAGGCATGCCTGGTCACCGGGGCGCCTTGCGCTGGTGTTGGTGTTGCAGTTCGTCGAGGGGCTGACCGACCGGCAGGCCGCAGATGCGGTCCGGGCTCGGATCGATTTCAAGTACGCCCTCGGGCTCCGGCTGGATGATCCGGGCTTCGGCTTCTCCATCCTCTCGGAGTTCAGGGATCGGCTGGTTCAGGCGGACGCTGGACGGTGGGTGCTGGACGGCATCCTTGCCGCGGCCCGGGAGAAGGGGCTGCTCATCGGTAGGGGAAAGGCTCGGACCGACTCCACGCATGTGCTGTCGGCGGCGAGGGAGCTGTGCTGGCTGAAGATGGTCGCCGAGACGCTGCGCGCGGCCCTGAACGCGCTTGCCGCAGCCGTTCCCGACTGGCTGTCCGAGGACGCCGAGCCGGACTGGTTTCGGCACTACGCCACCCGCGCCGAGGACTCACGGTTCCCCAAGGCCCCGGCCAAGCGGGACGAGATCGGCCAGCGGATCGGAAGCGACGGGATGCGGCTGCTTGAGGCCGTCACCTCGTCCGGTGCGCCTGCCGCACTACGGACGGTGCCGGAGGTGGAGGTCTTACGGCAGATGTGGGTGCAGCACTTCCATCTGGTCGAAGGTGAGGTGCGGCGGCGGAACCCAAAAGACCGGCCGCCGGGCGCGATTCGCCTGGTCACCCCCTATGACATCGAGGCGCGCGGCAGCGTCAAGCGTGACACCTTCTGGGACGGCTTCAAGGTCCATCTCACCGAGACCTGCGAGCCCGATATCCCGAACCTGATCACCAATGTCGTGACCACCGTCTCCACCGTCCCTGACGTGGCCATGACCTCAGCCATCCATGCCGGACTGGCCGCCCGCAACTGTCTGCCCGCTGAACACTGGGTCGATGCCGGCTACCCCACCGCTGCCCACATCGTCGCCGCCCAAGACGACCACGGGGTCGAGCTGCACGGTCCGGTCGGGCCCGACACCACACCTCAGGCCCAGGTGAGAAGCAAAGGCCACGGCCAGGACGCCTTCATCATCGACTGGAACAACCGCAGCGTCACCTGCCCCGGCGGGATCACCACGGACAAGTGGCAGGAAGCCCTCTCCCACCGCGGCACCCCCGTGGTTCGGGTGAAATTCTCGACCTCCGGCTGCCGGCCGTGCCCACACCTGCGGGACTGTGTCAGCTCGCCGACCGCAGAACGGCGCCAGCCGACCTTCCGACACCACGAGGAACACGACGCCATTGGCCACGCTCGCTCCCTCCAGCAAACCGATCGCTGGAAGGAGCGTTACAAGATCCGCGCGGGGGTCGAAGGGACGATTTCTCAGGGTCTTCAGCGCTGCGGTCTGCGCAGATCCCGCTATCGCGGGCTTGCCAAGACCAGCCTCCAGCACCAGCTGACCGGAGCGGCGATCAACCTCGCCCGCATTGACGCCCACCTCACCGGCGCCCCACGAGCCCGCCCCCGCACCAGCCACTTCGCAGCACTTCGCCCCGCCGACCACACGATCGACGGGGCGAAGTAGGCCCGGCTCCGAATTAACCAGCAGCATCCGGATGGCCATCCGGCTGGGGCACCGGGCCGTAGGGGCGGCGGTCAGCCGCACTTACGCCCGGTGTTGATGCACTTCACGGCCTTCTTCATCAGCGAGTTGGACATCACGTTGATGAAGTCGCCGTGGTCGGTCACCGGCTTGTGCAGCTGCTCGGGGAAGCTGTCGACCGCGAAGAGCGAGCCGGGCGCGACCTTGTAGGTGATCCGCTGGACGAGCTGCGGGATGGCCTTGAACCCCTTGGCGCACGCGCCCTTGGCGTCCGCGAAGGCCACATGGGTGCGGTGGTTCGCACTGTCGGCGTTCTTGCCGTCCCAGCAGCTCTGGAACTTGAACGTACGGACCACCTTGCTGCCCTTCGGGCAGAGCGGGTACTTGTCCTTCAGCTGCCGGTTCTCGAATCCGGTGCAGCTCCAGGAGGCGTTGGCGTTGGCCGTGCCGTTGGTGAACGCCTTGGCATCGCCGGTGATGATGCGCAGGAACTTGGGCATCTCGACGACCTTGGAGACCGCGCTGCCACGGAAGCTGATGGACGCGGTCTCCGGGCGCAGGATCCGCCCCACATTGCCCTCGGTGCCGCCGCCGGGCTGGTCGGCGTCGGCCTCCTTCGTTCCGTCCTGCTGTCGCAGGACCGGCCAGTAGTGGGTGGAGCGGTCGCCGTTGGTGCAGGTGGTCCCGGCGGCGGCGAGGCCGTCGTTGGTGGAGAAGGCGTCGGTGTCGCGGTTGCCGACGTAGTCGTGCATATGGTGGGCGCCGTTGCTCACACCGGGGGCGACGATCACGTTGTCCGAGTTGAAGTGCTTGTTCTCATTGCGGCCGCAGCGCGATGAGAAGGTGCCGCGGGAGGCGTTGCCCCGCGTACGGGGGTTCTTGACGTTCGGCCGCACCCTGCGGATGTCCACGAAGTCCGCCTTCACCGGGCCGGACTGCGGCTGGCCACCCGCGGCCGGAGCGGCGGGGGTGGCCGTTCCCGCGGCGGGGGTGGCGCCCGCCGGTGCGGCGGCCGGGGCCGCTTGCTGCACGGTGCAGGACGCCAGCGTGTCCAGGCCGGACGGGCGGCTGGCCACCCGGCCGATCTCGTTCCCGATGCGGTTCAGCGCGCCACGCCGCTGGGCGCTCAGCGGCTCCAGCACCCGGGTGCGCACCCAGTCCTGGTCGGCGCTCGCGCCGCGCGCGGCCAGCTGCTGGTAGGCGTCGGCGACCTGGCTGTCCATCGTCGCCAGTTCCTTGTCCACGGCGGGCCGCGCCCGCTGCGGCACATTCGACAGCCGGGTCGTGGCGTCCGGGCACTTGACGGTCATCGCCGCCCGCGCCGGCGCCTGCTGCCCGGCCGATCGGCGGGCGGCGGAAGCATCGTTGTCGGTCATCAGGAGCGCCCCGCCGCCCACGGCCAGTGCGGTCACTCCGACCACGGTCAGCCCGATGACCCTGGATCGCTTGTGTCTCTTCTTGTTCCTCATCCTTCGCCCCTCATCGGCAGTCTTCCTACGCCGGGGACGTCTTGCCCTCGGCCGCGTCGGGCCGCGCCCCCTCACCCCGTCCCGGGGCAAAGGACACAGCGCGACGCCGATGGATACGGACGGCGAGGCGATCGTTCTCAACGGTGGTCGCAACATCTCGTAAATAGCCGGAGGAGTCGGTGCACCGGCACATCTCCCTAGTGGCTTCACCACATGTCCGCCGCCCGGCGGAATGAAGCTGATCAGTTCCGGTTAAAATGTTTACTTCGCCGTACCCCCGTTACCCCTTCTACGCGCCCGCGGAGCCCCCCACATGTCCAGCGCGAACTCGTCCAGTGGGCGTCATCGCAAAGCCAAGCCCATGAGCCTCGCGGTCCGCCGCGCGTTCATCATCGCCGCCGTCCCGGTCACCGGTGCGTTGCTGTCCGCTCCGTCGGCGCTCGCCGCCGACAAGAGCACCAAGACCACCACGGCGACCCAGTCCGTGGCCGCCGACGGGCTCGACTCCGCTGAGCAGAAGATCGCGGACAACCTCAACACCCGCGCCCAGAACCCGAGCCTCGGCGGCACCTTCAGCGGCATCGTGCTGGACTCCGCGTCCGACAAGGTGATCTGGGGGCATGACGCGGACACCGCGCTGATGCCCGCGTCCAACGCCAAGCTGGCCACCGCCACGGCGGCGCTGACCGTGCTCGGCCCCGAACACCGGTTCACCACCAAGGTGGTCTACGGCGATGGCACGCTCACCCTCATAGGCGGCGGCGACCGGCTGCTGAGCACCACCGACGTCACCGAGCTCGCCAAGTCCGCCGCCGCCGGAGTCAAGAGCGCGGGCCTGGGCTCGGTGAAGGTCCGTATCGACGACAGCCTCTTCGCCGAGCCGACCCTGGCCAACGGCTGGAACGACTCGTACTACGACGACCAGGTCTCGCCGGTGCGCTCCCTGGTGGTGGACGGAAAGCTGTCCGCGGACACCTCCATCGACGCGGGGAAGGTCTTCGCCGAGCAACTCGCCGACCAGGGTGTCACCGTCGACGGTGAGGTCACCCGTGGCACGGCGTCGGCCACGGACGTGCCGGTGGGACAGCACCTGTCCCCGACGCTGGCCGAGACGGTCAAGAAGATGCTCAAGACGAGCGACAACGAGATCGCCGAGACGATGCTGCGCATGACCGCGATCGCCGCCGGCAGGCCCGCCACCTTCGAGGACGGCACGGCCGTGGTGCGGGACGTCCTCAGCCGGCGCTACGGCGTCTCGATGGAGAACTTCGAGATCTACGACGGCAGCGGGCTCTCCCGCGCGGACCGCATCCCGGCCCGGACCGTCGCGGACATCCTCGATCTGCTCACCGATCCGCGCTACAGCGGCCTGCTGCGCTCCATCGACGAAGGCCTGCCGGTGGCGGGCGAGGCGGGCAGCACCCTGGGGCCCGAGTGGGGCCGCTTCGACACCCCGGACTCCCAGTGCGCCGTCGGCCAGGTCAAGGCCAAGACGGGCACCCTGACCGGCGCGATCGCCCTGAGCGGGCTGACCAAGGCGGCGGACGGCCGGTGGAAGGTCTTCTCCTTCATCGAGAACCAGTCCTCCGCCGACCCGGCCGCCACCAAGGACACCCTCGACGGCCTCGCCGCCACGGTCAACGGCTGCTGGGCGTAGCCGCACTGCCCCGCGTCCCTGGCCCCGTGGGTCACCCGGCGGTGGCCTGCGCAGCCGGGGACTAGGGGTGGAACTGCTCGACGCGGTTGCGCTTGGTGTACATGTCCCAGTAGTACTCGGCGAGGTCGTCCGGGTCGGCGACCGGGAAGTTCGCGAACGCTTCGACGTCGGCCACGGCCAACTCCGCCATCTCGCTGCGCTCGATCAGGGCCCCGATCGTGAGGGTACCCGCGTAGGCACCGGTGTCGGCGAGCTCACCATTGAGCGAGTACAGGTAGTTGCGGGTAGCGGCCACCACCGGGCCCACACCGCTGAGGTGGGGTATCGGCTGCGCCGCCGAGTAGCCCTGGGTCAGCAGGAAGGCGCCGTCGCCGCGCTCGGTCCACTCCGGCAGCACGGCACGGACCACCTCCACCGGGGTGAACAGGAGCAGCGGCATCAGCGCCCGGACTGTGCACCGAGGCCGTCCGCCAACCACTCCCCGTCGGCCCGCTCACCCCGGAACAGGTCTACGAGGTGATGGAGAAACTCACCGGCAAGCGATAGCCGGGCCGGGCCTTCCGGTCGTCCCCCGCGTCACGCGCGCAGGTAGGCGAGCACTGCCAGCACCCTGCGATGTGTCTCGTCCGCTGGGGGGAGGTCCAGCTTGGTGAGGATGCTGCTGATGTGCTTGCCCACGGCAGCCTCGGACACGACCAGCTCCCGGGCGATGGCACCGTTCGACTTGCCCTCGGCGATCAGCCCCAGAACCTCCCGCTCCCGCGCGGTGAGCCGGTCCAGCGGATCGCGGTGCCGGCGCAGCAGCTGGCGCACCACTTCGGGGTCCACGACGGTGCCACCGTCCGCGACCTCGCACAGGGCGTCCACGAAATCCTCCACCTGCCCGACCCGGTCCTTCAGCAAGTAACCGACGCCCGAGCCGTCACCGGAGTCCAGCAGTTCCGAGGCGTACGTCCGCTGCACGTACTGGCTGAGGACCAGGACGGGCAGCGTGGGCCGCTTCTCGCGCAGCCGCACCGCCGCGTGCAGTCCCTCGTCCTGGAACCCCGGGGGCATGCGCACGTCCGTCAGGACGATGTCGGGAGCGTGCTCCTCGACCGCGGCGAGCAGTCCGGGAGCGTCGCCGACGGCCGCGACGACGTCATGCCCGCAGCGGCTGAGCAGGCCGATGAGCCCTTCTCGCAGCAGCACGCTGTCCTCGGCCAGTACTACGCGGAGCGGTCGGTCCGTACGCAAGGGAACTCCACACGCAGCAGGGTCGGTCCGCCCGGCGGACTGGACAGGGAAAGTCTGCCATTCAGCGCCGAAACCCGGTCCGCGAGTCCGGTCAGACCGGTTCCGGCGCCGGCGTCCGCACCGCCCCGGCCGTTGTCCCGCACGTGGAGGAAGAGTCGTCCGTCCCGGTGTCTCCCGCTGACCTCCGCGCGGCTCGCCCCGCTGTGCCTGGCGATGTTGGTGAGGGCCTCGCACACGACGAAGTAGGCGGCGGCCTCGACCGCTTGGGGCAACCGCCCGGGCAGGGCCAGCTCCACGTCCACGGGAATCGCGGAGCGGTCCGCGGCGTCGGCGACGGCCGCGGGGAGGCCGTGGTCCGAGAGGACCTTGGGGTGGATGCCGTGGATGAGTTCGCGCAGCTCCGCGAGGGCCTTGTCCGCCTCCTCGTGAGCCTTCGCGAGCTGATCGGCGACCGGCCCGGGAGGTGCGTCCAAACGGGCCAGACCGAGGGTCATCGTCAGCACCACCAGCCGTTGCTGCGCCCCGTCGTGCAGATCGCGCTCGATGCGGCGACGTTCCGCCTCGAAGGCGTCCACCAGTCGAAGGCGGGAGCGGGTCAACTCGACAACCCGCGTGCCCAGGTCGACCTCACGCGAAGCGATCAGCACCCGCGTCAGTGCGGCCCGGGCACCGGCCACCACCCCCAGGACATAGGCGCACAGCCCCATGAGCACCACCCCGAGCGTGGCTGTTGCGAAGGCCGCCGGCCAGGTGGTGACGGTCCACTGCTTGAGCACCTTCACCTCCTCACCGCCACCGACCGTGAACATCAGCAGTGGCGTTGCGACCATGGACAGCGGGGCGAGCAGGGCAACCGCCACGACGAGCGCGTCGACCGGCCACAGCAGCCCGGCGAACAGCAGGGCATGGCCCAGCTCCCGCCACGTCGCCTGCTCCCTCATGCGCGTCGTCAGCCAGGCCCACAGGCCATGGGCCGTGGGCGCCCGATGCTGGTCGACAGCCGGACCCGGGTCGATCAGGCGCATCCTGTGCCGTTCCACCCAGGCCACCGGGATGCCGGCGAGGACCACGAGAACGAGCAGCGGGAGCCCCACCAGCGCGATGGCGAGAACGACTCCGGCCGCCGCCATGGCCCCGATCACCACGAGGGCGACGGCACCGGTCATCGCTCCGGTGAGCAGGTATCCGGCGGAGCGCCACGGCCACGAGGACAGCAGGAAACCCGGCCTGGACATGGCTTGCCACACATTCCGCGGATGCATGGAGGTCACCGTAGAAGTCCCGCTCCGCCGCTGCCATCGGGCCAGGCAGACCATCGGGGGTATGCCTGGCCCTACCCCAAAACTCGCTTCTGCCGTACTGCGTCGTGGTGCCCGCACCCGGTTTCGTGGAGTCACCGAACAGAAGGAGAAAGGGCCATGAACGATGAGGCGATCCAGATGCGCTCCGTCAGCAGACGCCACGGTACCGGCGACGGCGCGGTGACGGCGCTCGACCAGGTCTCGCTTTCGTTCTCCCGGGGAACGTTCACCGCCGTCATGGGCCCCTCCGGCTCGGGCAAGTCGACCCTGATGCAGTGTGCCGCGGGACTGGACCGCCCCACATCGGGATCGGTCACCCTGTGCGGGACCGAGCTGGCGACGCTGAGCGAGACCAAGCTGACCCTGCTGCGCCGCCGGCGCATCGGGTTCGTGTTCCAGGCGTTCAACCTGCTGCCGTCCCTGACCGCCGAGCAGAACGTGACCCTGCCCCTGCGCCTCGCCGGCCACCGCCCCTCCACGGCCCGGGTACGTGAGGTGCTCCAGCAGGTCGGGCTCGGCGAACGGGCGCGGCACCGGCCGACGGAGCTGTCCGGCGGCCAGCAGCAGCGCGTCGCCCTGGCCCGCGCTCTGATCACCCGGCCCGATGTGCTCTTCGGCGACGAACCGACCGGTGCCCTCGACTCGCGGACCGGCCGTGAGGTGCTGACCTTGCTGCGCGGCATGGTCGACAGCGAGGGCCAGACGATCATCATGGTCACGCATGACCCGGTGGCCGCCTCCTACGCCGACCGTGTGCTCTTCCTCGTCGACGGACGGGTGAGCGGTGAGTTGGCCGGGGCCGGCGCCGACACCATCGCCGCGCGCATGGCCACGTTGGAGGCCGTGCCGTGCTGAGCGTCACCCTGGGCACCTTGCGCACTCGCTGGGTCACCTGTGTCGGCAGCTTCGTCGCCCTCTCGCTCGGCGTCGCGCTGACCGCGGTGATGGGCCTGGCGCTCGCCTCGTCGCTGGACGCACCCGACCGTGCACCCGAGCGGTTCGCCGCCGCACCGGTCGTGGTCAAAGGGGCCGACACGCTGCGGGTGCCCACCTCGGTCGGCGTCCGGGCCCAGAAGCTGGCACACCCGCGCGCCGTGCCCGCCGAGACCGTCGCGCAGCTGAGAAGGCTCGGCACCGTCGTCGCGGACCGGTCCTTCACCGTACGCGCGCGGGGCGGGCCAAAGGACCTGGTGGGGCATCCCTGGTCGACTGCCGCCTTCACCCCGTACCGGATCGATGCCGGACGCCCGCCCCGCGCGGCCGACGAGGTCGTGGTCAGCGGAGCCTGGGCGAAGCCGGGCGAGCGCGTACGGACCGAACGCGGCACCGTACATGTTGTCGGAACCGTCGCGAGGCGCGACTTCGAGAACGCCGTCTTCTACACCGACGCACGCGCAGCCCAACTGTCGCCGGTCTCCCTCCAGTTCGTCGTGGACGCCGACCCGGCAGCCGTACGCGAGGCCGTGCGCGGCAGCGACGGCGTCCGGGTCCTCACCGGGGAGGGACGCCGCTACGCCGAACCCGCCCCGGACCGGGACAGCGAGGCCCTCACCGCGATGAACGCCATGTTCGGCACGGCCGGCGGTGTCAGCGCCTTCGTGTCGGTGTTCGTGGTGGCCTCCACCTTCGCGTTCGCGGTCGCCCAGCGGCGCCGGGAGCTCGGGCTGCTGCGCACGGCGGGAGCGACGCCGGGCCAGATCCGCCGGATGGTCTTCGCCGAAGCCCTCGTGGTCGGCGTGCTCGCCTCGGCCACCGGCTGTCTGATCGGCGCGTACGGTGCGCCGCGGCTGGCCGACTGGGTGGTCGACGGTGGTCTCGCGCCGAGCTGGTTCACCATCGGCGACCACACCTGGCCGTACCACATGGCCTTCTGGACGGGGCTGCTCATCGCGCTGTGCGGCGCGGCAGCCGCGTCCTGGCGAGCCGGTCGCACCGGCCCCGCACAGGCACTGCGCGAGGCGTCCGTGGACAACGGGACGATGCCCCGGGGGCGATGGTTGTCCGGCCTGGCCCTGCTGGTGACGGCCACCGTGACACTGTGCCTGGCCCTGGTCACGGACCCGGGTGAGCTGCTGCATCGGAAGACCTATGTGAGCCGGCCGATGCTGCTGATCACGGCGGTCGCGCTGCTCGCGCCGGTGGTGGTGCGACCGCTGACCCGGCTGATCACCTGGCTTCCGGCCCGGCTGCCCGGTGCCGGCGGCATGCTGGTGCGGGAGAATGCCGCCGCCGGTGTACGCCGCACGGCCGCCGTCGCGGCACCCGTACTGGTCACGGTCGCCCTCGCCGGTTCACTTCTGGGCGCCACCGCCACACTGAACCGGGCCAGGGCCACCGAGGCACGTCAGCAGATGGCCGCCGCATTCGTCATCACCCCCGCCGACGGGGCGGGATTCGATACGGCGACGCTGCGAAGACTGCGCGAGGTGCCCGGCGTCGAGGTGTCCGCGACCTCTTCGAGCGCCGTCCATGTCCTGGAGGACGGTACGTCGCTCGTCACGTCCGACGCTCATGCCGCAGACCCTGGCCCGCTCGCCGCCACGACCCGGCTGCCCATCCATGCCGGAAGGACAAGCGATCTCGATGACGACTCGATCATCGTCAACGAGGAGTGGCAGCGGCACACCGTGGGCGAGCATGTGCGGGTGTGGCTCGGCAACGGCACGAAGAGGTCGCTGCGGATCGCGGCGGTGATGGCCACCGGCACCGGCAACAACGGGGTCTACGTCACCCCGCGCAACGCGCCGGGCGCTACCGTCGACCGGATCGACGTCGCCCTCACCCGCGGCGCCGACGCGCAGACCGCGGCCACCGGGCTGCGCGCCGCGGTGCACACCACCGGCGGACATGTCCTCACCAAAGACCAATGGCTGAAGGCGAGTCACCCCAAGGCCACGAACCGGACGACCCGGCTCGGCTTGCTCCTGGTCCTCGGCATCGCCCTCCTCTACACGGGCATCTCCCTGGCCAACACGATGGTCATGGCGACGTCCGACCGCATCCGCGACCTGGCCGTGCTGCGCCTGGCCGGAGCCACCACGTGGCAGGTGCTGCGGCTGGTGGGAGCCGAGGCGCTGACGGTGGTCACGGTCGGCGCGGTCCTGGGCCTCCTGGTCGCCGGGCTCAACCTGGTGGGCATGTGGAGTGCTCTGGCGCTGCTGTCGGTGTGGGCCACGATCGACATCCCCTGGACGGCCATCGGCGCGGTCGTCGGCGCCTGTGCGGTACTCGGCGTGATCTCGTCGGTCGTCCCCGCCGCGTTCGCCCTGCGTCGCCGGGCAGTGGAACTGGCGGGCCTACGGGAGTGACCCGTTGCCTCCGGCACGCTCACGTGCCGGAGGCAGCAGTGTCAGCGGTTCATGGCCGCCCAGAACTCCTCGAAGGACATCTGGCGGTCGCCGTTGGTGTCGAGCGAGTCGATCAGCGCCTGGGCCGCCGCCGCGGTGATCTCCTGGCCCTCCAACTCCGCGACGACCTGTCGGAACTCATCCGCGGTGACCAGACCGTCCCCGTCGAGGTCGTAGCGCTCGAACACCGTGCGCGCCGCTGTCTCCATGATGTCTGTCATGTGCTCCGCCTATGTACGATCTTGGCTGACGGGCCCAGACTATCCCGGCCGTCCACGGGCCCCTCCATCACGCCGAGGCGGCATCCGGACAGGGCTGTCTAGCCCAGGAAGCTCAGCCTGACCTGGCGGTCCGGGTTGTCGACGTTCGTATCGACCAGGCACACCGACTGCCAGGTGCCCAGCGCCAGCCCGCCACCGATGACCGGGAGGGTGGCGTGTGGGGGTACGAGGGCGGGGAGGACGTGGTCGCGACCGTGGCCGGGGCTGCCGTGGCGGTGGCGCCAGCGGTCGTCGGCAGGGAGCAGATCGCGCAGCGCGAGGAGCAGATCGGTGTCGCTGCCGGCGCCCGTCTCCAGGATCGCGATCCCGGCCGTGGCATGCGGGACGAAGATGTTGAGCAGGCCGTCGCCGCCGCCCGCCACCTCCCCTAGATACGCCTCGCAGTCGGCGGTGAGGTCGGCGACGGTCTCGGTGGAGCCCGTGGTGACGTTGATGGTGTGGGTACGGAATGTGCTCATGGAACCATCCTGGTACGCCGCCGCGTAAAACTCCCGCAACAAAGGTCCGAGGGGCAAGACACCGTTGACCGGTTCCGGACGCCGTCGCTAACTTCAAGGGCATGTCTACGTCAGCCCTGCTCACCACACGCGGTCATATCGACCTGCTGCGGGTGGCGTCCGCCGCGTGTCCCGGCCTCCGCTGACGTTTCTTCTCCCTCCCCACTCCTCCCGCTCGCCTCTGTCCCGTTCCGTCGTACCGAGCTGACCGTCGTGGCGTACGGGCATCGAGGCGTACCCCTTTTGTGGAGCCCCCATGTCCCCGGTTCTCGAACCGGTCGTGCCGCTCTCCGCGCGCCGCCGCCCCGTGCCGCGCTGGCTGCGCCGCACGACCGGACCCCTTCTGCTGCTGGCGCTCTGGCAAGTGTCCAGCGCCACCGGTGTGTTGCCCTCCGACATCCTGGCGTCGCCCGGCACCATCGCCGGTACCGCCTCCGACCTGCTCAAGGACGGCACCCTCCCGCACGCCATGCTGGTGTCGGTGCAGCGGGTGCTGATCGGGCTGGTGATCGGCGGGGTGATCGGCGTCGCGCTCGCACTGATCTCCGGGCTCTCCCGGCTCGGCGAGGACCTCGTCGACGCGAGCGTGCAGATGCTGCGCAGCATCCCCTGGGTCGGCATGATCCCGCTGTTCATCATCTGGATGGGCATCGGCGAGGCCCCGAAGATCGCGCTCATCGCACTGGGCGTCACCTTCCATCTCTATCTGAACGTCTACGCGGGCATCCGCGGCGTGGACGCCCAGCTCATCGAGGCCGGGACCGCCCTGGGGCTCGGCCGCTGGGGGCTGATCCGCCATGTGGTGCTGCCCGGGGCGCTCCCCGGCGCGATGACCGGGCTGCGCTACTCGCTCGCCACCGCCTGGCTGGCGCTGGTCTTCGGCGAGACCATCAACGCCGATGATGGGATCGGCTTTCTGCTCAACCGCGCGCGGGAGTTCTTCCAGACCGATGTGATCGTGGTCTGCCTGATCGTCTACGCCGCCCTCGGCCTGCTCGCCGATTTCATCGTCCGTACTCTGGAGAGGCTGCTGCTGCAATGGCGACCGAACTTCACCGGCAAGTGAACTCCCCGGAGAAGGAGTTGGAGAAGGGGAAGGGGAAGGCTGCGGGTGAGACCGGCGATGCGGCGGTACGCGTTCGCTCGCTGACCCGCTCGTTCGACGGCCGCTCGGTCATCGACGACCTTCAACTCGACGTCGAGGCGGGCGAGTTCGTGGCACTACTCGGCCGCAGCGGCTGCGGCAAGTCCACGCTGCTGCGGGTGCTCGCCGGGCTCGATCGGGAGATCGAGGGCGAGGTGCTGGTGCCGCGCCGCAAGGCCGTCGCCTTCCAGGCGCCGCGGCTGATGCCCTGGAAGCGGGTCTGGCGCAATGTGCTGCTCGGGCTGCCCGGCCGCCCGGGGCGGGCCGTGGCCGAGCAGGCACTGAAGGAGGTCGGTCTCGGCCACCGCGTCGACGCCTGGCCCAAGACCCTCTCCGGCGGTGAGGCCCAGCGCGCCTCGCTCGCCCGTGCGCTGGTGCGCGAGCCCGATCTGCTGTTGCTGGACGAGCCGTTCGGCGCGCTGGACGCGCTCACCCGGATCACGGCCCAGCAGCTGGTCGCCGAGTTGTGGCAGCGGCGCGGCTGCGCGGTGCTGCTGGTCACGCATGACGTGGAGGAGGCGCTGCTGCTCGCCGATCGCGTCCTGGTGATGGACACGGGTGTCATCGCGCATCAGATCCGGGTGGACCGGGACCGGCCGCGCGACATCGCCGATCCGCTCCTCGCCGAGCTGCGCACCGAGCTTCTGGACCGGCTGGGTGTGAAGGCGCCCGAACCGGCCGTCCACAAGGCCGCCTGAGGGTTGCTTGGTTTCCCCCGTACCGCCCCCATGTCTTCACCCGATCGCGCCCTCTCGCGATCTCCCCGCACTCCCCGCACTTCTCGTACTACCGCACTTCCCGACCCTCCCGAACGGACCCTGCTGACATGAGACGGCGCATCCTCCCCGCCCTGTCCCTCCCCCTCGCCCTGCTGCTGTCCGCATGCGTCAGCTCGTCGCCGCACAACGGCTCCGGCTCCTCCGGCAGCACCGACGGCAAGGGCGATGTGACCCTCAACGTCGGTGACCAGAAGGGCAACGACGAGGCGGTGCTGCGCGCCGCCGGGCAGCTCGACAACCTTCCCTACAAGATCAAGTGGTCGACGTTCACCTCCGGCCCGCCGATCCTGGAGGCCGTGAGCGCCAAGGCCGTGGACATCGGCGGGGTCGGAAACACCCCGCCCGTCTTCGCCGCGGCCGCCAAGTCCGACATCAAGGTCGTGGCCGCCAAGCACGGCACGGCCGACGGCGAGGCGATCCTGGTCAAGCAGGGGTCGCCGCTGAAGAAGACCACCGACCTCAAGGGCAGGTCGGTGGCGGTCGCTCAGGGCAGTTCGGCCCATTACCAGCTGGTCGCCTCGCTCGCCAAGGCCGGGCTCTCGATCAAGGACGTGCAGGTCAAGTTCCTGCAGCCCGCCGACGCCCTGGCCGCCTTCACCCGCGGCAAGGTGGACGCCTGGGCCGTCTGGGACCCGTACACCTCCCAGGCGCTGCGCCAGTCGGACGGGCGGGTCCTCACCACGGGCAAGGGCGTGGTCAACGGCCTCAACTTCCAGGTCGCCAACCCCGCCTCCCTCGAGGACAAGAAGAAGGCGAAGGTCGTCAAGGACTATCTCGGGCGGCTGCGCCGGGCCCAGGACTGGGTCTACGAGCACCCCGAGGAGTGGGCCAAGGTCTGGGGCAAGGAGACCGGGCTGCCGTACCAGGTGGCGCTGGACTCCGTGAAGCGGACCAACGGCACCCGGGTGTACGTCGCCGTCGACAAGCCCGCCGTCGCCTCTGAGCAGGAGATCGCGGACGCCTTCGCGAAGCTGAAGCTCACCCCGCGCCGCTTCCAGTTCGCCGATTACGTGGACACCCGTTTCAACGGCGATCTGCCGCCGTCCACCTCCGCACCGCGCACCTATGGAAAGGGATCCTGAGGACGCCCCTTTTCAGAAGCGTCGCATCGGGTAAGCGCGTCTGCATCGTCAACCGCGCGAAACACACCCGATGAAACGAGGTGAGCGTCATGCACACCGCCACGGCCCAGCGGACGGCTACCCCGCCGTCCGCGCTGCGGGCAACCCTGGAGTGCCGCCCCGAAGCGGCCTCGCACGCACGGCAACTCACCGGCACCTTCCTGGAAAGCCTGCATCCGGCGCCGGATCAGGGCGCCGCCGAGGCGGTGGTGCTGGTCGTCTCGGAGCTTGTCACCAATGCCGTACGGCACTCGGGCGGCCGGTTCTGCACGCTGCGCCTGTCGGCCCGGCCTGACGCCATCGCCATCGCCGTGGGTGATGCCAGCCGCGTACCACCCCATCGGCGCACTCCGGATGTCCGCGGAGAGGGCGGCGGATTCGGCTGGGCGATGATCTGCGACATGGCCACGGCCACGGCCGTGAACGAGGAGCCGGGCGGCAAGACCGTGAACGTGATCGTCGCCCGGCAAGGGCGGGCGCGGGGGCATGCCACTGCCCCGACACCGAGTTGACCTGCTCCGCCACCCACCTGACGACGCCCCGCCCGGGCCGCCGGGCCCGAGCCGCGGAGCCGCGCGAGCCCTCGCGTTACGGCGTCGCCCCCTCCCCCGTCTCCGTCGCCGTCCGCGCACGGTCGACGGCCACGGCGATCCCGTCGAGGACGCGTTCGAGGCCGAAGACGAAGTCATGGTCGGTCGCCGGGTCGTCGTACGCGCCATCGGGCGCCGCCTCGAACAGGCCCGAGGAGAAAAGCAGCGCCACCTGCGGAAAGCGTTCCGGGGTGATCAGCCGCGCCAGGGTCCTGCCATAGGCCCGCTCGGTCTCCTCCTGGCTCAGGCCCGTCTCGCTCCTGCCCTGCGCGTGTTCCTGGGCGAGCAGGGAGGCGTGGCGCACATAGCCGCTGAGCAGGGTCAGACTGCCGACCTTGGCGGCCCAGTCGAGTGCCGTGCCGCTCAGCGTGCTCAGGCCCGCTTCCATCCACGCGATCTCATGAGGTCCCATCGGCGGCCCCGCGATGGGGAGCCGGGGAAGCCAGGGGCGGTCGTGGTTGACCAGGCGCTGGGCGATGGTCCACTGCCGTAGCCCCGCCCGCCATCGGTCGGGAGCGGTCTCGACGTCGGGCGGAGCGCCGAGCGCCAGGTCCCGCATGAGGACGAGGAGCTCGTCCTTGGATCCGACATGGCGGTAGAGGGACATCGGGGAGACGCCCAGCTCCTTCGCGATCTTCGGCAGCGTCGCGCCAGGCAGCCCGTCGCGGTCCGCCAGTTCCACCCCCGTACGCACCACGCGCTCGGTGTCGAGCGCGGCGGGCCGGCCGAGGCCCGAGGCCGATACCGGGAGCCTCCACAGGCGGGCCAGCTCGGCGGGCGCCTCCTCCTGGTCGGCCGACATGGCGCTTCTCCTTCTCGTACCTCGGTTGCTCACCAGGTACATCATGGCGCACGGCTACTTAGTTTTACCCATATAGATTATCCCTTATACTAAGCGGTGCGCCGAGGGCTCGCTCATGTCCCGTTGCCCCATGGGCCCTCATGTCAGGACGGAGAGAGTTCCAGGTGACAGCCATAACGCAGCCCCAGGTCACGGGCCCCGCACGGGGCCCTGTGCGCCGGACCGAACGGGCCCTGGCGCCCGACCTGGCCCGGGGCACCATGCTGTTGTTCATTGCGCTCGCGAACGCCGCGGTGTTCACCTTCGGCAACCAGCCGGGCGCCGAGGCGTCCCCCCACGGCTGGGAGCGCGGGTTCAACCTCGCCATGTTCGTCTTCGTGCACGCTCGCGCCTATCCGATGTTCGCCGTGATGTTCGGCTACGGACTGGTGCAGCTCACCCGCAGACAGGACGCACAGGGCGCCGGGCCCGGCGCGGCGCGCTCGGTGCTGCTCAGGCGCAACGCCTGGCTCATCGCCTTCGGCCTCGTGCACGCCGCGCTGCTGAACTTCGGTGACTTCCTCGGGGCCTACGGCATCGTCGGCATCCTCTTCACCCTGTTGCTCCTGCGCCGCGGCGAGCGGGTGCAGCGCGTCGTGCTGTGGCTGTGGGGCTGGATGGTGGTCTACGTCGCCGTAGTGGCGGCCATGGCCGTGTACCACGCCGCGAAGAGCACGTCAGGCTCCGCCGCCGTGCCGACGGACGGTGTGGATTCGCTCTCGGCCCCCGACTACGCCGCGTCCGTGGCCGACCGGCTCGGCGAGTGGCCGATCCACACGCTGACCGTCGTGCCGTTCATCGTGATCGTCTGGCTGGGCGCGTGGGCCGCGCGCCGGGGCGTACTGGAGGACCCGGCCCGGCACCGGCGCCTGCTGACCCGCACCGCGGTAATCGCCCTCGGCATCGCCTTCGCGGGCGGGGTGCCGATCGGCCTCGTCAGCGCGGGATTCGTGCATGTCGACGGCTCCACCGCGGACGCGTTCCTGATGCTGTACGAGGTGAGCGGCCAGTTCGGCGGCCCCGGATACGTGGCGCTCTTCGGGCTCCTGGCCCTGCGGCTGTCGAAGGCCCGCTCCGACGCGCCGCCGAAGCTCCCGGTGGCGGCGCTTGCGGCCCTGGGCCAGCGGTCGCTGAGCGGCTACCTGTTCCAGTCCCTCGCATGGGTGCTGCTGCTCTCCCCCTTCGCCCTCGCACTCGGAGAGCGCACCGGCAGCCCGACGCTCACCGCCTGCCTGAGCGCCGCCCTGGTCTGGCTCGCCACGGTGGCCGGGGCCTATCTCCTGCAGCGCCGTTCGCTTCCAGGGCCCGCCGAGAAGGTGCTGCGGAGGCTTACGTACGGACCCCGGTAGCCGCTCCGTGGCGCCCGGTGACACCCCGAACCGCTACTCGATCGTGCGCACCGCGGCCTGCGTCAAGCTGGTCGCGGTGCGCACGGCGCTGGCCACGGCGGTCTGCGGATCGAGCCCGCACAGATCCATGAGGGTGAAGAGCGCCTCGGCGCTCACGACCACCGCGAGATCCCGTTTGAGCTGGGCGAACGCTTCCGGATCCGTCGCCCCGAGGGTGCCGTCGAGCGGCCGGAGCGCATGCTCGATGAGCCCGAAACGGATTCCGGGCCGCGCGGTCGCGGTGGCTGGCTTGGTGATGGTGGCCGCGATCATCGCCCGTACCGCCCCCTCGCGGGCGAGCACGCCGCGGAGCAGGAACTCGCAGGCGAAGGCGGTGCGCTCGACGGGGTCGGCGGAGTCCGCGACCGGCGCGAGCGCCTCGGCGGGAGACGGCCAGACGCCCGCCAACGCCTCGCTGATCAGCGACTGGAGGTCGGGGAAGTACCGGTAGGCGGTGGCCTCGGAGACCAGAGCCGCGCGGGCCACCAGCGGCATGGTCACCTCCGCGCCCGTGCCGATGAGTTCGCGGGCCGCCGCCACGATCGCCGTGCGGGTGCGCTGCTTTTGGTTGGTGCGGCCGGTACCCGCCTGCGCAGTCATCGCAGAATCCCTCCTCCTGTTCGTTCCGACCGCCATCGTAGCAACTCACTCTCGTCATGAGAGTGGACTTGCATAACGCGGTTCACTCTCCCTACTCTCATGAGAGTCAGCTCTCACGAAGGAGGCAGCGATGAACAGGGTTTCCGTGGTCGGCCCGGACGACGGCGAGGCGATCCAGCTTGGCCCCACGCGGATGCGCATCCTCGAGGACGGCAGCACCACCGGGCACCGCCTCGGCATCGGAGAGATCGCCATCGCCCCGCACACCCAGGGGCCACCCCAGCACCGCCACGCCGAACACGACGAGGGCTTCTACGTCATCTCCGGCACTGTGCACTTCACCGTCGGGGAGACGACCCATGTGGCCCCGGCCGGCACGCTCGTGATGATCCCGCCCGGCGCCCCGCACACCTTCGCCAACCACGGCGACACCCACGCGGTGGTGCTCAACACCTTCACACCCGACCTGTATGTGCAGTACTTCCGCGACCTGCGGAACATGATCGCCGACGGCCGGGAACTGACCCCGGAGGCGACCGTCGCGGCCATGAGCCGCTACGCCACGGTCCCCGCCACCGACTTCGCATGACGTCTGGGCTCGGCCAACTCACGCAGGAATCAGTCCACTTGAGGAGCGGCACATGACCCGCACCACCCATACCCTCACCCTCGACCAGGGCACCCTCGATGTCACGGTCGACCGCCACGGCCGGCAGGGACACCCCTTCCTCCTCCTGCACGGGGGCGGCGGCCCGCAGACCGTCGCCCCGTTCGCCGGCCTCCTCGCCGAGCAGCGGCCGGCCAGGGTGTTCTCCCCCGTCCACCCCGGCTTCGACGGCACCGCCCGCCCCGGCCGGCTGACCGACGTCACCACCCTGGCCCAGATCTACGCGCAGCTGCTCGACGCACTCGATCTACGGGACGTGGCCGTCGTCGGCAACTCCATCGGCGGCTGGATCGCCGCCGAACTGGCGACACTGGGCAGCGACCGGATCAGCAGCGTCACCCTGGTCAACGCGGTCGGGATCCACGTTCCCGGCCACCCGATCGCCGACACCTTCGACCTGACGCCGGTCGAGCTGTCCCACCTCTCCTTCCACGACCCCTCGAAGTTCCGCTTCGACCCCGGCGCGCTCTCCGAGGCGCAGCGCGCGGTCATGGCCGCCAACCGCGCCACCCTCCAGGTGTATTCGGGCCCACACGCCATGGCCGATCCCACTCTGGCCGAGCGCCTGGCCAAGGTCGCCCACCCGACCCTGGTGGCATGGGGCGCGAGCGACCAGGTCGTGGACGCCGACTACGGACGTGCGTACGCCGAGGCCGTCCCGGATGCGGAGTTCCGACTGCTGCCCGACACCGGCCATATGCCCCAGTCCGAGACGCCCGGGCAACTGCTGCCGGTGGTCTGGGACTTCGCCGACGCCCACGCCACCAGCCGACCGCGCCCCTGAGCGGCCCGTCACCGGCCCCGCGCCTACGCCGTGCGCACGGCGAAGGCCGGCCGCCTCGGTGGCGACCGGCCCGGCGTTCAATGGCGTACGTTCAGCCGCCGACGTTCACATCGATGCAGGCATAGAAGGCGTTGGAGGTGTCCGCGATGTTCCAGACCGCGAGAACCTTCTGCTTGCCCTGCAGACCGCCGAAGTCGACCTGGTGGGTGACGGTCTCGCCCGGCTGCGCCCCGCCGTCGTTGACCTCCGCGATCTTCTGACCGCCGACGAAGTACTGCCAGGTGTTGGTCGCGTGACGCGCGGTCAGTTTCCAGGTGAAGCTCGCCTTGGACGGGACGGGCGTGACGGCCCAGCCCTTGCTGTCGTCATCGAGTTCGGCGAACCGCGAATTGCCACCGCTGCAGCTCGTCAGCCCCTTGGGACCTTCGACGCTCTGCGGCTCATACTTGATGTCGCCACAGGCCACGGTCCCGGCGGCGCACTGTGCCTGACGGCTCGGCGGGTTCGAGATGTAGCCGTGCGCGCTTGCCTCGCCCGCCGGGAGGCTCAGCGCGATCAGGGGCGCTATACCCGCGCCGACGAAAACGGACACCCTGCGTTTCATGTTCATGCCAACTCCTTAGCGGTGAGGGCGCCACGCCGGACGGGAAGCCCTTACCGAAGGTCAGGATGTGGGGGGATGTGGGGGGTGGCTGTACGGAACGCTTCATGGGCCGCGAAGGCGGTCGCGAATCTACGCCCGCACTAGGTCTAGACCATACCGTCTGTCCGTTCACGGTCAAGACATGAGACGGATGTGGTCTGGTCCACTGTCATCCCCGCCGTCGTCACCGCCCTCACCACCCCTTGGGCCGGGGCACCCGGCGGTCAGGACAAGAAAAGGCTCAGGACGAGAGGGAGTTCAGGACGAGAGGGCGGTCAGCCGTCGCCGGTCGTGGGGGGACGAACGGCGGTCCAGCCGCTCTTCCAGGCGACCCCGGGCCGCATCGCAACGCCCTGCGGACACGAGCGCGAACAGCAGCGTCTCCTCGACGATCTCACGCTGCGCCGCGCTGCCACCGACACCGGGGAGCCGTGGCAGAAGCCGCTCCAAACCGCGTGCCGCCTCGGTCCAGCGCTCTTCGAGGATGTCCTCGAACGCCGCGCACAGCGGGGCGATGACGCTCCGCTGCACCTGGTCGGCGCGCAGGGCGTGGACCCGCAGCCGCCGCAGCCCCGGCAGGTCGCCCGCGGCGGTGAGGGCGATGGCGGCGTGCAGGGCGACGAACGCGGTGGCCGGACGCTCCAGGACGTCCACGGGAGCCGTGTCCAGGACGTCGCCGATCGGGAACGGCCCCTGCCACGCGCCCGCCAGCCGGGCTCGCCACAGCAGCGAACCGGAGTCGACCAGGGCGCGGACCCCGTCCACCTTCCCGGGAGAGAGCTGCTCCGCCCACCGGCGGCGGACCGCCGCCGTGTCCTCGAGGGCGAGTTCATGCAGGGCGGCGTGCCAGGAGAAGTGGGCGCGGTGGGTACCGCCCCGGCCCTGGTGCGCCAGCCATCGCCCGAGTCGCTCACGGCCGGCCTCGTGGTCGCCGCGCTCATAGTGCACATGGGCCAGTGCGTGCATCGCATGCCCGGAGGCGGGCTCGGCGGCCAGCGCCTGCTCGGCCAGGACTCCGGCCTCGTCGTAACGCCCCTCCTCCTGGCGCATGAAGGCGAGCAGGGACGTGTGGAACCAGCTTCCCCCGTGCGCCGGGGCGGTCCGCTCGACCACGCGCAGCGCGGTGGTGCCGTCGAGATCGCGCAGACCGGAGAAGGCGATGGTGGGCACCCCGACGGCGAGCGCCAGCGCATCGCCCGGGTACTCCTCCAGGTGGCGCAGGAGCGCGGCGTCGCCGTCCGCGGGCGTGTGCAGGACACGGCGGGAGACGACGTCCACGAAGGAGCGCTCGTAGTCACCGGCCCGCTCGCGCACCGCGCGCCGGGCATCGGCCAGGGCGCGGGAAACGTCCACGTCGGCCCCGCACTCATGGCCGATGAGCGCGAGCGCGGCATGGGCCAGGGCGAATCCGGGGTCGAGCGCCACGGAGCGGCGGAGCGCCTGCGGGACCCCGGTCCGGACCTTCAGCAGCCGGTCCACCCCGAGGCGATAGGCGGTGGCGGCGGCCGCGTGGGTACTGAGGGGGAAACCGGAGGCGTCCGTGGGCCGACGTGTCCGGCGCCGGGCGGGGCCGCCACCGGCCGGGAGGGCGGGGGCCGTCCACGGGTCGAGGACGGCCTCGGCGATGGTGGCGGCCTGCGCTCGGATCTCCGGGATGGCGGTCGTTTCCCACAACTCGCCACGGCGGGGAGCGCCGAGGGTCCACAGCGGGCGTGTGGTACCGCCGTCGGCGCCGTGCAACCGTCCGTCGTCGGTGGCGACGCCCATGCTCAGCGGGCCGGGCACTGCGGCGCCCTGGTCGAGCAGGCTCCGCCACAGCGGGTCGGCCGTGTCCGACAGCCGCAGGCCCGGCCCCGTACAGTCCACCACCCAGCCCACGGGCAGTGTTCGCGGGCCGTCGCCGGTGGTGAGGGAGACCGTCAGGGAGCCGTCGGGCCGCGCCGAGGCGGCAGCGAGCCGCCCCTGGTACGTCCGCATTCGCCGGGTGCGGCGCATGCGCCCCACCGCCTCCGCGGTGGCCGGGGGCATACGGTGGCGGTGGGTGTTCCACAAGGAGCCGTACCGTGCCACGAACTCGGCCCGCTCCTCGGTGGACATCGATGCCCAGATCTCGGCCGTGACCGGGCGCAGCCCGTCCACCGCGGGCCGCCAGTCGCCATGGGTCTGCATGACGCGGCCGATGTGCTGACGTACCGCGGCGCGCAGCGCGGGCAGGGGCAGGCCGTGCAGCGGTGCCGCACACGCGGCGGCGGGCAGCGGGTCCACCGCATGCGCCTGCGGCAGCCGTCCGCCACGGGAGACGGTGTGCACCGTGCGGCCGGGGCGGTCGAGCGTCATGGCGATGTCCACCGAGGTCAGCCCGGTGCCGACGAGGAGGACATCCTCCTTGTCGCCCTGGCCGAGAGCGGCGTCCAAGGCGCCCGGCGCCCAGGGATCGGCGATGAAGCGGTCGTTGCCGCGCAGCGCCTCCGGCGCCCACTCGGCGTTCGCGCGGGACGGTCCGGTGGCCAGCACCACGCGGTGCGCGTCGACGGTCCGGCCGTCGGCGAGCTCCAGCCGGGCCGTCGGCTCCCCGCCAGGCAGGGTGGTCCAGCGGCAGCCGGTGGCGCGGGTGCGCAACCGGCGGACGGTGACGACGCCCTGCGCCGCCATGATCGCTCGCCCGAGGGTGTCGGCGAGGTAGGCGCCGTAGCGGTAGCGCTCCGCGAAGTCGCCGCCGCGCACGCCCGGTTCACCGTGGTGGCACAGCCACCGCACGAAGTGTCCGGGGTCGTCGGGGTAGCAGCTCATCTTGCCCGCGGGCACATTGAGACGGTGGCGCGGGTCGAGGGTGGAATAGGCGATGCCACGCCCCGCCTCCGGGGCCGGGTCGATCAGCAGGAGTTCGAACGGGGTACGGCGGCGAGCCGCGGTCTCGCAGAGCTGGATCGCCACCAGCGCACCGGCGGCGCCCGCGCCCACGATGGCGACGGTCCTCGTACACGGCCCTGACGTCGTACACGGCTCTGGCGATGCCATGTGATACCTCCTGCTTCCCGGGAACCGGCGGTCGAGCAGAACCGGTGCCCCGCTCACGCAACCGGTACCGTAGCCAGCTAAGTGCACCAATTCAATGAACTTGGTGAACTGATGGAAGAACGGCGGTGAGCCCTTGGCCGGAATCCGGTGTCCAAGCCGGTGGTATGGTGCCTCGGCTCATGAAACGGACGTGCGTGATAACTTGCCCAGGTGCGGATCACAGCCAAGTCGGACTATGCCGTCCGGGCGATGGCCGAACTGGCGGCCGCGGAGGGCTCACCCCTGACCGCCGAGCAGGTGGCGACCCGGCAGGACATTCCACTGCGTTTCCTCTTCGGCATCCTGCGGGAGCTGCGCCTGGCCCATCTGGTGCGCAGTGTGCGGGGCCCTGAAGGGGGATATCTGCTGGCGCGCCCGGCGAAGGAGATCACCCTCGCCGACGCGATCCGCGCCATGGACGGCCCGCTGGCCAACGTACGGGACGTGGGCCTCAGCGGTCTGGAGTACCCGGGAGCGGCGGCGGTGCTCCCGGATGTGTGGCGCGCGGTGCGGGCGAGTCTGCGGCAGGTGCTGGAGAAGACCACCTTCGCGGATCTGGCCGCCGGTGAACTGCCCCCGCTGGTCCAGGCGCGGGCCCGCGAATACCTCGACGACGTCCGCCACTACGACACGTGACCGCCGGGGGCCGACGGCCTCGGCGGCTCGGACGCGGCCGGCCCGGCGGAACCCGCCGACGCCCCGCGCATCTCCCGTTCCGCGGGCCGGGGTCCGTCATTCGCGGTGGAGGAGAAATCGCTCGCCGGGCGGGCCACGCGCTGCTAGCTTGCGGCCGTGGATCTCTTCTCACGCGCGTGGACGGCGTTGCGCACGGCGGTCGCCGAGCTCCCGGACGAGGACTTCGCCCGGCCGTCCGGCTGTGCCGGCTGGCTCGTACGGGACCTGGTGTGCCACCTGATCATCGACGCCCAGGACGTCCTGATCACCCTCGTGACGCCCGCCGAGACGGAACCGACGCGCAACGCGGTCACCTACTGGGAGGTCGCCGCAACGCCGCCGACCGGCGATGACCCGCTCGACGCGCTGACCGTCCGGATGGCCGCCGCGTACGAGGAGCCGTGGCTGCTGAAGTTCCACCTCGACGACGTCGGCTCCGCCGCCGGGCGCGCGGCCGGGCTCGCCGACCCGGGTCTTTGGGTCAGCACCCGCGACGAGGTGTTCACCGCGGGCGACTACCTCTCCGTGTACGTGCTTGAGTGGACCCTGCACCACCTCGACCTGATCGCACACCTCCCGGGCGCGGCGGAACCGCCCGCCGAGAGCCTCGCCGGGGCACGCGAGATGCTGGAGCGGATCGCCGGGGCGGCGTTCCCCGCGTCGTGGTCCGATACGGACGCACTGCTGGTCGGCACCGGCCGGCGAGCCGCAACCGACGCGGAGCAGGCCGAACTGGGCAAGCTGGCCGCGAAATTCCCGCTCTTCCTCGGATAGTCCGCCGGCCGCCGTCGTCGCCCCTCCCGCCTGGCGGCCCGCGCCCTGCTGTCCCGCGCCCCCTGCCATCCGCCTCAGCCCGGGCGCCGGGCCGCCGGGTTGCCCTGATGGGTGAAGGCGGCCCAGAGGTGGACGCGGTCGAGGTCGGTGCGGACGGCTTCGTCGCAGAGCTCTCCTTGGAGGGTGGGCGGTGGCTCGCGCCGCGGGTCGAGCATCCAGAGCTGGGCCGCGCGCAGGGCGTCCACCGGGGCGAGGCCCTGCCTGGTGACGAAGTCGTGGAAGACGGCCATCATCAGGGCCGTCGTGGCGTCGTGGACGGCCCAGCGCGAGCCGATGACATCGGCCGCACCGCGGGCGATCAGGGCGGTGGACAGGGTCAGGGCCTCGTCGTGGTCGCGGGTGCTCAGGTCCGTCTCGCAGGCGCTGAGCACCACCAACGGGCCCGCGGCGTCGGGCTGCCCGGTGGCCGCGCCATCCAGGATACGGGCCACGGTCAGGCGTCCGGCGTCCTCGGGACCGGCCGGTGGGGCGGCGAGCCACAGTGCCGAACGCGTGGGATCCGGGCCGGCCAGGGCGTGGCAGGAGATGTGCAGGACGGCGACCGGGGAGCCGCCGCCGGGCAGGACGGCGAGAATGTCCTCGGGGGTGCCCGGCGCGTCGCCGTCGGTGGCCGTGGGGAACTCGCCGTAGCGAAGACCGTCGGGGTAGCAGGCCGCGCGCAGCGCCTCCGCCTCGATCTCGGCCCATACGAGGCTGAGTTCGGGGTCGGCGACCAGCACCTGCCCGGCGGTGGTGGGCAGCCGGTCCCGGGTCGCGGCCCGCAGGAACTCGGCGCCGGAGGGCGCGTAGCTGAGCACCGCGTCCTCGCAGGCGTACCGGTGCTCGCGCGCGGCGGTCCCGTACGGGGTGCGGGCCGCGTGCCAGGCGACCGCGCCGAGGGGCCCGCACGGCACCAGCACGATCCGCGGCGGCCGGGCGAGCGGGCCCACGGCTGCCAGGACGGGGCCCATCGCGGCGGGCCAGGCCCAGTCGCACAGGTCGCGCAACGCCGCTTCCCACTGCCCGTCCCGCTCCATCTGCGGGCCCATGTCGGCCGAGGCGTCGGCGGTTGTCCGGGAGCGCCGGGCGGTGGCGTCGAGGTAGCGCTCCAGTGGCGGGCTGCCGGGCGTCAGCAGCGGCAGCTTCAGGACGGTGGGCTGCGCGTCGCCGGTGCCGGGGCGGAGGATCAGGGCGAAACCGGGCATGCCGGGGCGCTGCCCGGGGACGAGGTAGACGAGCGCATCGGCCCCGGCGGCGGTGAGACCGGCGGTCAGTGACGGCAGGTCCGGGGGGCCGAGCAGTTTCCAGGCGTCCGCGCCGCTGCCCGCGCCCAGCGCTTCCAGTGCCCTGCGCCGCAGCGTGCCCGGGATCTGCGGCCCGGTGGACTGACCGCTCGGCGTGGCCGGGGTGCCGGGCTGAAGCGGGTCCGCGGTATCGGGCTGGGGCGCGTCCGCGGCGACCTCGGCGCGCCACTGCCGGGCCAGATCCGGGTGTCCCCGGGCTTCGAGGAGCTCGGGAATGCCACGGGACGCGGCCGCGGCCCGCAGCACCAGGGCCCGGCCCAGCTCCAGCGCGTCCACCGCATCGCCCGGGCGGTCACACACGGTGGTCCAGTAGGCCAACCACAGCGCCTGTGCCGACCCGAAGCGGGCCACGGACAGGCCGTGTTCGGAGCCGAGTTGGAGGAGAACGTCGGCGGACAGCCGGACCAGCGCCTCGCTTCTGGTGGCCAGGGCGGCCTCCCGGTCCTCCTTGGTGCTCGGACCGCCGCGCTCACGGCGCAGCCAGTGGGCTTCGGACAACTGCGTCAGGGCGTCGGCGGAGTGCGGCAAGCCGTGTCCCCGGGCGAACATCTCACGGACCTGGGACAGCTCGGTGATGCACACGTCGAGCAGGTCCGGGTCATCGAGGTGGCGGGCCGCGTGCAGCAGGGCCCGGCCGAGCTGATACCGCAGCCGGAGTTCCTCGTGGGGGGTGGGCTGCGGTCCCTCGAGGATCCGGTGGACCTCCGCGATGGCCTCGTCGGCGGCGTCCCGGCTGGGCTCGATCCTGATCAGCTGGATCAGCGCGGAGGTGCGCACGGTGGGGAAGTACGGTCTGAGCATGGGGGCGATCCGCCGCGAGTCGGTCCCCACGACCTCCCTCAGGTACCAGGCCGCGGCGCGGAGTTCTTCCGGATCCTGGTTGCGGGCGGCCTGTTCCTGATGTACCTCGGCCAGGGTGGCGGCGAGCGCGAAGCGGTTCTCCTGATCGGGCGGCAGGGTGGCGTACAGGCCGGTCAGCTCCTCGACCAGGCGCGGCAGCACGGTGGGATCCTCGCTGCGGCGGGCCAGAGCCAGCTCATGCTGGGCGGTGAACACCATCAAGGTGAGCGTGTCCGTGGACGGCGGTGAGCCCTCGCGCTCGTGAGCGGCGCGCAATTCCCTGGCCATCGTCCGGGCGGCGTCGGCGGCCCGAAGGCTGCCCCCCAGTGTCGCCGCCTCATGGAGGCGCCCGGCCAGGCCGATGGCCAGGGCACGACGGTTGGCCGTGGCCCTCTCACCGTCCCCGGGCAACGTGTCCATCATCTCCTGAAGCCGGGCGGCGCTGGTCTCCAGGTGTGCCAGATCTCCGGTCTGGGACACCCGTACGGCATCGACCAGTGCGGCCAGCCGCGGCGCCAGGCCGACATACCCCGGGCCGCCGGGAAAATCCTCGGGGTCCGGCCCCGGCTCCGACATGGCCTCGTCCACGTCGTCGAAGTCCATCGTGCCGGGCACCAGAAGGTTGGCGTGCACCAGCAGGACGGCGTGCAGCTTGGCGATGCGGGCCCGTTCGGGTGTGCGCTCCGGCAGCTCCCCCAGGGCCCGCCGGGCGACGTCCGCGCCGTGACGGACACGCGGGGCCAGCTCCCGGGGGTCACCCTCGCCCGACCTGAGCCCGGTCAGCAGCTCGCGCAGCGGCTCGAAGGCCGGTCGGTCCAGCCCGAGGGCCGCCACTTCCGCGTCTGCCTCCTCGGGGGAGGCAGTGGCGCGGTCCGCGGTCCTGTACAGCCACACCAGGAGCTCCGTGAACCGCGCCAGGTCGTCGGAGGCCCAGCCCAGCACGGTGTGGACGGCGTCGGCCAGCGGGTCGTCGGCGCGTTCCCCGGCTTCCCCGCTCCCCTCGGCTTCCCCGATTTCCGCGAGAGGGGCGGTGCCGGTCGGGTTCGGCGTGCCCTCCTCCTGCGACGCCACCACATCGGACTGCTCGGCCGCGGCTGCGGAACTCTCCCCGGACAGGGCCGAGAAGCCGGAGGCGGACGACAGCGTCAGCTCGATCTCCGACGTGAGAAGCCCGAGGAGCCGACGCACCTCCGGATCTTTCGGGCCACCGGCCAGGCGCTCGATGACCTCCCTGGCCTCCGCCAGGTCCTCCCGCAGGGACGCGGTCAGCGGCTGCGGGCCGGAGGCCCGCAGCCGTGGCTCCTGGCGGGGGTCTTGCCGCTCCGCCCGCACGGCCCGCGCGTAGTGCGCGGGGACGAGCAGCCGGAGCAGCGCTCCCCGGGCTTTCGCGGCGATCGGGTCGGTCAGCGGTCTGGTGCGGTCGGCCCAGCGCAGATGACGCAGCGCGTACTCCCGTTCGCGCCGGGCGGCGTCGGACGTGTCGTCCGTCCCACGGCTGCCGATCCGGACGCACAACAGGATGCCGAGCAAGGGGACGAAACCGTCCCGGAGCGGATCGTCCTCGGGCAACAGCTGCTCGATGGCGGCAATATGCTCGATCGTATGGGCCAGCGCGACGGTCCGCCCCGGGTCGCCCCCCGCTCGGCGCAACACCTCGCCGGCCTGTCGGGCGGCAGTGGCGGTCCACACTCGCAGCGCCCGCGCACCGTCCTCACCTTCGCCATGGCGCCGTTGCTCGTCCTCCATGCCGCACTCCCCCCGGTGCCCGGACACGTACCCGCTGACGACCAGCCTCCCACGGGACGGAAAAGGGCTGTGACACCCGAGCGACCGCGGGAGGGTGTGTTCTCAGGCGTCCGGCAGCACTCCGGGCCGGAACTTCTCGACGCCGACGACGCGGTGGACATGGTGCGGCTCGATGTACACCGCCACGCGCACCTCGCCGGGGGCCAGCCAGGGGAACGTCTCCGTGCCCAGGTACTTCTGCGCGAGACGGTCCATGACGTGTACGCCCGGCTCCCCCTCGACGAAGCGGACGGCACGGCCCCGGATCTCCACCCGGTGATACGGATCCTCGGTGTCCATACAGCACAGTGACACCCTTGGATCGCGTCGAAGGTTCTCCTCCTTGATGCGCCCTGCCGAGGTGTTGATCACCACCAGGCCGTCCTCCAGGTCGGCCCACATCGGGGTCAACTGCGGCGACCCGTCCGGGTTCAGGGTGGCCACTTGCCAGAACCTGGGTTCCTGAAGCCACGCACGTGTGATCTCGTCCAGCGTGGCAGCCATGCGGTTCCGCTCCTTACTCATCGTTCAAGCGGTCCAACGCATATCCGGCCACCGGGGTTCCGAACTGCCCGCCGCCCCGACCGCGGACGAACACACACCGGCCGACGCCGAGGCGGGGGCGGCTCCGCGCCCTGCCTCGGCGTCGGCCGGTGAGGTTCACTCGTCTCGGCGAGGTTCACTCGTCTCGGCGAGGTTCAGTCGTGGTTCAGTCGTGCCGGGGAGGGCTGATCAGGGACGCCCGGCCACGGCCAGGAGACAGCCGAACTCGTCCACCCCGAGCAGGTCGGACAGCTGGAAGCGGACGGGACGGTCGATCTCGGTAAGGGCGTTGGACATTTCCCGGAAGGTGCGCTGCATGGTGTTCTCGGTGATGTCCAGCAGCTCTCGCAGCCGCAGTCCGCTGCGGTGCATCATCGGCACGTAGTCGTCGACGTCGGGCAGGGTCACCATGGAGACCCTGCAGAAGCCGTCGATGGCGGGGTTCCGCTCGGCCTTGCGCGGGCCGCGCTCGAAGAACTCGGTGAGGACGAGCCGGCCGCCGGGGCGCAGCACCCGGTAGACCTCGCCGAGCACCTGCTCACGGTCGGGCATGTGGACCATCGACTCCAGCGCCATCACCGCGTCGAAGGTCTCGTCCTCGAAGGGGAGCTGCATCGCGTTGGCGTGGCGGAAGACGGCGCGATCGGCGAAGCCCGCCTCGGCGGCGTTCTTGTTCGCGGCTTTGATCTGCTCCTCGCTGATGCTGATGCCGGTGACCCTGGCGCCGGTGCGCTCCACGATCTGCAGGCCCGGCCCGCCCACCCCGCAGCCGAGGTCGAGGACATGGGCGGTGGCGTCCACCTTGAGGCGCTCGATGACGACGTCGGTGAACCGTACGGCCGCTTCCTCGTACGGGGTCTCGGACTCCGGGTCGTCCCAGAAGCCGATGTGGAGCTGGCGGTTGACGAAGCCGTAGCTCAGCTCCTCGTGGAGGATCTCGTCGTAGAGCTTGCCGACGGCTTCCGGCACCGGCACGGGCAGGGTGGACTCGGGCATGGGCACTGCCTTCCTGATCGATGGATCCTCTGTCTGGTCCACCCGCGGCTCGGACGTGCATGTCCGAGGGACATCACCAGGCCACGGGAAGCTCATAGACGCCGTAGACGATCCCGTCGTGCTTGAACGGAATCTTCTCCAGTTCGGTCGCCAGTTTCAGTGTGGGAATGCGCCGGTAGAGGGTGCGGTAGATGACCTGCAGCTCCATGCGCGCGAGGGTTTGGCCCAGGCACTGGTGCACTCCGAAGCTGAAGGCCAGGTGGCGGCGGGCATCGCGCCGGATGTCCAGCCGCTCGGGGTCGCCGCTGAAGGCATCGGGGTCGCGGCTGCCGATGTCGTTGGCCATGATGATGCCCTCGCCGGCGCGGATGACCTGCCCGGCGACCTCGACGTCCGCCAGTACCGCCCGGCGCATTCCGGTGTGGGAGATGTTCAGGTAGCGCAGCAGTTCCTCCACGGCCGAGGCGATGAGTTTGGGATCGTCGGTGCCGCGCAACAGGGCGAGCTGGTCGGGGTGTTGCAGGAGGGCGACCGTGCCGAGCGCGATCATGTTCGCGGTGGTCTCGTGTCCGCCGGAGAGGACCAGCACGCTCATCTGGACCGCCTCCTCACTGCTCAGCTCACCCGCCTCGACCTGGGCGGCCAGCGCGGAGAGCAGGTCGTTCGCGGGGGCGGCGGTCTTCGCGCGCAGCAGCACCCGCAGATAGTCGAGCAGCCGCTCGCTGGCCCCCGCCCGTTCTTCGGGGGTCACGTCCTGCCGGATCATGACCGCGCTGTTCGTCTCGAAGAAGGCGTGGTCGTCGTACGGCACACCGAGCAGCTCGCAGATCACCAGGGAGGGCACGGGCAGCGCGAACGCCGTCACCAGGTCGACCGGGTTGGGACCGGCCAGCATGGTGTCGATCGCGTCGTCCACGATCCGCTGCACCGCGGGCCGCATGGCTTCCACCCGCTTGACGGCGAACGGCCCCTGCACCATCCGCCGCAGCCGGGCGTGCTCGGGGTCGTCCATGAGCGGAAAACTGGCGATGAACGTGGCGTCTTTGTCGATCGGGATGGGACTCGGGTAGCCGGGCTTGGTGAAGTCGGCGCTGAGTCTCCGGTCGCGCAGCAGCGCCCGCTGGTCGGCTTGCCGGGTCACCAGCCACGGTGTGCTGCCGTTCCACAGCCGTACCTTCGTCAGTGGTCCCTGCCGCTGCATGGCCCGTAGGCCGGGGGGCGGGTCGAACGGGCAGCCCGCCGCCCTGCGCATCGGAAACTCCGCGATCTCGGCCTGATGCTCGTCCGGCGTATCCATGCCCGTCATCGCTTCCTCGCTTCCTTGGCCTGCATGGATTCTTGCCCGGGTGGCATTCGGCGGCTCCCCTAACCAGCCCCCTCATCCCCCCTGCTCCGGCGGTGCTCCTGTCAACGGCCCCGCCCTACCCACAACCACGGCCGTCATCAGGGGAGTTGAGGGGGATGGTCAGGGGAGCGACCCATGCGCTCACCGCATAAGAATCACTAGCGACGACGGGTTTCTTCGGGCCGACTACCACACGTACGGAGAAGTGACACGACCATGTTCGACGCGACGACGTACCTGCAGCGCATCGGGGCCGAAGGGAAGAGTGCGCCGACCCTGGACACCCTCCGGACATTGCACAAGCGGCATCTGATGGCCGTTCCTTATGACAATGCGACGGCCGCCGACCGGCTGCCCGCCTCGCGGCGGCTGGCGGGTGTCCCCCTGGACGAGGTCTTCGACCATGTGGTGACCCGGGGCAACGGCGGGGTGTGCTACGAACTCAACCGGCTCTTCCACGCCCTGCTGACGGAACTCGGCTTCGACGTGCGCACGGTCACGGCGGCGGTCCGGCTGGCGAACGGCAACTTCGGCCCGGAGGACGAGCACTCCTTCAACCTGGTCGTCCTCGACGGGCAGACGTATCTCGTGGACGTCGGCTTCATCGGACCGTCGTATCTGGAGCCGGTGCGCCTGTCGGATGAGGAGCAGCATCAGCACGGCTGCTCCTACCGCGTGGCCCGCCGTGGCGGCCACCGGGTGCTGGAGCGGCGGCTCAAGGGCGGCGACTGGCAGCCGGTCTACCGGTTCCGCCCCGAACGGGCGGATCCCGCCGGCTGGGACCTGGTGCGGCTGGACGGCCTGGACGACTATGCCGCGGACTCCGTGCTGGCCGGGACCACATTTCGCGGCCGGGCCACCGACGGCGGGCAGATGGTGCTCATCGGCAAGCGCTATCTGACCGTCGAGGACGGCGTGGAAAACATCAGGGTGCTGGTGAAGGCGGACGAGTACCAAAGCGTGGTCGATTCGATCCTGGCCGGGGCATGAGCGGGAAGGAGGCGGACATGGTGGTGGCGCACGAGGCGGACACCCGGCAGGGCGATGCGCTGGTGGCCGATGTACTTGTGGTCGGATACGGGCCGGTGGGGCAGCTGCTGTCGGTGCTGCTGGCGCAGCGCGGGTGGCAGGTGACGGTGGTGGAGCGCTGGCCGAAGCCGTTCAATCTTCCGCGCGCCGTCGGTTTCGACAGCGAGGCCGCGCGCATCCTGTCCTCGGCCGGGATCGGCCACCAGCTGCGGGAGTTCGGCGAGCCGTCGCGCGACTACGCCTGGCGCAGCGCGAAGGGCGAGACGCTGATCGAGTTCGAGGTGGCCGACCAGGGTCACTGCACCTGGCCGGAGGCGATGTCGGCCTTTCAGCCCGCTCTGGAGACGGGGCTGATCGAGCGCGGGGAGACGCTGCCGGCCCTGCGGATCCTGCGCGGGTACGAGGCCGTGGAGCTCACCGACGGCGGCGACCACGTACGTCTGGCCGTGGTCGGCCCGGACGGGGTGAGGACGCCCCTCACCGGCCGCTGGGTGGTCGGCTGCGACGGGGCGAACAGCCTGGTGCGGCAGCGCACCGGGACCACCATGACCGATCTGGGGTTCTCCCACGACTGGCTGGTCTGCGACGTACGGCTGCACGAGCAGCGCGAGTTCCGGCCGAACAACCTGCAGATCTGCGACCCGGCACGCCCGCGCACGGCGGTATCGGCAGGTCCGGGACACCGGCGGTACGAGTTCATGCGGGTGCCCGCGGACGGGCCGGACCGGTTCGGCACCGAGGAGCAGGCCTGGGAGCTGCTGAAGCTGTTCGACGTGACCCCCGGCAACAGCGTCCTGGACCGGCACGCGGTCTACACGTTCCAGGCCCGCTGGGCGCATCGGTGGCGGTCGGGGCGGATGTTCCTGGCCGGGGACGCGGCGCATGTGATGCCGCCGTTCGCCGGTCAGGGCATGTGTTCGGGGTTCCGGGACGCGATGAACCTGGCCTGGAAGCTGGACCTGGTGCTGGGCGGTCAGGCGGCGCCGACGCTGCTGGACACCTACACCACCGAGCGACGCGACCATGTGCAGCACGCGGTGAAGATGTCGGTGGGCCTGGGCCGGGTGGTGTGCGTGACGGACCGTGAGGCGGCCGCGGACCGGGACGCGGCGATGCTGGCGGCGCGGAAGCGGAACATGGGGCCGAGCGGTTCGGGCCGCTCCGTGGTGAAGCCCCTATCCGACGGGGTGCTGCGGCGGGACGGGCAAGGCCGGCCGGCGCCGTACGCCGGGGAGGCCGCGCCGCAGTGGCGGGTGGGCCACCACGACCGGACGGGGCTGTTCGACGACGTGGTGGGCACGGGCTTCGCCCTGCTCTGCGGTCAGGACGTGGTGCCGGTGCTGGGCACACGGCGGCTGAAGTTCCTCGACAGCATCGGGGCCCGGGTGGTGCGTATCGTCCCCGCGGACACGCCCGCGGGCGACCTGGGGCCGCGGGATGTGGTGGATGTGGAGGGCCGGTATCTGCCCTACCTGACCGGGCTGGGAGCGGTGGCGGTGCTGGTGCGTCCGGATTTCTACCTGTTCGGCATCGCCGAGCGGGCGGACGAACTTCCCCTGCTGGTGGAGGACTTGGAGCGGCAGCTCGGCGCGGTGGCCCCGGTGTGACCTCTCCGCGCCCGGGATCCGGATCCCGGGCGGCGCGCGCCCCTGGCGTGGGCGACCCGGTCACCGGCCGTTGGGCGAACGGCTGCCTGAGGCCACCCGCACTCCGTATGCTCACTGCATGATCGATGTGCCGCTCTCCGCGCTGGAAGTCGCCATGGTCCAGACTGGTACGCGAGCCGTGGACACGCTCCGTGACACCACGGCCTTCGCCCAGCGTCTCGACGCCCTCGGCTACCACCGACTCTGGTATGCCGAGCACCACCACTCCCCCGCCATCGGCGCCTTCCCACCCGTCGTCCTGACCGCCCACGCGGCCGCGTCGACATCGGCCATCCGCCTGGGCTCCGGAGGCGTACTCGCCCCCAACCACGCCCCCATCATGCTGGCGGAACAGTTCGGCACCCTCGCGGCGCTGCACCCCGACCGGATCGACCTGGGCGTCGGCCGCGGCCCTGGCACCTTCGACGAGTCCACGGCCCGGGCGCTGCGGCGCGGCGCCGGGCCGACGACGGACGACGAGTACCGGGACGACGTGGCGGCGACGCTGCGCTTCCTGGTCGAGGAGGTCGCGCTCGGTCCGCTGCCGGAGCCGTGGCTGCTGGCCTCCAGCACCGCCGGTGCCGCGCTCGCCGCGGAGCTCGGCCTGCCCCTCGCCTTCGCCCATCACATCCGCCCCGACAACACCCTCGCCGCGCTCGGCCACTACCGTGCGCACTTCGCACCGTCCCCGTGGTGCACGAGCCCCCGGGTGCTGGTGTGCGTGGAAACGATCTGCGCCGAGACCGAGGAGGAGGCGGCGCGGCTGTCCGGCCCGATGGATGTCGTCAAGGCCGGGCTCCTCAAGGGGCACAGCGAGGTTCCGTTCCCCTCACCCGAAGAAGCGTCCGTGCATCCGTTCACCGCGGACGACCGGCAGGCGCTGGCGGCCTTCCGGGCCCATCAGGCCTACGGCACGCCCGCGACCGTGGTGCGGCGGCTGACGGAGCTGGCGGACGCCACCGGGGCGGATGAGCTGATGCTGGTCACGCCGGTCTACGCGCTGGCGGCCCGCCTGCGCTCGTACGAACTCGTCAAAGAACACGCCGCCGCGCCGCCGGCCACGACGCCGCAGCACTGACCGCACATCCATAGCAGGCACGCCGGGCCGACCCCGGGCCCGGCGGGATGCCTCACAAGAATCACACAAAGCCCTCTCCTACGGTCCGAGCGACGAAGACGCCCAACTCGTAGGAGGTTGCGCCATGTTCGGCAGTCGCCGTCCACGTGTCCTCGCCGCCTTGTGTGCGGCTCTGGCCATCGCCTTGCTGGCCTCGTGCGCGAGAGTGGTGAGCGCGGCCACCGAAGGCGACTCGCCCGCGGCCGACACCTCGAGCTCGGGCAAGAAGCCCAACATCGTGTACGTCCTCACGGACGACCTGGCGTGGAATCTCGTGGAGTACATGCCGCACCTGCGACAGCTGCAGAAGAAGGGGACGACCTTCACGAACTTCTTCGCCACGGACTCGCTGTGCTGTCCGTCGCGGACGTCCCTCCTCACCGGTCAGTACCCGCACAACACCGGGGTCTTCACCAATACCGGCGACGACGGCGGCTACCGCGCGTTCATGAAGAACCGCAACGAGCAAAAGACCTTCGGGCCCGCGCTGCAGCGCGCCGGCTACCGCACCGGGTTCATGGGCAAGTACCTCAACGGGTACCAGCCGGCCGACAAGAACGGCACCTCCAAGCCGTATGTCCCCTCCGGCTGGGACGAGTGGGACGTGGCCGGGGACGGCTACAAGGAGTACAAGTACGACCTGAACGAGAACGGCAAGGTCGTGCCCTACGGGAAGGCCCCCCAGGACTATCTGACGGATGTGCTGGCGAAGAAGGCGACCTCCTTCATCGGCTCCTCGGCGGATGCGAAGAAGCCGTTCATGCTGGAGGTGGCCACGTTCGCGCCGCACGGCCCCTCCACACCCGCGCCGCGCGACAAGGACACATTCCCCGGGCTCAAGGCGCCCCGGACCGACGCCTACGACAAGGCCACCCGCAACGCGCCGAAGTGGCAGCACTCCTTGTCGCCACTGACGGCGCAGGAGAAGGAGGAGACCGACCGGAGGTTCGCCAAGCGAGTGCGCTCCGTCCAAGCGGTCGACGCCATGATCGGTCAGCTGGAGAAGACACTCGAGGAGAAGGGCCTGGCGGACGACACCTACCTCGTGTTCGGCTCCGACAACGGCTTCCACATGGGCGAACACCGGCTCCGCCCGGGAAAGCAGACCGCCTACGACACCGACGTCAAGGTGCCGATGATGGTCACCGGGCCCGGCGTTCCGGCCGGTGAGGAGGTGTCGCGGCTCGCGGAGAACGTCGACATCAACCCGACCTTCCTGGACCTGGCGGGCGTGGAGCCGCCGTCGACCGTGGACGGGCGCAGCCTGCGCGACCTGATGCACGGCCGGACGGAGGAGGAGTGGCGCCAGGCCGTCCTGGTCGAGCACCATCACGCGACGTCCAAGGAGGGTGACCCCGACGCGGCGCCCAAGGACAGCGGCGACCCGCCGACCTACGCGGCGATGAGGACCGACGACTCCCTCTACGTCGAATACGCCGATGGGGAGCGCGAGTTCTATGCGCTGGGCTCCGACCCCGACCAGCTGACCAACCGGGCGGCGTCGCTCTCGGCCGCGCAACGGGCCGCCCTGCACCACACCCTCACCGCGCTCCAGCGGTGCAAGGGCGCGGAAAGCTGCCGAGCCGCGTCCCGGACGCAGACCTAGCGGCGCCTGCGGCCCGGCCCCGGCCACTATCCGGGGCCGGGTGCCGGTTCCAGCCCGGTCGCTTCGAACTCGATGCGGACCTCGTCCGACAGCTTCAGCGCACCCAGGAACGCGCTGTACGGCTTGATGCCCCAGGTGGATTGTGTGACGGACGCCCAGCCGCGCAGCGTCCCCTGGGGATCGCCGCTCCCGTGCACCGTCACCGGGTGGGTCCGGCCCTTGATGGTGAGGTCGCCCGTGATCTCGAAGGACTCGGGCGTTCCGGTGATCCGCGTGGAGCGGAAGGTGATCGTGGGGTGCTCCGCGGTGTGCAGCAGCCCCTTGCCCCCCAGCGTCCGCTCGATCTCGGCCCGGTCGCCCTCGCTGAGCGGCTTGAGCCCGCCGGTCGCCTCCCGGACGCTCAACGAGTCCGTCTCGACCGTCACGGCCACCGACGACTCCTCGGGGGCGCCGCCGACCACCGTCGCCTCCCCGGACCATCGGGTGGCCTCGATCGTCAGATCGTGCCCCGCCCTCCGGCCGAGCCCGGTACGGCTGGTCTTGATCAGCAGTCGTCCGCCCGGCGGCCCGAGGCGATGGTTTCCCTCACTCAGTGTCACAGCACTCACCGTACGCGACGACCATCAGCTTTCGCGGTATGTGTTCCGGTACGTCCCGTCGCCACGTCGTGACACTCAGCCGCCCAGGGCGTGGATCTGGTGGACGATGGCGCGCATCTGGCGCGGACTTCTGGGCGTAGTCACGGCCGGTGAAACCCCACCAGTCCCAGCAGCCCTGCGGGTTGCCGCGGACCAGGCTGATATCGGTCTGCGGGTAGAGGATGACCAGGTTGTTGATGTCTACCCGGCCGCGCCACCCCATCCGGCGCCGGTTCTGACCGCGGCCGACGTCCGGTCGTTCTGGCGGCCACGGGCCGAGCGGTACGCGGGGATCGTACGGATCGGCCCCCGCGACCCGCGGATGCTCATCGGGATCCTGCGCACGGATCTGGCGCGACCGCCGGGGTCTCACCTGCCTTCGCCCGCCTCGCCGAAGCGGGGTCGGGGCCGCGTCTGGCGGAACGGGCGCTGCGGACGCTCACCCCGCGCAGTGGGGAGGTCGCGGCGCTCGACGAGCGGTTGCCGGAGGCCCTGCTGTGCGAACTCGGCTGGTCGCCGGATTCGGGTGGGACCCGGCTGGGCTGGGCGCTCGCACTGCGTGCACTGCCCGGCCTGGCCGACGACGCCGACTTCTCAGGCGCCGGACAGGCGTGACGCCGACGGTCCCGCTCCGGGCGGCGGCGTCATGGCGGGGATGACGCCGCCGGCGAGAACCGCTTCCCGCTGCCGGGGGGAGAGACGGTGGCGGACGGCGTACTCCTCGTCCCGGGTCGCGTTGCGGACGCGGAGTGTCGGGGCGCCGGCCGGGGAGAGGGCCTCGCGCAGACCGGACAGGTGCAGCCGGTCGTCGGTCTCGATGCGCGCGTAGTCGGCGGGATCCTCGAATTCCAGTGGCAGAACACCGAAGTTGACGAGGTTCTGCCAGTGGATGCGGGCGTAGGACTTGGCGATGACGGCGCGCAGTCCGAGGTAGCGCGGCGTGATGGCGGCGTGTTCGCGGGAGGAGCCCTGGCCGTAGTTCGCACCGGCGACGATGAGGTGCCCGCTGACCTCCCGGACCGCCTCGGCGCGCCGCGGGTAGTCGGGGTCGAGCCGGGTGAGGGTGAATCCCGCGAGCTTGGGGATGTTGGAGCGGTAGGGCAGGGCGGCCGCTCCGGCCGGGGAGATCTCATCGGTCGAGACATCGTCGCCGGCCTTGAGGAGGACGGGTCCGTGCAGGCTGTCCGGCAGCGGATCCAGCTCCGGAAGTGCGGAGATGTTGGGGCCGCGTTCCAGCGATACGCGCGCGGCCTCGTCCGGCGGCAGCGGCGGTTCCAGCATGGCGTCGTTGTTCGAGGGCGGGGCGGGCAGGTCCGGCGTGGGAGGGGCCGCCGAGAGGCGGTCGGCCCAGTCGCGCGGATCCGTGATGACGCCGGTCAGCGCGGAGGCCGTGGCGGTCTCCGGTGAGCACAGCCACACCGCGTCGTCCTCGGTGCCGGAACGGCCGGGGAAGTTGCGCGGGAAGGTGCGCAGGGAATTGCGTCCCGAGGCCGGTGCCTGTCCCATGCCGATGCAGCCCAGACAGCCCGACTGGTGGATCCGGGCACCGGCGGCGATCAGGTCGAACGTCGCCCCGCGGCGCGTCAGGTCCTGGAGGATCTCGCGGGATGTCGGGTTGATGTCGAAGCTCACCCCGGCCGGGACCTGCCGTCGGGCCACCATGGCGGCCGGGACGGCGAAGTCGCGGAATCCGGGGTTGGCGGAGGAGCCGATGACGACCTGGGCGATGGGCTCTCCGGCGACCTCCCTGACCGGCACGACGTTTCCCGGAGACGTGGGCCGTGCGATGAGCGGCTCCAGGGACGACAGGTCGATCTCCTCGTCGAGGTCATAGGACGCGTCCTGTTCCGCGGTGATCTCGACGAAGTCATCGCCACGCCCCACCCCGTCGAGGAAGCCGCGCACCGCCTCGTCCGACGGGAAGACGGTGGTGGTGGCGCCGAGTTCCGCCCCCATGTTCGCGATGACGTGCCGGTCCATCGCGGTGAGGGAAGCCAGACCGGGCCCGTGGTACTCCAGAACACGTTGGACGCCGCCTTGTACCCCGTGACGGCGCAGCAGCTCCAGGATCACGTCCTTGGCGCTCACCCAGGGCGGGAGTTCCCCGGTCAGCCGAATGCCCCAGACCTCGGGCATGGTGAGGTGGAGAGGCCTTCCGGCCATGGCGAGTGCCACTTCCAGGCCGCCGGTGCCGATCGCCAGCATGCCCAGAGAGCCGCCGGCGCAGGTATGCGAGTCCGAACCGGCGAGGGTTTTCCCAGGAGCGCCGAAGTGGTGCATATGGGTCGGGTGTGAGACGCCGTTGCCGGGCTTGGAGAACCACAGGCCGAAGCGGCGGGCGGCCGAGCGCAGGAAGAGATGGTCCTCGGCGTTGCGCTCGTCGGCCTGCAGGATGTTGTGGTCCACGTACTGCACGCTGACCTCTGTCCGGACCCGGTCCAGGGCCAGCGCCTCCAGCTCCTGCATCACCAGCGTGCCGGTGGCATCCTGCGTCAGCGTCTGGTCCACGCGCAGCGCGATCTCCTCCCCCGGCTCCATGCGGCCGGACAACAGATGATCGCCGATCAGTCGCTGCGTCACGGTGCCGTGCGCGCGAGCACGGGGAAGATCCATAGCGCCACCGCCTCTCCGGGCGGAGCGTCCGGGCCCTCCGGGCGCCCCACAGCCGGTTCCCGTCAGCTACCCCCATACTGCACCCATCGCCGGGGGCCACGGTCATGGCCCGGCGGTGCGGATGCGCCGTCGGCAGCCCTCTCCTACAATCCGGCCCCCCTCATCCGGCTCCTCACCGGGCGCCTGCTCCTGTCGCCTCCTCCTGCCGCATCGTCTGCGCCGTGATCGCCGCCCTCCCCCGGACCCCTCGCGCGACCGGACCCTCCGGAGCATTTTTGTCCTGGCTCTTGACGTAAATCGGCGGGCGTTCGCATGCTGTGCTCCATGCCGACCAACTCCGAGCACAGGTTGCACATCGACAGACGGACGTTGTTGACCGGAGTCGCCGGATCCCTGGGAGTTGCGGCGGGACTGCCCGCGACCGCGGCCCAGGCGTCCCCCACGGAGGTCGCGCCGACGCGGCGGCACCCGTCGAACTGGCCCCAACTCGAGCCCTACGGCCTCGCGGACACCCGGCTGGACCTGTGGCCGCGTCAGGACAACTCCTTCGTCCTCCCGCTCGAACGGCGCCCCCGCGACCGGGAGCGCGGCGTGGTCTGGATGCGGGACACCTACGTCAACTGCTTTGTCGTGGACGGCCGTCCGATGTACGTGGCCACCGGCACCACCCGCGTGCCCGAACTCAGCGCGGCCGCCCCCTGGAACGACGGCATCTTCGTGTGGATCTCCCCGTCCCTTCGGGGGCCATGGCGGCTGGTGGACACGACCGGCATCCGGCCCGGCGCCGAGCGGGGCAAGGTGTGGTCGCCCGAGTTCGTCGGCGAGAACCGGCCCGGGCGCACGGTCGTCGCTCCGTGGCAGGAGTACTGGTACGACGACCAGTTCGGCAAGCGCGGCCAGGTCTGGGCCCCGGAGCTGCACTACTTCAACGGCACCTGGTACCTCGTCGCGTGCATGGGCGACCACTCCCGGAAGGTGGGTTCGTTTCTCCTGGTGAGCGAGGGCGGGGTCGAGGGCCCGTACCGGCTCATCGAGGGCAACCTCGACAAGCCCTTCGGCGAATCGTTCATCGGGGGACCGGAGTTCATCGAGCCCGGCGCCTACCACCACATCGACGGCAGCCTCTACACCGAGGGCGACGACGCGTGGCTGGTGCTCCACAACGACCTGTACGCGCCGTTCCGGAACGACATGGAGGACATCAACCCGACGGCCAAGCTCCCCACGTTCCGGCAGATGCCGTACTCCCCCGAGCCGTATCTCGAGGGCGCGTACGTGTTCAAGTACCGGGGCAAGTACTACCTCGTCCAGGCCGCGTGGGACCGTACGTCGATCGATCCCGACGGCGGCACGCGCTACGCCTACGACCCACCGGGCCCCGGCCGTGTGCAGTACCAGTACGACGCCGTCGTGGCCGTCTCGGACACCTTCGAGGGACCGTACTCCCAGCGGTGGACCGCGGGTGTCGGGGCCGGCCACAACAACTTCTTCGTGGATCACGGCGGCCACCTGTGGGCGACCTTCTTCCGCAACCCGAACTTCGGCTACTGGTCCCACCCGTCGCGCATCGCCGACGCCGCCGTCCCCGGTGTCGTGCGGCTGGAATGGACCGGCCCGGAGGGCAACCGCCTGTACGTCCAGCGCCGGAAGCGGGATGGCGTCAGGGGGTGACCGGGCCGTCGAGCTCGACGATGATCCGGATGCTGTCCGGGCGGGACCAGGTGGAGCTGCACATCACCGCGCGTCGTAGGCCGCGTCCCGGCTCAGGCTCTCCACCAGCCACCCCGGCCGGTTGTGCGCCGTCTCCAGCCCCTCCGCCGCCCGCCGGTCGGGCAGCACGCTGCTCACCCGGCACCAGGCGCGGACCGGGGTCACCCCGCACATCTGCCGCAGGATGGAGTCCAGCGACTCCACGGCGTGCACGGCCGCGTCCAGCTCCGGCGGCATGTCGGCCGGGATCCACTCCGGGGACCAGCCGCTGAGCGGGCCGTCGATGTACGACTGCCGGGTCAGCAGGTGGACCGCGCTGCCTTCGGCACGTTCCAGCCGCTCGGCGATGGCGCCGGTGACCGGGACGGTGGTCACGTCGCGCACCACCGTGCGCGGTTCACCACCCGCCTCGCGGCTCGTCTGGTGCATCGAGGGGACACGGCTCTCTGGGACACCGAGAACCAGAACTTCACCAGGTCGACGCCGGTCGTCCACTAGCATCCGCTCGAACAGCGGCGCCTGCCGGGTGAAGCGCTGGTAGTCGTCCTGCGAGCAGAAGCCCATGACCCGCTCGACGCCGGCCCGGTTGTACCAGGACCGGTCGAAGAGCACGATCTCACCCGCGGTCGGCAGATACTCCACGTACCGCTGGGAATACCACTGGCCACGTTCGCGCTCGGTGGGCATCTCCAGCGCGACGACCCGTGCGCCGCGCGGGTTGAGGTGCTCGGTGAAGCGCTCGATCGTGCCGCCCTTGCCGGCCGCGTCCCGACCCTCGAAGACGATGACGAGCCGGCGTCCGGTCTCCTTGATCCAGCTCTGCAACTTCAGCAGTTCGATCTGCTGCAGCCGCTTGTGCCACTCGTACTCCTTGCGCTCCATGCGGTGCGGGTACGGGTAGTTCTCCCGCCAGGTGTCGACCGGGCTTCCGTCCGGCCGGATGAGCACGGGGTCGTCGTGGTCGCTGTAGTCGACCCGCAGGTCGGACAGCTCGGACAGCAAGGGCGGCGTTGTCATCCAGTCCTTCCTCTCGGCTTCAGTGGAATTGCGGCACGATCAGGTAGATTCCGTACGCCACCACCGCGGCGCACGCCACAAAGCACAGGCCGGCCTGGGTGAGGCCGACGGTGGAGCCGGTGCCGTTCTCCTCACGGGCTGCCTCCACGCTGGAGAGGCCCAGGACGCCGAGGGCGAAGACGACGACCACGGCGACGGTGACGCCGATGCTCACCGCGGTGACCTGGCCGAGTGCACTCCAGTCGAGATGCATCGTTTTCAACTCTCCGTGATTCAGGGTGACTCACGCGGCCGTGCCGACCTTGGCCAGCGGCTCGGTGCGGATGGTGACCTCGTGGGCGTCGTTGACGTTCTTCACGTCCACCGGGTTCCGGCGGGAGAGGAGCACGATGCCCCGGCGAGAGCCGCACCGACCAGGGCGACGACCGCCGCGCCGATGTTGCCGCCGTTGGTGACCACGCTCGCGGAGACGCCACCGACCAGCGCGGCGGCGGGCAGCGTGACCATCCAGGCGATCACCATGCGGCCCGCGACATCCCAGCGCACCTCCGCCAGCCGTCGGCCGAGCCCGGCACCCAGGATGCTGCGAGGCGACCTGCGTCGTGGACAGGGCGAAGCCCAGGTGCGCGGAGGTGAGGATGACGGTGGTGGAGGCGGTTTCGGCGGCGAAGCCCTGCGGCGACTGGATCTCGGTCATGGCCGTGTCATGGAAGCCGTTGGTGAAGTCGAAGGCCAGGGCCGTGACGATGACGACCGCCACCAAGCAGGTGTGGGGTCCATTCCTGCATGCAAACAAGCTCAGGCCAATGCTCGGCGAACTCGAGGCAAAGGCAGTACAAGAACGCCGCGCGCAGGTCGTGGGCATCGTTGTCAGCGCGGTGTCACCCCGGTGGATGACCTCTCTCACCCGGTCGGACCCTGCCGCGCGGCCAGGCGCCACGGGTCCCGCGAACGTTGAGGAGGCATGGCTCTCAAGGGCCCCTGAGCGAAGCCCTCGGAACACCTCAGAAGCCCTCGGAACACCTCAAGGGAAGCGAGAACACCATGGTGGCGTCTCCGGCTCTCGGCCCCGGACGCGGACTGACCCGCGCACGTGTCGCGGCGGCCGGGTGCGCCGTGGCGGTGTGCGCGACCGTGGCGGCTCCGGCCGCCGCGGAGGACGACACGTCCCACGGGAAGCCCACGGTGGTGCTGATCCACGGCGCGTTCGCGGACGGCTCCAGCTGGAACGGTGTCATCCAGCGCCTGGAGCGCCGCGGCTACCGCGTCATCGCCCCCGCCAACCCGCTGCGCGGTCTGTACACCGACTCCACCTACATCGCCTCCGTCCTGGACAGCATCAAGGGCCCGATCGTGCTGGTGGGCCACTCCTACGGCGGCGCGGTCATCAGCTCGGCCGCGGCGGGCCACCCCCGGGTGAAGTCGCTGGTGTACGTGTCCTCCCTGATGCCCGACAAGGGCGAGAGCGGCCAGTCGCTGGCCGCCCGGTTCCCCAGCGAGCTCGCCACCGCCACCAGGGCGGTCCCCTACCGGGCCGGTGACGGCATGCGGGGCAAGGACCTGTACCTCAAGCGGGACAAGCTCCACCGGGTCTTCGCCGCGGACCTCCCGGTCAGTACGGCGAAGCTGCTGGCGGCGACCCAACGGCCCGCCACGACGGCCACGTTCTCGGAGAAGGCCAAGGTGGCCGCGTGGCGGCAGATCCCGTCCTGGGTCCTCGTGGCCAAGCAGGACAAGACCATCAACCCCCGGCAGGAGCGCTTCCAGGCCAAGCGCGCCCACTCTCACACCGTGGAGATCAACTCCTCCCACGTGGCCATGATCGCCCACCCCCAGGAGGTCACCGACCTCATCATCAAGGCCGCCACGGCCACCGGCAAGGCCCGGCCGTCGCCCGCCGCCAAGCCTTCCGACTCCCGCGCCGGGGCGGAGTCCCGGCCCGCCGACACGGCCGCCGCGTGGGTGACCGGGGGCGCTGCGGCCCTTCTGCTGGGCGGTGGAGCCCTCGTCCTCGGCCACCGCCGACGTCGACGGGCGCGTTCTTCGCGCGGGTAGGGCGGCTACAGCCAGCCGCACTCGCGGGCAATGCGAGCCGCCACGTGCCGGTTCTCCGCGCCGAGCCTGGCCGCGGCGGCCGACAGATAGTCGCGCACCGTCCCGGGCGACAGCGCGGCCCGGGACGCGATCTCCCCCACCGGAGCCCCGTCTTCGCCCAGTGACAGCATTTCCGCCTCGCGGGGAGTGAGTGGCGACTCATCCGCGGCGATGGCGTCCGCCGCCAGCTCGTGGTCGACGTAGCGGCCGTCCGTGTGCACGGTACGGATGATCTCCGCCAGTCGCCGCGCGGACACTCTTCGGCTCGAAGCCGCACACGCCCGCGGCCAGCGCTTTTTTCAGCGCCCCGCCCCGGGCGTCGCTGGTGACGATCATCGATGTGCACTCCGGCACCGTGTCCCGCAGCTTCGCCGCCACCGACACCCCGTCGCATCCGGGCATCCGCAGATCCAGGACGGCCACGGCGGGGCGGTGTGCCCGGGCCATGGCCAGCGCCTCGTCGCCGGTTCCGGCCTCCGACACCACGGTGATGTCGTCCTCCAGCGCGAGGAGGGAGGCGAGGGCGCCCCGGATGAGGTGTTCGTCGTCCGCGAGCAGAACCCTGATCATTCGGCCGTCTCCCAGGGAATCCTCGCGGTCAGGCGGAAGATCCCGTTTGGGCGCCGTTCGATGGTCAGCGTGCCGTCCACCTCGGCCAGGCGCTCGCGCAGCCCCGGCAGGCCGCTGCCGGTGCCGGTCCGGGGGGCCGTACCTGCCCCGTCGTTCTCCATGACGAGCGCCACCCAGCCCGAGACCGTCGCGCGCACCGACACCTCGCAGCGCGAAGCGCCCTGCGCATGGCGGAGCACGTTCGTCGTGCCCTCGCGGACCACCCAGCCGAGCGCCGCCTGCGTCTGTACGGGCAGCCGCGCCGCCGGGCCGTTCTCGATCCGGCAGTCGATCCCGGCCGCCTCCAGTACGGATCGGGCCCCGGCCAGCTCGGCGAGCAGGTCGGCGGTGCGGTAGCCGCGGACCACCGCGCGGATCTCCCGCTGCGACTCCTGCGCGATGTGCTGCACCTCCTCCATCTGGGCCACCGCCTCTTCCCGGCCCCGCCGCGCCAGCTGCACCGCGAGCTCACTCTTCAGCGCCACCACCGCGAGGTTGCGGCCGAGCACATCGTGCAGGTCGCGGCCGAAGCGCAGCCGCTCCTCCGCGACGGCCAGCCGTGCCTGTGTCGCCCGCGCCTTGGCGAGCTCCTCGATCAGTCGCACGCTCCAGCCGGTGACCCGCATCCCCGTGGCCATGAACGGCACCATGAACAGGATCCCGCCGACCGCGAAGGCCAGCAGCTCCCCCGACAGCCCGCTCGCCACCGCCGCGCCGAGCGCCGCCACCGGCACCGCCCCGACCAGCACCACCCCGGTGCGGGGCGGCAGCGCCAGCATCGGCGGGCCCGCGTAGAACATCATCAGCCAGATCAGGTAGGTCACCAGGTCCCGGTCCCCGATGCGCCCGGCGGCCAGCAGCGCGCAGCCCACCGCGGCCATGGCCACGGTGACGGCGACGTACAGCGCGACCAGCCCGACCGGGCGGGGTCCGGCACCGAGGTAGCGGCGCAGGGCCGCACGGGAGAGCGGCAGATGGGCGCCGACGTGTGCCGCGCCCACCGCCGCCACCAGGGCCGACCCGAGCGTGCCGGCGTCCGACGTCTTGACCCAGAACGCCCACAGCGCAGCCTCGGCTGCGGCGAAGGCGGCGAGGGTGCCGAGGGTCCAGCGGCGGTAGCGCTCGGGGCCGTCCGGGCCCCCGAGCCGCTCCACCCAGGTCTCCACGCTCATGCTCCCCGGCCCCGACACCGCGGGCCGCGACACCTCGGGCCCCGCCACCTCGGGCCCCGCCACCTCAGGCCCTGTCATCACGGGCTCCGCCACCTCTGGCCTCATCACCTCGGGCTCCGCCACCTCAGGCTCCCGCCGCTCTCAACTCCGCGGTCCCCAGCGGAACCGCCGACGCACAGCACACACTGCCAGGCCCGTCCATGCCAGCGCGAGGATCACCGCCCGGAGCTGATCCATAGCGGCCAGGTCATCCGTCCAGCCGCCCCGCAGCAGGTCCATCACCGGCGAGAACGGCAGCCAGGCGGCGATGTCGGCCATCGTGTCCGGCATCACCTCACGCGGCGCGAAGACCCCGGAGCCGGCCATGGTCACCAGCAAGAACGGCAGGAACGTCATCTGGGCACTCTCCGATGTCCGGGTGAAAGCCGCCGTCAGCGCCGCCCCGGCGACCAGCATGGCCACACCGCTGAGCAGACCGAGCACCGCCAGGTGCGGTGCGGGGGGTGCGTCCGCGTCGAGGAACGCGGTCATCCCGACCGCCAGCAGCAGGGACTGCACGACCGCCAGCAGGAACGCCGGGAGCGCGCTGCCGACGAGGATCTCCCAGTCGCGTACCTCGCCGCTGCGCAGCCGCTTGAGCACCAGGCCCTCGCGGCGCACCACGTACACGCCGACCAGATAGGTGTAGACGGAGAAGAGCAGTGCCGTGGCCAGCGCGGCGGGCAGCATGACGGTGGCCACCGACAGGCCGGTGCCGCCCAGGTCCAGCTCCTCGACCGTGCCGCGCATCGCGAAGGCCATCGTGCTGGGCAGGATCACCGCGGTGACCAGGGACGCCTTGCTGCGCAGCAGCAGCGTCAGCTCGGCGCGGCCGAGGGCGGTCATGCGGTCTGCGGCGGTGCGCCGGGGGGCCGTGGCCACGGACGTTCGTGCCGTTCGGGCTGCTGACGTCGTCATCGTGCCTCCTCGCTGTCCAGGCCCTTCGCGATCTCCATGAACGCCTCCTCCAAGGTGGCGGACCGGGCGTCGAGACCGCGCAATTCCACGCCCCTGTCCCGGGCCCAGACCAGCAGCGCCGTGGCCGTGCGCTGCAGATCGGCGGTCTCCAGCCGGACCCTCCCCCCGGCCTCCTCGTAGCTGGTCACACCCAGGGGTGCGAGCGGCGGCACATCACCCAGGAAGTGGTCCCTGGGCAGCTCGAAACTCATCCGCGAGGGCCGCTCGGCGACCACGTCGGCAACCCGCCCCGAGGTGGCGATCCGCCCCGCGTGCATGATGGCCAGCCGGTCGGCCAGCTGCTCGGCCTCTTCCAGATAGTGGGTGGTGAGCAGCACCGTCGTGCCCTGCTGCTTCAGCTCCCGGATCAGCTCCCAGGTCTCGCGGCGGGACTGCGCGTCCAGGCCGGTCGTCGGCTCGTCCAGGAACAGCACCTCGGGCCGTCCCAGCAGGGCCAGCGCGAGGTCGAGACGACGGCGCTCGCCACCGGAGAGCTGCTTGACCCGCACCGCCCCCCGCTTGGACAGCCGGGTCAGCTCCAGGGCCTCGGCCACGGGGCGGGCGCCGCTGGTGCAGCCCGCCCACATACGTGCGGTCTCCGTGACCGTCAGCTCCGTCGGGAAGCCGCCCTCCTGGAGCATCACCCCGATACGGGGGCGGACGGCGGCGCGTTCGCGGTACGGGTCGCGGCCGAGCACCCGGACGGTTCCGGCGGTGGGGGTGGCCTGCCCCTCCAAGACCTCCAGGGTGGAGGTCTTACCGGCCCCGTTGGTCCCCAGCAGCGCGAAGAGCTCACCGCGGGCGACCGTGAGGTCGATGCCGCGCACGGCCTCGAAGCCCCGATAGTGCCGCCGTAGATCGGCGGTTTCGATCACAGTGTCCATGCATTCCAGACTCCCGGCGCGGCGGGCCGGGTGGCAGTGCGGTCTGTCATGCGTCCATCTGACATCTGTCATGCGAACCCTGGAGATACGTCACCGGAGATACCGTCAGAGGTCTTTGGCGGCGTCGGTGAGCGCCTGGTCGAGGATGGCGGCACCGTGGGCGATCTCGTTGTCGCTCGCGGTCAGCGGGGGCGCGATCCGGAAGATGCCTCCCATGCCGGGCAACTGCACGATGTTCATGTGCAGCCCGAGTTCGAAGCAGCGCCGGGTGACGGCCGCGCCCAGCCGGTCGGCGCCACCGGCGCCCAGGATCTGGTCGCCGGCCAGTTCCATACCCAGCAGCAGCCCACGGCCGCGGACATCGCCGACGGCGTCGTGGCGGGTGGCGAGCGCGTCGAGATGACCGCGCAGTGCCGTGCCGAGCTCGCGCGCACGCTCATCGAGGCGGTCGCGGACCAGCACCTCGAGGACGGTGTTGCCGACAGCGGCCGGCAGCGGGTCGCTGACATGGGTGGTGAAGAACAAGAACCCCCGCTCATGCGCCCGCTGCTCGATCTCCGGGCTGGTCACCACGGCGGCCAGTGGCAGCCCCGCGCCGAGCGTCTTGGACAGCGTGAGGATGTCCGGGACGACACCCTCGTGCTCGAAGGCGTACCAGTCGCCGGTGCGGCACAGCCCGGTCTGCGCCTCGTCGAGGATCAACAGCATGTCCCGCTCCCGGCACTTCTGTGCCAGGGCCGCGAGGTAGCCCGGCGGGAGTTCGATGACACCGCCGGAGCTGAGGATCGGTTCGACCAGGCAGGCGGCGAGGCTGCCGACCGACTGGGCGTCGATCAGGTCGAAGCCCAGGTCGAGCTGGCGGCGCCAGTCGAGCGCGCCCTCGGCGTCCACGAAGTCGGGGTGGAAGCGGTCCGGGACCGGCAGCGCGAAGTTGCCCGGCGCGGCGGGTCCGTAACCCTTGCGCCCCGCGCTGTAGGTGGCGTTCGCGGCGGCCTGGGTCATCCCGTGCCAGGACCGGGCGAACGAGACGATCTCATGGCGGCCGGTGACGAGCTTCGCCATCCGCACCGCGGCCTCGTTCGCCTCCGCCCCCGTGGTCAGGAGCAGCACCTTCTCCAGCGGCTCGGGCAGGCTCTCGGCGAGCCGGCCAGTGAGGTCGACGACCGGGCGGCTGAGCATGCCGCTGTGCAGATGATCGAGGAGGGCGATCTGCTCGCGAACCGTCGCGACGATCGCCGGGTGGGAGTGGCCGAGGATCGCGCTCATCTGGCCGGAGGTGAAATCGAGCAGCTCGCGACCGCTCTCGGTGAACACCGATGTGCCCGCGGCGCGGGCGATGATCTCGGGGGTGAACGGGGCGTGGCCGCTGTAGCGGATGAGGTGGCGCTCCGGGGCGGCACCGGCAGTCTCGGAAGGCATAGGAACGACGGTAGGGATGCTCCGCTGCGCGCGTCCATCGCACAGATCCGACCGCTCTGTCAGGTAGAACCGTACAGCGAGATCGTACGGCCGAACCTACAATCGGGCGCATGCTCAACTCGGGCCGGCTGCGGCTGCTCAGCCTGCTGGAAACCCTGGGTACCGTCCGCGCGGTCGCCGAGACGATGCATCTGAGCGCCTCGACGGTCTCCCAGCAACTGGCGGTCCTCGAGACCGAGACCCGGTGCCGACTGCTGGAGCGGACCGGGCGGAAGGTGCGGCTGACCCCGGCCGGTCTGCTGCTGGCCCGTCGGGGCCGGGAGATCCTGGACCAGATGGCCGAGGCCGAGGCCGAGTTGCACGCCCTGAACGACGAGCCCATCGGCACCGTACGGCTCGGGGCGTTCCAGAGCGCCATCTACCCCCTCGCGGTCCCGGCGGCGACCCGCCTGGCCACCACCCACCCGCGGCTGCACCTGGAACTGATCGAGCTGGAACCGCATGAGAGCGGACCGGCCCTCCGTTCGGGGGAGGCGGACGTCATCGTCACCACCACCGACTACGTCGGCCTCTCATGGGGCGCGGACCTCGAGATCATTCCCCTGGGAACCGACCCGATCGTGCTGGTCCTGCCACCTGACCACCCCCTCACCGGCCGCACGACGGTGAACCTCGCGGCATGCGCGGAGGAAACGTGGGCGTGTGACCGACCACAGTCGTACATGGCGGATCTGACCGTACGGCTGTGCCGCGAGTCGGGCTTCGAGCCCCGGGTGGCCTGCCGGTTCAGCAACTACCTGATGCTGCTGCAACACGTCGAATCGGGCCGGTCGATCGCCCTGCTGCCCGCCCTCGCCATCACACCGGAGCACGCCGTCGCCACCCGGGAGCTCAGCACACCGGTGCACCGCAACGTCGCCATCGCGGTGCGCCGCGGCACCACGCAGCGCGCGGCGGTGCACGCGGTCGTCGCGGCGCTGCGCGACCACCCCGAACTCCCGGCCCTGTCCGCACCGCACCTGCGCCCCGGCCGGCAACAAGGTGGCTTCGGTGCGTGATATTTTCGGTGCCGCCGTGCGCTGCTGCGAACCGAGGAGGTGAGACCGATCAACGCTGTGACAGGTCGGGCACTCCCTCCCCCGCATGGTCCAGGGAGTGCCCGCGGAAGGCATCCCGAAAGGCTTGAAACGCCATGCGCTTCACCTCTGAGACACCGTCCGACGGTGTCCGCGAACAGCTCTTCACCCTCGATGGGATTCCCGGTGTGCTGTGGACACCGGAAGGTGCTGCCGGTACGCGTCCCCTGATCCTGATGGGGCACGGTGGCGGTCAGCACAAGAAGGCCCCCGACATCCTGGCTCGCGCGCGCCGCTACGTGGCCGAGTGCGGTTTCGCGGTGGTGGCGGTCGACGTACCCGGGCATGGCGACCGTCCGGTGGTCGAGGAATACGACCGGATCGCGACCGAGAACCAGGCACGGGTGGCGGCCGGAGAAGAACTGGCCCCGCTCATCGCCGACTTCCAGGCGCTCGTGGCCCGCCAGACTGTCCCCGAATGGCGGGCGGTCCTGGACGCGGTTCAGCGACTCGGACACGTCGGCGCCGGGCCGGTGGGCTACTGGGGAGTCTCACTGGGGTGCGGACTCGGCGTTCCGTTCGTTGCCGCCGAACCCCGGGTCCGTGCGGCGGTGCTGGGCCTGGGCGGGGCTCTGGCCTCGGCCGGGGACGCCGCACGGATCACCGTCCCGGTGGAGTTCCTGGTGCAGTGGGACGATGAGCGAGTGCCCCGGGCCGAGAGCTTGGCGCTGTTCGACGCCCTGGCCTCGGCCGAGAAGACGCTGCACGCCAACCCCGGCAGGCACGGGGACATCCCGGCCTTCGAGCTGGACAGCGCGCTGCGGTTCTTCGCCCGGCACCTCGGCTGATGGCGCCCCCGGCACAGCCGCGCCGATCGCGGCGCGGCTGTGCCGGGGGGGCTCAGGTGATCCGTGCGTACTCGCGGAACTCCCAGTCGGTGACGTATCGCTGGAACCTGGCCAGCTCATCGCGCTTGAAGGTGAGGAAGGCGTCGACGAAGGGCTTGCCGAGCACATCGGTGAGCTGGTCGTCGGCTTCGAGGGCGTCGAGTGCCTGGCCGAGGCCGGTCGGCAGCGCGGCGGCGGTGCCCCTGTCGTGGCCTTGGCCGGTCATCGGCGCCGGGGGCTCCTGGGCGGCGGCGATGCCCAGGTGGGCCGCGGCGAGCAGACCGCCGATGGCGAGGTAGGGGTTGGCGGTGGCGTCGCCGAGGCGCGCTTCCAGACGGGTGGCGCCGCCGCGCTCGGGCGGGATGCGGACCAGGGCGTTGCGGTTGTCCAGGCCCCAGTTGATCAGCCAGGGAGCCGTCGTGTCCGGGCCGAAGCGCTTGTACGAGTTGACCGTGGGGTTGAGGAGCGCCAAGAGCGCGGGGGCGTGGGCGAGCACTCCGGCCAGGGCGTGGCGAGCCGTGGCGGACAGGCCATAGGCGCCCCGGGGTGCGTCGAAGACGTTGCGGCCGTCCGCGTCGACGAGGGAGAGGTGGAGGTGGAAACCCGAGCCGCCTCCCTCGTTGAACGGCTTGGCCATGAACGTGGCCAACCTGCCCTCCGCATGGGCGAGTTCCTTGATAGCGGCCTTGAAGCGAAAGGCCTGGTCGGCGGCGTCCAGTGCCTCGCAGTGGCTGAGGTTGATTTCGAACTGGCCGCTGTCGAACTCCCGGTTGCCGCCGCTGACGTCGAGCCCGAGGGCGTGCAGCGCGCGGACGGTCCGCAGGAGGTGGCCGTCCGGGTCGCCCATGCGGCCGGTCGTATAGACGTGGCCCGGGGCGGGGGCGTAGCGCCGCCAGCCGACGGGCGAGGCCGGGTCGGGGTCGAGCAGGACGTACTCGAGCTCCGGGCCCACGACCGCGGTCAGGTCCCCGTCGATCAGCAGGCCGATGACCTGACGCAACAGATCCCGCGGCGATTCGGGCACGGGCAGTCCGGTGGCCGGGTCGCGGACGTCGCCGATGCACCCGGCCACGCCCGGTTCCCACGGCAGCGCGACGAGCGTGGTGAGGTCGGGGCGTACGAGGACGTCCGGCATACCCGCTTCGAGACCGCCCGCGATGTGCGAGTGATCGCCCAGTGCGCCCGTGTGATACACGGCGCGGCTGAAGGCGAGCCCGTGGCCGACCGCATGGGGCAGGTGGTGCAGCAGAATGTCCCGGCTGCGGTCGGAGCCCATCATGTCGGGATAGGCGACCCGTACGACGTCGATGCCCTCGGCGGCGAGTGCCTCGGTCCTCTGGCGGACGCGGTCGGCTGTCTCGGCGCTCAATGGTCGCTCCGCAAAAGTTATTTGATGCCAAACGGGAGGCCACACGATACGAGTCGGCCGGGCCGTCCACAAGGGATCGCCACGATGCGGCCAGGGCGCGAACGCCGCCCGGCGTCCGGCGCACCCGGGGCTACATTTGATCGCGAACGAATGACACGGCGGTCCCTGCCGCCCGAAGCCGAGGAGGATGCCATCGTGCCCGGGCGCCGCCGATCCATCACCGAGACCGAACAGGCCGTCCAGGAACGACTCGGCGGCTTCGAGTTGCAGCGCGAACAGATGGCCGCCGTCGCCAATATCCACCGCGCCGCCGCGGCCGTCCGCCAGCACCTGGAGAACTCCGTGCTGCGCCCGCACGATCTGACCTGGACCGGCTTCGTGGTGCTGTGGGTGTTGTGGATCTGGGGCGAGGCCGAGACCTGGTCGGTCGCGGAGGAGGCGGGCGTCTCCAAGGGGACGCTGACCGGGATCGCGCGCACTCTCGAGTCACGCCACCTCGTGGCCCGCGCACCCCACCCCGACGACGGCCGACGCGTCCTGCTCTCGCTGACCCCCGAGGGCGAGGAGCTCATGGAGCGCCTCTTCCCCGCGTTCAACGCCGAGGAGGCGTTCGTCGCCACCCCGCTCAGCGCCGAGGACTGTCTGCGGCTCGCCAACGGGCTGCGCGCCATCGTGGCCCAGCTGGAGGCGCACGGCGAAGAGCGCCGACGGCAGCTGCTCGACGGAAGGGACCTGGCCCCGCGCCGTTCGGGCCGCCGTTCCCGCCAGTGACCACGCCCGGGGGCGACACCCCGGCACGGCGCCCGGCGCGGTATCCCGGCCACCGAGGCCACCACGGCAACCTTGACCCCGCCTCGTGGCAGAGTTAGCTTGTTTGGGGCCAAACAAGCTGGAGGATCGGGACATGCCCCAACAGCCGGACACAGCTGTGCACGAGGCGCGGATCGCCGGCGTCGCCGTCGACACCCGACACTGGATCGGCGGCCGGCGCGTGGCATCCGCCGACACCTTCCCCGACCTCTCGCCGATCGACGGAAGCACCCTCGCCCGCATCGCCCGCGGCGGCCCCACCGAGGCCGAAGCCGCCGTGGCCGCCGCGAAGGCCGCCTTCCCCGGCTGGGCCGCCACTCCCTGGGCCGAGCGCGCCCGCGTCCTCCACGCCATCGCCGACGGGGTGGAAAAGCGCCTCGAAGAGCTGGCGATCGTCGAGACCACCGACAACGGCGCGCTTCTGCGCTCGCACCGCAGGGGTGTGATGCCGCGCGTCGCCCGCAACTTCCGCTTCTTCGCGGACTGGCTGCTGACACTGGGCCACGAGGACTTCACCACGTACACCGGCGGCCCCGCCGCGCCCGGTCACACCAACCACGTCAGCTGGGACCCGGCGGGCCCCTGTGTGCTGATCACCCCGTGGAACGCCCCGCTGATGCTGGCCACGTGGAAGGTCGCCCCGGCCCTGGCCGCCGGGAACACGGTGATTCTCAAGCCCGCAGAATGGTCCCCGCTGACCGCCTCGCTGCTCGCGGACATCGCGGCCGAGGCGAAACTGCCGCCCGGTGTTCTCAATGTCGTCCAGGGCCACGGGGCCGAGGTCGGCGACGACCTCACCTCCCACCCGGACGTCCGCCGGATCAGCTTCACCGGCTCGGTGACGACCGCCCGGAGCATCGCCGCCTCGGCCGCACCGAACCTGACCCCGCTGAGCCTGGAACTCGGCGGCAAATCACCGCTGTTGGTCTTCGCGGACGCGGATCTGGAGCTGGCCGCCGACCTGGCCGTGGAGCAGTTCGACAACGCCGGACAGGTGTGTCTGGCCGCCACCCGCCTCCTCGTCGAGGAGTCGGTCGCGGACGAGTTCACCGAGCGCTTCGTGGCGAAGGCTTCCCGGTTGCGGCAGGGCGATCCACGCGAGGAGGCCACCGACATCGGGCCCACCATCCACCCCCGCCAGACCGAGCGGATCGACGGCTTCGTACGGCGGGCGGTCGCGGCCGGTGCCCGCGTGGTCTTCGGCGGCGGCTCCCACGCCCGGCTCGGCGGTCTGTACTACCGGCCCACGCTCCTCACCGATGTCGCCCAGGACTCGGAGGTCGTCCAGGAGGAGGTCTTCGGCCCGGTCCTGACCCTGCAGACCTTCGTGGACGAGGCGGAGGCGATCCACCTCGCCAATGACACCCGCTTCGGGCTGGCCGCCACCGTCGCCACCGGCGACCACCGGCGTGCCGAGCGGGTCACCGCCCAGCTGGTGGCGGGCACGGTCTGGGTCAACTGCTTCTTCGTACGCGACCTGCGGGCCCCCTTCGGCGGCTCCCGCCTCTCCGGCGTCGGCCGCGAGGGCGGCACCTGGAGCTTCGACTTCTACTGCGATCTGAAGAACCGCGTGATGGCCCCGAAGGGATTCCACGACCATGGGTGAGATCGTCGGGGCGGGCCTGCTCGCCCATGTCCCCACCATCGTGCTCCCGGAGGAGACCCGGCGCGCGCTCAACGACGGCAAGGAGATCACCCTCGTCACCGGCCTCCGCCGGCTCCGCGAGGACGTCTTCGCACGCGACGACTACGACACCGTCGTCGTCCTGGACTCCCACTGGGCCACCACGGTCGAGTTCGTCGTGACGGCCCAGCCGCGGCGTGCCGGGCTGTACACCTCCGAGGAGCTGCCGCGAGGCATGTGCCGGATGCCGTACGACTTCCCCGGCGACCCCGAACTCGCCCACACCATCACGCACTTCGCCGACGCCCACGCCACCTTCATCACCGCGATCGACGACGCCTACCTGCCGATCCAGTACGCCACCGTCAACCTGTGGAAGTTCCTGGGCGAGGGCCTGCCCGGCAAGCGGTGGATGTCGATCGGGGTCTGTCAGACCGGTGACATGGAGGACCACCTCCGGCTGGGCCGGGCGCTCGCCGACGGCGTCGCCGCCACACCCGGCCGCCGCGTCCTCCTGATCGCCTCCGGCGCCCTCTCGCACACCTTCTGGCCGCTGCGCGAGATCCGGGACCACGAGTCCAGCGACCCGCGCCATATCTTCACCCCCGAGGCGAGGGCGGCCGACGAGGAACGCATCGCCTGGTTCAAGGAGGGCCGCCACGACAAGGTCCTCGACACCATGGACACGTTCTGGACGTACCGGCCCGAGGCGAAGTTCTTCCACTACCTGATGATGGCCGGTGCGCTCGGCGACCGGGCGTGTGTCGCCCGGGCCCGCCAGTACGGCGCGTACGAGAACGCCGTCGGCACCGGCCAGGCCCACCTCTGGTTCGCCCGCCCGGCCGACGGCTGGACCGGCGCCGGCTCGCCCGCCTCCGCCACCGTGCCCACCCCGCACCGCCCCGTCTGAGGAGAGCCGGCATGCGCGAGTACCGCCGCATCCTCCTCGACGGCTCCGTGGTGGAGACCGTCCGCGAGGGCGACACTCTCGTCACCGGCGACGGTCGCCGCGTCGCGGCCCGGGAGGCCCGGCATCTGCCGCCCGTGGTCCCCTCCAAGGTGATCGCCGTCCACCTCAACCACCTCAGCCGCGTCGCCGAGTTCCAGAGCCGGCTCCCCGCGGCCCCCACGTACTTCCACAAGCCGACCTCGGCGCTCAACTCCCACCAGGGCGCCGTCGTCCGCCCCGAGGGCTGCAAGTGGCTCAACTACGAGGGCGAGGTCGCCATCGTCATCGGGAAGACCACCCGGAACATCGCGCCTGAGCAGGTGGCGGAGCACATCGCCGGTTACACGATCGCCAATGACTACGGGCTGCACGACTTCCGGGACACCGACGCCGGTTCGATGCTCCGCGTCAAGGGGTCCGACACCCTGTGCCCGCTGGGGCCGGGGCTGGTCACCGACTGGGACTTCCACGGCAAGTACCTGCGCACCTACGTCAACGGCAGGCTGGCGCAGGACGGCTCCACCGACGAGATGAAGTGGGACATGCACTACCTCGTCGCCGACATCGCCCGCACCATCACGCTCTGCCCCGGCGACGTCCTGCTCTCCGGGACACCCGCCAACTCCCGCCCCGTACAGCCCGGCGACGTCGTGGAAGTGGAGGTGGAGGGCCTGGGCCGGCTCACCAACCACATCGTCACCGGCCCGGCCCCGGTCCGCACCGACATCGGCGCGCAGCCCACCGAGTCGGAGGAGGTCCGGTCCACCGCCCTCGGCGGCGACTGGGAGTTCCGCGGCATCCGCCCGCCCAAGCGGCCCTGAATCCAAACTCGTCCCGACCAAGGAGTGGACCATATGGATCTGAACGGCTGGCTCGCCACGGCGCTGGCGTCGAACGCCGATTGGGCGAAGACCTTCGGCCCCTACCAGGCCCATCCGGCGCTGGCGGTCGACGACGACCGGTTCGCCGCCGCGTTCGAGGTCTTCACCGAGCGACTCAAGGACAACTACCCCTTCTTCCACCCCCGTTACGCGGGCCAGATGCTCAAGCCACCGCATCCGGCGGCGGTCGTGGGATACCTCACGGCGATGCTGATCAACCCCAACAACCACGCCCTGGACGGCGGCCCGGCCACCGCCGAGATGGAGCGGGAGGCCGTCCAGCAGCTCGCCACCATGTTCGGCTACGACACCCACCTCGGGCACCTGACCACCAGCGGCACCATCGCCAACCTCGAGGCGCTCTTCGTGGCGCGCGAACTGCACCCCGGCAAGGGCGTCGCCTACAGCACCGAGGCCCATTACACCCACGGCCGGATGTGCGGTGTCCTGGGCGTGGAGGGCCATCCGGTCCCGGTCGACGACCTCGGCCGTATCGATCTCGACGCGCTGGAGAGTCTGCTGCGGACCGGCACCGTCGGCACCGTCGTGCTCACCGCCGGGACCACCGGGCTCGGCGCCGTCGAACCGATCCATGAGGCGCTGGCGCTGCGCGAGCGCTACGGTGTGCGCATCCACGTCGACGCCGCCTACGGCGGTTTCTTCACCCTGCTGGCAGGGGTGGAGGGCCCCGAGGGCCTGCCCGAGGAGCCGTGGCGGGCCATCGCCGAGGCCGATTCGATCGTCGTGGACCCGCATAAACACGGCCTCCAGCCGTACGGCTGCGGCGCCGTCCTGTTCCGTGATCCCTCGGTCGGCCGGTTCTATCTGCACGACTCGCCGTACACGTACTTCACCTCCGAGGAACTGCACCTCGGCGAGATCAGCCTGGAGTGTTCGCGCGCGGGCGCGGCGGCCGCCGCCCTGTGGCTCACCTTCCAGCTGATACCGCCCACGCGCGAGGGGCTGGGGCAGTCGCTCGCGGCGGGCCGGCGCGCGGCACTGCGCTGGGCCGAACTCATCGAGGATTCCGAGCACTTGGAGCTGTACCAAGCCCCGGAACTGGACATCGTCAGCTACTTCCCGGTGACCGAGGCCGCCACGCTGTCGCGGATCGACGCGTCCAGCGCCCGGATTCTGCAGGAGGGGATGGCGGACGGCGACCCCGTCTTCGTGAGCACGCTCCGCCTCGGCGCCGATCGCCTGACGGCCCTCCATCCGAAGCTCGTCCGGGACGCGGACGGTGCGCGCATCCTGCGCAGTGTGCTGATGAAGCCGGAGTCCGAGAGCTACGTCGACCAGCTCCACGCCCGCCTGGAGCGGCTCGCACGTGGATGACGGTCGCCGCCCTGGCCCCCCTCAGCCCATCTGCGCATATCCGCCAGCAGGAGCGTGACGGCATGACCAGCGTCCACGGCTACTTCCCGCCCAAGACCGCCACCGGCGCCTCGGCCCTCATCCCCTCCCCTCCGTGGCACTACTCCGGCGACCTGCTCACCATCGAGTACCGCACCGACCCGGCGCGGGTGCGCGAGCTGCTGCCCGAGCCGTTGGAACCGGCCGCCGAGGATCCGGGAGCGGTCGCGCTGATCTGGGCCGACTGGCAGTCCTGCGCGACCGGCGGGCGGGAGCTGCTGGACCCGGTGCTCTCCCAGTACAAGGAGACCTTCGCGGTCGTCCGCTGTGCGTATCGGGGCCGGACGTACTCCCGCTGTGTCTACATCTGGGTCGACAAGGACTTCGCGATCGCCCGCGGACTGCACCAGGGCTATCCGAAGAAGCTCGGCTCGATCCATCAGACCCGCCCCCATCCGTACGGCCCCGCCCCGCGCATCGAGGCCGGCGCCCGGTTCGGCGCGACCCTCGCCGCGGCCGACCGGCGCCTCGCCCAGGCCGTGGTGACCCTGCGCGAGCCGTCCGAGACCGGCGGCTTCGTCAACGGCCACCCCATGGCCCACCACCGCTGGCTGCCCTCGATCGAGAACGGCAAGGGGCTCGCCCTCGACGAGCTGGTCGAGTCCGGCGCCGCCTCCTTCGAGGGCGGTCGGCCGTGGGTCGGCGACGCCGAGCTGGAGCTGTTCGAGGCGCCCACCGAGGAGCTGGCCCGGCTGGAGATCCACGAGCCGATCGCCGCGTACTACCGCCAGGTCGGCGTGGTCTGGGACGGCGGCCGGCTGCTGGAGTCGGGCGCCTCGGAGGTCCGTTAGAAACCCCGTCTGCGACGATCTCCGCGTGGACTACCCGAACGACCAGGCCCCCGGCGCCCCCGTCCGCTCCGGCATCCCGGAGCACGGCCGCGTGCCCAAGCACTACGCCGTCAAGGCACAGATCGACCGGCTCGTGGACGAGTTGGGAGAGGGCTCCCCCATCCCCACCGAGCGTGATCTCTCCGAGCGGTTCGAGGTCGCCCGGGAGACGGTGCGCCAGGCGCTGCGCGAGCTGGTGCTGGAGGGCAAGCTGCGGCGGCAGGGCCGCGGCACGGTGGTCGCGGGCCCCAAGCTGGCGCAGCCGCTGTCGCTGCCCAGCTACACCGAGGGCGTACGGCGCCAGGGGCGCACCCCGGGCCGTGCGCTGGTCACCCTCGACCGCTTCCCCTGCCCCGACGCACTCGCCGCCGAGACCGGCCTGACCCGCGGCGAGCCCGTCTGGCACCTGGAGCGGGTTCTGCTCGCGGATGACGAGCGGGTCGGCCTGGAGAGCACCTAGCGGGAGCTGCGCGAGCCGCCGGCCCATGGCGACCCCGTGACCGTGCACTTCGCGTCCGGATCGACGCCTGGAAGTCGGCCACCGACAGCTGAGCCCCGGCTCAGGCGGGACGTACCACGTACACAGCGCCCGCGTTCGCGGTGAAGGCCGTGACACCCGGCTCCGGCCGGGTCGTGGGGACGGGCGCGTCCCCGGAGGTCACCCGCACCTCCTTCGCCGTGCGCAGCCGCGCCGGCCCGCCCGCCCGGGCCGTCAGCCGCGCCTCGCCCAGCGCGCCGCCCCGCCAGCTGATGTCCACCTCGAAACCGCCCCGCGCCAGCAGGCCCCGCACACTTCCGTCCGGCAACTGCGACGGGAGGGCGGGCAGCAGATGCAGTTCGTCGTGCTGGCTCTGCAGCAGCCATTCGGTCACTCCGGCGCAGGCGCCGAAGTTGCCGTCGATCTGGAACGGCGGGTGCAGGTCGAAGAGGTTGGGGGCGGTGCGTTCGGGGGTGAGCAGATCGGCGAGCAGTTTGTACGAACGGTCCCCTTCCTGAAGCCGCGCCCAGAAGTTGACCTTCCAGGCGAGCGACCATCCGGTTCCCGCGTCACCGCGCCGCACCAAGGTGGTGCGCGCCGCGGCAAAGAGGTCCGGGGTGCGGGTCCGGCTGATCTGGTTGCTCGGATGCAGCCCGTACAGATGGGAGACATGGCGGTGCTCCTGCTCGGGGGCGCCCGCGTCCCAGTCCTGCTGCCACTCCTGGAGCTGGCCCAGCGCGCCGACCTTCATGGGGGCGAGCCGTCCGCGCGCGGCGAGCACCTGGTCCCGGAAGGCGGCGTCGGTGCCGAGGGTGTCGGCGGCCGAGGCCACGGCGCCGAACAGGTCGCGCAGCAGCTGCATGTCCATCGTCGGCCCGGCGCACAGCGAGCCGCCGCCTCCGCTGTGGTGGGCGTTCTCCGGGGAGACGGAGGGGCAGGTGACCAGCGCGCCCGTGGCCGGGTCGGTCACCAGCGTGTCGAGGAAGAACTGGGCCGCGCCCTTGAGGACGGGGTAGCGCGCCCGCAGTTTCCCCCTGTCGCGCGTGTACCGGTAGTGCTCCCAGATGGCCATGGACATCCAGGCGCCGCCCATGGGCCACATGCCCCAGAAGGCGCCGTCGACGGGGGCCGTGCCACGCCAGGCGTCGGTGTTGTGGTGGGTGACCCAGCCGTCCGCGCCGTACTGGGTGCGCGCCGTCGACCGCCCGGCCACGGCCAGCTCGTCGAGCAGGGCGAAGACCGGCTCCCAGCACTCCAGGAGGTTGGCGGGGGCGGCCGGCCAGTAGTTCATCTCCGTATTGATGTTGATGGTGTACTTCGAGCCCCAGGGCGGGCTCGTCAGGTCGTTCCAGATGCCCTGGAGGGTGGCCGGCTGGGTGCCGGGGCGGGATGCGGCGATGAGCAGATAGCGGCCGTACTGGAAGTGCAGCTCGACCAGTTGCGGATCGCCGCCGGAGGCGAAGCGGGAGACGCGCTCGTCGGTGGGCAGGGCGGACGCGTCGCTGCTGCCCACGTCCAGCGAGGTACGGCGGAACAGCGCGCGGTGATCGTCGACATGGCGGCTGCGCAGCTGTCCGTACGGGCGGCTCGCCGCCGGGTTGAGGTCCGCGGCCGCTTGGCCCGCCGCGTCACCGTTCGCGTTCTCCCAGTTCACATAGGTGGTGCCGATGGCGACCAGGACGGTCGCCGCGTCGGCTCCCCGGACGGTGACGGTCCCGCCCGCGCTGGTGGTGGTGCCGCCCTCGGCGAGCACCCGCACCAGCGCGCGGAACCCCACCGCGCCGTCCACCCCGCCCGTGGCGTCCCCCGTTCCGTCGAGCGCGGCGGTGAGCGGGTCCGGCGAGGACAGGGAGGTACGCAACGGGCTCTCGAACGTGGCACCGAAGGACAGGGCGCCTTGTCTCGACGCGGACAGCCGGACGACGATGACGCGGTCGGGAGCGCTGGCGAACGCCTCGCGGGTGAAGGTCACGCCGTCGCGGGTGTACGTGGTGGTGGCCACCGCCGAGTCCAGGTCCAGCTCCCGCCGGTAGCCGCTCACCGCGCCGCCCGTCGGCAGGCTCAGCAGGAGGCTGCCGACGGTCTGGTACTGCGCCTGGCCGCCGGGCACGCCGAGGAAGTCGGAGTTGATCAGCGTCTCGGCCTCGGGCCACTTTCCGTCGAAGACGAGCTGCCGGATGCGGGCCAGGGCGGCCAGGCCCTTGTGGTTGTCGTAACTGTGCGGCCCGCCCGCCCAGAGGGTGTCCGCGTTGAGCTGCAGCCGCTCGGTCTCCGTGGCCCCGAACACCATCGCGCCGAGCCGCCCGTTGCCCAGCGGCAGGGCGCTCAGCCAGTCGGCGGCGGGCTCGCGGTACCACAGCGCCAGCGGCCGGTCCGCCTTCTCGCGCCCGGCGGCCTCCGCGGCGTGGGCCGTCCCGGCGGGCAGGCCGGCGGCCGCAAGGCCCGTGGTGGTCGTGGCGGCGAGCGCCATGAACTGTCGGCGCGGGACATCAGGGGTCACTGCGACTCCAGGAAGGGGTGAGTGGGGGTCTGCCTCGATCCGGGGTCTGCCTCGACTCCGGGATCCGTCCGGCCGTCCCGGCGGGCCGCTCTCCCGCGGCCCGGGGGTCGGGGGTCGGGGGTCGGGGGTCGGGGGTCGGGGGTCGGGGGTCGGGTCAGCGTCCGTGACCGGTTGTGGCAACGCCCATGGCGTACGTGATGCCACCGAGGAGGTGCTGCCGGAAGGCGGGCTCGGCGTAGGACTCCTTGGTGTGGCCGAGGCCGGTGTAGAAGGCCCGGCCGCCCTTGTACTTCTGGTACCAGCTGATGGGGTGGTCCCCGTTCATGGTGCCGCCGGTGTACGAGGACTCGTCCAGCGCGGCCAGCACGTGCACAGTGGCCGTATCGCGCGGATTGGTGCGGTAGTTGTACCACTCGTCGGTGCGCACCCAGGTGTCCCCGAGGTGGGCCGTCGCCGGGTGGGCATGGTCCTCGACCTTCACCGTGGCCTGCTGGATCGCCGGGTGGGACTGGAACCACGCACCGCACAGCCCGCCGTAGAACGGCCAGTCGTACTCGGTGTCGGCGGCGGCGTGCACCCCCGCGTAGCCGCCGCCCGCCGCGACATAGCCCTCAAAGGCCGTCTGCCCGCCCGTGTCGAGGACGTCGCCGGTGGTGGACAGGAAGACCACCGCGGCGTAGCGGGCGAGGTTGCCGGGGGTGAAGGCGGCGGCGTCCTCGGTGGCGTCGACGGCGAAGCCGCCCTGCGCGCCCAGGTTCGTGATGGCGGCGATGCCGTCGGGGATGGAGTCGTGGCGGAAGCCCGCCGTCTTGGAGAACACCAGCACCCGGCCCGCCCTCGGCCGCCTGCGGGCGGACGTGGCCCAGGCGGGCGCGGACGCCGCGCCGGTGAGCAGCACGGCACCGGCCGCGGCCTTGACCACGGAGCGGCGCTGGGTGGGGGCGGGCAGATCGGGACGTTTCCTGTGCACGGGGAACCTCCGGGGAGAAGTGTGATTCTCAAAGGGGGTTGGGCACAGGCGCGCGCCGTCGCGCCTACGCCGCACAGCTGCGAGCCTCGGTGAGGGGAGGGGCTGCCTCCGTGGGCGTAAGGGGACCGTACCGAGTCGGCCCCACTTTGCAAAGCCCGTTGACAAAAAGCTCTGGCCGGCCATCCGGTCACCGCCTCGTGGGCGCGGGACGGCCCGCCAGCCGGGGTGTGAACGTGGCGTGAAAGATGGTCGACGCGGCGCCGACGGCGGCGGCCTCGCGGCTCAGCACGGACCGTTCGACATCGACCCGGCGCAGCCGTCTGGCGGTCGGGAAGTCGTTGACGATACGGGAGATCTCGGCCGTGTAGAGGTCGGCGACCCCGTCGGTGAAGAACGGCCCACCGAGCACGACCAGGTCGATGTCCAGCAGGTCCACCAGGGACAGGGCGCCCCTGCCGATCGCCCCGGCGACCTGGCGCACGGCCTTCTCGGCGACCGGGTCACCGGACCCGGCCGCCGCGCTCACCACCCGGTGGGCCTCGCGCGGGTCGTGCGCGGCGCGTGGGCCGAGGACCATGCCGAGCCGGGCGGCCGTCTCGGGGATGGACACCGGCGGATTGCACTCGGGCAGGATCTCCGGTCTGCCGTCCGCGTCGACCCGTTCCAGGGCGACGGCGCACAGCTGGCCGAACTCCCCCGCGTTGGCGCTGACTCCGCGGTGGATGTCGCCGCCCAGGAACAGCCCGGCGCCGACCCCGGTGCCGAGGTACAGATACACGAAGTCGCGGGCGCGCCGGTTGCGCCCGATCCACCGCTCCCCGATGGCCGCGGCCGAGGAGTCCTTCTCCATCACGATGGGACACGGGAAGCGGTCCTTGAGCATGTACAGCAACGGCACATCCCGCCACACCGACAGCAGCGGCGGGTCGAGGACGGTACCGGAGGCCACGTCGACGGGTCCTGGGGTGGCCACGCCGATGCCGAGGAATCCCCCGGGCCGCACCGCGCCACCGGCGGCGGACAGGACCCCGCGGCCCAGCCGGGCGATGTGGTCGACGAGCTGGTCCGGGCTCGCGGTCTGCGCGACGGGTTCCGTACGGCTGCGCACGATGGCGCCGTCGAGGTCGACCACGACCGCCGTCAGCACCTCGGGGTCGACATGGATGCCCAGCGCGTGCCCGGCGTCACCGCGCAGCCGCACCGGGGTGCGCGGCTTGCCGGAGGTGGCCTGCCGCCGATCGTCCTCGACCAGGATGCCGCGGTGCAGCAGCGAGCGGGAGATCCGGGAGACCGACTGCTGGGTGAGGCCGGTGCGGTGCGAGATCTCGCCGCGGGTGATGGTCCCGGCCAGCCGTACCGCCTCGATGACCACGCACTCGTTGAAGGAGCCGAGGTCGATCTGGTTCGCGCCGCCCCAGGACTCCCGGCGCTGCTCGCCACCGGCCCGGGAGGCGCCGGCGAAGTGGGTGGCGATGGGCTCCCGGAGCCAGCGCACGGGCTGCCGCTCGCGGCCGGTGCCCGGCAGGTCCGCGTAGCGCGTGAGGGCGGCGGCCAGGTCGAGGTAGACGCGGTGCGAGGACTCCGGGTGCCGGGTGCAGTCCAGGCCGACCATGGCCCGCAGGAAGGTGCGCCAGGTGGTGCGCACCGGAAGGGCGTGGTGGACCACCCCGCCCCGGGCACACCGCTGGGACGACGGCCCGCCCTCCCCTGTGTCCCACAGGGTGATGGCGTGCAGCGAGGCGCCGGGGTGGCGGCGCCGGGCCTCGGCCAGGTATCCGGCGAGCCGGTCCTGGCCACGCCGCTCCCCCGGCGCCGGGGACGGCGGGACCTTCAGCGCGGCCTCCACCGCCGCGTCGACGGCGGCGATGACATCGGCACCGGGAGAGGCGCCCGGCGAGGCGCCGTGGCCCCTCTCGTGGGCGGCCGGGCGGGTGCCGACGAGCAGCAGCGCCCGGTGGGTGTCCAGGTACAGGCCGAGCACCCACACCTCGGCCTGCGGGAGCGGGGGGCGGGTGGGCACGGCGGGGACGGTGGCGTTGCCGGGCGTGACCCGCCAGCGCTGGCGGATCGCGGCGACGGCCGCGTGGCTGTAGCCGAGTTCGCGGGCGACCGCGCGGGAGGCGCCGCCGCCGTCGGGCGCCAGCACCGTACGGGTGATGACCTCGGCCTCGTCGATGATGCTGGGCCGCCCGGGCCGTGGGCGCTCCCGCAGGCCCGCCACGCCGGAGGCGTCGAAGCGCTGCCGCCAGTTGCCCACCGTCTGCCGGGAGACCTCGAGCCGCCGGGCGATCTCGGCGTTGCGCAGCCCCTGGGCGGCGAGCAGGACGACGGCGGCGCGGACCGCGCGCGAACCGCCCTCCGCCACCCAGTGCTGCAGCAGCCTGCGGTCCTCCTCGGGCAGTCCCGAGGCGTCCTGGTGCGGCGGGTTCACGACGCCCCGCGCGCCAGCCGGAGGGTCAGGATCTGGAACGGGCGCAGGTTCAGGTCCACCACGCCCTGAGTGTGGGCCAGTTCGTCCGTGGGGTTCTCCATCAGGTCGGTGACCTGGACGCGTTCGACGGTGAATCCGGCGGCCAGAGTGGTGCGGACCCGGCCGCCTCGCGACTCGTAGAGGCGGATCACGACGTCGCCTGAGCGGTCGTCGGCGAGCTTGACCGCCTCCACCACGATGCCCGGATCGCCCACCGCGACCAGCGGCGGTCCGGTGAGCCGGGGCGCGGCGGGGCGCAGCGGGAGGCTGAACGCGTATCCCCCGGCCACGGCGTCGCCGGTGCCGGCGCCGGGGTACAGCGCGTAGCGGAAGCGGTGCCGGCCCCGGTCGGCGTGCGGGTCGGGGCTGTGGGGGCCGCGCAGCAGGGTGAGCCGGAGGGTCGTGGTCGTTCCGCCGTCCTCGCGGGTGAGGCGGCTGACGTCGTGCCCGTAGGTGGAGTCGGTGAGCAGGGCCGCGCCCCAGCCGTGTTCGCCGATGTGGATCCAGCGGTGCGCCCATGCCTCGAAGCGGGCGGCGTCCCAGCTGGTGTTCTCGTGAGTGGGCCGCTCGACATGGCCGAACTGGATCTCGGACGCGACGCGTTCGGCGTGCACGTCCAGCGGCCAGGCGGCCTTGAGGACGGTGTCCTCCTCCCGCCAGTCGATGTCCGTGTCGACCTCCAGGATCCGGCTGCCCGCGGCCAGGCTGAGGCGCTGCACGACGACGGACCGGCCGGTGGTGCGCTCCACGCGGACACAGGCCAGCAGCGGGCCCTCGTCGTCGAGCCGGACGGCGGTCGCGATGTCCAGGTCGCGGTGGACGTTGCGGTACTGGGCGTCCAGGTTCCAGGCGCTCCAGCGCACCGGATCGTCGGGGTGGAGCTGCAGCAGGTTTCCGGCGCCGCCGGGCGCGATGGCCTCCCTGCCGCGGTCGTGGTCGTACGCGGAGCGGACGAGCCCATCCCTGTCGATATGGACCGTCAGCGCACCGTTGTCCAGGACGTATCCGCCCGCGTCGGCGGGACGGGCGGTGACCGGCGGCTGGTCGGCGGCGCCGGTGCCGGTGCCGAGGACGGCGGCGCCGAGCGCGGGGGCCTGAGCGAGCACGGCGTACCGGCCGTCGGACAGCTTCTGCACCGGGCCGCCGGCGGCGGGCGGCGTATCCAGGCGGACCACCTCGCGCCGCGCGTGAGGGGCGGCGTTGAGGACGGCGAGTGATTCCGTGGTGTCCGGGGTGCCCGCGGCGCGGGCCACGATCCGCTCCAGGCCGCGGTGGATGGCGCGGTAGGTCTGCTCGGCCTGCTGGTGGACCCAGGAGATGGAGGTGCCGGGGAGGATGTCGTGGAACTGGTGGAGCAGCACCTGCTTCCACAGCGCGTCGAGCGTCTCGTACGGATAGGGCTCGCCGGTGCGGACGGCGGCGGTCGCCGCCCACAGCTCGGCCTCGCGCAGCAGGGCCTCGCTGCGCCGGTTGCCGCGCTTGGTGCGGGCCTGGCTGGTGTAGGTGCCGCGGTGGGTCTCCAGATACAGCTCGCCGCGCCACACGGGCGCGTCGGGGTACTCCTCGCGGGCCTCGCGGAAGAAGTCCGACGGCGACTGGACGCTGACCCGCGGGGAGCCTTCGAGATCGGCCAGGCGCCGGGCCTTCTCCAGCATCTCGCGGGTGGGCCCGCCCCCGCCGTCGCCGAAGCCGAAGGGGGCCAGGGAGCGGGTGCCCGCGCCCTTCTCCGCGTACGTGGCGACGGCGTGGGCCAGCTCGGCGCCGGACAGGGTGGCGTTGTAGGTGTCCACGGGCGGGAAGTGGGTGAAGATCCGGGTGCCGTCGATCCCCTCCCACCAGAAGGTGTGGTGGGGCAGCTTGTTGGTCTCGTTCCAGGACAGCTTCTGGGTGAGGAACCAGCGGGCGCCCGCGAGCGCGGCCAGCTGCGGGTAGGCGGCGGTGTAGCCGAAGGAGTCGGGAAGCCAGACGCCGTCGGTCTCCACGCCGAGCTCCTGGGCGAAGAAGCGGCGGCCGTGGACCAGCTGACGCGCCAGGGCCTCGCCGCCGGGCAGATTGCCGTCGGCCTCGACCCACATGCCGCCGACCGGCGCCCAGTTGCCGTCGGCCACCGCCTTCTTGATCCGCTCGAAGACATACGGCTGGTGGTCGCGCATCCAGGCGTAACTCTGCGCGGAGGAGCAGGCGAAGACCAGCTCCGGGTACTCCTCGGCCAGCGAGGCCATGGTGGAGAACGTCCGGGCGCACTTGCGCACGGTCTCGCGCAGCGGCCACAGCCAGGCGGAGTCGATATGGGCGTGTCCCACGGCGGCGATGGTGTGCGCGGAGTCGTGGGCGCGCCGGTCCAGGACCGGACGCAGGATCGCGCGGGCCGCCGCGGCGCCCGCGGCGACGCGGCGCGGGGGCACGCTGTCCACGGCCCGCTGGAGTGCGCGCAGGATCTCGTGGCGGCGCGGCAGTCCGAGGGGCAGTTCGCGCATCAGCTCGTCCAGCACCTCCATGTCGTGGAGGAGCTGCCAGACGTCCTCCTCGCGGACCACGAGGTCGGCACGGCGCAGGCGGTACAGGTCTTCCTCGCCCGCGGTGAGCCGGTTCCCGTAGTGGGTGCCGATGCCCGCGCTGCCGACGATGGGCGGGTTGGCGGCGGCCTCGACGAGCAGGCACACGCTCTCGCCGCCGACGACGTGGGGGGTCAGCGGCACCGAGCGGTTGTGGGGGTGCAGGCCCTGCAGCGGGGTGCCGTCGGCGTCGTGGACCAGGCCCTCGGCCTGGCCTCCGGGGCCGCGGGAGAGATCGAAGCCGAGGTCGAACAGGGCCTCCACCCGGCGGCCCGCCCACCGTTCGGGGACCGTCGCGGTGGCGCGGAACCAGGTGGTCGACCATGGATCGCCCCAGCCGTCACCGGTGACGAACGGCCGGTACTCGGCGCGCAGCGCGTCGGCCACCGGCACCGGCTCCCCCGGGATGTGCCAGGCGGCGACCTCCAGCGGGACGTGGTCGCCGTACAGCGCCGGGCGCAGGCGCTCGGCGATGAACTTCGCGATGCGCTCTTCCACGGCGTGGCGGTCGTCGTGCATGGTCGGCCCTTCCTCCTGCCTGCCTTCCGGGAAAGTGCGCGTGCCGTTTATGTAAAACCATGTGTGTTATCACGTCAACGCTTCGGCCCAATTACCGTCCCGTTGCCGTGAACAGCGCCTGCGACCTGCGGATTTACTCAGTAAAAGAAGCGGCCCGACGCCCTGTCAGGAGGAAAATAAGCGGCCTCCCATCGACTGTGTCAGATAAGAGAATTGACACCGGGTACAGAAATGCGGCGGGGAGGAGTCGGCGTTCCCCTCCCCGCCGCGTGGGCCGTCCGGCGGTTCCCCTCGGGACCTCCGGCGCGGCCCTGCTCGGTCCCGGCTCAGCCGGTGGTGAAGGTGAAGTCGTCCAGGTCGAAGAGGTTGCCCTGGCCGGTGACGCCCTTGAAGACGAAGGAGAGCGTCGTCGTCCCCGAGGGGGCGCCGCCGAGCGTGGCGCTCACGTCCTGGAAGTTCTCCCAGCCGCCGGTGGCGGGCACGGTCGCGGTCCCCAGCAGCGTCCCGGTGGGGCCGCCCGCGCGGACCTCGATGGTGCCGCCGGGTCCGCCGGAGGAGATGCGGGCGGTCAGCTTGGTGGCGTTGTTCAGGAGGTACGGCTTGAAGGAGATCCAGTCGCCGTTGTCGGTGAAGCCGACCGTCTTGCCGCCGTGCGCGGTGGAGTGGCTCGCCTGCTCGATGCCCTGGAACGCGGTGTAGTGCTCGGCCTGGCGGTGCTTCGGCTGAGCGACATGCTGGGTGTGGGTGGTCAGCGCGGGCTGGCCGCCCGCTCCCTTGTCGGTGTATTCGGCGTCGAAGACCCCGAAGATATTGGCGTTCTCGTCGTGTTCTCCGTCCGCCAGCGTCTGCAGGGTGCCCTCACAGCCGGTGGCCGAGGTGATGGGGTGGGCGTGGCTGTCGTGCCCGAGCAGATGGGTGATCTTCACCTTGGCGCAGTCGATGGTGCTGTCCTCCGGGTCGCTGACCTTGATCCGGAAGGGCACCTTGTCGCCGAAGGTGAACAGCTGGCCGTCGCCGGGCAGTTCCAGGGTGACCGTCGGCGCGGTGTTGCCGACGGTGATGTGGACGCTCGCCGTGCCGGTCAGGCCGCCGGGGTCCCGGGCGGTCAGGGTGGCGGTGTAGGTGCCGTTGGCGGTGTAGGTGTGCGCCGGGTTGGCTTCGGCGGACTTCCCGCCGTCGCCGAAGTCCCAGCTGTAGCTGATGGCGTCGCCGTCGGGGTCGCTGCTGCCGGACGAGGAGAACTTCACCTGGAGCGGGGCCTTGCCCGAGGTCCGATCGGCCGCCGCCTGGGCGACCGGCGCCCGGCCGCCGACGACGTTCTCGATGCGGTACAGCGCCGAGTTGGCGTCACCCGCGCCCCATCCGGTGCCGTAGTCCAGGACGTACAGCGCGCCGTCCGGGCCGAAGGCCATGTCCATCACCTGGGTGCCGGTCCAGGGGAAGGCGTTGATGGAGCTGACCGTGCCGTCCGCGCCCTGGTCGATCCGCTTGATCCACTTGCGGCCGAACTCCCCCGCGAAGAAGTCGCCGTCGTACTCCTGCGGGAACTTCACCGGCGAGTTGAGATTGGCGTCGTAGCGGTAGACCGGTCCGGCCATCGGGGACTCCGAGCCGGAGCCGAACTCGGGCACCGACCCGCCGTCGTAGGGAATCCAGGCGGCCTGGGCCGGGGGCAGATCGGTGAGGCCGGTGTTGTTCGGCGAGGTGTTCTTCGGCGCGGCGCAGTTGAAGGCGGAGCCGGAGGTGCCGGTGGCGAAGTCGTAGTCGATGTACGGCTGGTTCTTGCCGACGCAGTAGGGCCAGCCGAAGTTGCCGGCCTTGGTGACCCGGGCGAACTCCACCATGCCCTGCGGGCCGCGGGTGGAGCTGGCGTTGCCCGCGTCGGGCCCGTAGTCGCCCACGTAGACCACGCCGGTGGCCTTGTCGACGCTCATCCGGAACGGGTTGCGGAATCCCATCGCGTAGATCTCGGGGCGGGTCTTGGCGGTGCCGGGGGCGAAGAGGTTGCCCGCCGGGATGTCGTACGAACCGTCCGCCTTGACCTTGATGCGCAGGATCTTGCCGCGCAGGTCGTTGGTGTTGCCCGCGCTGCGCTGGGCATCGAAGGCCGGATTGCGGCTCGCCCGCTCGTCGATGGGGGTGTAGCCGTCGGAGGCGAAGGGGTTGGAGTCGTCGCCGGTCGACAGATACAGATTGCCCTGTGCGTCGAAGTCGATGTCGCCGCCGACGTGGCAGCACATGCCGCGGGAGGTCTTCACCTCCAGCACGGTCTTCTCGCTGGCCCGGTCCAGGGTGCCGTCGGTCTTGAGCACGAACCGGGAGAGCCGGTTGACGCCGTCGAACTTGGTGAAGTCCGCGGTCGTGCCGTTCTCCGGGGCGTCACCGCCCGGGGTGTTCAGCGGCGGCGCGTAGTAGAGGTAGATGAAGCGGTTGGCGCTGAAGCCCGGGTCGACCCCCACGCCCTGCAGCCCCTCCTCGTCATGGCTGTACACCGGCAGGGTGCCGGCGACCTTGGTGGTGCCCGCGGCGTCGGTGAGCCGCAGGGTGCCGTCGCGCGAGGTGTGCAGCACCGAGCGGTCGGGCAACACGGCCAGCGACATCGGCTCACCCGTCTCGGCCACCCCCTTGGCGAGGGTGACCTGCTGGAACACGGGGGCGGCGGCAGTCCGGTCGGGGTCGGGCCCGGCCTCCGCCGCCGGAGCGGTGAGCGTCAGGGTGGCTCCGGTGAGCAGTGTTCCGGCGAACAGCGCGAGGGATCTGCGCAGTCCGAGGCGTTTCCTGTGCACGAAGGTCCTCCGTATGCAGTGGGGATACTCGCGGAAGTGCTGAGCACAGGCGCGCGCCGTCGCGCCGCGGTACGGGCCTTCGGCAGGGTGGAGGGGACCCTTGTGCCCGTACTCGACACCGCCCTAGCCGTGGCCCGCCGACGGGGACAGTTCGCCCACGAAGGGCACGGACTCGGGACGGGAACATGTGGTGCCGACCGGGAGCGAGGTCCGCTCCCGGGCGGCGTCGAGCAGGGTGAGCATGACGTCCAGGACATGCCGGGCGAGCTCGGCGGAGGCCCGGTGCGGGCGGCCCGCCTCCAGCGCCCGCGCCAGGTCGGCCAGGCCGTACCCCCGGGCGGAGCCCGCGTATCCGGCCGACGGCGGCAGTGGCTCCCAGACGCCACCGCGCCAGAGCTCCACGGGGCCGTCGAAGGTGTTGGGATCCGGCACCGACAGCGAGCCCTCGCTGCCGTGCACTTCGATGCGCGGCAGCCGGGCCGCGTGCACATCGAAGCTCATCAGCAGCGTGGTGAGCGCGCCGCCCCGATGCTCCAGGACGCCGGTGACATGGGTGTCCACCTCGACGGCGAAGCGCTCGCCCGCGCGCGGCCCGCTGCCGATCTCCCGCTGGGCCCGCGGCCGGGACGCCGCCCCGGTGACCCGGACCACCGGGCCCAGCAGGTGCACCAGGGCGGACAGATAGTACGGGCCCATGTCCAGCAGCGGCCCGCCGCCGGGCCGGTAGTAGAACTCCGGGTCCGGATGCCACGCCTCGTGCCCGGCGGTCGTCATGAAGGCGGTGGCCGCGACCGGTGTGCCGATGAGCCCGTCGTCCACGGCCTTGCGCGCGGTCTGGGTGCCCGGGCCGAGCACCGTGTCCGGCGCGCAGCCGACCCGCAGCCCGGCCCGCTGTGCCGCGCCCATGATGGCGTCGGCCTCCTCGCGGGTGGCGGACAGCGGCTTCTCGCCGTACACATGTCTGCCCGCGGCGAGCGCGGCCAGCGCCACCTCGGCGTGCGCCGCCGGGATGGTCAGGTTCAGTACGGCATCGACGTCCTCCCGCGCCACCAGCTCCTCGGCCGACGCGGCGACGGCGACGCCCGGCGCGCTGGAGGCGGCGGACTTGACGCCCTCGGCGGCAGACTCGGCGCTGCGGGCAGCGGCCTCGGCGCTCTTCGCGGCGGCCTCCGCGCGGGCCCGGTTCAGGTCGGTCACGGCGGTCAGGCGCAGTCCCGGCAGGCGCGGCAGCGTGTCCAGATAGGCCCGGCTGATCTTTCCCGCCCCGACCAGCCCTATCCTCAGCGGCTCGCCCACAGCGGTCCCCTCTCGGTCAGCGCCCGCGCCCCGGGCGGGGTGGCGCTCGTCGCGTTCGGTCTCACGGCCTCTGCACGCTCCCATCGGTGGTCCGCAGCAGGGCCCAGCGGTCGTGGGCCAGGGGCTCGGGGGCGGGATAGCGGCGCGCGGCGCTCTCGTCGAAGTCGACGCCCAGCCCCGAGGCCTCCCGCGGCTCCATCGCCCCCAGGCGCGGCACGATCGTTCCGGGGAAGACCTCCAGAACCGCCTCGCGGAAGGTCGCCGCCTCCTGGACGCCGAAGGCGGGGCTGGAGATGTCGAGGGCAACGGTGGCCGCCTGCGCGAGCGGGCTGACGTCGCCCGGCCCGTGCGGGGCGAGCCGGACGCCGTGCAGTTCGCAGGCGGCGGCGAGCTTACGGGCCGGGGTGAGGCCGCCGAGGGTGGGGATCCGGATCCGCGCGAAGTCGATCACCGGTCCGGCCAGCAGCGGCAGGAACTGGGTGGGGTCGCTGAACAGCTCGCCCATCGCGAGGGGTACCGGGGACGCGGCGCGCAGCCGCGCGAAGTGCGCGGCGTCCTCCGGGGCGAGCACATCCTCCACGAAGTACAGCCCGGCATCGGCCACCCGGCGCAGGAACTCCATGGCCTGGCGCGGGTCGAGGCGCTCATGCGCGTCGTGCAGCAACTCGACGTCGTCGCCGGCCAGTTCGCGGGTGCGGCGCAGCACCGGGGGCACCGCGCGCAGATAGGCGGCGCTGTCCCAGCGGCCGGAGCGGTCGTGGCGGGCCCGCGCCTCCGCGGCGCCGGCGGGCGCGGCGCCGTAGGTGTCGGAGCCGGGGACGGCGGTCTGGACGCGGACGTGTCCGAAGCCCCGTTCGCGCGCGGCGGCGACCTTGTCGGCGAGCTCTTCGGCGTCCCGGCCGTCCACGTGGGTGTAGGCGGCGGCGCGGTGCCGGAAGCGACCGCCGAGGAGGGCGTACAGCGGGGCGCCGAGCCGCTTGGCCTTCAGGTCCCACAGGGCGACGTCGACGCCGCCGAGGGCGTTGCCGGTGATCGAACCGCCGCGCCAATAGGCGCTGTTGAGGACCAGGCGGTGCAGGTCCTCGATGTCGCCGGGGTCGCGGCCGCGCAGCAGTGGCGCGAGGTAGTCGTCGATCACACTGCGGACGGCCAGGGTGCGTTGAGGGTCGCAGGCACACCCGAGGCCGTACAGCCCGGGGTCGTTGGTCTCGATCCGCACGATGAGGTACGGGCAGCCCTGTGGGGCCGTCAGGAACGTGCGTACGGCGGTGATGCGGAGCTTGTCGCCGCGCTCTGCCACCCAGGGGGCCTGGGCCAGCGGGGGGTGCGGCTCATGGGGTGCGGACATGCGCTCCCATTCCGGTAGCCGAATGGCAATCGTCCATTCGAACGTAAAGAGGATTCAGGAGCGGTGTCAATGACCGTACCGGGATACGGTCCGGCCCGGGGTGCGCGGCGGCGTGCGGGACTCAGTGCTCGCCGAGGCGCTTCAGTAGGGTCCGCAACGAGTGGGCCGCCTCGGTGACATGGGCGGCGATCTCGCCCAGCCGGGCGTCGTCCATCCGGCTGCGCGGCGCCGAGCAGCTGATCGCGTCGCCGCCGCCGTGCCCGGTACCGAGCGCGACCGCCACACAGCGGATGTCCACCGAGCTCTCGCCCTCGTCCTCCGCCCAGCCGCGCTTGCGGGCGTCGGCGAGCTGGGCGAGCAGCTCGTCCGGGTCGGTGACGGTGCTCGGAGTCAGCGCCGTCAACGGCCAGTTGAGCCGGCGCTGGATCTCGGCCGCGTCGTACTGGGACAGGATCGCCTTGCCGAGCGCGGTGGCATGCGCGGGCAGCCGGCGGCCGACCGCGGAGTACATCCGCAAGGCATGGCGGGATTCGCGTTTGGCCAGGTATATGACGTCCGTATCGTCCAGCCGGCCGAGGTGGACGGCCTCGCCGGTCTCCTCGGCCAGCAGGTCGAGCACGGGCCCGGCGATCCCGGCGAGGTCGTCGCTCTCCAGATAGGCGGTGCCGGACAGCAGCGCCTTGAGGCCGAGGCGGTACAGCGTTCCCGACGGGTCCGTCTCCACCCAGCGGCGGGACTCCATGGTGCGTAGCACGGCGTGCAGACTGCTCTTGGGCACGGCCAGGGTGCTCGCCATGTCGGCGAGTGAGAGCCGGGCGCCCTCGGCACCCAGGAGTTCGAGCACTTCCAGGACGCGCGCTGCGGACTTGACGTCCTCGTGACGCCGGACCCGCGCTGCTCCCGACACCGATTCCACGCCAGCCTCCGCTCCCCGGCCCGGCGCCCCGCTGGCCCCGGTTGCCGACACCTTACGCAGCTTGTCTTGACGCTATATCACGGCAAGCCTATGTTCCGTTACTCCAACGCCATTCGGTCTTCTGAACGCATCGGCATGAGGCAGGGGCTCGTATGCATGCCAGATATCCGCTTCCTCCTCCCTCGGGACGTTTCTCCCCGCCGCCACGGCGCGCCCGCCTCGCGGCGCTGGGCCTCGCCGCCGCGCTGTCGGCCTCGGGCTTGACCGGCTGCGGCAGCGCGTCGGGGGCGGGCTCCGCGGACGTGACGATGTGGACGTTCAAGCAGTCACATGTCGCGGGGTTACGGGCGGCCGCCGCGGAGTTCGGGGAGAAGACCGGCATCGAGGTCAGGATCGAGGCGTACACCCCCGATGACGCCTACGGCATCAAGGTCCAGAGCTCGGCCATGACGGGCGATCTGCCGGATGTCTTCGAAGTCCACTCCGACGGGGAGGACTTCGTCTACGGCGCCGCGGGCATCGTCGAGGATCTGCGCGGACAGGTCCCGGCGAGCTGGAACAACCGCTTCAACCCGGCCGTACGCCACTCCGGCACGGTCACCCAGGAGAAGTACGAGCAGTCGCTGCCGGTGACCTCCACGAGCCACGGGGCGAAGAAGGGCGCGCGCTACAGCCTGCCCTTCACCATCGGCACCTTCGGGATCGTCTACGCCAACAAGGCCAAGCTCGCCGCCGCCGGAATCACCCGGCCCCCCGCCACCTGGGAGGAGTTCATCGCCGATCTGAAGAAGACGAAGGCGAAGGACCCGCGGACCGGCGGGCTGAGCCTGGGCCTGAAGGTGCCGTCCACCGGTCTGAACTGGATCGGCCAGCCGCTGGCCTTCGCCCAGCTCGGCAAGGACGGGTACGAGGCCCTGTACGGGCGGGAGAAGTCCGCCGACTGGGGGTCGCCGAACGGCGTCAAGGTCCTTGACGCGTACGACCGGCTGACGCCGTACTGGATGCCCGGCACCCAGACCCTCACCATCGACGACGCCGACCAGGCGTTCGCGCAGGGCAAGTCGGCCTTCGACGTCGGCGGCACCTTCACCCTGGCCTTCCTCCAGGAGGCCGGGATGAAGGCCGACGACATCCTCGCCTTCGGCGTCCCCGCGCCCCAGGAAGGCGCCGTCAAGGACCTCGCACTCGGTCCGATCGCGCTGACCGGCCTCGCCCTGAGCGATTCGAGTCCCCGTAAGGACGAGGCCAGGAAGTGGATGCGGTACCTCTCCGAACCGGACGTCGCCGCCCGGTTCTCCAAGGCCGCCTCCGATCTGTCCGCGACCGAACTGGGCGCCGAGTCCGCCGACGTCCTCGGCCCGAACCTCGCCCGGCTCATGGCCACGTTCAAGGGCACCCCGGAGAACACGTACAACCCGTACGACACCAGCTTCCGGCCCCCGACGCTCGACATGGACGAGGCGGGCGCGCCCCTCATCGACATGTCGCCACTGCGCCTAACCAGCCCCGCCCAGACCGGCCTCCGGCTGCGCACACTCATCGACTCCTACTGGAAGGAGGCTTCGTGACGGCCGTCGGCACGCCTCCTGCCCCCGCGCCCCGGACGGCCGCCGCGGCGGCCACGCGACGCTTCCGCCGACCCACCGCGACACCCGGCGGCCGGGGGCGCGAGGCCCTCACCGGCTATCTGTTCATCGCCCCCGCGGTGATCCTCTTCGCCGTGATGGGCCTGTACACCGTGGGCTACGGCTTTCTGCTCGGCTTCGCCCGCTGGAACGGCTTCGCCCCGCACTGGGACTGGGTGGGCCTGGACAACTACGCCGATCTGCTGTGGCGCGATCCGGTCTACGCGCCGCGGGTGCACGAGGCCGCTCGCCACACCCTGTACGTCATGATCGCCGTGCCGGTGCTCACGGTCGCCGTGTCCTTCCCGCTGGCCGTCGCCCTGGCCAGGGTCAAACGGGCGCAGGCGGTGCTGCGTTCGGTCTACTTCCTGCCGTACGTCACCTCCGGCATCGCCGTCTTCTACGCCTGGCAGTACATTCTCCAGCCGGACGGCGCCGTCAACTACCTGCTGCGCGTCCTCGGACTCGGCTCCCTGCAGGAGCCACAGGGCTTCCTCGGCAACCCCGCCACCGCCCTGCCCACCATGATCGTGGTGACGGTGTGGACCGAGGTCCCGGTGGCGATGCTGATGTATCTGACCGGGCTGCAGACCATCGACCGCGGCCTCATCGAGGCAGCCGAGCTGGACGGCGCGGGCTGGTGGCGCACCCAGGTCTCGGTGGTCTGGCCGCTGCTGCGCCCGATCACCGCGATCGTCGTGCTGCTCACGCTCAGATCGGCGCTGCACGGCTTCCAGACCTTCCTGATCATGACGAACGGCGGCCCCGGCACCCACACCGACGTCCTCGGCCTGGAGGCGTACCGGCTGGCCTTCCTCTCCAAGTTCGCCCCCACCCTGGGCCTGGCCAGCGCCCTGGGCTGGATGCTGTTCGGCGTCGCCATCGTGCCGGCGCTGATCAATCTGAGAGCACTGCGGAGCCGCGTATGACGACACATCCCGCCCCGGCCCCTTCGGGCACGCCGGGCACCAAGCCCGCCGCCACGCGCCGGATCGGCGCACGCGTCCTGATCGGCGTGCTGCTGGCCGGGTACGCGCTGGTGAGTCTGTATCCGTTCCTGTGGATGGTTTCGGGCGCTTTCAAGGATCAGTTCGAGGTGGTGCGCGGCGGCCATCTCATCCCCGAGCACCCCACGCTGCACACCCTCACCGACACCTGGAACCGGCTCCACTTCCTCGACTACTTCCTCAACAGCCTCAAGGTCACCGCCCTGACCGTGGTGCTGACGCTGCTGATCTACGCCGCCGCCGGATACGCCTTCGCGGTGCTGCGCTTCCCCGGCCGCGCCTGGCTGTACCGCCTGTTCGTGGCGCTGCTCTTCGTCCCAGGAGTGACAGTGCTGCTGCCGATCATCCTGCTGGAGCACAACCTCGGCGTCCTCGGCACGCACTACGGGCTCGTCCTGCCGTTCGTCAACGGCACCGCGCCGCTGTCGGTCATGCTGCTGACCGGCGCCTTCACGGCCGTACCGAAAGAACTGCGGGACTCCGCCCGGGTCGACGGGGCCGGGGAGCCGCACATCTTCGCCCGTGTCTACCTTCCGCTCGCCCGGCCGGCGCTGATCACCGTGGCGCTGCTGACGGCGATCCCGGCCTGGAACGAGTATCTGCTCACCAAGGTCTCGCTCAACGACGAGTCCGCGTACACGCTCTCCCTGGGGCTGCAACAGCTCTCCGCGCAGAACGTGCCGCAGTACAACAGCCTGATGGCCGGTGCGCTGATCGTGGTGATCCCGGTGATCCTGCTCTTCCTCGCGCTGCAGCGGTACTTCGTGAACGGACTCGTCGGGGCGGTGAAGGGATGACCCACGTCCTGGTGACCGGCGCCGCGGGCCACATCGGACGCCATGTGGTCGAGGATCTGCTGAACCACGGCTACCGCGTGACCGCGACCGACCGGAAACCCCTCCACGATCCGCGCCTGGAGCGGAGCCTCGCCGGGGACCTGCGCGACCGCGAGCTGGTGCGGGAGGCGCTGCGCGGGGTGGTGGCGCTCGTCCACCTCGCGGCGATCCCGCACCCCGACACCCGGGATCCGGCGGGCCAGTTCACCGCCAACTGCCACACCGCCTACCTGGCGCTGGACGAGGCCGGGCGCACCGGGGTGCGCCGCGTGGTGGCCGCCTCCAGCATCGGCGCGCTGGGGCTGGCATGGTCGACCCACCCGCGCTCACCCGGCTATGTACCGGTCGACGAGTCACACGCCACGCTCGCCGAGGACCCGTACGGACTCTCCAAGCTGGTCCTCGAGCAGGTCGCCGAGGGCACCCACCGGCGCTGGGGCACCGACACGGTGTGTCTGCGCTTCCCCTTCACCGGCACCGGCCCACGGCTGACGCGCCAACTGGCCGCCGTGCGCGCGGATCCCGGACACCACGCGAGCGACCTGTGGGGGTGGCTGGACACCCGCGACGCCGCCGCGGCGGTGCGAGCCGCGCTCGGCGCCGAGGCGCACGGCAGCCATGTGCTGTACGTGGCGGCACCCGACACCTCCTCGGACATCCCCACGGCCGAACTGCTCGCCCGCTACCACCCCACCGCCAGGATCGTGGCGCCGCTGTCCCGCTTCGCGGGGCTGTACGACACCTCGCGCTGCACCCGGCTGCTGGGCTTCGCCCCCGCCCACGGCTGGCGTACCGCCGACGCCGAGGGTCCCCACCGCTCCTCCCCCACGGAAGGAACATGAGATGGCACAGAGCCCCGGCACCCGTCGCCGGACCTTTCTGACGGCCGCGGCCACGGGCGCCCTGGGCGCCGGCGCGCTCGCCGCGGCGGGAGGCCGGGCGGCCGCCGCACCCGCCGACGACCCCAGGACACCCGCCACCGCGCCCCGTCTCGCCCCCTCTCGATCCGTGCACATCTTCTACTACCCCTGGTACGGCAGCCCGGCGGTCAACGGCTCCTGGCGCCACTGGCCGCAGGGCGGCCTCACCCCACCCGACCGGATCGGCTCCGACTTCTACCCGGCGGCCGGGGCCTACGACTCCGGCGACCGCGCCGTGGTCGACCGCCATATGGGGTGGCTGGCCCAGGCCGGAACCGGTGTGCTCGTCACCAGCTGGTGGGGGCGGGGCGGTTACGAGGACCAGCGGGTGCCGCTGCTCCTGGACGCGGCGGCCGCGTGCGGGCTGAAGGTGGCCTGGCATATCGAGCCCTACGCCGGCCGCACGGCACAGTCCGTGGTGGACGACATCGGCTATCTCATCCAGCGGTACGGCGGCCACGCGGCCTTCTACCGGGACGCGGCACACGGCGACCGCGGCGCGTACTACGTCTTCGAGTCCCTGCGGATCGTCGACTGGACCCCGCTGGACCAGGTGGCCGACCGCGCCATCGTGCTGGCCCAGACCACGGACGTGTCGAAGGTCGCGCACTTCGGCGGCATGTACACCTATGACGCCATCGCCGCGGGCAACAACCCGCAGTGGGCCGGCCCGGCCGCGTACTGCCGCGACCACGGCATGGTCTGGGCACCGTCCATCGGCCCCGGCTACATCGACGACCGCGCCGTGCCCGGGAACACCACGCCCACCCTGGAGCGCGACGACGGCGCCACCTATGACCTGGAGTGGAACAACGCCCTCTCCCCCGCCAACGGGGGCCCGCCCTCCTGGGTCTCGATCACCTCGTTCAACGAGTGGCACGAGGGCAGCCAGATCGAGCCCGCGGCCTCCGCCCCGCCCACGGCGCAGAGCTACCGGACCTACAGCGGGGCGTACGGAAGGACGGGCGCCGCGGCCGAGACGGCGTATCTCGACCGCACCGCGTACTGGGTGGCCCGGTTCGAGGCGGCTCGCCGCCGCTGAGGCGTGGTGTGCCGGGGCCCCGGCGAACGGCGCTAGACGACCGGTTTCGTGGGCCGGTCGGGGGTCAGCGCGATCTGCCTCTTGAGCATCCGGCCCCCGTCTCCGGTGAGGCGGAGGTAGTAGTCCGAGGAACAGACGGTGCCGTCCTCGTCGAGCGCCCAGATCCCCGAACCGGCCGGGACCATCGACGCGTTCTCCGCCGTCTTGGCGATCTGATTGCCCTCGTTGTACTCGTCGAACATGGAGATGTAGATGCCCTGCGCGCCCACCCGCACCATGTTGTAGAACTGTCGCCACATGAAGTCGCCGTGTGCGCGCTGCCGCGACTGGGTGTCCCCGGGGAGCACACAGGGCTGGTAGTCGATCCCGTTGGCGTTGCAGTCGGCCTGGTCCGGGGTGTTGACATTGGTGAAGAAGCGGTCGGTGTCGGCGATGTTGCCGATGCGCCCCACCATCCACGGCGAGAGCATATGGAAGGCGTGGTAGACGCCGAGGTAGCCGGGGCGTGAGTCCTCGTTGCCGGACCGCCAGTGGGTGGGGACTCCGCCCATCACATAACAGCCCTGGTCCTTGAACCAGTTGACGACATCCAGGCAGTCCGCGGCCGACCAGGGCTTGTTGGCCTCGTTGAAGCCGAAGCCCCAGATGCCCACCACCGGCTTGCCGTTCTGTCTGGCGTAGGCGGAGGACGACGTATGGGCCTTCATCTTGTCCGTCCAGTCCTGCTTCATCTGGCTCTTCATGTCGAGCCAGCCGGTGGCGTCGTACATGATGTAGAACTTCCGGTCGTACCTCTCCGCCGCCGAGCGGACCTTGGTGGCCATGGCGTCGCGCGTCGACCCCTCGGGGCTGAAGGGGTTGAAGCGCTGGAGGGCGGCGGTGTCGATGGCGTACTGCTGCATCCAGCGGAAGTGGGTGTCGACGGTCTGCTGGTCGTAGGAGGAGAACAAGGTGGCCGACTGACCGTTGTTGAGGTTGCCGTAGTTGGTCCGGTATCCCTTGGTGTACTCGCGCATATCCGGCCAGCTGTGAATGCCCGTGTTGTCCGGCGACGGCGGCTGGGACATGTCGGCGGCCCAGTGCCACCAGCCGTTGATCGGGGCGCCGTCCCCCGCGCAGGCGAACCAGCCCTGATAGCCGACGGTGACCTTGCCGACGACGTCACCGGGCGGGCTGGCCGCGGTGGCGGTGCCCGTCGTCAGCTTGGCGGCGCCCAGGGCACCGAGCGCCGTGGCGCCGAGCGCGGAACCGATGAGTTGGCGGCGTGACATACCCATGAGGGCCTGCCTTTCCGGCAGTGAGCGGCTTGAGTGGGGGTGCTCGCTGCGGCGGATCGTAATCACGCATTCATGATTCCGCAATTTAATGGACGGTTAGCCGAATTCAGGCGGAAGCGCTTTTCGTCGTTTATGCGCCATTCCCTCATTCGGCGATCAAGGATCGCGGACCAGCGGTCGTCAGTGACTGCGGGTGCGGACGCCGCCGTACTGCTCGTCCGTGACCTTCTCCAGCCAGGTGGTCTCGGGGCGGTCGTCGCCCGTGCCTTCCCACATCGCCAGGTGCTGCATAAACCGATCCGGCGTGGCGCCGTGCCAGTGCTCCTCGTCGGGCGGGCAGGTCACGGTCTCGCCGGGGTGGGCCTCGAAGACCGTGCCGTCGCGGGTGCCGATCAGCGCGATGCCCTCCACCACGTGCAAGGTCTGGCCGACGGCGTGGCGGTGCCAGGCGGTGTGGGCGCCCGGGGAGAACCGCACCATGTTGGCGCGCATCCGGGAGGGCTCCTGGCCGGCGCATATGACGTCGAACCACACATCGCCGGTGAACCAGTCCGCGGGGGCCTTCGTGGTGGGCTGAGGAGTGACGAACTTCAACGGTTTTCCTTCTTCCCGTGACTTTCCTCGGTGTCGCTCCGGTGTTCTTTTCGGTGTCGTGGCTTCCAGGCTCGCACCTCTGCGCAGACTCGCGCAGAGGAGGGTTTCCTCCTGGGAGGGAAACATCCTGGGATAAAACTCTCCCCCTCAGCGGGCTGCCGCACGGTGCCACACTGGGAACCATGAGTCCCGACGCACACCTCAACCAGCTGGGCGAATTCCTCAAGGCCCGCCGGGCCGAGCTCAGCCCCCGTATCGTCGGGCTGCCCGACAGCGCGGGCCCGCGCCGGGTGGCAGGTCTGCGCCGGGAAGAGGTCGCCCAGCTCGCGGCCATCTCCCCCGACTACTACACCCGCCTGGAGCAGGGCCGCATCCACGCCTCCGCACCCGTGCTGGAGGCCCTCGCCCAGGCCCCGCACCTCGACGACGACCAGCGCGGCTACCTCTTCGGACTCGCCGGAAAGGAAATCGCCCGCCCCCGGCGCCGGGCGCGGCAGAAAGTCCAGCCGCAATTGCGGCGGCTGCTGGACGACCTCACCGCCACCCCCGCCGTCGTCATGGGGCGGCGTATGGACGTCATCGCGTGGAATTCCCTCGCCGCCGCGCTCATCACCGACTTCGGGCAGGTTCCGGAAAAGCACCGGAACTATGTCCGCATCCTCTTCACGGACCCCGCCATGCGGACGCTGTACGCCGACTGGAAGACCGTCGCCCGTACCTGCGTCGCCCAGCTGCGCATGGAGGCCGCGAAGTATCCCGACGACCCGCGGCTGTCCGCACTCGTCGGAGAACTTTCCGTCCAGGACGCGGATTTCCGCACCTGGTGGGCTTCCCACCAGGTCGCCACGCTCGGCGTGGGCACCAAGGTCCTCCACCATCCGCTCGCCGGGGAGCTCGCTCTGGACTGGGACACGCTGACCGCCAGCACCGATCCCGACCAGCAGCTGGTCATCTGGACGGCCGAGGTCGGCACGTCCGCACACGACGGACTGCGCATCCTCGCCTCCTGGGCCGCCGACCAGCACCTGTCGGCGTCATCGGCCGACTGAGACCCGGCCGCACCGCGCCGCCGAGATGTGCATAGGCTGAGCTCCTGTCAGGACAACAGCGACACGGGGGACACCATGCGGAAAGAGGCGGTTCGGTACCTTCGCTGCCCCTACTGTTCCGGCGGTTTGACGATGGCCGAGGGCGCGCTGCGGTGTTCCCAGGGGCACAGCTTCGACGTGGCGAAGCAGGGGTATGTGAATCTGCTGCGCGGGGCCGCCAAGTTCAGCGCGGACACCGCCGAGATGGTGGCGGCTCGCGCGGACTTCCTGGCCGCCGGTCACTTCGCGCCGATCGCCGGGGCACTGGCCGCGCTGGCGCGCGAGACGGCACCGGCGCCGACGGGCGGGGACCCCGGCTGCCTCGTGGACATCGGCGGCGGCACGGGCTACCACCTTGCCCGGGTGATGTCGGAGTTCCCGGGCTCCGAGGGCGTCCTGCTCGACATCTCCAAGTTCGCCGCCCGCCGGGCCGCGCGGGCGCATCCCCGTATCAGCGCGGTGGTGGCCGACGCCTGGGACGGGCTGCCGTTCGCCGACGGGGCCGCGCCGGTGGTCCTCAACGTCTTCGCACCGCGCAATCCGGCCGAGCTGCGCCGGATTCTGCGCCCTGGGGGTGTGCTGCTGGTGGTGACGCCCCGGCCGGATCACCTGCGGGAACTGGTGGAGGCCCTGGGGCTGCTGCGGGTGGACGAGCAGAAGGACGAGCGGCTGGCGGACCGGTTCTCGGCTCATTTCACCGAGGTGGCCCGGGAGCGTTCGCGGAGCACCATGACGCTGGACCACCAGGCCGTGCCGCAGTTGGTGGGGATGGGGCCGAACGCCTGGCACCAGCACGGCGAGCGGCTGAAGGAGCGCGTCGCGCTGCTGCCCGAGCCCTGTGACGTGACGCTGTCCGTCACGCTCACCGCATACCGTCCGCTGGTCTGACACCACCGCAAGGACACCCCGGCCCAGCGGGCTCCGCTCAGCGCCGTCAGGTCCAGACGGTGTACCCGCCGTCCACGCGGATCGCCTCGATGCCGCTGATGTACCGGGCGCCGCAACGGTCCTGGGGCAGGACGAGCTGCGGGCCCGCGCGGTCGAGCGGGGTGCCGTCGATGGTGACCGCGAGCAGGACGGGGGCACGGCCGAAGTCCGGGTCGATCTCGGCCCAGGACAGCAGCGCGCGATGGCCGTCCGCGCCGCGTACAGCGATCAGGAAGCGCAGGCGGTCCTTGCGCCGGGCGGGGTCGAAGGCGGGACCGGCGGAGACCAGGACGTCATGCAGATACGGTCCGGTGAAGCGGTGCTGCTGGATGCCGCTGGTGGCGCAGTCGAAGCTGACCTGTGCCCGGTGCTGGGGCCAGGAGAGCAGTTCGGACACCGCCAGCCGGGCCGGACGGGTCAGATCGCCCGTGAGGGCGAGCTCCGCCACCGGACCAGCGGCCGTACTGGCAGCTGCGAGGGAGTCACTCACGGGCTACCACCTCCTGGAGGACCGTTACCCGACCCCCGGTCCCACGCAAACGCACATGCCATGCCGAGGGATCAAGAATCCGGATGATGCGAGGGAGAAGGAGGATTTAACCTTGCATCTGCGGCACACTGCCGATTCACCCGAGATCCGGGCTCCCGGCCCGTAGGCGCCAGTGCCGGCCACCGTGGACGAGCGTCGCGACGCCCAGGAGGAGGAAGCCAACGCTCGCCACCGCCAGCAGCGCCCAGACGATGATCTCCCGGCCCGGCACGTCCGCCGCGTAGGTCCAGCGCACCAGGAAGTTCGTGGTGGCGGCCACCGGAAAGCTGTAGATCCACAGCCCGGTGTGGAAGGACCGCTCGCGGATGGTCGGAAGCATGAAGGCGACCAGGACGAGGGTGAAGAACAGGATGCCGGAGAGCCCGTAGCCGACCCCGTCCAGACGGCCCCCGTGGGCGGCGAGCCAGGCGTTGCTGCCGACGGCGGGCGGGATGACCAGGACGGTGAGGGTGGGCCGGGCCGGTGGCGGAAGCGGACTGCCGGCGACCAGGCTGCCGAGGATGACCGTGCCGAAGGCCAGCCAGTACAGAACCCCCACGGCGAAGGCCGCTGCCGCGATCTCGGGGAGGTGCAGCGTCGACGCGGTGATGCTCGCGATGAACGGTGCGGAGGAGACCGGCAGCAGGTAGCCGGGGTGCAGGGTGGTCTCGCTGAGCACGCCGGTGAACCAGTGGGCGAGCAGCCGGGCGGCGACCAGCGCGGCCGCCACGACGAAGACGGCATAGGCCCAGCGGGCGCCTTCCTCACCGAAGCGCGAGAAGTGACCGGTGATCAGCATGCCGATGATGGGGACGTACGCGAGGGCGAACCCCTGGCCCGGGTGGCGCAGATCCTCGCGCAGGTTGTGCCACCGGGCTCCGCCGTGCCGCACATATGCGGCCAGGAGCACGATCCAGACCAGTCCGCTGATCGCGAACAGCACATCGCTGATCTGGATCCACGCCGAGGCGACGGAGGTCGCCGCCTGCCAGGCTCCACCCAGGCCCGCGGAGCCCAGCGAGATCGCCAGCAGGCCGATGCGCGCGCTCCGCGAGTCATGGGAGGCGGGAGCCGCGTACGGCGCGGTTCCGGCCGAGGCGGCGGAGCCGGACAGGATCGGCGGGCCCTGGCCCCGCCCCGGCCGGAGGTCCGGGCCGTTCTTGGCAATCATGAGCTGTGTCCTCGAGGTTTGATCTCGGAAGGTGATCTTGTAATTGGTGTTTTATTTTAGACGCTTACTTATAGCATGCACGACCACCGAGATGTAAGCCCCATTCGCCAGTAGACCATGTGCTACAATGGCTGGGTGGCCAGAGAAGAATCGGACTCAGCGCGGCGGATTCCCGCGACCGCGGCGGCGATGGTGGACCTGCTCAACTCCCGGCCGCACGGTCCCGGTTTTCCGGACACGCTCCAGACCCCGGAGACGGCGAGCGCGGTCCTGCGCCCGTTCGGCCAGCCCGCGGCGGAAGCGCCATCACCCCAGCGCATCGCCAAGATCCGCGGGCTGCGCACAACCCTCATGGACATCGCGTCCGCGCCGGACAGCGCCGAGGCGGCACCCGGCTGGGCGCAGCTCGCCGAGCGGGCGTCCGCTGTCACCCTGCGGCAGGATTTCTCGGAGCCCGGAGCGGTGCGGCTGCGGCAGGTGGGCGGCGACCCCGTGGTGGGTGGCATCACCCTGGCGGTGGCGGAACTCGTCTCCGACGGCACCTGGCCCCGCCTCCGTATCTGCGCCAACGAGCGCTGCAGCCACGTGTTCTACGACACCACGCGCAGTCGCACCCAGCGCTGGCACTCGTACGAGGTCTGTGGCAACAAGAGCAACGTGGCCGCGTACCGCGCCCGGAAGAAGACCCGGCCCGGGAGCTAACGCCGGGCCGGGTCTCGCCACCTCCCTTACGGAGAAGGTCAGTTCGCCTGCCACCAGCCGGTGGCCGCCTGGGCGTACTCCTCCGCGCCTTCCTCCCAGACGAAGTGGCCCACATCGATGATGTCGAGCTCGCTGTTCGGCAGGCGCTCGTGCAGGTACTCGGCGTTCGCCACCGGGACCACCGTGTCCTTGCGACCCGCGATGATCTGCACCGGCGTCTCGATCTGGGACAGCAGGTCGCCCAGGACCGGCAGCTCGGTTGGATACGCCCGGACGTACGGCATCTGGTCGGCGAACCGCTCGCCCATATAGGAGGCGAGGTAGTCCTCGCGGACCACCTCCGGCAGCTCGTAGCCGTCGATGGCATCAATGGCGACGGTCACGACGTCCTTGGGACCCATGGCCCGGTACGGAGCCAGGTCCTCGGCGTGCACCCACTCGTCCAGCACGCCCCCCAGTTGCAGCGGGACCGCCGCCCCGCCGGTTCCCACGACCGCGCTGCGGAACCGGTCCGGGTGCCGGGCCGCGGCGAACAGCACCGCACTGGTGCCGATGTCCGGGCCCACCACATGCGGCTTCGCCAGCCCGAACGTGTCGGCGATCCGTACGATGAACTCGCCCATCGCCTGGGGGGACAGCAGATCCTCCCGGAGCTCGGACTGCCCGAACCCCGGCAGGTCCACCGCGACCAGATGAGCGTGGTCGGCCAGCCGCGACCAGGTCGCGTCGTAGGCGTACAGGCTCTCCGGCCACGGGCTCAGCAGCAGCGCCTCGCGGTCATGGGGCTTGTCGCTCTCGGCGTACCGGACGGAGAGTCCGTCGATCCGCCGGAACCGGGTCTTGATCTCGCTCATGTCCTCGTCCTCCTGCGCACTGTGGATGAGTGGGTGGGTCAGCTCAGCGGGACGTCGAGGACCGCCTTGCGGTGGCTGAACGTCTCCAGCGAGTAGCGGCCGTGGTAGCTGCCCATGCCGCTCTCCCCCACCCCGCCGAACGGCAGGGTCGGCACGGTCAGATGGAAGACGGGGAAGCCGAAGTTGACCGCGCCCGAGGAGGTTTCGGCGATCAGCCGGGCCCGGGTGGTGTCGTTCTCGGTGAAGGCGTAGAGCGCCAGCGGCTTGTCGCGGTCGTTGATGAAGGCGATGGCCTCGGAGAGGTCGGCGACGGTCAGGATCGGCAGGATGGGGCCGAAGATCTCCTCCCGCATCACCGGCTCGTCCGGCGTCACGTCCAGCAGCACGGTCGGGGCGATGTACTTCTCGGCGCGGTCGCTCTGTCCGCCGGTCACGGTGCGGCCGGAGCCGAGCAGCGCGGTGAGGCGGTCGAAGTGGCGCTCGTTGACGATGCGTCCGTAGTGGTCGGCGGCTTGCGGGTCGGTGCCGTACAGCTGCTCGATCGCCTGGGTGAGGGCGGCCGCCAGCGCCTCGGCGGTGTCCGGGTCGGTGAGAACGTAGTCGGGGGCGACGCAGGTCTGTCCTGCGTTGGAGAACTTGGTGGACGCGATGCGGGCGGCGACCGCGGTGAGGTCGGCGTCGCGGTCGACGAAGACCGGCGACTTGCCGCCGAGTTCGAGGGTGACGGGGGTCAGATGCTCGGCGGCCGCGCGCATCACGATCCGGCCGACGGTGCCGTTGCCGGTGTAGAAGACGTGGTCGAAGCGCTGGGCCAGCAGCGACGTCGTCTGTGCGACGCCACCCTCGACCACGGCGGTGGCCTCGGTGTCGAGGTAGGCCGGAAGGAGCCGGGCCAGCAGGGCGGAGGTCTGCTCGGCGAGCTCGGAGGGCTTGATGACCACCGCATTGCCGGCCGCCAGCGCGGCCGCGACGGGGGTCAGCAGCAGATAGATCGGATAGTTCCAGGCCGAGAGGACCAGGGCGACACCGAGGGGGTCGAGCTCGGTGCGGGCCAAGGTCCCCTCCGGCAGATGGGAGACGGTGACCTCCGCGGGCTGCGGGGCGAGCCACTCCTCCAGGTGCTCGAGGTAGTCGTCGATCTCGAGGACCGTGATGTCGATCTCCGCGCGGTCGACCTCGTCGGGATTCTTGCGCAGATCGGCCCAGAGGGCGTCGGCGATGGCCGCGCGGTTCTCGGTCAGCAGCGCGCGCAGCCGGGTGAGTTGCTCGCGGCGCCAGGCGAGAGACTTGGTGCGCCCGCTGCGGTGGGTCTCCCGCAGCCGCGCCACGAGGGCGGCGGCGTCGGTCTCGGTCAAGGCGGGGTAGGTGGTGGTCATGGGGCATCCCGTTCTGTGGAAAGGGGCCCGGCCCGCGGGCAGGGTGTGCCGGACATCGACGTAAGTATCTTTCAGATTTAGACGCTTACGTTATAGCACACGCGACCACAGGCGTGTAATTTTCTATTGCCGATAGACCATGTACAGGGTCCGCCCCGACCGAGCGAGACCCCCGCCACCACCGTCACCGCACTCCGGGTGTCACAGCACGGCGTGGGCCGGGATCTCCTCGGGTTCCTGAGCCGGCCGGGCCGTCCAGTCCCGGGGTCCGGCCGTACGGCGGCCCTCCGCGCCGTGCCGTTGCCCGCGGACCTGGACGGCCTCCCAACCATCGGGGGGTTCCGGACCGACGCGGTAGGCGATGTCCGGTTCGCTCGCGCGGCGGGTGACCTCGCACACCCGCACCTGCCCCTGCGGGGCGAGCGCCAGCATCCGGAAACACCGGTCCGCCGCCTCCCCCATCACCCGCGGGGCAGTGTCCGGCTCCCCCGGCCGGAACAGCAGATAGGCGTCTCCGGTGACCACGGCGACATGGAGACACGCCGGTCCGAGGCCCATGGGCGCGGGTCCGGCGCCACGGACGGCGAAGCGGTCGCGCATCGCGAACGCCGCCCGTACCGCCCGGGCCGCGTCGTCCTCACTCGTCTCGGGGTGGCCGAACAGTGCCGAGAGGACCGGCCCGGCCGCATGGGCCATGGTCCCGCCGAACCGTGCGGCCTCCTCGCGGACGACCCGCTCGGCCTCCCGCAGCGCCTCCTGGACGCTCGACGGATCGTGGCCGTGGCCCTCCAGGGCGTGGCGCACCCATACGAGGCTGATCCGCTTGTGTTCCACCGTGGACTCGTTCAGCCGCCGTGGCCGGGTGGCACGCCCGCCCACCGCGGTGAGCCCCGCCCTGCTCTGGGCCGGGGTCTCCCGCGCCGTATCGGTCCCGGAGAGGTCGGTCCCGGAGAGGTCGGTCCCGGAGAGGTCGGTCCTGGGGAGGGGCGTCACATCGACCAGCGCGGGCGGGGACGGAGGGTCGAGCTCCGGGGCGTGGGCGAGGATCGCCCGCTCCAGCTTCTGCATCTCGCGGGTGGGCTCGAGGCCGTACCGCTCGACCAGCTCGACGCGGCGGTGGCGGTAGGCGGCAAGCGCTTCGGTCTGCCGTCCGCAGCGGTAGAGGGCCAGCATGAGCTGACAGCTCAGGCGCTCGCGCGTCGGCTCGGCGGCGGCCACCGCTTGCAGCTCTCCGAGGACCGCGTGGTGACGGCCGCACGCCAGCTCGGCCTCGAAGAGGTCTTCCAGCGCGTTGAGCCGGCTGTTCTCCCACGCGGTCAGCTCCGGCCAGACGAGGCCGTCCTCGACGAGGTCCGCGAGCGCGGGTCCGCGCCACAGCCCCAGGGCCTCCCGCAGCACCCGCGCGGCCGACTCGTAGGAGCCGACGGCCACCTCGGCGTGTCCGCGCTCCACCGCCCGCCGGAAGCGGAGCAGATCGACGGCGTCGGGATCCACCCGCAGCCGGTACCCCGGGGCGTCGGTCACCAGCACCGCCCGGCCTTCGGAGCCGGGTTCGCAGGACAGCGTCCGGCGCAGGTCCCGGACCGCGTTCTGCAGCATCTTCCGGGCGGTGAGCGGGGTGTCGCCCGGCCACAGGGCGGCCAGCAGCCGGCTCGTGGCCACCACGCTGTTGGCGTGGATGAGCAGATGGGCGAGCGCCCCTCGCTTGATGACTCCGCCGAGCGGCACCGGTGCCCCGTCATCGAGCACCTCAAGGGGGCCGAGCAAGTGGAAGTCCACGGAACCTCACCTTCTGTCTGGATGTGCGTGTCCCCGTGTGTCCCCCGTGTCCCCCGAACCCGTCTCCAGGGCGTCGGCCATCGCCAGCCGCAGCAGCTGCATGCGATGGGTGGCCCCCGTCTTGGCCCGGATGCGTCGCATATACGTGTCGACGGTGTGCGGACTGAGGCCCAGGGCACGCGCCACGGAGGGGTAGGTGTGCCCCTCCAGGACTCGGTCCAGAACCTCGCGTTCGCGGTCGCTGAGCAGTTCCAGCGGTTGGCGGTCGGGCCGTCCGGCGAGTTCGGCAGCGCCGGAGGCGGCTGCGGGTTCGGACGAGCCCACCGCGCGTTCGTCGGGCCGTCTCACCCCATGGCCCCGTAAGCCGGACATGAGATACGGCACCGCCCCATCATCGGTCCGTCGGCAGAGCCCTGCCGTGAAAGCCCCAGCCGGTGTCGTCGTCCTCGGGCGAGTCGGAGCCGACCCCCACTGCCAGGGGCGCCCCGGCGACGGCGAGCGAGTGAAGGCCCCCCGTGCCGGTTCCGACACGGTCGTGCGCCGACTGCGCGGCCGCGCCCAGGAAGAGCGAGAGGGCCGGTGCGGCGATCGCGGTCATGACGGCGGTGAGGAACAACGTGCGCATTGTGGCCTCCGGTTGAAGAGATCCGGTACGGAATTCGGCCCTGGGCTGGATGGATCGATCATGGCGGGGGCCCGGCCCGCGCACCACGCGTTCCGCCACTCACCAAGGTGCCGGGCAACAAAACGAGGGGGGATCATAAGGGGCCTAACGGCACTCTTCGGTTGTCCGGTTTCGCCTTGCGGGGCCATCCGCGGCACATGACCGCCCCCATGGGCGGGTGGTCATGGTGTGGCGTGGAGCACCAGCAGCAGCAGCTCGCACGGGGCAACGGCCTCGGAGAGCGTGCAGGAGTGGCGTGCGGGGACGTAGCACATCTCCCCGGCGCGCAGCCGAAGTTCGACTCGCCCGCTCCGGTGGTCCGTACGGCCGTCGTTCTCGACGCGGCAGCGTGCTCCGCCGCGAAGCGGGAAGAGCAGGACGTCGGCGCCGACGCGCCCGAGGGGGAGCGTCGTCCCGGCGGGAAGCAGCCGTTCGTACGCCTCGACGGGGTAGCCCATGACATGGCCCAGATCGGCGGCGAGCCTGTGCGCGCCGGTGCCGGGGGGCGCGGGCCGCCACTCCCTGTCCGCCGGTTCCCGGCCGTACGTCCCGTAAAGGCCCGGGAGGACGGTGTGAGCGCGCTCGGGCCATACCACCGCGGGGCCCCTGTCCTGGTACGTCGAGAGGCACAGCGCCATGTCACGGAGGAAGAGTTCCCAGTCGGTATCGGACACCCTTGCCCTTCGCTCTCGAAAGGTCGCACCTCGTGACCGCCACCGGCAACGGACGACACAAGCGCTCTCCGAGGCGATCGAGCACCGATCGCACGGCAGGCATGGGCAGCTGACGACGTGGAGCGGCCCGCCCGGGCCGCCCGAAGTCTGTGTCTGCGGAACCCCCGCGCAGGCGATGCCCATCCTCGCCCGCCGGTGGTGCGGTGTGCCAGTCCCTTTTCGGCGGTCCCGCGCCGACGTGACAGACGCGCCCCACGGAAACGGGCCCCCGCCGAAACGCGATCCGCCGCAGCGGCCCCACGGAAACGGGCTCCGCCGAAGCGGGCTCCGCCGAAACACCTGAGGCCGCGACGGTATCCGCCGTCGCGGCCTCGCACCCCCGTTGACGCGCTGATGGCAGACAGGCGCCGACTACCCGGCGGCCTCCCGCACACCGGTGTCCGGTTCGCTCTCGTCTTCGCTCGCGTCGTGATCCAGCAGACCGGCGCGGGCGGCGAGGACTCCGGCCTGGAACCGGCTCACCGCACCGAGAGTGTCCATGATGTCGGCGACGTGCTTGCGCGTGGTGCGCAGCGACATCCCCAGCCGGCGGCCGATCGCTTCGTCCTTGTAGCCTGCCGCCAGCAGGCGGAGGATCGTTCCGTCCAGCTCTTTCGCCACCGATTCGAGGCCGTCGGCGGCGGCGTCCGAGAAGGGCCGGGCATGGGCCCACGCGTTCTCGAAGACCGAGCACAGATAGCGGACGAGGGACGGCTCGCGTACGATCACCGCCCCCAGGCTCCCCTCCCGGTCGGGAACGAACGCCAGGTCCCGGTCGAAGACGATCAGGCGGCCGAACGGATCGTGGACGGTCCGGTATTCGGCGCCCAGGCCGGACATGACGGCCACGTATGCCTGACTCGGCGCGTTGAACCGGGCCGTGTGGTTGTAGAGCGTGCGCATGCGCACCCCCCGGGCGAGCAGCGCCGTGTCACGGCTGATCGCCTCCTCCAAGACCTCCGGTGCCCGCCCGCCGCCCGGCTGACTGCTCAGCACCTCCTCCTGACACTCGTTGGAGGCACGGTTCAAGGCGGCGCGGACCTCGTCCAGATGCCCGATCACCTCGATGCTCCCGGTGTCGCAACGCCTGCCTTCGAGGAAGTGGGCCCGCAGCCGTCCGAACTCCAGTCCGATCTGGTCCAGTTGGCGCCGCCGTTCCTGCAGGGACTCCTGGATCGGGGCGGTGAGCGCCGCGGCGGCCAAGTCGGGGTCGACGGGCACCAAAAGCGCCGGGTCCGTGGAGTGGGAGCGCAGCAGGCCCAGTTCCTTCAGCCGGCGGACCGCCGCGTCGAGCTCTTCCTCGGACATTTCCAGCTCGGATAAGGTGGCCAGGAATTCTCTGGTCACCTGCTGGAACCTCAGGATGCAGGAATACAGCTCGGCTTCGGCATCACTCACATACGAGGAACCGCAAGCGGTGGGCTGGAGGGGCGGGTTCACAAGCTCTCCCCTCGTCCGTCGACGAGTCGTATCGACGAGCAATCGGACGGGAATCCAACATCGGACGGCCGGTGTCTCAGCAGCATTTTGTTTCTTTTCTCTTCTACCACTGGTCCTGTCAGAAGGGCTTTGGAGAGACAGACGGCCATCGCCGCGAAGGGGTTCACCGGGGCCCCGTACCGCTGGGCAGGTCCGTGCCCAGGAGTGCGGCCACGGCCGTCGTATGGCCGTCGAAGGCCAGCGTGGCCGGTGTGTCGAGGACCTGCCATCCGGCCGTCTCGGGCATCGGCGCGGGCTCGGGCAGGGTGCCGGCGTCGCGCACCGGCAGCAGGGCGAAGACCTCGAGGGTGTCCCGGGTAGAGTGCACGTCGAAGAGGCGGGCCTGCCCAGGATCGGCCGCCAGGCCGGTTTCCTCCCGCAGTTCCCGTACGGCGCCCTGCTGCCAGGTCTCACCGACCTCCACATAGCCGCCGGGCAGCGCCAGTTGCCCCATGGCGGGCTCGATCGCGCGGCGCACCACGACCACTCCGAGCCGGCCGGACAACGTTGCCACGGGCTGTAGGACCACCGCGGCGGGCAGCGGGTTGCGCCATTGGGTCTCACCGCAGCCGGAGCAGTCCCGCGGCCATCCGGCGCCCTCGGCGCAAGCGGTACCGCAGTAGGGACAGTGTGTGACGCGGCGTCCGCGCGTGTAGCCCATGAGCCTCCCCCTCCGCTTCCTCGGCGTACGGCAGCAGGCAAGATACAACAAGCGGGGCTCCATACCGGCGGGGATGCCCGGGACCGGGCCTGCTCCGTCCGGCCCCACCGCGTCCAGAGGGGCCGACGCCCCGGGAAAGCTCCGGTCATTGAGCGGTCATTTCCCCAACCGCGCCCCGGGCGTTCGCAGTTCCCTGCGAATTCCGCCCGATCCCTACAGTTGTCGGCGTGCTGAATCGACTTCTCCCCGCTTCGGGGCCGGGACGTGTTCTGGCCTTGGCGACTCTCTTCATCACCATGGGGCACGGCGCCTTCATGACGTGTTCGGCGCTTTATTTCACCACTGTGGTCGGCATTTCCGTGGCCCAATTGGGGCTGGGGCTGACCATCGCCGGAGCGGTGGGGCTGTTCGCCGGAGTTCCCCTGGGACATATCGCCGACCGCCGCGGAGGACGCGAAACGGCAGCGCTGCTGATCGCCCTCAACGGACTGGCGGCCGCCGGCTATCTCGTCGTCGGCTCCTTCGCCCAATTCACCCTGGCGGCTTGTCTGTTCGTGGTGATGGAGCGGGGCGGCCGGGCGGCACTCCAGACGGCCATCGCGAGCACGCTGCGGGGTGAGGACCTGGTGGAGACCCGGGCCCATCTGCGGGCGATCACCAATGTGGGCGTGGCGGTGGGCGCCGGCTTCGCGGGCATCGCACTGCAACTGGACACCCCGGCCGCGTTCCGTACCGTCCTGGTGCTGGACGCCCTGTCCTTCCTCGTGGCCGCGGCCGTGCTGACCGCCCTGCCGAAGGTGGCGCCGGTGGCCACGGCTGCGGACGTCCCCGGGCAGCCCCGGCTCGCCGTCCTGCGCGACCGGCCCTTCGCCCTGGTCACGGCCTTGAGTGCGGTGCTGTCCCTGCATGCGGTGCTGCTGGAGATCGTGGTGCCGCTGTGGATCGCCGGGCACACGGACGCCCCTCGCTGGATGGTGACGGCCCTGTTCCTGCTCAACACGGCGAACGTGGTGGCGTTCCAGGTGCGGATCGCCAAGCGGGTGGCGGAGATTCCGCTCGCGGTACGGGCCGTCCGGCAGGCCGGTTTCGTCCTGTGCGCCGCCTGCGCCCTGTTCGCCGCGTCGGCGGCGGACGGCGTGGTCATGGCCGTGGTCTTCCTGCTGCTGGCCGGCGCCGTGCATGTGTACGGCGAGATGGTGTTGTCGGCCGGCGCCTGGGTCATCGGGTTCGATCTCGCGCCACCGGACAAGCAGGGGCAGTACCAGGGGTTCTTCTTCTCCGGATACGCGGCCTCCGTCATGATCGCCCCCACCTTCCTCACCGCCACCGTCCTCCAGGGCGGTGCCCTCGGCTGGCTGCTGCTCGGCGGCCTGTTCGTCCTCGCGGGCCTGGCCATGAAGCCGGTCGTCGGCTGGGCCGAGCGCACCCGCGCCCCACAGCCGGCGCACAGCGGCTGACCCCCCAAGGAGCACTGCGATGGAACCTCGAACGTCCCTCCCTCCCGTCCGGCCCCCGGTGCCGAACGCCGGGGACGGGCCCGTCCACGGCGTCTTTCTGGCCGACGCGGCCGATCCGCACGTCCCCCTGCGCGAGCGGCTGCTGGGAAACGGCACCCCGCCGGCCGACGTCACCGGCCGCCCCCGCCCGGACCTGACATCCGGGCCGTCCGACGCCCTCCACGAGGAGGTGTCCGAGCAGCTGTGGAGCCATGGCCTGGCCGCGATCCAGCTCGATGAACCGCTGCCCAACGACCGGTTCACCGCGCTCGGCGCGTTCCTGGGCACCGCCATGCCCGAACGGGACCCGGCGGTCGCGCCGTACGTGGAGGAGGAGGTGATCCTCAACCTGCGCAGCGAGCACGCCCGCACCGACGACGTGGCCCTGCAGCCCTTCGCCGGCAACTACCTCTCGCTGCACACCGAGAGCAGCGGCGCCCCCGTCGAGCGGCAGCCGCGCTACATCGTGCTGATGTGTCTGGCCCCCGGGGACGCGTCGCAGGGCGCCAGGACGGTGCTGGTGCCGATGCGGGAGGTGGCGCGCCGGCTGGCACCGCGGACCCTGGCCGTGCTCTCCCGGACCCGGTACCGCGACCGCCCCGGCGTTCCCACGATCGCCCGGCAGGTCGGGGACCGCTGGGTGTTCTCGCTCCGCGACTTCCTCGCCGATGAGCTCCAGTGGTCCTACGAGGGGCCGGAGGAGGACGCCACAGCCGTGGGCGACGCGCTCCGCGAGCTGTTGGCGGCCATGTACGCGCCCGAGCACGCGCAAGGGCTCCAGTGGCGGCGCGGGCTTCTCGTCGTCATCGACAACACCTACTTCTTCCACGGGAGAACCAGCGGTTCGGCCACGTCCGAGGCCCGGCTCCGGCATCTCAAGCGCCTGCGCGTCGTGTAGCCCATGCCATCCGTTCACGCTCGCCCACAGGGGCGGCCCACTCGGGGAAACGCATGAAACTCTTCGAATCCGTACCGTCTCCGCGTCCGTGTCACGCCCCGCCGGACGCGCGCGAGACCGCGGCGCGTCCACCGCAACCCGGTGGCATCCGCGACGTCTTCACCCCCGCCGTCGACCATCGTGTCCTGGAGGTCTACGCCCGGGCCCGCGACCCCCACGACGCCCTGGAGCTGCGGAACCTGTGGCTGGGACGGGTCGAGCACGAGCTCGGCGGCAACGCCCTGCGCCCGGCGCTCGCCGAGACCTGGCGGGCCAGCAGGCCGCGCCGGGCCGTCGAGCCCGAGGAGGTGCTCTCCTCCCGCGCCACCGTCCGGTTCGTCAAGGAGCTCTTCAACTGGTTCTTCCGTGACGACCTCTACGGCGAGCTGCGGGACAACGCCCGCTACATCCTCTCCAGCGGGTCGATCGACGAGGAGCGGTGGGGGCTGCCGCAGAGCCTGAAGGAATGCATCCGCTACGCTCTGGACCGGGACTGGTACGGCTACTCCGACTCGCGTGGACGTGTCCCGGCCCGCGAGGCGATCGCCGCGTACGAGAACGCCCGCATCCAGGGGGCGCGCTACGGCACCGAGAACGTGGCCATCACCATGGGCGGCACCTTCGCCATCAGCACGCTCGCGGACTTCGTGCTGCACGGCGGCCCGCGCTCCCCCTCACCGGCGCTGTGCGCGATCCCCAACTACCCGCCCCTGGTGGAGACGATAGCCCGCCGGCACGACGTCCAGCTGGTGCCCCTGGTCTCCCAGGACGGCCAGACCTCCCTCGAACCACTGATCGCCGCCCTCACCCCGGACACCCCGATGGTGATGCTGCAGACGGTGGGCAATCCGACCGGCGCCGCCGTGGCCGAGGCCGATCTCGCCCGGCTGATCCGCGCCGCCTCCCCCTCCACGGTCATCGTGCTGGACGAGTGCCATGAGTGGCTCGGGGACTACGAGAAGCGCTCCGCGGACCGCGCGGCGCCCCAGGTGGTGCGGGTGTCCAGCCTGTCCAAGACGTGGTCGGCGCCGGGGCTGAAGGCCGGGTGGTTTCTCGCCGACCCGGCGTTCATCGACGAGTACTACGAGTACGCGTCGTCCTCCTTCGGCGGCCCGCCCTCGTTCTTCTACACGACCATCGAGGTCCTCGCCCGCCTGGAGCGGTGGCTCATCACCGGGATCGAGACACCGGGTCCGGCCGAGGCCAAGGAGTTCGAATCCGGCTACGACATCGACCTGGCAGGGCTGCGGAACGCCTACCGCGGCTACCGCGCCGAGCGGCTGCGCCGGGCCGAGGATCTGACCGTCCTGCGGGACGCGGCCACCGTACGGCTGTCGGAGATCCCCGGCCGGGTGCTTCCGCCGCGTTTTTCCATCAACACCGCCGTGGAACTGCCCGGTTGGGACGACTCCTACCGATGTTTCCGCGACATCCTGCGGGAGACCGGCGTCTCGGTGTTCCCCGGAATCCTCACCTTCTGCCTCTCCGGAGGCGTCGTCAGGGTCACCACGGCGCGGCCCTGGGACGAGCTCTCCGCCGCCTTCGACCGGCTGCGCTCGCACGCCGCCCCGGGATACGGAGGCTGAGCCATGGACGGATGGTTGACTGCGGGCGGCCGCAAACTGGTCCTCGGCATGGTGCATCTGTCACCGCTGCCCGGCACCCCCTTTCACGAGGACGGTTCCTTCGACCGCACGCTCGACACCGCGGTCCGGTCCGCGCGGGCGCTGTACGAGGGCGGGGCGGACGGCTGCCTGATCCAGACGGTGGACCGGGTCTACACCGTGGACGAGGAGTCCGACCCGGCGCGCACGGTGGCGATGGGCCTGATCACGCGCGCGGTGGCCGAAGCGACCGATGAGCGGTTCCACATCGGCGTACAGCTGATGCGCAACGCCCTCACGGCGTCCCTGGCGGTGGCGAAGGTCGCGGGCGGCGGCTATATCCGCGCGGGCGCCCTGGTGGGGCAGACCCTCACCGCGCACGGCATGGTGCGGGCCGATCCGCTGCGGGTGATGGAGTACCGCCGCCGGATCGGCGCCGAACACGTCAGGATCATCGCCGAGATCGACTCGATGCACTTCCGGTGGTTCGGCGGGCAGAAGACCACCGCCGAGGTGGCGCGGGCGGCGCGGGCCGTCGGGGCCGACGCGGTGTCGCTGTGCCACCCGGACGAGGACACCGCGCTGGACATGATCGCGTCCGTCCGCGAGGCCGCGCCGGACCTGCCCGTGATCCTGGCCGGACACACCCGGCACGAGAACGCGGCACGGCTGATGGCCGCGGCGGACGGGGCGTTCGTGGGCACCTGCCTGGAGCGCGACGGCTGGGGCGGCGAGATCGACCGCGACCGGGTGGCGGAGTACGTCGACATCGTGCGGAGGCTGGAGCGGTGAGCGGCCGAAGCGAACCGAACACACCGGCCGGCGCCGGAATCCAGGCGCCACCGCCACCTTTGGACCCGCGGGTGATGCTGCGTCAGGTCGACGCCCTCGCGGCGGACCTCCGCGAGCGGACCGGTCCCTTCGACGAACAGGTGCGCACCCTGCTGCCCGCGCGGTGGGCGGCGGTGGACACCGTCAGCATCGTGGGCGACGGCGACTCCTACCACGCGGCGTGCGCCGTACGGATGGCCTTCGCCTCGCTGGCCGGGGTGGACTGCCGCCCGGTGAACGCGCTGCGCTTCGTGGAGTACGACCACCCCGGGTCCGGCGGCCGCCCACCCCGTACGGAACTGACCCTCACGGTCTCCGCCTCGGGCCGCACACCGCTCGTCGTGCGGTCGGCCGAGCTGGCCCGTGACGGCGGGGCGCATGCCATCGCGGTCACCGGAACGCCCGACAGCCCGGTGACGCGGGCGGCCGACGACGCGCTCCTGGTCACCCTGCCGGACACCGAGCGGTCGCCGGGCGTGCGCACCTACCAGGCCGGCCTGGTGGGCCTGCTGCTGATCGCCCTCCGGCTGGGCGAGCTGCGCGGGCGCCTCAGCGGGCAGGAGGCGGACGCGCTGCGGGGCGAGCTCACCGCACTGGCCGGACCGGTCGAGGCGACCGCCGAGAGGGCCCGGACCCGGTGCCGTGAGACCGCTGAACGCATCGCCGACGCGGCCGTGCTGAGTGTGCTCGGCAGCGGGCCCTCCCACGGCACCGCGCTCTTCGCCGCCGCCAAGGTGATCGAGACCTCCGGCGTCTTCGCCACCGGGCAGGACCTGGAGGAGTGGTGCCATGTCGAGCGGTTCGCCCGCCCGCCCGAGGCGCCCGTGATCGTGGTGGCCGCGCCGGGGCGCTCGTACCGGCACGCCGCGGAGGTGGCCGCGAAGGCGGCGGCGCTCGGGCGGCGTGTCATCACCGTCGCCCCCGAGGACGACTCCGCGATCGCCCGGCACGGCTGGGCCGCGCTGCCGGTGACCGGAGATGTACGGGAGGAGTTCTCGCCCCTCCTCTACCACGTGTTCGCCGCCCCTCTTTCCTGCCATCTCGCCCAACACCTGGGACGGGTGCCGTTCCTGGCCGACCTGCCCCGTCCGATCCCGACCACCCCCCAAGACCGCGGAGAGACACCGTGACCCGGACTACGGACGACCTGTCCACCCAGCAGATCATCTCCCTCCTGACGGAGGAGTTGCACGACCTCGACCCCGCGGAGCGCAGGGCGAAATCGCTCGAACTGCTCTCGGTGTTCGGCCGCGCCAAGGCCGACGAACTGCCCGCCCAAGAGCGCCCCGAGGCGCCCGGGACACCGCCCGGCCCCCTGCTGATCTGTGACTGGGCCGAGGACCTCGGTCTGGACGGCACGACACAGCAGCTCGGCATCACCGTCGAGCCCGGCCCGACGAAGGTGACGAAGACCGCGGACGCCACCGGACACTCCCTGGTGTCCAGCGGCCATGTGGGAGCCGACATCCTCCACATCCCGGCGGGCAGCGGTTTCGCACCCCACACCCACCCCGGCGACCATCTGCTGTTCGTGCTCGCGGGCACCGGGACGATCGCGGTGGCCGGGGAGATCGTGCAGACCCGCCCCGGTCAGGTGTACATGGTCCAGGGAGCCATCACCCATGCCGTGGGCGCGGTCAGCGACCACATGATCCTGTCCGTGGGCGCACCGCACCGCCGCCTCGACAGCCTGGACCGGCAGGAGCTCACCGCCTATGCGGCGCTGTTGGGCGAATTCGGGGAGATCACCTGCCGGATCTGCGACATCCGGGCGACCAGCGGCGAAGAGCTCGCGGCGAAGGGCTGCACCCACTCCCCCCACCGGTTCGGGTGAGCGATGGCCTCTCCAACCAGCGCCGATGAGGTGTCGGTGGCCACGTCCCCGTCCACCGACGCCGCGATGGCCCATACCTACCGCGGCATCCCCTTCGAGGACCGGCTGACGCCGCACCCCACCCTGGTGTCCTGGCTCGCGCACCACGCCCGGACCCGGGGCGGGGCCCCCTTCCTGACGACCGTGGCGGACGACGGTGAGCTCACCACGCTCAGCTACGGCGAGGCCGATCTGCTGAGCCGGCGCCTGGCCCGATGGCTGCGCACCGGGCTCCAGGTGGCGGCCGGGCGGACCGTGGCCCTCGCCCCGGTCAACGACCCGGCCTCGATCGTGGCCGTCCTCGCGGTGCTGCGGGCGGGCTGCCCGCTGCTGCTGCTCGGTCCGCAGGATCCCGCCGACCGGCGACGGCAGCAGACCGAGGCGGTGCGGGCGCAGGTGGTTCTGCGGCCGCCGTCGGTGCCCGCCGAGGCGCTGCCGGAGGCGGTCGCCCTCCCCGATCCGCGGACCCTGGAGGAGCCGCAGGACGACCTCGACGGCCCGGAGATCGACCCGGACCAGGACGCCCTGTTCTTCGCCACCTCGGGGTCCACGGCGGCCTCCAAACTGGTCGCCCAGTCCCACTACAACGCCGCCGTGAACGCGGAGGCGCTCGGCCGCCACCATGGGCTGCGCCCCGGTGACCGGCTGCTCGGCTGCCTTCCCGTCCACCATGTCAACGGTCTGCACTTCACCGTCCTCGGCGTCCTGGCGGCCGGCGCCCATGTGCTGCTCGCCGACGGCTTCGATCCGTTGCGCTACCCCCGGCTGCTCCAGCGGTTCCGGCCGCGGATCGCCAGCGTGGTGCCCAGTGTGCTGGAGGCGCTGCTGGAGACCTGGCGGTCGCCCCAACTCCCGGACGACTTCGGGTACTTCGTCTCCGCAGCCGCACCGCTGACCACACGCACGGCGCGGGCGGTGTGGGACCGGTTCGGTGCCCGGGTGCTCCAGGGCTACGGGCTGACCGAGACGGTCAACTTCTCCACCACGCTGCCGGCCGATCTGTCCGAGGACACCTACCGGCGGCTGATGCTCGACACCGACATCCCGTCGATCGGCACGGCTCTGTTCGGCAACGAGGTGGCGGTGCTGACCCCGGAGGGCGAGCGGGTGGCTCCCGGGCAGGTGGGAGAGATCTGTGTGCGCGGCCACAATGTGATGTCCCGCTACGAGGCCAACCCGGCCGCGACCGGCGAGGCGTTCGCGGGCGGCTGGTTCCACACCCAGGACCTGGGGATGGAGGTCGCCGACCCGGACCGCGCCGAGCCCTTCGTCGTCGTCACCGGGCGCCGCAAGAACATCGCCAAGGTCGGCGGCGAGACCGTCTCCCTGGACGAGATGGACCGGGTGCTGCGCGCCGTGCCCCGGGTCCGGGACGCCGCGTGTGCCGCGCTTCCGCACCGCTTCCTGGGTGAGGAGATCGTGGCGGCGGTCGTGCCGGACCCCGGTGCCGACGGCCCTCCCGATGTGCTGCCCGCGCTGGCCGCGGCGTTCCGGCCCGCGGTGCTGCCACGCCGTGTGGTGCCGTTCGACGCCATCCCGAGGACCCGGACCGGCAAGGTCCTGCGCCGGGAACTGGCCGAACGGCTGGCCGCCACGCCGCGGGACGGCGCCACGGAAGGCCACCCGCGCCCGGCCCCCGCATTCCCCCCGCCCAGCCCCAGGAGTACCCCATGAACACCCCCTCCGGGATGACATCCCGCGTCACGGACCTGCTGTGTACGGTCCTCCAGATCGAGCCGCCACCACCCGGGGCCGATCTGATCGAGTCCGGTCTGCTCGACTCCATCGGCTTCATGAATCTGTTCATGGCGATGGAGAAGGAATTCGGCATCGGTGTGACGGCCGCCGACCTGTCCCAGGACCGCTTCCGCACCGTAGAGCGCATCGCCGCGTTCGTGGCGGGCAAGCTGGGCCCCGCCGTCGCCGAGACGGTGCTGACCGACCCCCGCACCGGACACGAGCGGCGGCGGATCACGCGGGGCGGTGAGCCGGAGGTGGCGGCCGCGGTGGCCGAGTCCCGCGCCGCCGCGCCCTCCTGGGCCGCGCTCGCGCCCCGCGTCAGGGCGCGCCGGCTGCTCCGCCTCGCCGACCTGATCGAGGAGCGGTCCGCCGAGTACGTCGCGGCCGAGCGGGCGGGCACCGGCAAGCCCGCCGCCGAGGCGGCGGGCGAGGTCGAGAACTGCGCCGATCTGCTGCGCTTCTACGCGGGCGCGGTGCGCGCGGACGTCTCTCCGGCGAGTGGGCGATACCTGCCCGGCCGGGAGAGCTGGGTGCGGTGGGAGCCGCTGGGTGTCATCGGGGTGATCGTGCCCTGGAACTACCCGTTGATGATGGCCGCGTGGCGCATCGGGCCCGCGCTGGCCACCGGCAACACCGTGGTCCTCAAGCCCGCGCTGACCACCCCGGACACCGCGCTGCTCCTGGCGCGGGACGCGGCGGCGACGCTGGGTCCCGGTGTCCTGCTGACGGTGACGGGCGACCGCGACACCGGCCGTCTGCTGGTGGAAAGCGACATCGACGCGGTGGCGTTCACCGGCAGCGAGGCGGGCGGCCGCGACATCGTCGCCCGTGCCGGACTGCGCCGCGTCAGCCTGGAGCTCGGCGGCAACTGCCCGGCGCTGGTGCTGCCGGACGCGCCGCCGGACACCTTTGCGGCGCTGGTGCGGGCCGCCACCTACAACGCCGGGCAGAGCTGCGCCGCCCCCGCCCGCGTCATCACCCTCCGGGAGAACTACCTGGAGACCGTCGAGGGGCTGGCCAAGGCGATGGCCGACCGACGCGCCGGTGTCCACTTCGGCCCGCTCAACAACGCGGACCAGGCGGCCCGTTACGACCGGATCATCGGGCAGAGCGCGGCGGGCATCGAGCACATCGCCCCGCTCGCGCCGCCCCCGGGCGAGGAGGGCGGCCACTGGCGGCCCGGCCGCATCCTCGCCGACCTGCCCCCGGACGATCCGGCGGTGCTGGAGGAGGTGTTCGCGCCGGTGCTCACCGTGCAGGCGGCGGACGACCACGCCGAGGCCCTGGCCCTGGCCAACTCGGTGCCGCAGGCCCTCGCCGCGAGCGTCTGGGGCACCCGTACGGACACCGTCCTGGAGCTGGCCGGGGAGCTGAACGCCGGCGAGGTGTGGGTCAACTGCTGCCTGGAACAGACCGCGGAACTGCCCCACGGCGGACGTGGCGGCTCGGGGCACGGCACGGACATGAGCGTGCTGGCGCTCACCGAGTACCAGCGCCCCAAGACCGTGACCGTACGCGTGGGCAGGGGCTGAGCGATGGCGGAGACCCGGTTCCCGGCCGAGCGGACGGCGACCACGTGGCGATGGGAGGTGAGCCAGGACCCGCGGGAGGTGCACGCGCTGCTGTGTGCGTGCGACGCCCGCCAGGCGGCCGCCTCCGGCACCCCGGCGCCCCGGCGCCGCCCGGAGACCACCGAACGCCGGGTGCGGGCCGGCGCGGTGCGTCTGCTGCGCCACGGCGCACACCCCGCCGGGATGTTCACCCTGACCTGGGATCCGCCATTCACCGTGGACGATGGGGTGTTCCCCCGCGCCGAGCGGCCGATGCACCTCTCCCGGCTGGCCGTGGCGCCCGAGTGGCTCGACGACGGGTCGCTGGTGGGGCTGCGGTGTGTACGCCACGCCATCGAGGAGGCGACGCGGGCCGGTGCGGACGTACTGCGCTCGGAGGCCAATCCGGATCTGACGGACACCCGGTCGCTGCTGGACGTCCTGGGGTTCCGGCAGTACGGGCCCACACTCGGCGATGCGGGCGGCAGCCGCCGCGCCCATCTGCAGAAGACCCTCCGCGCGGCGGCCCCCGCCCCCGGCCGGGAGGGCTGATGGCGGCGACGATACGACGGCAGAGGGTCGGCACCACCGTGGGCCACCGCGGGCAGGGGCCGACCGACGTGGACGCCTACACCCTCGACACCGGCGCGGGCCTGGCCGTGGTGGTGTGGACCTACGGGGCGCAGCTCGTGGAGGTCCTGGTCCCCGACCGGGAGGGCCGCACCGGCAATGTGGTGGTGCGCCTTCCGGACCTGGACGGCTATGAGAACCGCGCCGCCAATCCGTATGTCGGCTCCACCGTGGGCCGTTACTGCCGGTGCGTGGCGGGCGGCCGGTTCCGGCTCGACGGCGTGGACTACCACCTCGACCGCAATGACGGCGACCACCACATCCACGGCGGAGACCTCGGCTTCGACCGGTATGTGTGGGAGGCCGAGGCGGAGCGCTCGGGCGACGTGCCGTCGCTGCGGCTGCGCCTCGACAGCCCGGACGGCGACCAGGGCTACCCGGGGGCACTGTCCGCCGAAGTGCTCTACCAGGTCTCCCCCGAAGGGACGTTGACCTTCGCGTACACGGCCACGACCACCGCGAGCACCATCGTGGGATTCACCAACCACGCCTACTGGAACCTGGCCGGCGCCGGACGGATCGACGGCCATCTGCTCGCGCTCAACTCCACCCGGGCGGTGGTCTTCGACGACCAGCTCATCCCCCTCCCCGGGCCGCCCGCGGACATCACCGGAGGCCCGCTGGACCACCGCGGACTCAAGCCGGTGGGCGACCTGCGGCTGGACAACTGCTTTGTCCTGGACGACCCGGACTGGGCGGCGCGGCTGCACGACCCCGCCTCGGGGCGCACCATGCGCGTGGTCACCGACCAGCCCGCGGTGGGGGTGTACTCGGCCGACGGCTTCGCCGGGCGGCGGCGGTCCGGCATCTGCCTGGAGACCGGCCCGCTGCCGGACGCGCCCAACCGCGACGACTATCCCCCGGTGCGGCTCGACCCCGGCGAGACCTACCGCCATCGCACCGTTCATCACTTCTCGGCCCACTGAGCCGCACCCGCCCACCGGGCCCGATCCACAGGAGGTATACGCGTTCATGGACCCACTCATGGTTTCCGTGGCGGAGGCCGTGCGGCGCCGCGCGGAGGCGCCGCCACCGGCCACCGCCCTGGACCCGGACGCCGAGCTGTCGTCCCTCGGCGTGAGCTCGCTGGGGGTGGCGGGCCTGGTCGTGGACCTGGAGGAGACCTTCACCTTCCGGTTCCCCGACGACGCGGTCACCCCCGAGGTGTTCCGCACCATCCGCACCCTCACCGACACCGTCCGCGCGCTGTGCGGACCGCAGGCCGGCTGACCATGCGGATCCATGGAGACGCCGTCCGGGTCGGTGTCCACTCGGGCCAGCAGTACACGACCTTCGCCGAGGCGCTGAAGCTGTGGCGGACGGCGGAGGAGCTCGGCTACGACTGGGTGTCCCTCTTCGACCACTTCCGTCCGCCGATGGGAGGCCCCGCGGGCCCGTGCTTCGAGGGCATGTCGCTGCTCTCGGCGCTCGCGGCACGCACCAGCCGGATCCGCTGCGCCGTGCTCGTCTCGGCGGTGACCTGGCGGCACCCGGCGCTGGCCGCGGCCGCCGCGGCCACCATCGACCATGTCTCGGACGGGCGGCTGGAGTTCGGGATGGGCGCGGCCGGTGCGGATCTGGCCTACGGCCAGTACGGCATTCCCTTTCCGAGTGCCGGGACCCGGCTGGACATGCTGGACGAGGCGTGCCGGGTGATGCGGGCGCTGTGGACCGGCGGCCCCGCGACGTTCGCCGGACAACACTTCCGCCTCGAGGACGCCCATCTGCAGCCGCGCCCCCTCCAGCAGCGGCTGCCGCTGGTGATCGGTGGCGAGGGCGAGCGGCGGATGCTGCGGATCGTCGCGGAACACGCCGACATCTGGAACACCCTCGCCGGAACCCCGGACACCTACCGCCACAAGCTCCAAAGACTCGCCGAACACGCCGCCGTCGTGGGCCGCGACCCCGGGACCATCCGCCAGTCGGTGACCTTCCGGGCGATCCTCGCCGAGGACGAGCGGCAGGCGCTGGAGCGCAAGGAGCGGCTGCTGGAGCGGGTGGGCCCCGACTCACCGGTGTGGCCGGAGTATCTGGTCTTCGGCACGCCCGAGCAGTGCGTGGAGCGGCTGCGGCCCTATCTGGACCTGGGCGTACGCGACTTCCTGCTCGGCGCCCGCCCGCCGGTCGACTGGCAGACCCTCGATCTCTTCGCCCGGCATGTCGCCCCGGCGCTGCGTGCCCACCCGGCCGACTGAGCAGCCGGCCGCCACCGACCACCTTCCTTCACACCGCGGCCCACGGAGGCTCACTATGGAGAACTACTACTACACGGACGGCTTCGCCACCTTCTTCGACAGCCGGTACACGGGATGGGTCCACACCTTCTCGCCCCGGCTCGCCGACCACCTCGGCCGGCAGGGACTGCCTGAGCGTTCGGTGATCGACCTGTGTTGCGGCACGGGCGTGACGGCGTCCGTCTTCTGTGCGGCGGGCTGGCAGGCCACCGGCGTGGACGGGTCGGCCGCGATGCTCGACATCGCGCGCAAGAAACTCGCTCCCGCGGTGGAAAGTGGCACGCTGACGCTGATCGAGGCCGACGCCAGGACCTTCCGCACCCCGCGTCCGGCCGCCGCCTGCGTGAGCCTGGACGGGGCGCTCAACCACCTGGGGTCGGTGGCGGAGCTGACCCAGTGCTTCACCTCGGTACGCGAGGCACTGCTGCCCGGCGGGGAGTTCATCTTCGACCTCTACGCCGGATCGCACTTCCGCCACTGGAACAACGTCACCCTGACCGACGACGCCGAAGCGGTGATCGTCAAGCGCGGTGTCTGGGACGACGGCGCGAGGACGGGGATGCTGCGCGTCTCCGGCGTCTTCGGCAGGGGGATGGCCGCCGAGCGAGTGGACCAGACGCTGCGCAGCTGGGAGTACGACGACGCCGAGGTGGCCGAAGCGCTGGAGGCGGCCGGTCTCGTCCCGGCCGAGCACGACTTCGAGCAGCGCTACGTCAAATGCGATTCGGGTTCGTGCTCCCTGACCCCTGTCCCCTGCCGCACCATCTACCGCGCCCGTAAGCCCCTCGAAGAAAAGTGACCGGCCGCGAACACACCCCCTCACCACACAAGGAGCAGCGATGACGACGACACCGCACTTCACCCCCACCCCGGCAGCCACTCCGACCACCGATTCCCTGTTCTGCTCGTCCGTGGCGGTCTCCGCCCTGTCGGCCGCCGTGGAACTCGGGCTGCTCGACGACCTCAAGGACCGCGGCGAAATCCGGTTCGACGACCGTCAGGAGGGCGCGGACCGGATCGACCCCGCCGTGGTCCGCGGCATACTCCTGCCCCTGGAATGGGCCGGAATCGTCGAGCTGGACGACCGGTCCGCCCGACCGGGACCGGGCTTCGAGGCGGCCTATCTCGACCGCGGCTACTTCTACTGGCTGGCCGGTGGCAACGGCGAGCTGACCAGCCGGGCACCGCAGGTGGCGCTGGAGCGCAACCGCCACGGCGAGTTCTACCACCGGGACATGCGGGCCGTCGCGGTGAGCTCCCGGATGATCGGCGATGTCGAGGTCGAGTTGCGCTTCGACAAGATCCTCGCCGACCAGCCGCCGCGTGCGGTGTGCGACCTGGGCTGCGGCTCCGGCCAGCGGCTCATCCGTATCGCGGGCAACCACCCCGGTGTCCGTGGCGTCGGAGTGGACATCGCGCCCGCGGCCGTGGAACTGTCCGGGGCCTCCTTCGCCGAGGCGGGGATGGCGGACCGGATATCGGTCCACCACGGCGATGTGCACGCGCTGCCCCGGCTGCCGGAGTTCGCCGGTATCGACGTGGTCACCTGCGTCTTCATGGGGCATGACTTCTGGCCGTACGACAAGTGTGTGACGGTGCTGCGCAGGATCCGCGAGGTCTTCCCCGATGTCGAGCGGTTCCTGCTGTGCGATGTGGTGCGCAGCGAGGTGGCGCCGGGGCCGCATACGCCCATCTTCACCCTGGGCTTCGAGTTCGCGCACGCGCTGATGGGGGTGACGCTGCCGACGCGGTCGGACTGGATGGCGGCGTTCGACGCCTCCGGCTGGGAGTGCGAGGCGGTCCAGGAGTTCAACCGGCCGCCCGGCGGTCTGCTCTTCGAGCTGCGTCCCAGCTGAGGACCGCGGCGGACAACAGCGCCGCTCGCCTCCCGGAGAGGGGGCGAGCGGCGCTGTTGTCCGCACGTGGCGAGGGGAATCGGCTGCGTCAGGCCGCGTTCGCCCGGGTCATCGCCAGGCGCGGCCGGAGACTCCGCTCAGATTCCAGCCGTCCGGCCGGTCGATGTCGCTCAGCGCGGGCGGCATCTCGGCGCCGGTCGCGCGGATCATCAGGCTGGGGAGGTACATGTCGCGGGTGAACAGGCCGGTGGGCTCATCGAGTTCGGCGCCGAGCGCGCGCAGCGCCGCCACCCGCACCGCCGGCAGATCGCGGACCCACATCAGCACCTCGGCGCCGGGCAGCCACGCCAGGGCGGCCTCCACCAGGTCCGCGAACACCTCGTCGGAGGTGGCCTCGCAGTCCACGATGGTCGTAGGGGTCTCACCGTCGTCGGTGTCGACGCCCGAGCGGTGCCCGATGAGATAGCCCTCGATGGGTCCGTCACCGGCCACCAGATGGAAGTACCGGGCCAGTGGGTTGGCGGCGCGCCAGCGGAAGTAGGCGGCGTCCCGCACCGGGCGCGGGCCTTCTCCGCCCGGCAGCCGGGCCACCAGCCCCGCCATCGCCTCCGCGTCCACGGCGGCCGGCGGACGTATGGTCAGGCCGGACCTGGCTCCTCGCGTGGCGGGCAGCTCATGCCACGGCCATTCCGCCACCAGTGGCTTCTCGCGCTTCACCACCGCTTGCGCCCAGGGGCCGATCGGGCGCCATCCGTTCATCAGCATGGCGGGGCCGGCCCCCTGGTCTCCGAAGTCCAGCAGCCAGGGCACACCGTCGGCGCGCAGCCGTGCCACCACCTCGTCGGTGAGCATCCGGAACAGCGGGCTGCCCTGGTACCGGGGGGCGACCACGGTGTCGGTCAGGCAGGGCAGCATGAACCGCTCCCCCGCCACCTCCCAGCAGGCGCCGAAGACCCCCACCATGCCGACCAGCTCTCCTCCCTCGCGGGCGAGGGTGACATACCGGTCGTCGAGGTGGGGGTTGGTGGCGTACTTCCAGTCCATATAGGCCAGGTTGGCGTCGCGGCCGCCACGCCACAGCGAGTCCTGGAAGTCCGCGATCTCCGCTCTGTCCCGGGCCGTGCAGGCGGTGAAGGAGAACTCGCTCACGCGCCGCCACCGCCGCCGGGGACGGCCTCGTCGGCGGTGAAGCGCTGCTGCAGTGCGCGCAGGTCGGTCTTGCCGTTGGCGTTGACGGGCAGCGACTCCAGTGCGAGCCAGCGCGACGGCAGCATGTACCCGGGCACCTTGTGCGCGAGCCGTGCCTTCACCTGCGCGGTCGTCAGCGAGACACCGGCGGCGAGGGTGTAGGCGGCACAGATCAGCGGGGACCCGGCGGGGCCCGGCACCGACACCACCGCCCCGGCGGCGATCTCCGGCAGCGAGTGCAGCTCGGTCATCACCTCGTCCAGCTCCACGCGGTAGCCGTTGACCTTGACCTGGCGGTCGGCGCGGCCGTGGAAGCGCAGCAGCCCGTCCGCGTCCTTGCTGCCGAGGTCTCCGGTGCGGTATGCGCGCCGTCCGGAGCCGGGGGGCAGCTCGATGAACGAGGCCGCGGTCCGTTCGGGGTCACGCCAGTACCCCGGGCTGGCCCCCGCGCCGCCGATCACCATCTCGCCCACCTCGCCGGGGGCGACCGGGCGCACCTGGTCGTCGACGGCCTCCAGCCACTCGCCGGGGATGGCCCGGCCGACCGGAAGCGCCTCGTCGGGCAGTTCGGTCAGGGTGTAGAAGGAGCTGGCGATGGTGGTTTCGGTGGTGCCGTAGAAACCGGTGAAGGTGACGTGGGGCAGCCGGCGCATCCAGTACTCCACATCCGTGGGCGGGAAGACCTCACCGCCCCACAACACCCGGCGCAGCTGCGGGAAGTCGTCCTTCTCCACCACATCGTGGCGTGCCATCGCGCTGAGCACGGACGGCACCGAAAGCCACTGGGTCAGCCGTGCCTCGCGGATGAAGGCGGCCAGCGTGGTCGGCAGCAGGCTCGCCTCCGGCGGGACCAGATGCAGCTCGGCCCCGCAGATCAGCGGCCCGTACACATCCCACAGCGAACCGTCGAAGTGCAGTTGGAGATGGCAGGAGATCCGGTCGTCCCGGCCGAGCCCGAAGTGTTCGTTGGCCCAGGTCACGAAGTGGACGATGCCGGCGTGGGTGAGCGGTACGCCCTTGGGCTCGCCCGATGAGCCGGAGGTGAACAGCACATACGCCACGCCGGATTCGCCGCTGACCGGTTCGGGTGCGGTCGTCGGCGCCGAGGCGACATCGGCCGCGGTGATGGCGGGGAGGTCGCCCGCGGCCGTGGCGTCCCCGTCGGGCAGGCACAGGCCCGCCACCGCGCCGCGCGCGGCGGCGGCCGCCACCTCGGTGGCCAGGGGGGCTCGCTGCCGGTCGGCGAGGAGCAGGCATGGCGCGGTCTGGTTCACGATGGACACCAGCCGGTCCACCGGCGACGCCGTGTCCAGGGGCACACAGACGCCACCGGCCTTGAGCACACCGAGCAGGAACACCACCGCGTCCGCGCCCTTGGGCGCCAGCACGCACACGCGGTCGTCTGGGCGCAGCCCTCCGGCCCGCAGCGCGTGGGCCAACTGGTGGGAGCGTTCCTCCAGCTCCCGATAGGTCAGCCGGGTCGGGCCGAACACGACCGCGTCCGCTTCCGGAGTTCGCGTGGCCTGTGCGCTCACAAGCGCGTCAAGACGGGTCATCCGATTCTCTTCCTGTGTCAGAGCTTGTCGATGTGCACCCGGACCGCGGTGCCCTCGCCGATCAGGCCCTCGTGAGCGGCGTCCGCGACGGGGCCGAACGTCAAGCGCCCGGCCAGGGTCTCGGCCGTCAGCAGCGCGTCGTAGGCACGGATCCGTGCCGCCACCGTCTCGGGCAGATCGACGCTCAGCGCGATGTGGTCGGACACTTCCAGACCGGCCGCGCGGCGCGCCTGCTGCACCACGCGCACCAGGTCACGCGCCGCGCCCTCGGCCGCCAGCGCCTCGGTCACCTCGACGTCGAGGACGACCAGTCCGGCTCCGCCGGGCAGCGCCGCGACGGCGCCCGGTCCGTCGGCGACGAGCCGCAGCTCGTACTCACCGGCGAGCAGTTCCCGCCCCGCCGCCACGACGTTGCCGTCCTCGTTCGTCGTCCAGTCGTCGGTGGCCGCGGCGCGGATGACCTCCTGCACCGCCCCGCCGAGGCGGGGCCCGCACTTGCGGGGGTCGACGGTCAGCCGCATCCGGCCGTGTGCGGAGACATCGGTGGTGAGCTGGACGTCCTTGACGTTGAGCTGGTCGCGCAGCAGCGCGGTGTAGGGCTCCAGCGCGGGGGCGTCGGGGTCGGCGATCACCAGCCGCGCCAGGGGCAGCCGCAGCCGCAGCTGGTGGCTCTTGCGCTGGCCGAGCGCGGTCGAGGCGACCTCCCGCACCCGGTCCATCACCCGCACCAGCTCCGGGGCGGACGGCAGTTCCCCGGGAGCGGGCCATGAGGTCAGATGCACCGACCGGCCGCCGGTCAGCCCGCGCCAGATCCGCTCGGTGATCAGCGGCAGCAGCGGGGCCATCAGCCGGCACAGCACTTCGAGCCCGGTGTGCAGGGTGTCCACCGCCGCGCGGTCTCCGGCGGCGAAACGGTCGCGGGAGCAGCGGATGTACCAGTTGGTCAGCACATCCAGATGGTCGCGCAGGGCGGAGCACGCGCGGGACAGGTCGTAGCCGTCCATCGCGCCGGTCGTCAGCTCGACCAGGTCACGGGTCTTGGCGAGGAGGTAGCGGTCCAGCGGATGGTCCGCCTCGGTGCGGACGTGGCCCTCGGTGTCGCCCGCGTACAGGGCCAGGAAGTGCCAGGCGTTCCACAGCGGCAGCAGCACCTGGCGCAGGGCTTCCTTGCTGCCGGCCTCGGTGACCTCCAGATCGCGGGCGCGCAGCAGAGGGGAGCTCATGAGGAACCAGCGCATGGCGTCGGAGCCGTCACGAGCGAAGATGTCGTTGACATCGAGGTAGTTGTTGCGCGCCTTGGACATGGCCTGGCCGTCGTGGCCGAGCACCACACCGAGGACGGTGCAGTTGGCGAAAGCGGGCCGGTCGAACAGCGCGGTGGACATGACGTGCATGTTGTAGAACCAGCCACGGGTCTGGGCGTAGTACTCGACCACGAAGTCACCCGGGGAGTGGCGCTCGAACCACTCGGCGTTCTCAAAGGGGTAGTGCACCTGCGCGAACGGCATGGAGCCGGTCTCGAACCAGCAGTCCAGCACCTCGGGCACCCGTCGCATCACCGCCCGGCCCGACGGATCGTCGGGGTTGGGGCGCGTCAGCTCGTCGATGTACGGACGGTGCAGATCGCCCGGCCGTACGCCGAAGTCGCGCTCGATCTCGTCCAGGGAGCCGTACACATCGACCCGGGGATGGGCCGGGTCGTCCGACACCCACACCGGGATGGGGGCGCCCCAGTAGCGGTTGCGGGAGATGTTCCAGTCCTTGGCGCCGCGCACCCAGTTGCCGAACTGGCCGTCGCGCACATGCTCGGGTGTCCACTGGATCCGCTCGTTGAGTTCGAGCATGCGGGTACGGAGCCGGGTGACGGCGACGAACCAGGTGGGGATGGCCTGCTGCAGCAGCTGGTTGCCGCAGCGCCAGCAGTGCGGCCGGGACCGCGTATGCTGCCGGTCGGCCAGCAGCGCGCCGCTCGCCGCCAGCAGACCGATCACGGTCTCGGCGGACTCCAGCACCGGGGCTCCCGCGCACGGCGGCACCTCGTCGGTGTACCGGCCGCCGGAGTCGACCGGATAGGTCCGGCCGATGCCCGCGTCGGTGGCGAGGGTGTGGTCCCGCTCGTCGAAACACGGGGTCACGGCCACCGCACCGGTGCCCTCGTCGGTGTCCACGAAGCGTTCCGCCACCACGACATGCCGGTCGTCGGCGGGGGCCGAGAAGTCGAACAGCGGTGTGTATGTGCGTCCCGCCAGCTCGGCGCCACTGTGCCGGGCGACCACCGGTCCGTCGCCCACCAGATCGGCATGGGCGTCGAGCCGGTCGGCCGCCACCACCAAGCGCCGCCCGGCGGTTTCCACCACGGCGTACTGCGCGTCGGGGTGCACCGCCACCGCCGTGGCGCCCGGCAGCGCCCAGGGCTGGTCGGACTCCACCAGCAGCAGCTCGCCGCTGGCGAGCCGTACGCCCACGACCACGGTGCTGCCGGGCACCTCGCGATGGGTGTCGCTGCCGTCGATACGGCCGCTGCTCTCGGCGTTGGCCAGCGGGGTCTCGCAGTGCGCGCAATACCAGGAAACCGAATGTCCCTGATAGATCAGCCCCTTGTCCCACATGGTTTTGAACGCCCACATGACGCTCTCCATGTAGTCGAGGTCATGGGTTTTGACGGATTCGTCGAAGTCGACCCAGCGGGCCTGCCGATTGACGTAGTCGCGCCATTCGCCGGTATAACGCATCACCGTCGTCCGGCACACCTCGTTGAACCGCTCGACGCCCATGCGCTCGATATCGGACTTGGCGGTGATGCCGAGTTGTTTCTCGGCGTCCAGCTCCGCGGGCAACCCGTGCGAGGTCCAGCCGAACCGCCGCTCGACCCGGCGCCCGCGCATGGTCTGATAGCGCGGCACCACGTCCTTCGCATAGCCCGCCAGCAGATGCCCGTAGTGCGGCAGGCCATTGGCGAACGGCGGCCCGTCGTAGAACACGAATTCATCGGCGTCGTCGGATTTCCGCGCTGCCACGGACTCATGGAAGATGTCGTGCTTCTCCCAGTAGTCCAGTACGTCGAGTTCGACATCCGGAAAGTGCGGTCTCGCGGGTACGCCTTCGGCCCCGGCCTTTGGATATGCCATCGCTCAGTAAACCTCGCAGGGTCGGCCCGCAGTGCAGTGAGGGCCGACTCTAACGATGGGATGGGCAACGTCCGGTAATCGTGGAAACATTGGCTTCCACACCGACGGCGCCGCGCGATTACCCGGCGGTTCCGTTCACCGTGGCCGGGCACAGCCGCCGCGGCGCGGTGTCGTCGCGGAGCGTGGCGTCCACACAGCCACCGGGCAGGCCCTTGTGGGGTGTGCTGCCGAAGTTGGCGGTGACGGTGAGGGTGCCGTCACCGAAGACGGTGCGCTGCACGGTGCGATCGGCGGTCAGCGCCCGGAAATCGGCCAGCGGCTCGGTACCGGCCGCCTTGTGCAGGGGCGCGAAGTACTTCTGGAGGGTGGCGAGTTCGCGGCCGCTCTTCTCCAGCGAGTCACCGGTGAGCACGAAGTTGAGCGGGGTGTTGTACAGCATGCCGAGCAGTGCGCGGTCGGTCTTCTGCCGTGGCAGCTTGTCGTACGACAGCTCCCAGCGCTCGGTGTTCACCACGGAGTCGTGGAGCGCGGCCTCGTACAGCGGCACCCGGTACACCGGGTCGTACATCGCCTTCGCCACGTCGGCGGGCAGCTCCGCGGGCTTGAAGAAGACGCCCGGCGCGTCGGCGGGGGCGTAGCCGCCCCAGGTCTCCTTGTCGCGCTGCGCCGTCCACAGACCGCCCGCCACCGGGGTGCCCGAGCCGTGGTCGAAGGCGAGGTCCCGGTTGGCCCAGGCCCCGGCGGACTCCGAGCCCAGGACCAGCCCGCGGTCGGACAGCCGCGTCATCCGGGCCAGCCGGTTGGCGCGGTCCTCCGCCTTGGTCAGGGGGTGAGCGGCGCTGTGATCGCGGAACAGCTCACCGGCAGCGTCCACATCGAGGAAGTAGCTGTCGGCACCCGCCTTGGTCATCTCGCGGGTGCGGTCTGCGAGGTAGTGGTGGCGCGGCTCGGCCTTCTCGAACGCCTCGGAGGAGAGGTAGCAGCCGCGGTCGTGGAAGCCGGGGACGGGCTTGCCGTCGGCGTCCCGGACGCAGAAGTCCGGATACACCGTGCCGGGCCAGGTGGACGTCGGCGCGTCGGAGGTGGCCGGGTCCTGGCCGTTGGCGAACGAGTCGTACGGGCCGACGAGATAGCCCACCTTCTTCGCGGCCGCGGTGGCCGTGGCGTCCATCGGCCGGTCGTCGGCGTCGTAGCCGAGCCACATGCGGTCCACGCCGAGGCCGCGCAGCCTGCCCATGAAGTCGGCCTTGCGGGCGTCGCCCCACAGATAGGCGTGGAACGCGCCGAGCAGCTTCCTGGTGGCCGGTGTCTCCCGGATCTTCTCCCGCAGGCTCTTCAACTGCCCGTGCTCGCCGAGCCAGGCGCGGTAGTCGTGGGCGGCGGCCACCGGGGAGCCGTCGGTGAGGGAGAAGGCCACGGTGTACCGCGTGGTGCCGTCGGCGCGCGAGAACCGGTGGGTGGCGGCGGTGCGCAGCTTGCCCGCGTCGGAGGTGACGCGCAGCGATGTGCCGATGTCACTGGGCACGAGATAGCTCACGCCCTGGCGGTCGCCGAGCGTGTAGCCCCACAGCGGCATCGACAGATCCGACTCCATGGCCATGTCGGTGCCGACCAGATCGGCCCGGGAGGAGTTCCAGAAGCGGTCGGCCACCGGCAGCGACAGCCCCTCGCCGCGCGACAGCTGTACGGCGGTGGCGCGCCGGTCGGTGCCGGTGACCGGCCACGAGAGGGTGCGGGCGGACTCACCAGCAGCCTTTCCGGTAGCCGTCACCGACAGCACCAGACGGCCGGTGCCACCGGCGCGGGCTGTGACGTCCAGGCCGGTGTCCGGATAGCTCCAGCGGGCGGTGCCCGGGGAGGTGGTCACCGAGCCGGGTTTCCCGGGAGCGGTGGCGGCGGGCGCGGACAGCACCACGGTTCCCTGCCCCGTACGGGCCGTGACCCGCAGTGAGGTGGTGTCGACGGTGGCGGTGCCGCCCGACACCGGGACCTCCACACGGTGGCCACCGACCAGGACCGGCCGGGGTGCGTCCCCGGAGCCGGTGGTGCCGGAGTGGGTGGTGGAAGCGAGGGTGGTCGAGGCGAGGGCGAGGCAGGACACCGCGCCCGCCAGCGGCCGCTACGGGACTTCTGTACGGGCGCCGGATGGCAGCCGCTGCCCGGCGCGGTGCTCGTCGGAGGCACCCCGGACGCCCCCTTCCCCAGCGACCAGCCCTCCTTCGACAAGGTCACCATGGCGCGCTTCTTCTTCGCCACGGCCCGGCGCCATCGCGCCGACTTCCTCACCGCCCGGATCGGGCTGTACCCCGGCGCGATCGACCGCCTGTGGTGACGACCGGCGCCCGCGCCACGGCCCGTTAGTCCAACACCCCCGCGCACTTGTCCATGGGCGGCCGCCCCGCCGCCGTCCCAAGGTGGAGCACCATTCCCACCAGCGAGGGAGGAGCCGGCGCGTTGACCTACGCAGAGGAGGGGCGGCCGAAGGAGGGATGGCCCGGCCGCAGAGCGGTCGTGGTCACCACCACACTGGCCGGAATCGGAACGGCCATCGGCACGGGCGGTGGCACCGCGCACGCCCGTGACACCGCACCCGGTCGTGCCGCCGCACACGCCCGCGCCACCGAGCGCACGCTGCGGTCGAAGCGGCTGGAGGTCCGGGTGGACCCGGAGTTCCCGCGCATCGTCGCGTACATCGACCGCGAGACCGGCGCGGTGCTGCACGGCCAGCGGGAGCCGGTCCGTTCGGTGCTCATCGACGGCGTCGAACGCACCCCGCGCACCACCGCCGTCACCAGCGGCCCGGACCACATCAGCTACACCCTCGCCCTCGGCGCGACCACGGTCACCCCGGGGGCGGACACCTCCGGCGCGGACACCGCCAACGCGTCCGCCTCCAGCGCGGACGCCGAGATCGACATCCGGATCCGGGTCAGCGGATGGCAGGTCGACTGGCGGGTCACCCGGATCGCCGACACCGACGCGTTGCGCGTGGGCACCCTGCGCATCCCCCAGCTCGCGTTCCTCAGCGTCCGCGCCGACCAGCCGGGCGCCACCCTGCTGGCCGCCCGGATCGACCTCGACCAGGCCAAGAGCGGTGACACCGCCGTCCGGCCCGCGGCCGACACCCCCACCGACGGCGCACCCATCGGCTGCGCCTACGCCGTCGTCAGCACCGACCGGCTCGCGGCCGCCGTCGAGACCAACACGGTCTGGGACAAGCCCTCCTCCACCGCGGGCACCACCTGGGACAACGGACGGCTGTGGCGGCAGACGGTACGGGAGGACGGCCAGATCACCACCCGGCTCACCTGCGGTGAGTGGACCCACCGGGCCGCCACCGCGGCCGTCGGCGCCACCGAACCGCTGCCCTGGGCCACCGTGGTCCTCACCCGGGACCGCAACGGCGACGGCGTGGTCGACTGGCAGGACGCCGCCATCGCCTTCCGCGACATCATGGTCAACCCGCTCGGCGCCGACGAGCAGCATCTGCGGGTCGTCCCGCACATCCCGTTCAACTTCGCCAGCCAGGCCACCAACCCCTTCCTCGACACCCTCGACAGCGTCAAGCGGATCGCGCTGGCCACCGACGGACTGCGGCAGTACACCCTGCTCAAGGGCTACCAGTCGGAAGGCCATGACTCCGCCCACCCCGACTACGCGGGCAACTACAACGCCCGCGCCGGCGGCCTGGCCGACCTCAACACCCTGCTGCGCTCCGGGCGCCGCTGGAACAGCGACTTTGCGGTGCACGTCAACGCCACCGAGTCCTATCCGGTGGCCAACGCCTTCTCCGAGACGCTGGTCGACAGAAACGACGAGCAGTGGGACTGGCTGGACCAGTCCTACCGCATCGACCCCCGCCGCGACCTGGTCTCCGGCGATATCATCCGGCGCTTCCAGGACCTGCGGAACGACACCGACCCGGCCCTCACCGCGCTCTACATCGACGTCTTCCGCGAGTCCGGCTGGAACTCCGACCGGCTCCAGCGGGCCCTGCGCGACCAGGGCTGGCGCCTGACCACCGAATGGGGCCACGGGCTGGAGCGCTCGTCGCTGTGGTCGCACTGGGCCACCGAGACCGACTACGGCCCGGACACCTCGCGCGGTATCAACTCCCGGCTCATCCGCTTCATCCGCAACCACCAGAAGGACGTCTTCGCCGACAAGTGGCCGACCCTGCTGGGCATCCCCCGGATGGGCAACTTCGAGGGCTGGACCGGCAAGACCGACTGGACCGCCTTCTACCGGCTCATCTGGACCCACAGCCTGCCCGCCAAGTACCTCCAGGCGTATCCCATCCGCACCTGGGACGACCACGAGATCACCTTCGAGGGGCCCGGCCGCACCTCGGTCACCGACACCGGGGGCGTCCGCCGCATCACCACCGACGGGCGGCTGGTCTACGACGGCGGCGGCTATCTGCTGCCCTGGGAGCCGCGCGAGGCCACCGACCCGGCCAAGCTCCACCACTACAACCCGGTGGGTGGCACCACCCGTTGGCGGCTGCCGCGCGGCTGGGCGGGGCAGCGGTCCGTGGTGCTGTACCGCCTCACCGACCAGGGGCGCGCCGAGCCGGCCACCCTGCCGGCGCACGACGGCCAGGTCAGCATCACCGCCGACCCCGACGTCCCGTATGTGGTGCTGCGCTCCCGAGCCCGTGCCCAGGCGGCCCCCGGCTGGGGCGAGGGCACCCCGCTGTACGACCCCGGTTTCCACTCCGGATCGCTGCGCGGCTGGCAGACCACCGGCCCGGCCACCGTCGAACGCAGCGCGCTGGGCGACTACGAACTGGTCGTCGGCGAGGGCGCGGCTGCCACCGTCGGCCAGCGACTCGACCGGCTGGCCCCCGGCGGCTATGTGGCCTCCGTCCAGGTGGAAGTGGGGGCGAAGGCCGGTGAGCGGCGGCGGGCCGCGCTGCGGGTGCACACCGCCGACGGCGTCACGGCGGAGAACTGGACCGAGACCTCGACCGCGGTCAACCACATGGCCGCCGACCGCAAACACGGCACCCGTTTCCAGCGGATGTTCACCTCGTTCACCGTCCCGGACGGCGGCGGACCGGTCACCCTCGCCCTGGCGGTGGCCGGCGGCAGTGCCAGGGTCCGCTTCGACCGGCTGCGGGTGGTGCGGGCCCAGCGCACCACCAAGCCCGGCACCCTGGTGTACGAGGACTTCGAGCGGGTGCCACAGGGCTGGGGCCCGTTCGTCAAGGGCGACGCGGGCGGGGTGACCGACCCCCGCACCCATATCGCCCAGCGGCACGCCCCGTTCACCCAGGCCGGATGGAACGGCAAGGTGATCGACGATGTGCTCGAAGGCGGCCAGTCCCTCAAGTCACGCGGCGAGAACGCGGGCCTCGTCTACCGCACCGTGCCCCACACCGCCCGCTTCCGCCCGGGGCGGCGCTACCGGGTGCGCCTGACGTACGCCAACGAGGCGGCCGGTCAGTACGCATGGATCACGGCCGTGGACGAACCCGGACCGCGCGAGCTGGCGCGCACTCCCCTGTCCGCCGCCACCGGGCGGGCCACCCACAGCTACACCGTCACCGCGCCCGCGGACGGCGAGATGTGGGTGGGGCTGCGGAAGACCGGTGACAGCGGTACCGCGGAGTTCACGCTCGACTCCTTCACCGTGGAGCAGCTGGACTGACACGGCGGAGGGAGCGGGGCAGCGCGGACGCACCTCCGCACGGCCCCGCTCCCTCCGCCACCCCCACCTCTGGTAAGCCCCTCTCCCCCGCCGGGCTCCCCCTCCCCTTGGCGGCCGGGCGGTCCGTGGACGAAGATCGGCGAGTGATGGGACGCAGCCGGCCGGAGGGGACCGCGGATGTATCACACCTGGATGCGGTACTTCACACCCAGCCCGGCCCATCACCGGCTCGGCCTGGTCTGTCTGGGTGTCGGCCTCCAGCACGGCGCCCTGCCCGTGGTCGGCCCGCGCGTCCTGGACCACCATGTGGCGGTGGTCATCAGCGCGGGCCGCGGATGGTTCCGCGGCCCGGACGGCCGCCGCCGCACCGTCACCGCGCCCGCGCTGCTCTGGCTCACCCCCGGGGTCACCCACCACTACGCCCCGGACCCGGACACCGGATGGGACGAGGCGTTCGTCGACTTCACAGGACCGGCCACCGCCGCCTACGCCGACCTGGGCTATCTCGACGCTGACGGCCCCGTGGTCGCGCTCACCGACACCGCCACCGCCCGTACGGCCATCGGCCGGATCGCCCGCGCCGCGCGCCAGGGCAATCCGTTCCTGGAGGTCGAGACCGCCGCCGCCGTCCATGAACTCCTCGTCGCCCTCCGCCGCGTCCGCGCCGACACCGGTGCCGACGGACATCCGGTGCTCCAGGCCCTGGCCCGGGACGCCTTCCAGCCGCTCTCGGTGATCGAACACGCCGCCCGGCACGGCATGACACCGGCCGAACTGCGCACCGCGGTACGGCGCGGCGCGGGGTGCAGCCCCAAGGACTACCTCCTCGGGATCCGGCTGGGCCGCGCCAAGGAACTCCTCGTCGGCACCGAACTGCCGGTGGCCGCCATCGCCCGCCGCGTCGGCTACGACGATCCCGCCTACTTCAGCAGGCTGTTCGCCCGCCGAGTGGGCACGGCACCGGTCCGCTTCCGCGAGCAGCAGTGCCGCTCGGTCCCCGGAGGCTTCACCGACCGCGTCCCCGACCCGAGCCGTCCACCGACGATCCCGCCCTCCGCACCGGCGGACGACGGACGGCGCGGCGGAGGATGACCGGACGCGCGCCCTGGGCCGGCCGGACGGCCGCGGGGGGCGGCTTCCGCCATTGGGGGGACGGTGGGCCGCGGTTGCCCCACCAAAGGGGCACCATGCATGCGAAGCCGGTCATATCCGGCGGCAGATCCTCAGCAAGGAGTTCCCATGCGTATCCGGACCGCCCTGTCCACGCTCGCCCTCACCGCCGCGTCCCTCGCCGTCGGCGCGGGCGGCGCCCTCGCGGACGACGCGCCCGATGTCACCGTCAACAACTCCAGCAGCACGACCTTCCCCGGCGTCTGCGCCAGCAACCAGTTCTCCTTCGTCACCGTCCCGGTCAATCTGGCGGGCGGATCGGACTCCGGCGCGTGCTGACCCCCTGATCTCGCTGATGGACGAGGGTGCGGCCGGTGCACGGCCCGGGCGGCACCGGCCGTACCCTCGGGCATCGCGTGTTCCACTTCACCCTCCCGAATACCGGACCGATCCCTGCACACCGCCGGACGGCCCCGTAGGCTGGCGGGTGCAGCTGGTTCGCCCCGTCCGCCAGGCGGGACGCGTCGTAAGAGGGAACCCGGTGGGAATCCGGGACTGCCCCGCAGCGGTGAGCGGGAACGACCGCCGTCATACGCACTGGGTCCGGTAGAGGGATCTGGGAAGCGACGGCCACTAGGTGTCCTCCCCAAGAGGACGCGCCCGTGAGTCCGAAGACCTGCCATCTGCCCGCGTACGGACGACTCGTGCGCGGACACCCGGTGACCTCGAGGGCGGGTCGGCGTACATACCGGTCGGACGACCGCGCGCTTGCCGCGCGAGGTCGCGGCGTCCGGTCTGTCACCCTTCGCGTTCTCCTCCCGTCGCCGGGATCTCAGGGATTCATCTCGCGAAGGAGATCTCCGTGACACCGAAGTCCGCGGCCGCGGCAGCACGGGCCACCGTGTACGGCTACCCCCGCCAGGGCCCGAACCGGGAACTGAAGAAGGCGATCGAGGGCTACTGGAAGGGCCGCGTCACCGCCGACGCGCTCCGGGCCACCGCCGCCGAACTGCGCAGCACCACTTGGCGGCAACTGGCCGGGGCGGGCATCGACGAAGTTCCCACGGGTGACTTCTCGTACTACGACCACGTGCTGGACACCACCGTCATGGTCGGCGCGATCCCCGACCGCCACCGGGACGCCGTCGCCACCGACCCGCTCGACGGCTACTTCGCGATGGCGCGGGGCACACAGGACGTCGCGCCGCTGGAGATGACCAAGTGGTTCGACACCAACTACCACTACCTGGTTCCGGAGCTGGGTCCGGACACGGTGTTCATGGCCGACTCCGCCAAGCAGGTCGCGGAGCTGACGGAAGCCCTCGGCCTCGGCCTGGCGGCGCGGCCGGTCCTGGTCGGGCCCGTCACCTACCTCCTCCTCGCCAAGCCCGCCCCCGGCGCGCCCGCGGACTTCGAGCCGCTCACCCTCCTGGACCGCCTGCTTCCGGTGTACGCCGAGGTCCTGGCCGATCTGCGGGCGGCCGGTGCCGAGTGGGTGCAGCTCGATGAGCCCGCCCTGGTCCAGGACCGCACGCCGGCCGAGCTGAACGCAGCCGGCCGCGCCTACCGCGATCTCGGCGCCCTCGCCGACCGACCGAAGCTGCTGGTCGCCTCGTACTTCGACCGCCTCGGCGAGGCCCTGCCCGTGCTGGCCAAGGCACCGGTCGAGGGGCTGGCGCTGGACTTCACGGACGCCGCCGCCGCGAATCTGGACGCGCTGGCCGCCGTCGGCGGGCTGCCCCGCAAGCGGCTGGTCGCCGGTGTCGTCAACGGCCGCAACATCTGGGTCAACGATCTGGAGAAGTCCCTGGCCAGGCTCGGCACCCTGCTGGGTCTTGCCGACCGGGTCGACGTGTCCGCCTCCTGCTCGCTGCTGCACGTCCCCCTCGACGCGGCGGCCGAGCGGGACATCGCACCGCAGATCCTGCGCTGGCTGGCCTTCGCCCGGCAGAAGACCACGGAGATCGTCACCCTCGCCAAGGGCCTGGCCCGCGGCACCGACACGATCACCGCCGAACTGGCCGCGAACCGGGCCGCCCTCGCCTCCCGCGCCAACTCCCCCATCACCCGCGACCCGGCCGTCCGCGCCCGCACCGGCGCGGTCACCGAGGCCGACGTCCGCCGCTCCCAGCCGTACGCCGAACGCGCCGCGGCCCAGCGCGCCCACCTCCGCCTGCCGCTGCTGCCGACCACCACCATCGGCTCCTTCCCGCAGACCGGCGAACTGCGCGCCGCCCGCGCCGATCTGCGCGGCGGCCGGATCGACACGGCCGGGTACGAGGAGCGCATCAAGGACGAGATCCAGGAGGTGATCTCGTTTCAGGAGGCGACCGGCCTGGATGTGCTCGTGCACGGCGAGGCCGAGCGCAACGACATGGTCCAGTACTTCGCCGAGCAGCTCACCGGTTATCTCGCCACGCAGCACGGCTGGGTGCAGTCCTACGGCACCCGCTACGTCCGCCCGCCGATCCTGGCCGGTGACATCGCGCGCCCCGAGCCGATGACGGTGCGCTGGACGGCCTACGCCCAGTCCCTCACCGAACGCCCGGTCAAGGGCATGCTCACCGGCCCGGTCACCATGCTCGCCTGGTCCTTCGTCCGCGACGACCAGCCCCTTGGCGACACCGCCCGCCAGGTCGCCCTCGCCCTGCGCGACGAGGTCGACGACCTGGAGGCGGCCGGGACCTCGGTCATCCAGGTGGACGAACCCGCCCTGCGCGAGACCCTTCCGCTGCGCACCGAGGACCGGCCCGCCTATCTGTCCTGGGCGACCGAAGCCTTCCGCCTCACCACCGGCGGCGTACGGCCCGGCACCCAGATCCACACCCATATGTGCTACGCCGAGTTCGGGGACATCGTCCAGGCGATCGACGACCTCGACGCCGATGTCATCAGCCTGGAGGCCGCCCGCTCCCATATGCAGGTGGCCCGCGAGCTCGCCGCCCATGGCTATCCGCGCGAGGCCGGGCCCGGCGTGTACGACATCCACTCCCCACGCGTGCCCAGCGCGCACGAGACGGCCGAACTGCTCCGCACCGGCCTCAAGGCCATTCCCGCCGAGCGGCTGTGGGTCAACCCCGACTGCGGCCTGAAGACCCGCGGCTGGCCCGAGACCCGCTCCTCACTGCGGAACCTGGTCACCGCGGCCCGTACGGTCCGCGGTGAGCTGCCCGCATCCTGACCCGGACGACCGGCCGGGGCCGGGGCGCCACGCGCTCCGGCCCCGGTGCCAAACGCTGACGCCGGACGTGGTCAGGCGGCCGTCGCGCCGGACAGGGGACGCCGACGGTGCGCCTGGTCCATCGACTTCCGCCAGGCCCCGGGCGTGACGCCCTCCCGGGCCGAAAAGGCACGGCTCAGCGCACTCCCGGTGTCGTAGCCGACCCTGACCGCGATCTCCTGGACGCTCAGCGGCGTCTCCCGGAGCAGCACCTTCACCCGATACATGCGCCATGAGGTGAGGTAGCCCAGCGGGGTGTCCCCCGTTTTCTCCTTGAACGAGGCGGCAAACGCCGAGCGTGACATCCCCGCCTTGCGGGCGAGTTCGTCGACCGTCCACGGATGGGCCAGGTCCGCGTGCAACTCCCGCATGGCGACGGCCAGCCGGGGGTCTCGCAGTGCGGCGATCCAGCCGACGGTGCCGCCTCCGACATCGGCGCAACAGCTCCGTAGCGCCTGGACGAAGAGCACATCGGACAGCCGGCTCATGATGAAGCCACCACCGAGCCCGCCTGCCGCGCTCTCACTCGCGATGAGGTCGAACGTGGTGCGCAGGAGGCGGCTGGAGGTGTGGTCCAGGCTCAGCCGGAACAACGGCGGCAGCAGCGCGAAGAGCGGTTCGGCCGCCACGGCGTCGAAGGCGAACCGGCTGGACACGATCTGCGTCAGCTCACCGTCGCCCCCGACCCGCGCCGCGTTGCCGGGAGCTTGGGAGACCAGTCCGTCGCAGTCGACGACCTCGCTGCCCGTGGTGTCCTGAAGGGTGAATCTCACGCCCGCGCGGACCAGGAAGCAGTCGTTGGCCTCCAGCCGTTGCGGCCCGGCGAGCGTGTCCGCGACGAGCCGGCACGAACCACTGGAGATCAGGACCAGCCGGGCGAGGTCCCGGGGAGGGAACGAGATGCCCCACGGCGCACGGGCGTCCACCCGCACATACCGCGCGTCCTCGATCTTCATGGTGGCGAGAAGGTCGTCGATGGGATCCATCTCCACCCTCCTGGACGATCTGCGCTAAACCGTGGACGCCAGGATACATATCGTCCAGCCGGTCCGCCCTATCGTGGAGGTGATCCAAGAACAAAGGAGGGGAAATGCGAACATTCCAGATCGATACGGGCGGCAGCCTGGTCGCCCCGGCCACGCGTCCGGTGCCGACTCCGTCGGCGGGCGAAGTGCTCGTCCGCGTGAAAGCCAGCTCCATCAACGCGCGCGACCTGCTCATCGTCTCCGGCAGGTATCCCATCGAGGTCCCGCCGGGGCGTATCCCGCTCTCCGACGGCGCGGGCGTCGTGGAGGCCGTCGGGGACGGGGTCTCGCGGTTCCGGGTGGGGGATCGCGTCGTGAGCACCTTCCATCCGACCTGGCTGTACGGTCCGTTCCCGCAGTGGGGGGAGTTCCACGGGACGCAGCGCGATGGATGGCTCACCGAATACATCGCCCTCGACGAGCAGAGCCTGGCCGCCGTGCCGGACCATCTCTCGTTCGAGGAAGCGGCCACGCTTCCGTGTGCCGCGCTCACCGCATGGTCGGCGGTGAGCGGAGTCGGCCCGGGTGACGCGCTCCTGGTCCAGGGCTCGGGCGGGGTATCGGTCTTCGCGCTGCAGTTCGCCCGTCTGGCCGGCGCACGTGTGCTCGCCACGACCTCCAGCGATGAGAAGGCCCGACGGCTCGGCACGCTCGGCGCATCCGATGTCGTCAACTACGTCAGCACACCGGAGTGGGGCGTACAGGTGCAGGCACTCACCGGCGGCGGTGCCGACCGTGTCGTCGAGATCGGCGGCGCCGGAACGCTCGCTCAGTCCATCGAGGCCGTCGCCTACGGCGGGCAGATCGCCCTCGTCGGCAATCTCGCGTCGGGCGGTGGGATGGATGTGACGCGATTCTTCCGTCGCGCCGCCACGCTCAGGTCGATCAGCGTCGGCAGCCGGAGCGACTTCGAGCGGATGAACAAGGTCATCGGCCGGCACCGGCTGCGGCCCGTCATCGACCGTGTCGTCCCCTTCGACCAGGCGCCGGAGGCCTTCGCCCACTTCGAGAAGGGGCCACGCTTCGGCAAGGTCGTCATCAGCCACTGACCACGTACGGCCACGGACCACCTACGGCCACGGAGGCGCGGGTCATGGGCGCGGAGCGGCGGTGCGGGCGCCGGTGACGCGAAGGAGGTCGAGCTTGCCCGCGTCGCCGCTTCCGGTCGCCGCCGTGTAGGTGACCATGCGCAGGTCCGCGCCGGGGACGACGAGGACATCGCAGTCCAGGTGGATGTCGCCGGCCTCCGGATGCCGGATCGTCTTCCGGTCGCTCGTGTGCTGCGCGGCGGTCGTCCGGGTGGCCCAGTAGTGCGCGAACACATCGGACTCCGCCCGCAGTTCCCGCACCAGGCGCTGGAGCCGGCCGTCGGCGGGGTAGCGGGAAGCGGCGTCCTTGAGGTCGGCGACGATCGAGGCTTCGAAGGTGTCCTGCCCGCGCGCGGGCCGGATGTGAAGCGTCGCGGCGCGGGCGGCACCGCTGCCGAACAGGGCGCGGGCCAGGTTGCGTTCGGCGGCCGGGAGGACGGCGGGGTCGCCGTGCAGGGCGCTCCACATGGCGTTCCACCACACCAGGGTCCAGTCGGCGGTGAACACCCCGATCGGGACGTCGCCCAGGCGCGCGGCGAGCCGCTGGATGCCGGGGGGCACATGAGCGTTGATCGTCCCGTCCCGCGGCGGCAGGAGTCCGGCGCTCCGGTAGAGCTGGTCGCGCTCGGCGCGGGAGAGCTGGAGGGCCCGGGCGAGGGCACCGACGACCTGGTCCGAGGGGTTCTTCGCGCGCCCCTGCTCCAGGCGCAGGATGTAGTCGACGGAGAGCCCGGCCAGCTGTGCGAGCTCCTCGCGGCGCAGTCCCGGGGCGCGACGTGCCGCCGTCGGGGCGAAGCCGGCGTCGGCCGGGGAGAGGCGGTCGCGCCAGGCGCGCAGGAGCGCGGCGAAGTCGGAGCCGGAGGAAGCCATGGGTTCATTCTCGCCGCGCGGCGCCGGATGAGCCTGGGTACTGCCAGTCCTAGTGACGCGGACGGCACTGGCCGGCGGGGGCGGAGGCGGCGAACGTGGAACCGCCGCGCCCGAGCCGGGCGCCATCGGCCGACCAGTGAAGGGCCCTTTTATGAAGCACACCCTGGTGATGACGGGCGCGAGCCGTGGGATCGGCCGTGTCGCCGCGGAGCACATCCTGCGCCACTCGCCCCATGCGCACCTCGTCGTCGTGGCCCGCGCCTCCTCCGGCGCCCGGCTCGCCGAGGAACTCGCCGGGGGCGGGCACACGGTCTCGCACGTCCCGGCGGACCTCGCCTCGCTGCGGAGTGTCCGCTCCGCCGCCGTCGAGATCCGTGACCGGCTGGAGCGCGGTGATCTGCCACCGCTGCGCGGGTTCGTGGGCAACGCGGGCATGCAGTACACCAACGCGCTGACCGAGTCCCCCGAGGGGTTCGAGGCCACGTTCGCCATCAACGTACTCGCCAACCACCTCTTCGTCCGCCTGCTCCAGGACCACTTCGCCGCTCCCGCCCGGATCGTGATCACCGTCAGCGACACCCATTTCGGCGACGTCAAGCACAACCTGGGCATGGTGCCCGGCCCTGTGTGGCAGTCCCCCGATGTCCTCGCCCGTCCGGGCGGCTTCCCCAGGCCGGGCAGCACGGCCGGTGGCCGCACCGCGTACTCGACCAGCAAGCTGGCCGCGATCTACCTCGTGCACGAGTACGCGCGCCGGCTTCCGGCCGGGATCGATGCCATCTCCTACAACCCGGGCTTCGTCCCCGGCACCGGCCTCGCCCGCAACGCGGGTCCCGTCTCCCGGTTCGCCATGCGGCGCGTCCTGCCGGTGATGACCCTCACGCCGTTCGCCATCGGCCGCGGCACCGCGGGCCGCCACCTCGCCGAGGTCGTCCTGGGCACGACCGCCGCACCGACCGGTTCCTATGTGGACCGCGCCCGGGTGGCACGGTCGTCGCAGGAGTCCTACGATCCGCCGCGCGAGCGCGAACTCTGGGACGCCGTCGAACGGTTCACCATGGCGCACGCGGCCTGACCACTGGACGTCCGGGCATTCCGCAGAGACCGGGTCCCGGCCGGATCAGCCCAACTCCGCGATGAGATCCGCCACCTGCCCGGGCACGGACAAGAACGGCGAGTGGGAGGAGTCGAGCGCCGCGACCGCGGTCGGGTTGTGCGGGAAGGCCACCGTGGCATCGGTGATGAGCTTCTTCTGGAGGGCCGGGCGCACCGCCATGTCCCGTGCGCAGGTGATGTAGGTACGGGGGACCGAGCCCCAGCCGTCGCGGGTGAGGGTGGTGGTGCCGAGCACGATGCCGATCGGAGCGTCGGGCGTCAGCAGCCCGAAGGCGGCCTCGGCGACGGCCCGGTCGACATCGCCGTAGAACGCCTCCAGCAACTGCCGGCGATACGCCGCGTCGCCCGAGGCGAGGTCCAGCCGCAGCGCCCCGATCGCGGCGGGATCGGCCCGGACGCAGGACTGGACGAGGGCGCCCGCGTTCTCCGGCATCCGGAGGTAGGCGAGGGCCGGAACGTCCGAGGCCGGCATGAGCCCGCTCAGATACACCGCGTGGGCCACCGACTCGGGTGCCTGCTCCGCGGCCCGCGTCAGCACGGTGCCGCCCATGCTGTGGGCGATCACCGTGACCGGGCCGCCCCGGCCGACCTGCCTGATCTGCGAAACCAAGAGGTCACCCGCCTGGTCGAGATCCACGTCCGCCACCGGCGAGACCTCGGTGGCCAGTGCCTCGGTATCGAAGGGGCGGCTCGTGAGGCAGGCGGGCCGGCGCGCGCGCAGCCCGTGCCCTGCCATGTCCACAGCGACCGCCGAGCGACCGGACCCCGCCAGAGCGGCGATCACCTCGGTCCAGCACCAGGCCCCATGCCAATTGCCGTGGAGGAACAGCAACGGGGTGGCTCGAGCGGACATCGTCGCTCCCTTGACGCCTCGGGATCGCAGTGCGGTCCGTCACCGTAGACCGCGGAAGGCGGCCCGCACCTCCTCCACCAGCACGTCGGGGTGCTCCAACCCCGGAAAATGACCGCCTCGGTCCAATGCGCGCCAGGAGCGCAGATCCGTATAGCGCCGCTCGGCCCAGCGCTTGGCCGTGGGCCATGGCTCGGCCGGGAAGAGCGAGCAGGCGGTCGGCACGGTCACGGGCCGGGCGTTCTCCTCTTCGGCGCTGCGTGGCGCGGATCCCCCGAGGCCACCGCGGCGGCCATCCGCTCATAGTCGATGCCCGCCCCGCCCAGCTGCTCGACCGTACGGGCGACGGTGACGTGGGGAATGTGCACCTGAAGGGTCCGCAAGGGGACCACGGACCGGTAGCGGCGCACCGACGCCACGCCCGGAAGGGCCATATCGACCTGCCCGGGCATCCAATGCCGCCGCTGCCAGCGCCCACCGGTGCGGGTCTCCATCGACGCGTCGCCCGCGACCGTCAGCACCAGGTGCAGATCCTCGGTGGCGGGCAGTGCCACCCGCTCCACGCGCGCGGTGTGCTGGAACCGCTGCAGCAGCGACCGCCAGCCCAGGCTGTCCCAGCTGCTGAACGTGCGCTCGACATACGGGTTCGCGTCGAATCCGGTATACGGCTCGAGGTCGAAGTCGGGAGCGTCGCACACCACATCGAGCATACCGATGGCCGGCGCGGACAGGCATCGCGGCGTTCAGCCCCTCAGGCGTCCAGGTAGGGGTAGTCGATGTATCCCTCGTCGGTGCCGCCGTAGTAGGTCGCCGTATCGGGCGTGTTGTACGGTCCGCCCGCTCGCAGCCGGGCCGGCAGGTCGGGGTTGGCCAGGAAGAGCGCGCCGAAGGACAGCATGTCGGCCGTGCCGTCCTCGATGAGCGTCAGGTCCGCCGCGCTGGTGAACCCGTCCGTCGCGGGGTTGAGGATGAAGGTTCCGGAGAACTCCTTGCGGAGGAGGGTGCTCAGATCGCGGGAGCTTTCGACGACGTGCAGATAGGCGGGGCCGGTCTCGTTCAGCCGGCGGACGAGATGGGCGTACGTGGGCTCGAGCTCGGGCTCCTCGATTCCGTTGTAGCGAATGCCGGGCGAGATGCGTATCCCCGTGCGCTGTGCCCCGATGGCCGCCGACACGGCCGCGACCACCTCCGCCGCGAACCGGACCCGGCCTTCGACCGAGCCGCCCCACTCATCGGTGCGCAGATTGGAGCTGGGCGCCAGGAACTGGTGGATCAAGTAGCCGTACGCGGCGTGCACTTCGACCCCGTCGAACCCCGCCTCCACGGCGTTGCGCGCGGCCTGGGCGAAATCCGCGATCGTCTCCCGCACCTCCTGGGAGGTCAGCGCGCGTGGGGTGCTGAAGTCCTTCATTCCGTGGACGGTGAACAACTGGCCGGGTGCGGCGATGGCCGACGGGGCGACGTGGACCAGCCCCCCGGGCAGCAGATCGGGGTCGCCGATCCTGCCGACGTGCGCGAGCTGGGCGAAGACCGTGCCGCCCTCGGCGTGAACCGCATCGGTGACGCGGCGCCAGGCGGCGATCTGCTCGGCACTGTGCAGCCCCGGGGTATGGGGGAAGCCCTGGCCGGCCACTGACGGCTGCGACCCCTCGGTGATGATCAGGCCGGCGGTGGCCCGCTGCGCGTAGTACGTCGCCATCGAGTCGGTGGCCGTACCGCCGGGCCCGAAGGCACGGGCACGCCCCATGGCGGGCATGACCAGGCGGTTGCGGAGGCGCAGCCCGGCAAGGTCGATCGGATCGAAGGGGTTGGTCACAACGGCTCCTGAGGTTGATGGGACATGACAGCCGACAGCGAGATCATTGGTCGACCAACAACCTCGCCGGGGACTCACCATAACCCATTCATTGGGTGACCAATGATTGGTCGGCCACGATAGCCTTGCCCCCATGACCACAGAGCTCCCGCACACCAACGCGACGGAGGGCGGATACGGCGGCGCCGTCAGCCAGACCCTGGCGCGCGTTTCCCGCCTGCACCGCCTCGCCGGCAGCAGGCTGCTGCGCCCGACCGGCCTCTGTTCCGGCCAGGAATTCCTGATGATGACCCTGTGGGATGCCGGATCGGTCCGTCAGTCGGAGCTGGCGAAGGCGCTCGACCTGGACCCGTCGACCGTGACCCTGATGCTGCGGCGACTGGAGCAGGGCGGGTATGTCATCCGCGCACGCGATCCGCATGACCGGCGCGTCATGCTCGTCCGGGCCTCGGAGGAGAGCTACGCCCTGCGGCCCGAGGTCTCACAAGCCTGGTCGCGGCTGGAGGAGCACATCCTGGACGGGCTGGATGACGCGGAGCGCGAAGCCTTCGCCAGGATCCTCGCCAAGGTCGAGAAGAACCTCGCCCCCGGCGAGGAGGGCTCCCCCGACGCCTAGCGCGATCAGCGGTCAGTCATTGCGCGTCCAGGAGCCCAGCACCATCAGCGTCTTGGTTCCGGTGACCTGTCCGACACGGCGCAGGGCGTCGATGACCTGCTGCAGATGCTCGATATCCCGCACCCGGACGTTCACCAGGGCGTCGGGGTCGCCGGCGATGGTGAAGACGGCCTGCACCTCGGGGACCGCGTAGGCGGTACGGACGATCTCCCCGACCGGTGTCGTACCGGTGTAGGACAGCTCCACGAACGCTTCGATGCCCCAGCCGAGCTTGGTGTGGTCGATCTGCACGGTGAAGCCCTTGATCACCCCGCTGTCCTTGAGCCGGTCCACGCGGCGTTTGACCGCGGCCACCGACAGCCCGACCTCAGGTGCCATCTCGGAAAAGGTGCGCCGGCCGTCCTCGCGCAGCATGCGCAGCAACTGGCGGTCCACGTCGTCGAACTCGGGCATCGCCCCTCCGTTCCGCACCCCTCGCGCACCGCGCATCCGCGCAAATTCTTTTCGTCTACCCGGCCAATCGCCGCTTCAGTTTGCGTCTTCTTGGCGATCAACCGCAACTTACTTGTGCTCCTCCGGCGGGTGTTGCTGTCCTAGGCCCGGACCCCATGAACGTCGAGGACCTCGCCCCGTTCGTACCCCAGGAGCGCCCTTCATGCCTGTCGACCGTCTGCTTCCCACTCGTGAGGCGGAGGATCTGCTCGACCTCGTCCGCGAGATCGCCGACAAGGAGCTGGCCCCCCGCGTCGAGGAGCACGAGCGCACCGAGAGCTATCCCGAGGGGCTGTTCCGCCTCCTGGGCGAGACCGGGCTGCTGGGTCTGCCCTACCCGGAGGAGTTCGGCGGAGGCGGCCAGCCCTACGAGGTCTATCTGCAGGTCCTCGAAGAGCTGGCCGCACGCTGGGCCGCCGTCGCCATCGCCACCAGCGTCCACACCCTCGCCGCCTCCCCCCTTCTGACGTTCGGCACCTCCGACCAGCGCCGACGCTGGGCGGATGACATCCTCAGCGGCCGTCTCATCGGTGGCTACAGCCTGTCCGAGCCACAGGCCGGGTCCGACGCGGCGGCCCTGACCTGCCGCGCCGACAAGGCCCCCGACGGCTATCGGATCACCGGCGCCAAGGCGTGGATCACCCATGGCGGCAAGGCGGACTTCTACGCCCTGTTCGCCCGCACCGGTCCGGGCGGCGACGGCATCTCCTGCTTCTTCGCGCCCGGACACACCGACGGCCTCACCTTCGGCCGACCCGAGGACAAGATGGGCCTGCACGCCATCCCCACCACCTCGGCCTTCTGGGACGACGCTCTGCTGGCCACCGACCGGCTCATCGGCGCCGAGGGCCAGGGACTCCAGATCGCCTTCAGCGCCCTGGACTCCGGCCGGCTGGGCGTCGCCGCCTGCGCCACCGGGCTGGCCCAGGCCGCCCTGGACGCCGCGACCGCCTACGCCCACGAACGCACCACCTTCGGCCGCCGAATCATCGACCACCAAGGGCTCGGCTTCCTGCTGGCCGACATGGCCGCCGCCGTCGACTCCGCGCGCGCCACCTACGTGGACGCCGCCCGCCGCCGTGACCACGGACGCCCGTACACCCGCCAGGCGAGCGTCGCCAAGCTGACGGCGACCGATGCCGCCATGAAGGTCACCACGGACGCGGTCCAGGTCTTCGGCGGCTATGGATACACCCGCGACTTCCCCGTGGAACGTTATATGCGCGAAGCGAAGATCATGCAGATCTTCGAGGGCACCAACCAGATCCAGCGGCTGATCATCAGCCGCCAGCTCGCCCACTGACCCGCCCCGACGGCCGCTACCAGGGCACGGTCTGGCCCTGGTAGTTGAGGTATCGCAGGCCCGGTTCGCCGCTGTGGCGGTCGATCGTGTCCACCACGCCCGGGATGGACTGGTCGATGGTCAGCGGTGCGTCCGGGCCGCCGAGTTCGGTGCGGACATGGCCGGGGCACATGAGCAGCAGCGTATGCGCGGCGTCGGCGTAGCGGGCGGCGTAGCTGCGCATCAGCTGGTTCAGGGCGGACTTGCTGGCGCGGTAGACGTCCTGACCGCCCCTGGTGTTGAAGCCGACGCTGCCCTGGCGCGAGGACATGACGCCGATGGTCCCGGTCGGCGCGACCAGCGAGCGGAAGGACTCGACCACACGCATCGGGCTGAGCGCGTTGGTGACCATGACCTCGACGAACATCTCGGTCGGCACGTCGGCGATCGGAATGTTGCCCCGGGTGATGCCGGCGTTGACGAACAGCAGGTCGAGCGTGCGCTCGGCCAGGCGCTCGCGCAACGCGGCGATCTGCTCCGGCGCCGTCATGTCCAGCGACTCGACGGTGACCCGGCCTCCGGACGCCTCGGCCAGGTCGTGGAGGCCGGTGCGCCGATCGCCCCGGACGGTCCCGATGACGTTCCAGCCGCGGTGCGCGTACTCGGTGGCGAGGGCGAGTCCGAGGGTGCGGGACGCCCCGACGATGAGAGCGGTCTTGGAACTCATGCCTGAACCTCCGGCTTGAGGACCTTCTCGCACCACTCGCGGAAGGTCGTGGGGCTTGTGATCGAAGGGGTGCGCGGCACGCCGTCGTCGAGGCCATTGTCCTTGGCGTACGCCATGTTGACGTAGCCCTCCACGAGCGCCTCCCCGAGGCCGTGTCCGGCGACTGCGGCGCGGAAGTCCTCCAGCGACTGGCGCTCGTAGCGGACCGGGCGGCCGAGCACGTCGGACATGATGCGCGCCATGTCGATCGCCGAAAGGTCCTCGGGGCCCAGCACCGGGACCTCGCCCGTCCCCGTCCAGGAGCGGTCGAGCAGCAGGCCGGCGGCGACCGCGGCGATGTCCCGGGTGGCGGCCGTCGGTGCTGTGCGGTCGGGGGCGGCAGTGTCGGTGTACACACCGTCGTCGCGGATCGAGGCCAGCTGCCGCAGCAGGTTGTCCATGAAGGACGGGCAGGCGAGCGCCCGGTAGGCCACGCCGGTGCTCGCGATGAGGTCGTCCATGGCCAGCGACGCCGTCACATGGCCGGCGCGGCCGGCGACGGGGGTGCCGCGGCCGAGCGCCGAGACGCCGACGACGTGTCCGACTCCATGGGCCGTGAACGCCTTCGCGGCGGCATGGGTGAATCCGGAGTACGCGGTGTCCATGCTCGGCGCCCGCGGGTCCGGCGGGACCAGCCAGAAGACGGCGTCCGCGCCGGCGAAGGCCCGGTCGACGACCCCGGGGTCGCCGTGCGAGCCGGTGACGACGTCGACGCGGGTGCGGACCGCGTCGGGGAGTCTCGCGGGGTCGCGCACGATGACCCGCAGCTCTTCGCCGCGATCGGGGGTCTCGTTGAGCAGGATCTCCAGGAGCCGGCCGCCGATCTGGCCGGTGGGAGCAGTGATGACGATCATGCTGTGAGTCTCGGGGCGGCCACCTGCGGACGTCCAATACCCTTCCCGGCAATTGATACCTTCAGGGCATGGATCTCGATCTGCGCAAGCTCCGCTACTTCGTCGCGGTGGCCGAGCACCGGCACTTCGGCCGGGCGGCGGAACAGCTCTACATCGCCCAGCCGGTCCTCAGCCGCCAGATCAGGGCCTTCGAGCAGGAGATGGAGTGCACGCTGCTGGTACGGAGCACCCGCAGCGTGGAGCTGACCGATGCCGGGAAGCGGCTCTACGAGGAGGCGCAGCGGATCCTCGCGACCGTCGCCTCGGCGGTGCGGAGCGTGCATGACGTGGATCGGGGCGTCCAACGGCTCGTGGTCGCCTTCTGCTCCGGGCTGTATGTGTCGGAGGCGATCCGGGCGTTCTCATCGCGCCACCCGGAGGTCGAGACCGATGTCGTCCCGGTGCGCTGGTGGGAGCAGGACGCGCCGCTCCGGGACGGCCGGGCCCACGTCGCCTATCTGCGGCGCCCGTTCGACCACTCGGACTTGCGCATCATCCCCATCGGCCACGAGACCAGGGTCGCCTGCCTGCCCGCGGCGCACCCGCTGGCGTTCCGTCAGGAGCTCACCTCCGCGGACCTGGACGGCGAGCGGATGCTCGACGCGCCGACGCGACGGACGTCATCACTCGAAGAGAAGTTCGAACTCATCGCCTCCGGGCAGGGCATCGCGCTCGTCCCGCTGAGCGTCGCGCGGTCCTACGCCCGCCCCGACCTCGTCCACCTCCCCGTCACCGACGCCCCGCAGATCGAGACCTGCCTGGCCGTCCTCGCGGACCGGCGGGAGAAGGTGCTGCGCGACTTCCTGGAGATCGCCACCGCGACGCTGCGGGCCACCTGAGCGGTCGGCGGCCACGCGCCGCGGTGGACAGGGCCTAGCGGTGCCCGTCCCACAAGGAGCGCTGCTTCAACCGGCTCAAGGCCTTCCGCGGCATCGCCACGAGATACGAGAAGACCGTCACCTTCTACGAAGCAGCGGTCACACTCGCGTCTTTCCTACTCTGGGCAAGATCCGTTCGAAGACGGACCCTAGTGCAGTTCGGTTACAGAACGGCCGTTCCCCGCACCACCGATCTGTACAAGAATTCCAGGCATCGACACACTGACCTGGATCAGCCGTCCTACTCACCTGGTCCATCGGGAATGTACGGGGGATTCCATGCGCCGTTCCATCACGGCTGCCGCCGCAGTCGTCACGCTCACCGCCACTCTTGTGGCATGCGGGGGTTCGGACGGGGGCAGCGACAAGGCCGGGCCCACGGGGCCCACGAAGGGCGCCGGCTCCAGCAGCACCTCCCAGCCGGCCGGCGAGCAGTCGCCCGGCGCCACCGCCGGCAGCACGCAGGCGCCGGTCGGCAAGCTCGGCGACACCCTGAAGCTGGTGGGGATGGAAGGCAGCCTGAACGGCACGGGTACGATCGGGGCCGACTTCACGTTGGAGAAGTTCGAGAACCACGCCAAGTCGGCGATCGGCGTACTCGAGCCTGCCGCCGGGAACCGCCTCGTGGCCGCCAAGTTCACCATCGTCGAGACCGGCACCGGCACCTACCAAGACTCCGGGTATGCGGAGGCGAACGTCTTCGACGCGAACGGGCAGGGATATCAGGGCAAGCCCGGAACCCCCACCGTCGGCGACTCTCTGGGCCCCAACATGATCATCAAGCCGGGCGGGCGGGCCACCGGCTGGATCGTCTTCGAGGTGCCGAAGGACGCGAAGATCACGTCCGTGACGTACCTGATGGAAAAGGTCGGGCCGGACCCCGAGCGCACCGGCAAGTGGACCCTCGACTAGGCGGTTTCGTTTGGATCATCGGGCGGACCAGAGGAAGATGCCGGCGATGTGGAGTCCGGCCAGGTAGATGGTGGCTGTCTTCTCGTAGCGGGTGGCGATGCCTCGCCACCGCTTGAGGCGGTTTATGCACCGCTCGACGGTATTGCGCTGCTCGTAGCCCTCGCCGTCGAAGGCCGGTGGTCTGCCGCCTCGGCTGCCGCGTCGCAGTCGGTGGCCGCGTTGGTCCGCCGGAACGGGGATCACGGCCCGGATGCCGCGTCGGCGCAGGTGCTCGCGGATCGCGCGGGACGAATACGCCGTGTCCGCCAGGACCACGTCCGGTCTGGTGCGCGGCCGGCCCTGTCGGCGGGGAACCCGCAGGCGGGCCATGACCTCGGTGAAGGCGGGCGCATCGCCTGCCTGTCCGGCGGTGAGGACGAAAGCCAGAGGCCGACAGCCGGCATCGGCAGCCAGGTGGATCTTGGTGGTCAGTCCGCCGCGGGGACCGTCCGATGGCATGGTCGTCGGGTTCGCCGGCCGGGGCCCCTTTTTGCGGGCCCCGGCCGCATGCTGGTGGGCTCGCACGATCGTGGAGTCCACCCGAAACCGCCCAGTCGAGGTCCTCATCGGTGTCGGCCTGAGCCATCAGAGCGGTGAACACCCGCTCCCAGGTGCCGTCGACGGCTCACATCCGCAGCCGGTTGTAGACGCCGCGCCAGTTTCCGTACTTCTCCGGCAGGTGCACCCACTGCGTTCCCGTCCGGAACTTGACGGCGATCGCGTCGATCACCTCCCGGTGATCCCTCCAGCGACCGCCCCGCATCGGCGTCCGGTCCGGGAGCGACGGCTCGATCCGTGCCCACTGCGCATCAGTCAACGACACATCAGACCAACGATCCGATGATCGATACGCCCTAGGTGGCGCCGGTGGCCGCGGCGGCATGAAGTGGTCGGGCCGAAGGGCGGCGCGGCGTAGGGGATGCCCTTGAAGGCGGCGATTCCGCGGGTGGACGCACCGGGCAGGGCACCGCTGGGCGTGGAGACGGTGACCACGGGAGTCCTTCCCACGGGGGTGGGGCACCGGCGGCCCGCTCGTCCATCCACCTGGACGAGCACGACGAAGATGACGGGGCGAAGGGGAAGAGCTTGCACGGTGATCGCGCGAACAGAAGGTACGTTGGCACGCACCGACTGGAGCACGGGGGACATCATGGCCGCGAGGACATCGGTAGGCAGGGCGCGAAGGATGCGAGCGTGTCAGGCGGGAGCGGGTCTGGGACTGGCGGTGCTGACCGCTGTGGCCGTGGCCGGCTGTGGTGGATCGGACAAGACCGACGGGGCGCCCTCGCGCGGTGACCAGCCGTCGGCGTCCCGTTCCACGTCGCCTTCAACAAGCCCCTCCGGGGGTCGCAGCCCCTCGGCGAAACCCTCCGTGTCGGCGGCGGACGGGCGTGATGTCGCCGCCTGCGCGGACGGCAACTGCGAGATCGCGGTGTCCGGTCCGGTGACGGTCCGGTTCAAGAGCCCGGCCGGTCCGGCGACGCTGTCGGTGACCGAGGTCGGGCCGAACAAGGTCGAGTACACGGTGAAGTCGGGCAATGGCCGGTCCCAGGGCGGGGCGAGCGGTCCGGGTCAGGGGTGCATCACCGTGCTGCGCGACCACGGCAGCAGCAACTCGTGCGGAAGGGTGGGCACCATGCGGCCGGCCGCTCAGCCCGGCGCCGTGGTGATCCTGATGGCGGCCGGGGAGGAGGGCACGGCGATCCTGCGGATCGTGTCCAGGTGACCGGTCCCGGGGTTCAGCTCTCCACAGGCGGGCTGCCGGGGGAACGGGAGTGGCGGATGCCCGCCTCGTAGGTCTCCTTGAGGTGCTGGAGGGTGTCGTCGAAGTGGCGTGCCGCGTAGGTGGCGTAGAGGATGTCGATCAGCAGCAGCTGGCCCCACTTCGAGGTGACGGACTCCCCGTACAGCCCCTCCCCCGTGACGTTCGAGGTGAACAGCGGTACATCGCTGAGCTCCGCCAGCGGACTGTCCTGGGCCGAGGTGATGCCGATCGAAGTGGCCCCGGTCTGCCGGGCGAGCCGCATGGCGTCCACGATCGCGGTGGACTTGCCGGAGTCGCTGATGCCGATCAGCACATCCCGCGGCGTCAGGATGGTGGCCAGCATGACCTGCACGCTCTGGTCGCGGTAGAGCAGGCACTTCTTGCCCGCCCGGGTGAACCGCATGACCCCCTCCTCCGCGGCGATGCTGGAGGAGCCCATGCAGCAGAACACCACCGCGTCCGCGTCGTGCAGCAGGTCCACGGCGCGGCTGATGGCGTCGCCGCTGACCTGCTTGGCGGTCTGTGCCAGCGTCTGGCGGCTGCTGCGCTCGATCTTTCCCACGATGGCCGGGGGCTCGTCACCGCGGAGGATGCCCTCGTAGACGAACTCCTCGTCCCGGCCCGCGCCGGCCGACCGGGTGGCGAAGGTGGCCTCGGCGAGGCTGAGGCGGAGCGAGTGATAGCTGTCCATGCGCAGCTCGCGGACGAACCGGGAGACCGTCGACTCGGCCACTCCACAGGCCGAGGCCAGCTGCGAAATGGTCATCGACTGCGCCTGCTGGGGGTGGGCCAGCAGATACTCGCCGATCTGGCGCAGCGCGCCCGGTAGGTAGGGCAGCTTGCTGGTGATGAGGTGCAGCACATTGCCGGCCTCATCCGCCGGGACAGCCATGACTCGCTCCGTGGTCTCAGGAAGGGACGGTAAGTACCCGTAGCAGATTCTCCACGGCCGCGCGGGTGGCGCGCTCCACACTCTCCCTGGTGTACCCCCCGATATGGGGTGTGGTGATCACCTGCGGGTGCTGGAGCAGCTCCTGGGGCGCGGGCGGCTCCTGGTCGTACACATCGGTGGCGTACCCGGTGAGCCTGCCCCCGGCGAGGGCCTCGAGGACCGCGCCGTCGTCGACCAGGCTCGAGCGGGCGGTGTTGACGAGATAGGTACCGGACCGCATGGCCGCGAGGGCGCCCTTGTCGATCAGTGGCCGCTCCGCGGGCGGACAGTGCAGGGTCACCGCGTCCGAGCGGGCGAGCAGGTCCTCCATCGTGGTGTACGAGAAGTCCCCGGCGGGGGTGAACTCCGGATCGGGGAACGCGTCGAAGGCGCGTACGGACATGCCGAGCCCGAGGCCGAGCCGGACGACCCGGCGGCCGATCTGCCCGCACCCCACGACCCCGAGGGTGCGTCCCACCGCCTCCCGGCCCTCGATCCGCTGCCACCTCCCCGCCTTGAGCGCCGCGTCCTGCGGTGGGATGCGGCGCAGCCCGGCGAGCAGGAGGGCGATGGCGAGTTCGGCGACGCCCTGGGCGTTGGCTCCGGCGGCGGTCTCGACGGCCACCCCCTGCTCGGCGGCCGCGGTCAGGTCGACGGAGTCGACTCCGACCCCGTTGCGGCTGATGACCTTGAGGTCGGGGGCCGCGGCCAGCACCTCGCGGGTGATGGGCTCGACCCCGGCGAGATAGCCGACGCACGCGGGCAGGAACCGCAGCTGTTCCTCCCGGGTGGGCTGGCGCCCGGGGGTGGGGAAGACCACGTCGTAGCCCGCCGCCTCCAGGGCGGCCAGCGCGGGGTGGCCGCCCTGGGACAGCGAGCGGGGCGTCACGGCGATCCGGGTTGTCACTGTGCCCACTTCGGGTTGTCCACGACCGCCGGGGCGCCGTCGCGCTCCACCACGATCTTGCGGAAGCCCTTGGACTCGATGGTGCCGTAGTCGTGTCCGGCGTGGCCGGGGAAAGCGAAGAAGGTGATCAGCGGCTCGTCGGGCGAGGTGTTGATGGAGCGGTGGGCGTACCGGCCGGGGACGTAGACGCCCTTGCCGGGGGTGAATTCCTCCCACTGCACATCGCCCTCGGGGTTCTCCATCATCATCAGGCCCCGGCCGCGCAGGCAGTAGTAGATCTCGGCGGTGTCGAGCACGGAATGGAAGTGGCCCTTGGTCATGAAGTACTCGTCGCCGACCTTGCCCGGGTAGGTGATGCTGGTGCCGTAGGCCACCTCGCCCGAGCTCTGGGGGACGCCCATGTCGAAGAACTCGTAGACCAGGACGTCCTCTTCGGCCAGGCGCCGCGCGGCCTCCTGGTCGGCGTACATCCCGGCCATGGCGGAGATGCGGCGCTGGAGCGGCTTCTTGGTCTGGGAGAGCCCGGTGACGAGGCTGAAGTCGGTGACGACGGCGGGGCGGGGGGCGGTGGCGCTCATGCGTTCTCCTTGGTGACGTCGCGGGCGATGCGGGACAGCCGCTCGAAGGCGGGGCCGTGGGTGGGGATGTCGATGTGGAAGACCTCGGCCATGACGCGGGTCCAGCCGTGGATGAAGTACAGCCAGCCGTCGACCACGTTCAGCTCGCGGGCGTCCCGCTGGGCCCGCGCCTGGTCCAGGAAGACCAGGTCGCCGCGGTAATTGAAGTCCCAGGCGATGCCATCCTGGGGGAAGCGGGCGGCATCGGTCAGCGGGGATCCGGGCCGGTCCTTGCCGAGTCCGGTCGCGTTGACCACGACGGAGCCGGGAGCGAGAGTCCGCAGCTGGGCGTCGTTGTCACGCGGCTCGGGGGCCTGCTGGTAGGTGATCGGGATGGTGAAGCCGAGGCGTTCGTGGACGGTGCGCATCTCGCGCAGCCGGGCCCCGCGGCGGCCCGTGACCACGATGCGGGAGGGGACGTCGCCACCGGCCGCCGCCCGATTGTGCAGGTACAGGGTGAGGGCGAGGGACGAGCCGCCGGCCCCGAGCAGCAGCAGTTCGCCCCCGGTGCCGGACCAGTAGCCGTCGGGCACGATGGCCTCCAGGGCAAGGCCGCTGGTGAGGGGGTCCATGGCGTGGCCCCACAGCCGGCCCGCGCGCTTGGAGATGCTGCTGACCTCGTCCAGCAGCTCGGTTTCGTGGCCGACGCCGTCGAACAGGTCGTGGGCGGCCTTGTAGAGGTTGAGCTTGTGGGTGGTGACCAGCGCGCCCAGCGAGTGCGGGTCGTGCTTGATGAAGTCGACGACCTCCCGGTAGTGGCCGGGGGTGTCGTCCAGCGGAAGGTCGATGCCCTCGATGACGGCGTCGAGGTTCAGCTCACGCGCCCAGGCCGGAAAGACCTTCATGATGGACGACTTGGTGGTGGTGACGCCGATGAAGTACATCGTCGGGCGGGCGGCGGCGTGATACGTCCGCGGCATAGGGGTTTCTCCTTCTGAGGAGCCGTGCGGTGGTACGGGCCGGATGGGCGGCCGGGTCAGTGCTCCTCCCAGTCCCGGGCGCAGCCCACCGCCTTCTGCCAGCCCGCGTAGAGCCGGTCGGCCCGGGCACGGTCCATCGCGCAGTCGAAGCGGCGCTCGAGGCGGAAGGTGTCGGTCAGCTCGGCCCGGTCCGTCCAGAACCCGGTGGCCAGGCCGGCGAGAAAGGCCGCGCCGCGGGCCGAGGACTCGATGACGGTGGGGCGCAGCACGGGGACGTCGAGGATGTCGGCCTGGAACTGCATGAGGAAGTTGTTGGCGGTGGCTCCGCCATCGACCTTGATCTCCCGGGTGGAGATGCCCGAGTCGGCCTCCATGCAGGTGATGACGTCGCGGATCTGGTAGGCGATGGACTCCAGCGTGGCGCGGATGACGTGCTTGCGGCTGGCGCCGCGGGTCAGGCCGAGGATGGCACCACGGGCGTACTGGTCCCAGTACGGGGCGGCGAGCCCCACGAAGGCCGGTACGACATAGACGCCGTTGGTGTCGGGGACATCCCGGGCGGCGTACTCGGTGTCCTCGGCGTCGTAGACGATCTGCAGCTCGTCGCGCAGCCACTGGATGGAGGCGGCGGCCACGAAGATCAGACCTTCCAGGGCGTACTCCACGCCGCCGTCGACGCCCCAGGCGATGGTGGTCAGCATGCCGCTGTCGCTGAAGACCGGGCTGTCGCCGGTGTTGAGGACCAGTGAGGCCCCGGTGCCGTACGTGGCCTTCACCGTGCCCACCTCGAAGCACGCCTGGCCGAACAGCGCGCCCTGCTGGTCGCCGACGGCCGAGGCGACCGGGATCCGGGCGCCGAGCAGCACCGACTCCTCGGTGTGGCCGTAGACCTCGCTGGTGGGGCGCACCTCGGGCAGGATCGCGCGGGGGATGTCGAGCTCGTCGAGCAGCCGCTGGTCCCAGTCGAGTCGGGTGATGTCGAACAGCATGGTGCGCGAGGCGTTGGTGTAGTCGGTGACGTGTGCGGCACCGCCGGTGAGGTTCCAGATCAGCCAGCTGTCGACGGTGCCGAAGGCGAGCTCGCCGCGGTCGGCGCGCTGCCGTGCGCCGGGGACGTTGTCGAGGATCCACTTCACCTTGGTGCCGGAGAAGTAGGCGTCGATGATCAGCCCGGTGGTGCGCTTGACGTGCTCCTCCAGGCCGCGGGCCTTGAGCTCCTCGCACAGCGCGGCGGTGCGGCGGTCCTGCCAGACGATCGCGTGGTGGATGGGCTCTCCGGTGGCACGGTCCCAGATCACCACCGTCTCGCGCTGGTTGGTGACGCCGATGGCGGCGATGTCCTCGGCGCCGCACTCGGCCTGGGCCAGCACCTGCTTGGCGACGGTGACCTGGGTGTTCCAGATGTCGAGCGGGTTGTGCTCGACCCAGCCGGGCTGCGGATAGATCTGGGGGAACTCCTGGCTGGCGACCGCGGCGATGTCGCCCGCCTTGTCGAAGAGGATGGCCCGGATGCCGGTGGTACCGGCGTCGAGGGCCATGACATAGCGGTGGGTCATGGAGTCACCTGCCTTCGGCCGGGGCCACGGGGCGCGTCGTGGTGGCATGGGGGTCGCCATCGAACGCGACCATGGCCTTCATTCCGGCGCCGGAGGACGCGTAGGCGAAGGCGTCGTGGATCTTCTCCAGCGGGAACACCTCACTGATCAACGGTGACAGATCGACGCGGCGCTCGCCGACCAGCCGCAGACAACGGCCGTAGTCGCCGTTGGTCGAGCCGGTCGTCCCGGTCAGGGTGAGGCCCTTGTAATGCACGGCGTTGGTGTCGACCGGGATGGTCCGCGCGGCGCCGAGGCCCGCGAAGTAGTTGAGCCGGCCGTGCGGGGCGAGCAGTTCCGCCGCCTGCGCCTGCACCTGCGGGTCGGACACCGCCGTGATGACCACGTCCGCGCCCCGGCCGTCGGTGTGTTCGCGGACGACCTCGGCCAGGTCCTGTTCGCGGACCCCGACGCACACATCGGCGCCGAGCCGGGCGGCGAGGTCCAGCCGGGGGCGGCTGCGGTTGGAGATGATCACCTTGCGGGCCCCGGCGAGCTTGCCGAGCAGCACGTGGAACGCGCCGATGGGGCCCGCTCCGGTGATGACCACGACGTCCTCGGGGCCCACCCGGAGCCCGCGCTGCCCGCTGTAGCAGCAGGAGAACGGTTCCACCAGGGCCGCCTCGGCGTACGAGAGGCCCTCGGGGATCTCGAAGACGTTGCCGCGTTGGACGGCGAAGCCGGGCACCCGCAGCAGCTCCTGGAAGCCGCCGTCGATGCTGATGCCGAACGCCTCGTAGTCCGGGCACATGTTGTTGTATCCGTGGCGGCACATGTCACAGCGCCCACAGCCCACGTTCGGGGTGACGCTGACCCGCATGCCGGGGTGGAACGCGGTCACCCGCGGTCCGGCCGCCACCACGTCCCCGGCGACCTCGTGGCCCAGCACCCGGCGCTGCCCGTCCGGGATCTTGAAGTGGCCGTGCTTGAGGATGCGCAGGTCGGTGCCGCAGATGGAGGCGGCCCGGACCCGCACCAGCAGTTCGTCGTCGCCGACGGTGGGCTCGGCCAGCTCCTCGACCGCCAGCTCCCCGGGTCGGCGCAGAACGGCGGCCTTCATGAGACACCTCCCACGACACCGGGCCGGATGAGCTCGGCCTGGGCCTGGTCGGCGACCGCGAAGACGACCTTGTTGTACCAGGTGCGGCGCTCCAGCATGTCGGCGAACATCGCCGGTGCCTCCTCCAGGCTCGGGGTGTGGCTGATGAGTGGCGCCACCTTCAGATCGCGGCCCAGATGGTGGACCACCATGTCCCATTCGCTGCGTCCGGCCGGGGTGATCCTGGAATTCCAGGTGCCGTAGACGCGCAGCTCGCGGCGGAGGACGGAGGAGACCAGGGCGCGGGGCAGGGTCAGGTCACCGGAAATGTCGCCCAGGAGCATGACCTGGCCGAGCGGGGCCGCCGCGGTGATGGCCTGGATGAGGGTGGCGGGCAGACCACTCGCCTCCACCGCGCAGTCCACGCCCCGGCCGCCGGTCAGCTCGCGGACCGCGTCCACCGTGTCACCCGCGGACGCGTCGATGACCGGGAAGCCGAGACCGGCCATGACGGCGCGCTTGCGCTCGTCGACATCGGCTACGTACACCTCGCTGGCGCCCAGGATGCGGAGCCACTGGGCGGCCAGCGCTCCGATGGGTCCGGCCCCGATCACCAGCGCGGTGGCATGGGCGGGCAGCTGGAACTTCAGCATGGCGTGGAGCGCCACCGCGGCGGGCTCCACCATGGCGGCGTGGACCAGCGGCACATCCCGCGCCACCGGCACCAGATTGGCCTCGGGCACGTGGAGGAACTCCGCCATCGCGCCGTCGCGCCGCGACCCGTAGTAGTCGTAGCCGGAACCGACGGCGTACTCGCCGATCTGGGTCATCGGGTCGGCCGGGTCGGGCAGAAGGGGAAAGACCGCGGCGCGGTCCCCGGGGCGGAAGCGGCTTCCCTCCGGCGCCTCCTCGACCACGGCGGAGAACTCGTGGCCCAGGACGAGCGGATAGTGATATGCCTTCCCGCGGCCGTATCTCAGCACGTCGGAGCCGCACACGCCCACGCCGCCGACGCGGACGAGGACCGAGCGGTCGCCCACGGGAGCGGGGGCGGGGACGTCGGTGAGGGTGAGGACGCCCTCGGATTGCAGTACTGCTGCCTTCATCGCTCGTCCGCCTCAGACTTCCATGCCGTAACGGTGTGCCTTGTGCGTCGGGTAGAGCGCGATCTGGGGGATGGTGACGTCGGGCGTGCGCGTGGCCACATAGAGGGAGACCTCGGCGACGTTGTCGACGTCGATGCAGCTGGCGTGGATGCCCTCGGCGAGTTCCTTGTCGTCCAGCCAGCCGTCGAGGTAGGCGGGGATGTCGCCGTCGTACAGGCCCTTGTCGATGATCTCGGTCATCGGGGTCTTGACGTGGGACGGGTTGATCACCGTCACACCGATGTTCTTCTCCTTGCCCTCAAGGAGAATATTCTTGCTGAATCCCATCATCCCGTGCTTGGAGGCGCGGTAGGGGCTGTGGCCGGGGCCGGAGGCCAGCCGGGCCGAGGAGGATCCCATGTTGATGATGCGTCCGCCGCTGGGCTGCTGCTCCATGATGCGGAACGCCTCGCGGCAGCACAGGAAGACCGCGGTCAGATTGGGGCCGATGGTCTTGTTCCACTCCTCCAGCGTCACCTCGGTCACCGGGGGTGAAAGGGAGTCGCGGCCCGCGCTGTTGACGAGCAGATCGACCCGCCCCCACTCGTCCACGGCGGTCCGGAAGAAGCTCTGGACCTGCTCCTCCTCGGTGACGTCGGCTTCGACGCCCACGCAGCTGCCGCCCTGGGACTGGATGGAGGTGACGACCTGCTGCAGTCGCTTGCCGTCGGTGTCGACCAGGAGGACCTTGGCCCGGTTGGCCGCGAAGATCCGGCCGACGGCCTCGCCGATGCCGGAGGCGCCACCGGTGATGATGGCGACCTTGCCCTCCAGCGCCGTGCCGGGAGCGGGTTCATAGGTGGTGGTCATGCTGTCCCTTTGGGGTGTGGTGGGTGGGTGTTCCATTCCGCGCTTCGAGGGGGCGCGGCGGAGAGTGGCTCTAAGGGGTGGCCGCGGCGGCGATCTCGACCGCGCGGCGGGCGTTGCGCCCGATGGCCTCGTACGCGCCCTCGGCCAGCAGCGCCGTACTGGCGATCCAGGTGCCGCCGCAGGCGGCCACCTGCGGCCGGCTCAGGTAGTCGGGGAGGTTGTCCGGTGTCAGGCCGCCCGTGGGCATGAACGCCAGCCCGTCGTACGGAGCCGACATGGCGTCCAGCAGCCGCAGTCCGCCCGACGCCTCGGCCGGGAAGTACTTCACCAGGGGCAGTCCCCTGGCGAGGGCCGCCTCGATGCCGGTGGGGTTGTTGATGCCGGGGACGACGGGGATCTCCCGCTCGAGGCAGTGGTCCACGACGTCCGGGCTGAAGCCGGGCGCGACCACGAACTGGGCTCCCGCGTCGATGGCGTGGTCCACGGTCGTGCGGTCCAGGACCGTACCGGCGCCGACCAGCAGCTCGGGGTGGCGGGCCCGCAGCGTGGCGATCCCGTCCCGGGCGGCCGGGCTGCGGAAGGTGATCTCGGCGACCGGCAGTCCCGCCCCCAGCAGTGTCTCGCCGAGCGGGTCGGCGTGGCGTACGTGGGGCAGGGTGACGACCGGGACGACCCGGACGCGGCGCAGTTCCCTGAGGAGTTCGCTGGGGTTCATCGGTCCTCTTTCGCGGTGGTGTCGCCCGGGGTGAGGACGTAGGCGTCGCCCACCCGCGGCACGGTCCAGGACAGTGGCGCGGCGCGGCGCAGCAGTTCGTCGCGGGCGTCCTCGGGGTCGACGGTGTTGAAGTCGAACAGGCCGAAGTGGTGGCAGAGCAGCTGCGGGATCCCGGCGGCTTCGCACAGCTCGGCCGCTTCCCGCACGGTGAAGTTGCCGGGAACGCCGTTCTCGGTGCGGTGGCGGTCGCGCCCGTTGACGGGCAGCAGCGCCACGTCGGCGCGGAGTGTGCGGAGCAGTTCGGCCTGTCCGTCGTAGGGGACGCAGTCGCCGGAGTGGTAGACGCGGACACCGCCGACCGTGAGCACATATCCGAGGAAGCGGTGGTCTCCGTTCTCGTCCCGTTCGAGCCGTTCATGGGCTGCGGGGACCGGTTCGACGGTGATGCCGTCCGCCAGTTTCACGCGCTCCCCCGCGGTGGTGCCGGTCAGCCGGCTCGCGGGAACGCCACGCTCCAGGGCCCGTTCCCGCTCGGCGCGCGGGACGACGAAGCGCGGATCGTTGTGCGGGAGCAGGGCGCGGATGGTGCCGGGGTCCATGTGGTCGGTGTGTCCGTGGGTGCACAGCACCGCGTCGACCCCGCGGATGGCCTCCGGGGCCACCGGGGTGGGGTGCATCCGGCGGTGCGGGAAGAGCGTGCCGCGGTACTTCTCGGCGAGGGTGTCCGAGAGGTACGGGTCGATCAGGATCAGCCGGCCGCGGTGGCGCAGGGCGAATCCGGCCTGGCCGAGCCACCACAGTGTCACCTCGTCGGGGCCGGCCTCCTCAGGGGCGGCGAAGGTGCCGGTGAGCAGTCCGCCGGAGACACGGCGCACGGCGGGCCGGATGACGTTCATGCGTGCTCCCGATACGTAAGGGTGTGGTCGCTGTGCGCGGTCATGGGTTGCCCGTGGGGGATCTGCCGTCGAGCTCCGCCGGGTCCAGTGCTCCGGTCATCAGCGCGACGGCGTCGGGCATCGAGATGTCGGAGGTGCGCACCAGCGCGGCACGCCGGCCCAGCCGCTGAACGTGGATGCGGTCGGCGACGTCGAAGACATGGGGCATGTCGTGGCTGATCAGGATGACCGGCACGCCCCGGTCGCGGATTTCGCGGATGAGGTCGAGCACCCGCTGCGACTCCCGCACTCCGAGCGCCGCCGTCGGCTCGTCCATGATGATCACCCGGCTGCCGAAGCAGGCGGCGCGTGCGACCGCGACGCCCTGGCGCTGCCCGCCGGAGAGCGTTTCGACCGGCTGGGAGAAATTCTGGATGGTCAGCAGCCCGAGGGAGGTGAGCAGTTCCCGGGTCTCCGCCCGCATCCCCTTCTTGTCCAGCAGGCGGAAGACGCTGCCGAGCGGGCCCGACCTGCGGCGCTCACGGCCCAGGAAGAGGTTGGCGGGGATGTCCCGGGAGGGAGCTACGGCAAGATTCTGGTAGACGGTCTCCAGTCCATGGTCCCGCGCGTCCAGCGGGTTGCGGAATCGCACCGGCTCCCCGAAGAGACGGATCTCCCCGGCGTCGGGGACCTCCGCCCCCGAGAGGCACTTGATGAGCGTCGACTTGCCGGCGCCGTTGTCGCCGATGACGGCCAGGACCTCGCCGGCGCGCAGCTCGACATCGGCCCCGCCGAGGGCGGTGACGTGTCCGTAGCGCTTGACCAGGCCGCGCGCCTCCAGGGCGAGCACATCGGTGCTGGTGTTCCCGGGCTTCATGCCGCCACCTTCCGGATCCACTGGTCGGCGGCGACGGCCACGATCACCAGAACACCGACGGTGAAGACCTGCCACAGGGCATCCACTCCGGACAGGGCGAGCCCACTGCTGAACACGCCCACGATGAGCGACCCGAGGAGGGTGCCGAGGACATGGCCACGGCCGCCGAAGAGGCTGGTGCCGCCGATGACGACGGCGGTGATGGACTGGAGGTTGAGGTTCTCGCCGGCCTGCGGGCTGACCGAACCGATCCGTCCGATGAGGAACCACGCGGCGAGACCGCAGATCAGCCCGGCCACGACATACACGCTGAGCAGCACTCGGCCGGTGCGGATCCCGCTGAGGCGGGCCCCTTCCCGGTTGTCTCCCACCGCGTGCAGATGAGCGCCCCACGCGGTGCCCCGCAGCAGATAGGCCACGGCGGCGAAACAGCCGATCATCAACAGCGAGCTGTAGGTCACATCGGTGCCCAGGACGTCGATGGAGCGGCCCGGCCAGCTCAGCAGGGACGGCACGTCCTGAGCCCGGATCGTCTCGCTCCGCGAGTAGAAGAGGGTGAGGGCCGAGAAGACGCTGAGGGTGCCGAGCGTGGCGATGAACGGCGGAATGCGGAACCGGGTGACCAGCATGCCGTTGAGTCCGCCGCAGACACCGCCGATGACGACGCCGAGCAACAGGGCCAGTGGCACGGGCAGACCGTGGTCCACCGCCGCCTTGCCCATCACCACGGAGGCGAGCACGGTGATGGCACCGACCGACAGATCGATGCCCGCGGTCAGCACGATCAGCGTCTGTGCGATGCCGACCATGCCGATGATCTGCACCTGCTGGACGATCAGCGAGATGTTGAGCGGATCGCTGAACCGGGACCCCACCCACACGCTGAAGAACAGCGAAGCGAGGAGGAGGACGACGAGCGGGCCGAGCAGCGGCTTGGTGTGCAGGGCCGCCTGTCCGCGGGCGAGCGGTCCGCGCTGCTCCGGCCGTGTGGTGGGTGGGTCTGCGGCGTGTTGGGGGACGGTGTCGTGGGCCACGGTCAACTCCTGGAATCGGTGCGGAAGGGTGGGTGTGTCGGATGGCTGCCGGGGCTAGCCCCAGCAGTGGCGCAGGCCCCAGTCCGACTTCTTCGATTCCAGACCGGATACGGGGGTGTCCGTGATGAGGGAGACTCCGGTGTTGGTGAAGCCCTGCCCGGAGGAGGCGGAGGGCTTGTCGCCGTCCTTGGCGTGCGCGGCCGCGGCGGCGACGCCCTCGGCGGCCATCTTCACGGGGAACTGCATCGACGTCGCACCGATGGCCCCGGAGGCCACGTTCTTGACGCCGGGACAGCCGCCGTCGATGGACACGATGGTGATGTCCTTCTGCTTGCCGGCCGCCTTGATCGCCTGGTAAGCACCGGCGGCGGCAGGTTCGTTGATGGTGTAGACGAGGTTGATGGACCCGTTCTTCTGCAGCAGCTTCTCCATGGCATCGCGCCCGCCCTCCTCGTTCGCGCCGGTCACCTCACGACCGACGATCCGGGAGTCGCGCTCGTCGCCGATCCGCTTCGGATCGCGGACATCGATTCCGAAACCCTCCAGGAAGCCCTGGTTACGCAGGATGTCCACCTTGACCTGCTCCGAGCTGAGGTCCAGCAGGGCGATCCGCGGCCGTTTGCCCGCCATCTGCCCCTTGGCCCACTTGCCGATCATCCGGCCGGCGAGCCGGTTGTCGGTGGCGAAGGTGGCGTCCACGGCGGACGCCGGCTCCGTCGGCGAGTCCAGGGCGATGACCATGACGCCGGCCTTCCGGGCCCGATCGATGGCGGGGATGATCGCGCCGGAGTCGGCCGGGGTGATCAGAATGCCCTTCGCGCCCGCCGCCACCAGGTTCTCGATGGCCTTGACCTGGGAGTCGTTGTCGGCCTGGCCCTTACCGGCGAAGGTCCTCAGATCCACGCCGAGTTCGCGGGCCTTCTTCTGAGCGCCTTCGCGCATCTTCACATAGAACGGATTGTCGTCGGTCTTGGTGACGAGCCCGACGATCGGCTTGTCGTCGCCCTGGCCGCTGATGCCGTTCCCGCATGAGGTGAGCAGCAGGGTGAGACCGATTCCCGCGGACGAGGCCGCGAGCGCTCTGTGGCGCAGCTTGACCCGATGTGCCATGAGATTGCCTTTTCTCGATGTGCGGGGGGTGGCTGGGGGAGTTCGCCGCCCGCCGGGTGTCGGTTCGCGCTCCAGCGGGGGACTGCCGGTGCCGACGCGTTCACCTGTCGGCTGCGCCCTGATCGGGCTGAGGTTCGCCCTGATCGGGCTGGGGAGGGCCGGTTCGATGTGCTCAGCGGCTCGATTCACAACGTCGCAGAGGTTTCGAGGACTGTCAATGCATGTCGAAGAAATTTCTACGACACACGATCGACACGACCCGCACCCCTTGGTTTCAGGGGAGTGGCAAGGAAGTAGAAATTTCTTCGAATGATCTTGACTGTGGCAGAAATCACTGCGACCCTGAGAGGTGAAGCCCTCCATGACGGGATGGGCCACGAACCCTTCCGGACCACAAGGAGTCCGGAAAGGAGTACGGAAATGACAGTGAACCCAGCCGGGGCGGTCGCCACCATGCCCCCCTCGCTCCCCAACGACCCACAGCCACATCGACGGACGGGCTCACCCGATATCCACACCACCCCGCAGGAGCTGGCCCTGCGACTGGCCACCGATCCGGCCGCCGTGGGCCGCGCCCGCCGCGCCGCCGCCGGCGCGCTGCGCGGCTGGGGGGTGCCCGACACCACCGCCGACGACATCGTCCTCATGGTGGACGAGCTGGTGACCAATGCGATCGAGCACGCCGCCGGCCCCGTGTGGCTGCGGCTGCGGCTGCGCCGCGGGTGCTGCGTGATCTGCAAGGTCGGGGACGGCTGCCAGGAGGCGCCCCAACTGCGCCACAGCGCCCCCGACGCCGAGAACGGCCGCGGGCTCTTCCTCGTCGCCGCGCTCGCCGATGCCTTCGGCGCCCGCGTCACCACGACCGGAAAGGTCATCTGGTTCCGGCGCCGCGTGCGCGACAGCCAAATCCCGGCACCCCGCATCACCTCTCCCGTTGATTACTGACCAGTAGACCGCTTGTCCGCTGAGTGATATCTTTGCCCACGTGGCGCATGATGGTGGTCTGGCTCTCGTCCGTAAGTCCGTTGAGGTCCTCGATCTGCTCGCGGCGCGAGGAGAGGCGACGGCCGCCCAACTCGCCGAGGAGCTGGGCGAGCCCCGTAGCTCGGTCTACCGGCTCCTGTCGAGCCTCCAGCACCTCGACATGGTGGAGGGCGGCAGCCGACGCGGCACCTTCCGACTGGGCTTCCATCTGCTCAGCCTCGGCACCGCCGTGGTGGAGCGGTTCGACGAGCGGCGCTTCGCGCAGCCGGTGATGGAGCGGCTCCACGACGAGACCGGCGAGACGGTGTATCTGTGCGTCCGGCGCGGCCGTGAGGCGGTGTGCATCGAGCGGCTGGACGGCCGGCGGGTCCAGTCCCTCGCCCTGAAGCTCGGCGGTGCGCTGCCGCTGCACGCCGGGGCGGCCTCGCGTGTCCTGCTGGCCTTCCAGGACCGATCGACCTGGCCGGACTACCTCGAGCAGGGGCCCTTGGAGCAGTTCACCCCGTCCACCCCGGTCACGGCGGACGCGCTGGTGCCGGTACTGGAGGAGACCCTCGACACCGGAATCTCGGTCAGCGACCAGGACGTCACCATCGGCGTGGCCGCGCTCGGCGTGCCGATCCTGGACTACCGGGGGCAGGTACGTGCCGCGCTGTCCATCAGCGGAGTCCGGGAGGCGATCCTCGGCGCGGACACGGCCGCCGGTCTGCGCGAGCGGTTGGTCGAGGCCGGCCAGGAGGTTTCGCGGGCGCTGGGCTGGAAGGCCGTGGCCGGAGCCGTCGCCGACTTCGGCTGACCCGGCAAAGCCGTGTGCCCGCCCCGGCCTTTCCGCCGGGGCGGGCGGATCACGGAGCGATCGGCCGTTCCGGGGTCAACGGGCCCCGGTGAGCAGCAGATCGCGGGCTTCTGCCTCGACTCCGGCGGCGTCCAGCCGGTAGTGCCGGTACAGATGCGTGGGCGGGCCGATGAGGCTGTACTGGTCCCGGATCCCGTGGCGGTGCAGCCGGACCGGTACGCCGTGTTCGCTGATCAGCTCGGCCACGGCGCCACCGAGGCCGCCGAGCACATTGTGTTCCTCCACCGTCATCAGCAGCCGGGAACCCCGCGCGGCCTTGAGCACCGCCGCCTCGTCCAGCGGTTTGACCGTGTGCATATCCAGCACGCCGACGCTGTACCCGTCCGCGGTGAGCGCCGCCGCGGCCTCCAGGGCGGGGTGGACCATGGAGCCGGTGGCGATGAGCGTGAGGTCGCTTCCGGTACCGTGCTCGATCGCCTTTCCGATCTCCAGGGTGGTGCCGGCCGGGTAGACGTCCGGGTCCCGGCCACGGCCGATCCGGAAGTAGACCGGGCCCGGGAGATCCACCGAGGCGCGCAGCGCCGCGGCCAGGGCCGCGGTATCCGCCGGTGCCACCACGGTGAGCCCGGCGATGCTCCGGGTGATGGCCAGATCCTCGGTCGCGTGGTGGGAGGTCCCGTAGAAGCCCAGGGTGATGCCCGCGTGGTGGCCGATCAGCCGGACGGGCTGGCGGGTGTAGGCGACGTCGGTGCGGATCTGTTCGCAGGCCAGCAGCGCCATGAAGGACGCGAAGGTGGCCACGTAGGGCCGCAGACCGGTGGTGGCCAGACCCGCCGCCGCGGACACCATGTGCTGCTCGGAGATCCCGAACTGGACGTACTTGTCCGGGTGGCGGTCCTGGAAGCGCACCAGTCCGTTGGAGTACTTCAGGTCGGCGGTGCCGACGACGACGGGATGGCCCTCGTCGGCCAGGTCGGCGAGGGTGTCACCCAGGGCCTGAAGGCCCGGAGCCTGTTCCAGCAGGCTCAGCAGATGCCAGGATTCCGGCTGCAGACCGGGCGCGACGCTCACCGTGTCCCCCGCAGTTCGGCCAGGGCGTTGGCCTCGTCCTGCTCGGCCAGCCAGCCGAGATGCCATCCGAACTCGGACTCCATGTAGGAAATCCCCTTTCCCTTGACGGTGTTGGCGACGACCACGGCCGGACGGTCACGGCCGGTGTCCTCGGCGAGCGAGCGCAGCAGGGTCAGCAGGGCCGGCACGTCGTGTCCGTCGACCTCATGCGCCTGCCATCCGAACGCCCGCCACTTGTCCAGCAGTGGCTCGATCCCGGTCACGCCGTCGATGCGGCCGTCGAGTGAGTGGTCGTTGCGGTCGACGATGGCGACCAGCCGCCCCAGCCGGTGATGCGCGGCACCCAGGGCCGCTTCCCAGACCTGTCCCTCGTGCAGCTCTCCATCGCCGAGCAGGACGAACGTGGTGTACGGGCGCCCCTGGAGGCGGCCGCCCAGCGCCATGCCGGTCCCGGCCGACAGGGCGTGGCCGAGCGACCCGGAGCTGAAGTCGATCCCGGGGATACGGGTCATGTCCGGGTGGTCGCCGAAGGCGTTCCCCAGACGGGTGTACTCGTCGAGTTCGGCCGCGTCGAAGAAGTCCCAGTCGGCCAGCAGCGGGTACAGCGTGGCCGCCGCGTGGCCCTTGCCGAAGAGGAACCGGTCGCGGTCGGGCCAGTCCGGTTCACCGCGCCGCAGCCGCATCACCCCGTAGTAGAGGGTGGCCAGGATCTCCGCGCAGGAGAATCCGGACGCGTAGTGGCCGGTCTTGGCGATCGAGATCAGCCGCACGGTTTCCAGGCGGGCGAACAGGGCCCGCTCCTCTATGTGCTTGATCAGTTCGCTGTCCGCCGGCTCGGCCGGCGTCTGTGCAGTCATTCGGTGTCTCTCCCAGTCGGTGAGCCCAGTCGGTGAGCCCGATCGGTGGCACGGCCGGGTCCGGTCCGCACCACCATCGACATCGGAAGTTACCACTCACTGGACATGACGTCCATGCCATGAGAATGTCTCGGTGGTCGCCGTCACACCACCACCGAGGTGGGCTTTCGCCCGAGCCAAGGAGATGCGATGACCCTTCCCGACCACTCCGCGCCCGTGACCGAGAAGGCGTCGCGGGCCCCGGCCATCCACCAGCGTCAGATCCGTGTCACCGCGCCCCGGCGGGTCGCCCTCGTCGAGCGGGACCTCACCGGTCCCCCGCCACCGGGCGAGGTCCGGGTCCGGGTCCGCGAAGTCGGCGTGTGCGGCAGCGACCTGAAGATGTGGTCGGGCGAGCACGCCGTGCTCAAACCCCCGTTGGTCCTCGGACACGAGGCGTGGGGAACCGTCGAAGGACACGCCGTCGCCTCCGATGCCACCGGCGCCGCACCGCTCGTCCCCGGAACCCCCGTGGTCATCGTTCCCCCGGCCGGCTGCGGCACCTGCCACAACTGCGCGCGAGGGCGTGAGCAGCTATGTGCGCGGATGCGGTTCGTCGGCGGCCAGATCGACGGCGCCATGGCCCGGTTCCTGACCGTCCCGCCACGCCATCTCCTGCGGATCGACCCCCGGGTGCCCGAGGAACTGCGGGTCCTGATCGAACCGCTGACGGTGGCCGTGCACGCGGTCAGCCGGGCCCGCGTCGGCGCCGGTGATCAGGTCCTGGTGATCGGTGCGGGGCCCATCGGCGTCTTCTGCTCGCTCGTGCTCGCCGCCCAGGGCGTCGGCCATGTGGTGGTGACCGACCGGGACCCGCTGCGGCTGGACCTCGCCCACCGGCTCGGAGTGCCCCACCACGTGCGGACGACGGCCGCCCAGCCACTTCTCGCGGCCGGGGACCACATCCGTTCCGAGGGGGCGGACGTGGTGTTCGACTGCGTCGGTGCGCAGGCCACCACCACGCAGGCGCTGACGGCGACCTGCCGTGGCGGCCGAACCGTCCTGGTGGGCATCAGCCCCGCCGAACTGACCGTCGGCGGAGTGGCGCTCCAGCGCGGCGAACGCGAGCTCATCGGCGTCCAGATGTACCAGCGCGAGGACTTCACCCACGCGATGGGCCTGCTGGCCGAAGGGCTCGTCCCGGCCATCGACGGTCTCAAGCGCTCCCGGCCGCTCGACCGGGCCGGGGAGCTCCTCGACGAGCTCGCCCGGCGGCCGAGCCCGGTCCTGAAGGAAACCCTGCTCCCGGACTGAGCCACACCGGGCCGCGGGACACCCGCTCCTCCCCTCCTCTCCCCGCCCCGAAGGATCCGGCCATGAATCCTCCCCCCGCCGTCACACGACCCTCCCGTCCCCCCGCCGGCACACCCAACATCCGCACCGTGGCCTGGGCGACCATGATCGGAACGGCCATCGAGTGGTACGACTTCTTCACCTACGGCATCGCCGCGGCCCTGGTCTTCAACACGCTCTTCTTCCCCGCCGACACCTCACCCCTGGTGGGAACGCTCCTCGCGTTCAGCACCTACGCCGTGGGGTTCGCCGCCCGGCCCATCGGCGGCGTCGTCTTCGCACACTTCGGGGACAAGATCGGCCGCAAGTCCATGCTGGTGCTCTCGCTGCTGCTCATGGGCAGCAGCACCTTCTGTATCGGGCTGCTTCCCGGCTACTCCACCTGGGGTGTCGCCGCGCCCCTGCTCCTGGTGGCCCTGCGGGTCGTCCAGGGATTCGGGGTGGGCGGCGAATGGGGTGCGGCGGCCCTGATGGCGGTCGAGCACGCACCGCCCAACCGCCGTGGTTTCTACGGCAGCTGGCCGCAGATGGGGGTTCCCGCCGGAATGCTCATCGCCAACCTGGCCTTCTTCGCCCTGTCGGGCAACATGAGCGACCACGACTTCCAGGCCTGGGGCTGGCGCGTTCCCTTCCTCGGCTCCGCGGTGCTCATCGTGCTCGGGCTCGTCATCCGGCTCCGGGTGAGCGAGTCCCCGGTGTTCCGCGCGATGGAGAAGGAGGGCCGGATCGAGCGACGGCCGGTGATCGCCGTGCTCCGTACCCAGCCCGGGAACGTCCTGCGCGCCGCGGGCATCAGGTTCGCCGAGAACAGCACCTTCTACATCCACACCACCTTCGTGCTCACCTACGGCACGACGGTGCTCACCCTGGAACGCGACGACCTGCTCATCGGGGTGGTCATCACGGCCGCCCTGGGGCTGATCAGCCTGCCCCTGTGGGGACGGCTGTCGGACCGGGTCGGACGCCGGCCCGTCGTGCTCTTCGGTTCCGTCCTGCTCGCCGCCCTGTCCTGGCCCTTCTTCTGGGCGCTCGACAGCGAGTCGCTGCCGATCATCTATCTCGTCACGATCCTGTGCGTCAACATCGGCAACCACGCGGTGTACGCACCGCAATCCGCCTACTTCGCCGAGCTGTTCGAGCCCGAGGTCCGCTACAGCGGCGCCTCGATCGGCTCACAGGCGGCCAGTGTCCTCGCCGGCGGCCTGTCCCCGCTGATCGCCACCGCCCTGCTGGAGGCGGGCGACGGCTACCACCTCATCGCCCTCTATATGACGGCGATGGCGCTGATCACCGTGTGCACGGCGCTGATCAGCCCCGACCCCTACCGCCAGTCCCTCAAGCGATCCTCCACACCGGGCGTCCACGATGCCCGGCCCACCGAATCCACCACGGAGAAGTCCCATGGCTGACCCCACCGTTCTCATCACCGGCGCCGCACAGGGGATCGGGGCCGCCACGGCCCGGATCCTCGCCGAGCGCGGCTGGCGTATCGTCGTCGCCGACCTCAAGAGCGACGCCGCCCAGGACCAGGTCGCGGCCCTCGACGCGGCGTCCCCCGTGGCAGGGGGGCACCTGGCCGTCGCCGTCGACGTCACCGATGAAGCCAGTGTCACCGCGATGTTCGAGGACATCACGACGCGGGCCGGCGGGCTCGACGCGCTGGTCAACGGCGCGGGGGTGATCTTCCGGCAGGCGGCCCAGGACTTCGACAGCCTGCAGTGGACCCATCAGCTCGCGGTCCATCTCACCGGCGCGATGCACTGCGCGCGCGGAGCCTACCCCCTGCTGGTCCGCAGCCGCCGGGCCAGTGTGGTCAACATCGGTTCCGTCGGGTCGACCTTCGGGCTCCCCGGCCGGCTCGGCTACGCCACCGCCAAGAGCGGAGTGCTGGGCCTCACCCGGACCCTGGCGGCCGAGTGGGGCCCGGCCGGCATCCGGGTCAACACCGTGGCGCCCGGATACGTGGCCACCGAGATGGTGCGCAGTGGCCTGGAGTCGGGAGCGCTCGACCGGGAGACGCTGGTGCGGCGCACCCCGATGCGACGGCTGGCCGAGCCCGTCGAGATCGCCACCTGCATCGCCTTCCTCCTCTCCCCCGACGCCTCTTTCGTACACGGTGCCACCCTCCGCGTCGACGGGGGCATCACGATCGACGGCACCTTCTGACCGCCCGCGGCCGAGGACACCCCATGAACAGCCACCCTTCCGGCCGGCCCGGAGACATGAGCGGGCGCACCGCCGTGGTCAGCGGAGCGAGCAGCGGAATCGGGCTCGCGATCGTACGGCGCTTCCTCGAGGCGGGCGCGACCGTTCACGGACTGGCCCGGCGTGGCCATCTGATCGAGAAACAGGCTCGGGACGCCGCGCCCGAGGCGGACCGTCTGCACCACCACAGTGTGGACGTCGGTGACCCCGAGGCGGTACGGGACTGGGCGCAGCGGATGTCCGGTCCGGTGGACACCCTGGTGTGTGCCGCCGGAACCAACATCCCCGAGCGGCGCCTGGCCCAGCTGACTCCCCCGGCCTGGGACTCCATGCTCGCCACCAATCTGAGCGGGACGTTCTACCTGCTGCACGCCCTGCTCCCCCGACTCCGCGAGGCCCACGGCGACGTGGTCATCCTGTCGAGCGTGGCCGGGGCGTGGCCCGATCACACCGGCCCGGCCTATCAGGCCGCCAAGGCCGGGCTCCTGGGCCTCGCCCGGGGAGCCGGCCGGGACGAGTACGGCAACGGCATACGGGTGTGCACCATCCTGCCGGGCATCGTGAACACCCCGATCCTCGACGACCGGCCCGAACCCCCGCCCCGGGAACTTCGCGACCTGTTCGTCCAGCCACCGGACATCGCCGAGGCGTGCCTGGCGGCCATCACCCTCCCCCAGCGGGCCTGTGTCGCCGAAATGACCATCGTGGCCACCGCATTGCAGTCCATGGGCAACACCCAGACGGCCACTCCGACGCCGCCACGAGCGGCGCCGGGGGAACGCCACTCGTCGGTGCTGCCCGGCACATCCTCCGGCACGTCCTGACCCATCTGTCAGGGCGCCCCTACGGGACGCGGCCGACCTCGCCCGCCGAGGTCGGCCGCGTCCCGTGTGCCGTAGGGGCGAGACGCGCACGTCCGGGGTCAGGGGTGGATGACCGCCTTGATGCAGCCGCGGTCGTCCCGGACGGCGTCGAGGGCGGCGCCGTAGGCGTCCAGCCCGAACCGATGGGTGATCATGCCGTCGGTGCGCACCCGGCCCGTGCGCAGGACCCGCAGCGCGCGATCGAAGCTGAACGCCTGGGTGAAGGATCCGCGGACGGTCAGCTCCCGGCTGAAGATCTCGTGCGGGGAGAGTTCGATGCGTTCTCGCTCCCCTGCCATGCCGTAGAGGAAGACGGTCCCGCCATCACGGGTGAGCGGCAGGCACTGCTCGATCACGGCGAGGGCGCCGGTGGCGTCCACAACGGTGTCGAAGCCGTCGGGTGCCAGTGTGCGCAGCGCGACGCGGGAGGCCGAGGCGTCGTGGCGGTCCATGACCACCGTCTCGTCGGCGCCGAAGTCCCGTGCCAGTTTCAGCTTGGCCTCGGTCGGCGCCGCGACGGTCACCCGCCCCGCGCCGCTGCCGGCCAGCAACTGCGCGAGCAGCAGCCCGGTGGTGCCGGCGCCGAAGACGAGGACATCGCTGCCGGGTTGCGGGGCGAGCACGTCCATGCCGTGCACGGCACACGCGACGGGCTCGGCGAAGGCCACGACGTCCAGGGGGATGTCATCGGCGGGGTGGCAGTGGGACGCGGGCACCACGATCATTTCGGCGAAGCCGCCCGGCCGTGTGACACCGTGGTCGCGCAGCCGGGTGCAGAAGGCCGGTCTGGCGCGGCGGCAGTTGGCGCACGTACCGCATGAGACACGGTTGTTGAGGGCGACGCGCTGTCCGACGGCGAGAGTCGTCACCCCCTCCCCCATCGACTCCACCTCGCCCACCACCTCGTGTCCGGGGGTGAGCGGATAACGGGGGGAGAACTCACCGCGGTGGAGATGGGCATCCGTGCCGCAGACCCCCGCGGACAGGACGCGCAGACGTACCTCGGCCGGGCCCGGCTCGGGATCCGGCAGGTCGGTGTAGCGGAACGCATACGGTCGGTCGTAGACGATGGCTTTCACGCCGTCTCCTCGGTTCTGGCGGTTTCGGTGCGTCGGTTGTGGCCGTTCCGGTGCGTCGGCGGGCCGGTCAGCCGACCGTCACCAGCACCTTCATCTGGTCCGGGCCACCGGCGGCCCGGAACGCCTCGGCCGCTCGCTCCAGGGGGAAGGTGGCGGTGACGAACTCATCAGCCGGTACGACACCGGTCTCGAGAAGCGACATCGCGGCGCAAACGTCCTCCCCGACGTACATGAGGGCGCCCCGCACGGTGATCTCGCGGTCCTGGACGAGGTCCAGCGGGACACTCGACGGGCCCTGGGGCACGCCGACGACCATGACGGTGCCGCCCTTCTCGACGGAGTGGACGGCCTGGGTGATCGAGGCGGACACGGATACGCAGTCGAACACCACGTCCGCGCCGCCGCCGAGCCGCTCCCTGACCAGGTCCGGCAGACCGGGGGTGCCGGACGCGAGCGCCGCGTCCGCCCCCAGCCGCACCGCCCGGTCCCGCTTCGCCGCCACCGGGTCGGTGACGATCACGGTCCGCGCGCCCGCCGCCCGCGCGGCCAGGGCGGTGAGCAGCCCGATCGGCCCCGCGCCGAGGACCAGTACGCCCCCGCCGACGAGGTCCCCGGCCTGGCGCACCGCGTGGACGGGAGTGGCCAGCGGTTCGACGAGCACGGCCTGGACATCGGTGAGCCGATCGGGCACCCGGTGCAGCCGGTCGGCGGGGACGGTGAAGCTGTCCGCCATCGCCCCGGCCGTCTGACAGCCGACCACGCGCAGTCCCCCGCAGATGTTGTAGCGGCCGGAGCGGCAGTGGCGGCAGGTCCCGCACACCAGATTGGGCTCGAGCAGCACCCGGTCCCCCTCGGCCACGGATGTGACGCCGGGGCCGATGTCGGCGACCACGCCGACGGCCTCGTGTCCCGGGTGGTACGGCCGGGAGATGAAGGGGTGTTCGCCGCGGCGGGCGTGTACGTCCGAGCCGCAGATGCCGGTCAGCAGGGTGCGTACCCGCGCCTCGCCGGCCGCGGGCCGCGCACGGGCCACCTCCTCCACGATGACCTCACCGTCCGCGGTCACGGTCACCCGCCGGTCCATGGTTCCCCGTTCCCCTGCGCCGCCCGGTGTCCTCGATGTGCTCATCGGAGTGCGAAGCCCCCGTCCATCAGCAGTTCCGTGCCCACGCAGTAGGCGGCCTCGTCACCGAGCAGCCAGGCGATGGCCGCGGCGATCTCCTCGGGTTCCGCGAACCGTCCGGCGACGGTGCCCTCCTTCCACCGCGCGTGCAGGTGCTGCTTGAGGTCGTTGAGCGCGGTGGCGACATAGCCGGGCGCGACGCTGTTGACCCGCACGCCGCGCGGGCCCCATTCGACGGCCAGCGAACGGGCCAGCGCACTCACCGCGGCCTTGGAGGCGTTGTACGCGGACTGCTTCTGCGGGTGGTTGACGATATGGGTGCCGGACATCGAGGAGACCGTGACGATCCGGCCCCCTGCCCCGTCGAGCATCCGTCGGGCGGCCGCGGTGCAGCTGAGGAACGTCCCCCTCAGATTGACGCCGAGCACCCGGTCGAACTCGGCGGCGCTCATCCGCTCCGCGGGTACGTCGTCCTCGACCACCCCGGCGGCCGCGACGAGACCGTCGATCCGGCCGCCCTCGGTGAGAACCGTACCGATCGCGGCCGCCACACTGTCCTCGTCGGTGACATCGCAGCGAATGGATCGCCCGACGGGGGATTCGGTGAGATCGAGGGCGTACACCTCGACGCCCAGACCGGCCAGGTGCGCGCAGGTGGCCCGTCCGATGCCTCCGGCGGCTCCGGTGACCGCTATCCGGGCACCCTGATACCAGGACATGATGTCTCCTTGCGTGGACTCCGGCAGCGATAAGACGGCCTGTACGTACAGGATGTCAAGAGGACGGGCTGTTGTCTTCCTGCCTAGCGCTACGCTTGCGTCGTGGAACCCGGACGGATTGACCGCAGCGCCGCACTGCCCTTCTACGCGCAGCTCAAGGAGTTGCTGCTGCCGCAGCTCGGCAGCGTCTGGAAGGTGGGTGAGCGCCTGCCCGGTGAGGTGAGCCTGTGCGAGCAGTACGGCGTCTCCCGGACCGTCGTACGTCAGGCCCTCGACGAACTGGAGGGCGAGGGCCGCATCGTGCGGCGCAAGGGGCAGGGCACGTTCGTGGCCGCCCGCAAGGTCGACGAGTCGCTCTTCCAGTCGATGACGGGCCTGTACGAGGATGTGGCCGCCCGCGGTTCCGTGCTGGTCAGCACGGTGCGCCGGCTGGAGTTCGCCCCCGCGACGGCGGACGCCGCCCGCGAGCTCGAGGTAGAGGAGGGCTCGCCGCTGCTCCATCTGGAGCGACTGCGCTACGTCAACGACGAGCCGTGGGCGCTGACCAGCACCTGGCTGCCGCACCAGGTGGCGCCCGGACTGCTCGACGAAGACCTGACGCGCCAGTCGCTCTACGCCCTTCTGGAGGACAAGTACGGCGTCAGCCTGGACCATGGCAGGCGTCTGGTGGAGGCGGTGCCCGCCGCCCCGTCGGTGGCCGAGGCGCTCGGCGTGGACGCCCACGATCCGGTGCTGCTCCTGCGCAGCACCGCTTGGGACCAGGAGGGCAGGCCGGTGGAGTACTTCACGGCCTACCACCGTGCGGACCGCAGCCGTTTCCAGGTGCATGTCCGCAGGCGGCGCCGGGCCGGCGCGCCACCGTCGATGCTGGTGAGCGACAGCGGCGGGTGACCGGCCCGCGGCGCGGCCGGCTTCGCCCCCGCCCGGCCTCCCGCCCTCTGCCGTGCACCGAACTCCCCTCTCGGCGGCGGACCTGACGCGACATCGGGTCCGCCGCCTTTGCCGCGATCCCTGAAGCCCCCTCGAAGCTCCGCACGCCCCCTCGACTCCCCTCACACCCCTTCGCGGCCTGGGGCCCGGAGTGCGGAGTGCGGAGTGAGGATCAATCGCTCTTGACATCCTGTACGGACAGGATGACAGTGACCTGCGCAGCGCTCCATCGGCAGGGCGCCACCTCGACGGCCAGGGCCGTCCACGCACTCCCCTTGTGCGACGAGATCCGCCGCGGGCTCCACGGCGTGACCACCGGGGTCACCGAAGGCCACGCCCGGACACCAGGAAGCTGGAGAGACATCCGTGATCATCGCCCATGACCTCGGCACCACCGGGAACAAGGCGTCCCTGCACACCGACGACGGCCGGCTGGTGGCGGCGGTGACCGTGCGCTACGACACCGACTTCCGCGCCGGTGGCATCGCGGAACAGGACCCCGACTCCTGGTGGCAGGCCGTCTGCCGGGCCGGCCGTGAACTGCTCGCCCGCAGCGGGACACCCCGGGAGCGGATCAGCGTCATCGGGTTCAGCGGCCAGATGATGGGGGCCGTGCTGCTCGACCGCGCGCACCGGCCCGTGCGGCCCGCGATGATCTGGGCCGACCACCGCAGCGCCGAGCAGGCGAGGACGCTGGCCGCCGGACTCGGCGAGGAGCGCGCCTACCGACTGCTGGGGCACCGGATCCACCCCACCTACTCACTGGCCAAGGTCATGTGGGTACGCGACAACGAACCGCGGACCTTCCGTCGAGTGGCCCACGTATGCCTGACCAAGGACTACATTGTCCAGCGTCTGACCGGCACGCTCGCCACCGATCCCTCCGACGCCTCCAGCACCAACGCCTTCGACCAGCGGGCGGGCGTCTGGTCGCGAGCCGTGCTCGACGCGGCGACCATCGACCCGGGCCTGCTGCCCGACATCGTGGCGTCCACCTCGGTCGTCGGCCGGGTCCGTGCGCACGTCGCGGAGGAGACCGGGGTGCCCGCCGGAGTCCCCGTCGTCATCGGCGGCGGAGACGGCCCCCTCGCCGCGCTCGGCGCCGGGGTGCTGACATCCGGCGACAGCGCCTACACCTACCTCGGCTCCTCCTCGTGGATCTCGATGTCGGCCCGGCGGCCGCTGTACGACCCCGCCATGCGCACCATGACGTTCAACCACGTCCTGCCCGGACACTACGTGCCGACGGCCACCATGCAGGCGGGCGGCGCCTCACTCGAGTGGATCGCACATGTGCTGCGCCCTGACGACGGCCCGGAGCGCATCGCCCGCACCCTCGCGCGGATCGAGGACGCCGACACCACGGGGCTCTACTTCCTGCCCCATCTGCTCGGCGAGCGCTCGCCGTACTGGAACGCCGACGCCCGCGGCGCCTTCGTCGGACTCTCCCGGCACCACGGCCCCGCACATCTGACGAAGGCCGTCCTGGAGGGAGTCGCCTTCAACCTGGCGACCTGCATCACCGCCTTCCGCGAGGCCGGGCATCCGGTCGACCGCGTCGACGCCATCGGCGGGGGCGCGGCGAGCGACACCTGGCTGCACATCCTCGCCGACGTCTGGGGAGCCCGCGTGCGCCGCCGCAGCATCGTCGAGGAGGCCAACAGCCTCGGTGCCGCCGTCACCGCCGCCGTGGGCAGCGGCCTGGTCGACGGGTTCGAGGTGGCCCGCGAACTCTCAACAGTGGAGGCGGAGTTCACCCCGTCCGCAGACCGGCATCGCGACTACACCGCGCGCCACCGGGAGTTCCTGGACGCCTATCGCGGCCTGGAGCCCTGGTTCGCGCGGGAGCGTGCGTAACCGCACCGCACACCGGGCCACACCGTCCAATAAATTCTCACCCACTAGACAGCTAGTCCGCACCATGAGAATGTGCCGTGACCGCCTTCGTGATCGCCCGTCGCGGTGCCACGACGAACAGGAGCCCTATGCGCCCATCGGTGACGACCGTCCACGCCACTCCCGTCGCCGGCGGGTTCACCTTCCTCGAGGGACCCCGATGGCGCGACGGCGAGCTGTTCGCCTCCGACTTCTACAGCGAGCGCGTACTCGCCTTCCGTACGGGCCGCTCGCCGACCAGCTGTCATGAGGTGCGCACGGTGTGCGAGGTGCCGGGGCGGCCGTCCGGGCTCGGATTCGCGCCCGACGGCTCGCTGCTCGTCGTTTCGATGCTGGAGCGCGCCCTGCTGCGGTGGGACGGCCGGGCCCTCACCACCGTGTCGCGCTTCGGCGACCTCATCGAGGGCGTCGCCAACGACATGATCGTCACCGAGTCCGGCTGGGCCCTCGTCGGCAACTTCGGCAATACGGACGCCGAGCCCGGGTCCCTGCGCGAGACGGCCCTGGTGCGGATCTCCCCGGACGGCGGAGCCGATCTGCAGGGCCACGGCCTCAACTTCCCCAACGGCATGGTGCTCACCGCCGACCGCCGGCGGCTGCTCGTGGCGGAGACCTTCGCCGGACGCATCTCCTCGTGGCCGGTGACCTGGAGCGCCGACGGACAACCCACGCTCGGGGAGCCGCGGGTGTGGAAGCAGTACGGCAACCCGCCCGGCCACCTCGACATCGAACGCGCCACCCGCGAGCTGCCCGTACTGCCCGACGGTCTGGCCATCGACGCACACGACCGGGTCTGGGTCGCCTCCTCGATCGGGCACGGCGCACAGCTGCTCGCGCCGGACGGCACCCCCCTCGCCTTCGTCGAAACCGGCGGTCTCAGCGCCTACGCGGTCGCCATCGGCGGCGCCGACCAGTCCGTTCTCTACCTCTGCTGCTCGCCGCCACTCGGCACCGTCGACCCCGCCGTCACCACCGACTCGGTGCTGTACGCCGCGGACATCTCGGCACTGCACCGACCCGCACCCCGCGCCTCCCGCGCCCCAGGAAAGGAGACACCATGACAACCACCACCGCGCCGACCGCCACGGTTCGTGCGCTGCGGTTCGCCGCGAAGGAGAAGGTCACCGTCGTCGACGCCCCACTCCCCGAGCCAGGACCGGGCGAGCTGATCCTCGATGTGAAGGCCGCAGGGCTGTGCGGAAGCGACCTGCACTACTTCCATATGACGCACGAGGAGATGCGGCAGGCGACTCAGCCGCGCTCGCCCGAGATGACGCCCGGCCATGAGATCGCCGGAGTGGTCAAGGCGGTCGGCCCCGGCGTGAGCCACCCCGAGGTGGGCGACCGTGTCGCGGTACAGCACTACTCCGGCTGCGGCCAGTGTGAAAGCTGTCGGCGCGGCTGGGATGTGCACTGCGAGCGCGGCGCACGGGTGTACTCGCTCAACCGGCCCGGTGGCTGCCAGGACGAGCTGGTCGTCACGGCCAAGGACTGCGTGGTGCTGCCCGACGAGGTGAGCTTCCCCGTCGGCGCGTTCCTCGCCTGCGGTGCCACGACCGCCTACCAGGCGCTGCTCCGCTCGGAGGTGCGGCCGGGCGAGACCGTGGTCGTCATCGGCGTCGGCCCGGTCGGGCTCGCCGTGCTCGCCTGGGCCAAGGCATTCGGGCTGCGCGCCGTCGGCACCGACCCGAGCCCCGAGCGCCGCGCCTTCGCCGAAAGCCTCGGCTACTCCGAGATCCATGATGCCGCGGGCTTCGACATCGAGGCCGTGGTACCCGGGGGCGCGAACGCCGTGATCGACACCTCCGGGAACGTCCACGGCCGCCGTACCGCCGTCGAGGTCGTGAAGACCTGGGGCACGGTGGTTTTCGTGGGGCTCGGCCCCGACTTCGCCATCGACCCGGTACCGGACCTGATCATGCGTCAGGTGACCCTGCGCGGCATGTTCGTCTTCAGCGTGCCGCTGATGATGGAGGCCGTGGCGGAGGCCGGCCGGCTCGGTGTCGACCTCGCTCCGATCATCACCAGCGTCTCCTCGATCGAGGAGGGTCCCGATGCCTTCGCGGACTTCGCCGCGGGCAGCGTCGGCAAGTCGGTCATCGGATGGGAGTGAGCATGGCGAGCGAAACAGCGGTCCGGCCCGTCGACGGCGGTGCGTGGACACTGGAGAACGACGCGGTCACGGTGCTGGTGAACCCGGCCCGGGGCACCGACATCCTCTCTCTGGTCTGGAAGGCCACCGGCGAGGAGATCCTGTGGCGCAACCCGCGCTGGGTGGACCGGGTGCCGGCCTCCGACGCGGCGGACGCGAGCGACGTGTCGTTCTTCGACAACTATGCAGGCGGCCTACAGGAGTTGTTCCCGAACGCGGGACCACCGACCACCGTGCACGGCGCTCCGCTGCCGTTCCACGGTGAGGCGGCTCGACGCTCCTGGGCGGCCGGGACCGTGCAGACGGAGGACGGGACCGCGCTACGGTGCGTCACCCGGCTCGCCCGCTACCCGTTCCGTATGACGAAGACCTTCTCGCTCGACGGCTCCGTGCTGCGTTTCCGAAGTGAGGTGGAGAACCTTTCGACGCGGGACCTCCCCTCGAACTGGGGTCTGCATCCCGCCTTCAACACCGCGACCGTGGCCAGCGCGGCCACCGTGTACGGCCCCTTCGGGGAGCTCACCGCGCACCCTGAGGACTTCGGCGCCCGGCAGTGGATGGCACCGGGCGAGACACGACGGGTGCCCGCCGTGGCGCCGGGCGTGGGGGCCCTCGAACTCGCTCCGGGCGAAGGCCCGACGGCCGACCTCGGTTACGCCACCGTCACCGGCGGGTGGTTCGGGCTGCGCTCACCCGGCTGCGGCCTGGTGGCGACGATGAGTTGGCAGTCCGAGCTGTTCCCCGAGATATGGGTGTGGCAGGAGTGCCACGCACCCGGCGATTACCCCTGGTGGGGCACCGAACACATCGTGGCCGTCGAACCGCACACCACCTCGCCGTTCATGCCGCTCGGCGAGAGGCTGGAGCGCCCCGGCGTGCCCGTGATCGCCGGCGGATCGACGCTGAGCGCCCAGTTCACGCTCGGCGTACACGAGATCGCCGAGGACGAGGTGCCGGTCGATGTCGACGAACGGGGCGTGCCGGTGCTGATCACCGTGCCGGACGAGGGAGAGGGCGTGGCATGAGCCGATTCACCGATCGTGTCGCGATCGTCACCGGAGCGGGGGCGGGCATCGGCCGGGCCGCGGCCGAGCGCATCGCGAGCGAGGGCGGCTCCGTCGCCGTCTTCGACATCTCGGCCGAGCGCGCCGAGGAGTCCGCGCGCGCGATCGCCGACGCCGGTGGCTCCGCCATGCCCTTCGCGGTGGACGTCTCCGACGGTGACCAGGTGCGGACCGCCGTGGACGACGTGGTGGCCACGCTCGGCGTCCCGTTCTCGCTCGTCAACAGCGCGGGCATCCTGCGCATCTCCCCCGCCCTCGAGATGAGCGTGGACGACTTCGACACGGTGCTCGGCGTCAACCTGCGGGGCACATTCCTCATGGCCACCGCGGTCGCGCGGCATATGGTGGCGGCGAAGCAGCCGGGCCGTATCGTCAACGTCTCGTCGATCCACTCGGTGATCTCGCTGCGCGAGGCGGCCGCCTACGCCGCCTCCAAGGGCGGGATCGATGCGCTCACCTTCACCCTCGCGGGCGAGTGGGCCGAGTACGGCATCACGGTCAACGCGGTGCGCCCCGGAGCGACCTGGTCCGCGCTGACCACGCCCCTCTACACGGACGACGTCGTGGCCTCGCTGAACCGCCGCATCCCGCTCGGCGCGGTCGCCCGCGCGGAACAGGTGGCCGCGGCGATCGCCTACCTGGCCTCCGAGGACGCGTCGTACTCCACCGGAGCGACGCTCTCGGTCGACGGTGGCTACACCATCAACGGCGACATGCCGGACACGGCCTACCAACGCGATTGACCGATCGCATCGCATACGGCAGGGGCCGGAATCTCACGATTCCGGCCCCTGCCGTATGGGCGCGGCCCAGGCGGTGGCCCGCCCGGGATCAGAACACGGAGTGCGGGTCGAGGAAGTCGTCCACGTTCTCGCAGTTGATGCCCGCGGCCTTGGTGTACCGCTGCTTGTTGATGTCCTTCGGCGCCACGTCACCGGTACCGATCCGCAGCGCGATGTCGAAGGCGAGGTCGGCGGCCAGCTTCGGCGAGTTCAGACCGGTGGAGATGTACCGTCCCTCGCACCCACCCGCCTTGATCTCCTGGAGCGCCTGCTTCTGGCCGTCCGCCGCCGCGGCCACCAGCGTCTTCTTATTGCCCTTGTCCCGCAGTGTGCTGAGGGCCCCGAGCGTCATCGAGTCGTTGAGGCCGACGATCATGTCGACGTTCCGGTGCGCCGCGAGGATCGACTCGGTGGCCGGTACCGCGGCGTCCTGTGAGTAGTTCGCGGAAGTCCTGGCCACAATCCGGTAGTTGACGCCACCGGCGCGCAGGCCATCGAGGAATCCCCGCTGGCGGTCGGGGCCGACGATCTCGTCGTCCGGGCCACCGTTGAGGATGGCCAGGCTGATCGTCGAGCCGTGGTGGAACCGCTTGGCCGCGAGCCGGCCGGAGAGCTTGCCGATCGCGTAGTTGTCGGAGGAGACGGAGGTGACGCCGACCCCCTCGATGCCCGTGTCGACGAAGACGAGGGGCACCTCCCCCGCCACGTCCTTGAGCTGTACCTTCTGCGTCTTCGGGCTCATGGCGTCGACCACGAGCACATCAATGCCCTGAGCCACCAGGGTCTGGGCCTGGTTCAGCTGGGTGACGGCGTCACCGTCGGCGTTCTGCACCTCCAGGTGGAAACCCCGCTGTCTGGCCTTCTTCCTGGCCGCGTCGACCATGGCCGCGAAGTAGGGCGCGTCCAGTTGCCGTTGGGAGAATCCGATGGTGACGTCGGTGGGGTCCTTGGCCTCCTTGGGTCCGCTGGAGGACGCCTTGCCCCCGATGGTCGAACAGCCGGCCAGGCCGATCACCGCCGCCGACAGTGCGGCGAGCGAGCCCCGTCGCATGGTTGTCATGCAGGTCTCCGTGTCGTGTCGGGTCGTGCGCTGGGATCAGGAACGTGCGGTCTGCTGCCGACGGCGCCGGGTGAACTGGACGGTGGTGAGGACCATCGCGAAGATGATCAGGGCCCCGCGGAAGGCGTCCTGCAGGAATGTGGAGACATTGAGCAGCACCAGCAGGTTGGAGATCACGCCGAAGATGAGCGTGCCCAGGAACGCTCCGAGCACCCGCCCGCGGCCGCCCACGAGGCTGGCACCGCCGATGACCACCGCCGCGATCGAATCGATCTCGTAGTTGTCCCCACCGGTCGGAGTGGCCGCGCCGATACGGGCGGCGAGCAGGAAGCCCGCGAAGCCCACCAGTACACCGGCGATCACATACACCGAGATCATGGTGGCCTTCACCGGCACACCGGCAGCGTGGGCGGCCTCCCTGCTGCTGCCGAGCGCGTACACACGGCGCCCGAACACGGTGCGGCGGGTGAGGAAGGCCATGGCCATCGCGAGAACGATCCAGACGATGCCGAGCACGGGGACACCGGCGATCGCCGTCGTGGCGATGGAGCGGAAGTCGGCGGCGTGGGGTGCGATCGGCTGGCCCTCGGTGTAGGCGTAGACGAGCCCGCGGCCCAGCGCGAGCATGCCGAGGGTCACGATGAAGGCTTCGAGCCCGCGGTAGGCGATGAGGTAGCCGTTGAAGACACCGATGGCGCCGCCCAGCACGATCGCCACCGCCACCGCGAGCAAGGTGTTCCCGCCGCCGAAGAGACCGGCGGAGAGCACACCGGCGAGCCCGGCGACCGCACCGACGGAGATGTCGATGCCACCGGTGAGCACGATGAGGAACTGCGCGAGGGTGACGATGCCGATCACCGAGACCTGCAGCAGCAGGTTGGACATGTTGTACGAGGAGAAGAAGGCGTCGGAGGTGAAGCCGGCGAAGACCAGCAGGGCGACGAGGATGTAGAGCGGGTACTGCTCCTTCGCCCATTGCCCGGCGCGGCGGAGCGTCAGGCCGCCAGTGGGCGTTTCTTCCTGGGCCGTGGGTGGTGCGGCGACCGTCCTGGGCGCGGTGTCGTGGCTCACTGGACTTCTCCTCCGAGGGCGGTACGGGTCAAGTCGTCGGTGGTGCTGGTCTTCGAGACGAACTCGCCGGCGATGACGCCGTCGCGCAGCACGAGCACCCGGTTGCACAGGGCCAGGGCCTCTTCGGCCTCGCTGGTGACGACGACGACCGCCTTGCGCCGCTCCGAAAGGCTCCGCACGATCTGGTAGATGTTCAGCCGGGCACCGACATCGATGCCCTTGGTCGGTTCGTCCAGCACGAGGACATCGGGCTCGCTCTCGAGCGCCTTGGCGATGCAGACCTTCTGCTGGTTGCCACCGGAGAGCGAGCTGGTCAGCTGCTCGGCGCCGCCCTTGATGCGGAAGTCGGAGACCAGCTGCGCCACCCGGCGGCGCTCACGGCGGGTGTTCATCACTCCGCCGGTCGAGAACGCGCCGAGCGTGCTCAGCGTGAGGTTGGCCGCGTTGTCGAAGTCCTTGACGAAGCCCTCACGCCTGCGGTCCTCGCTGAGGTAGGCGATCCCCTGGCGCAGGGCTGCCCGCGGTGAGCGCGGGTTCACCTCGCGGCCACGCACCCGCACCGTGCCGGTGTCGCGGTGCTGATGACCCGAAATCGACCGGGCGAGGGAGCTGCGCCCGCTGCCGACCAGACCGTAGATACCGACGATCTCGCCTTCCTGCACCGAGAAGGAGATGCCGGACGCGGATCCCGAGGACACGTCCCGCACCTCCAGCAGGGCGGGGGCGGCGGACGCGGACACCGGCTCCGGTGGCTCGAGCGCCATCACGGCCTCGCCGATCATGAGCGTCATGATCTCGTCGGGGGTGGTGTCCGCCCTGTCGACGACGTCGACGAGGGAGCCGTTGCGCATGACCGCGATGCGGTCGGCGAGCGCGAACACCTCCGGCATGCGGTGCGAGACGAAGACAACCGTGGCACCGGTTTCGCGCTCCTTGCGTACGAGTGCCTCGACGTCCTTGAAGTGCTCCTCCGTGGTGGAGGCGGTGGTCTCGTCCAGCAGCAGCACACGGTGCTCGTTCACCTGGGACCGGCTGAGCGCCACCATCTGACGGGGACCGGGGCCCAGCCGTCCGGCCGGCATGCCGAGGTCCACGTCGCGCATCCCGACCACGCCGAGGGCCGCGCGAGTGCCATCCGCGCGGTCGCGACCCCCGACGCGTTGCCACGGCTTCCGGCGGCCGGCCGAGCTGAGGCCGGTCAGCCAGACGTTCTCCTGGACGGTGAACGTGTCGACGATGACCGGCTCCTGATGCATGAGGAGCACTCCGGCGTCCAGGGCCGCGGAGGGTGTGGTGATCTCACCGTCGTATCCGTCCACGATCACGCGCCCGCTGGTGGGGCGCTCCTGACCGGCCAGCAGCTTGGTGAGCGTCGACTTGCCGGCGCCGTTCGCACCGCAGATGGCGAGCACCTCGCCCGCATAGCCACTGAGGGTGACGTCGGAGACGGCGACGACGCCCGGGTAGACCTTGCCGACCCCGTCGAGAGTGAAAGTGGTCGTCCTCGGTGGTGATGATGCGGCTGCCGAGGACGCGACCGCGCCCATCCTGCTCAATTCGCATGCTCCCTTGCGCTAGGCACGTCACTGCTCGTTCAGAAGGTCGACCACTGCTGCCCGTGGCTCCGTAGGGGCGCCAGGCTGGAACCTTTTTTCTCACGAGATGAACGTCGTGTCTACCACGTGGGACAAACGAATGTGGCGGCCTACCCCGCCGCGGGCCCCTCGGCGACGACCGGTGAGGGGAAATGCGGCAGTACGTGGTCGGTGAGTTCGGCCAGTACGTCGTCGATGGGGCGGTCGCCCGGTCGCAGGTTGAAGGAGACGTGCGCGACGCCGAGGGCCGACATCTTCTCCAGGTGTTCCACGAGGCCGTCCCGGCCGGTGCGGAGTCCGAGCCGGATGGCGGTGGCGGGGGCCGCGGGGTCGGGCAGGAGGTCGAGCATCATGGGGGTCAGATAGGGCTTGGGGTGGTCGGCCGTCAGCCGCCGCCACTTCTCCGTCTTCAGGCGGAGCGCTCCGAGGTCGCGGGGGTAGTTGAGGCTCGCGTCGACGTGTTCGGCGATCCACTCCGGGCTCTGCTGGGCATTGCCCGCGACCGCGATCGGGATGGTCCCGGCGGTGGGTTTGGGCAGTACATCGAGTTGCCGGTCGGCGGTGAGACCGAGCCGTGGCAGTTCCAGCCCCTGGCCGGGCGGCGGGGTGGACCAGGCGGCGCGCAGCACCTCGACGCCGTTGCGGAAGGTCTCGGCGCGGGTGGTGAACTCGACGTCGAAGAGCGGGTATTCGACGGGACGGTCACCGCTGGCCAGGCCGAGGATGAACCGCCCGCCGGACAGGACGTCGACGGTCGCGGCCGCCTTGGCGACCAGGAGTGGCCGGCGCAGTGGCAGAACGACGGCCGCGGTGCCGAGGACGGCGCGTTCGGTGATCGCCGCGAGGTGGCCCAGATGCGTAAAGGTTTCGAACACCGACCCGGCGTCGCCGAAGTGCACCGGGTCGTACAGCGGGACGTCCCGGACCCACAGGGCGGCGAATCCGGACTGGTCGGCGAGGCGGGCGAGGCGGGCGTGTGCTTCGAGGGACGGCACGCCGAAGGGGCGGCCCGCCTTCCGGTCGGTGGCCAGCCGGGACTGTCCCCAGTCGTTGTCCAGGGGGAGTTCCAGGCCGAGGGTGAGGCGGCCGCCGTGGGGGTGTGTCAGGCGGCTCAGGGCAGTGGACATGACGCGAAGACGGCTTCCAGGAGAGGGGAAACAGGGGCGAGGGGGAAGGGAATCAGGGGCGGGAACGGGCCGCGCCGCCACGGCCGGCTGATGAGCACGGCCACAGCGGCGCGGTCGAGAGGAGTGGCGTCGGGTCAGTTGAGGGTGTCGGGGTCCGGCCCGGTGCGCTGGCCACGGTCGAGAGCGTCGATCGCCTCGATGTCCTCAGGGGTGAGGGTGAAATCGAAGACGTCGATGTTCTCCCGGATGCGGGCGGGGGTCACGGACTTGGGGATCACGACGTTCCCCAGCTGCAGATGCCAGCGCAGGACCACCTGCGCGGGCGTCTTGCCGTGTCGCTGCGCTATCGCGGCGAGGGCGGGGTCCTGGAGAAGGGCGCCCTGGGCCAGCGGGCTCCACGCCTCGGTGGCGATCTTGTGCTGGGCGTGGAAGTCCCGCAGCTGTCCCTGCTGGAGGTAGGGGTGCAGCTCGACCTGGTTGATGACCGGGACCACACCACTGTGGTCGAGCAGCCGCTGCAGGTGGGCGGGCTGGAAGTTGGACACACCGATGGCGCGGGTGCGGCCGTCGGCCAGCAGCTTCTCCAGGGCGCGCCAGGTGTCCAGGTAGAGGTCGCGGGCGGGGGTGGGCCAGTGGATCAGGTAGAGGTCCACATAGTCGGTGCCCAGCTTGGCCACGCTGGCGTCGAAGGCCGCGAGGGTGGAGTCGTATCCCTGGTCGGCGTTCCACAGCTTGGTGGTGAGGAACAGCTCCTCGCGGGGGACACCGGAGGTGGCCAGGGCACGGCCGACCCCGGCCTCGTTGCCGTAGATGGCCGCGGTGTCGATGCTGCGGTAGCCGGCCTCGATGGCGGAGAGCACCGCGCCGGTGGTCTGCTCGTCCTCCACCTGGAAGACGCCGAAGCCCAGCTGCGGGATCTCGAGGCCGGTGTGGAGGGTGAGGTTGGGTACGGAGGTCATGGTGTCCTTCTCGGTTCGCTTCTGCCTGCGGGTACGTGTGGGTGGTTCGGGGGTCAGCCGAGCGTCGCGAGGGCGGTGGTGGCGATCCCGTGGTCCTGCTCGGGAGCGCCGCCGCCCACGCCGATCGCGCCGATCAGCCGGCCGTCGCGGTGGACCGGGACGCCACCGGCGAGGAACAGCAGCGGGCGGTCGAGGGCGGTGGGCAGGGTGTGGAAGACGCCTCCGGGCTGGACCGCGTCCACCAGGTCCGCGGTGGGGGCGTTGAGCTGCAGCGCGGTGAACGCCTTGCGGGTGCTGGTCTCCCCCGCGATCAGTACGGCCCGGTCGTCGCGCCGGAAGGCCAGGAGGTGGCCACCGGCGTCGAGGACGCTGATCGCGGCCGTCACCCCGGCCGCCTCGGCGGCGGCGCGGGCGGCCTGGAGGAGGGCCTCGGCATCCTGAGTGGTCAGCGGGGCGACGGCGGTCTCGATGGTGCTCATGGCGGGAGGGTCTCCTTGATGGTGGTGGTGCTGTTCGGTGACGGGTAGATCAGTGCCGGGCGGTCGAAACACTGGCCGGCTCGGTGGTGGCGCCGTCGGGGATGTGGCGGGCGTCGCGGCGCTCCAGGGCCGCGGAGAGGACGGCGAGGGCCAGGGCGGATCCGGCGAGGATGGCACCGACCCAGTTGGGGGCCGTGTAGCCGAGTCCGGCCGAGATCACCAGGCCGCCGAGCCAGGCCGAGAGCGCGTTGCCCAGGTTGAAGGCGCCGATGTTGACGGCGGAGGCCAGGGTGGGAGCACCCGCCGCGTGGTCCAGCACCCGCTTCTGCAGCGGGGGCACGGTCGCGAAGCCAAGGGCGCCGACGAGAGCGATGGAGATGGCCGCCGCGATCTTGTTGTGGGCGGTGAAGGTGAACGTGGCCAGGACCAGCGCGAGCGCGCCCAGCGACACGTACAGCATCGGCATCAGCGCCCGGTCGGCGAACCGGCCCCCGAGGAGGTTGCCGCCGACCATGCCGAGCCCGAAGAGGACCAGCAGCCAGGTGACCGAGGAGTCCGCGAAGCCGGCGACCTCGGTCATCATCGGCGCGATGTAAGTGATCGCGGCGAAGACACCGCCGAAGCCGAGCACGGTCATCGCCATGGCCAGCAGCACCTGCGCGTTGCGGAAGGCTGCCAGTTCATGGACCAGGTGCACACCCTCCGGCTTGGGGATGTCGGGAACGAGCCGGGCGATGCCCGCCAGGCCCACCACGCCGAGCGCCGCGACGAGGAAGAAGGTGGTCCGCCACCCCAGCGACTGGCCGATCGAGGTGCCCAGCGGCACACCGACAACGTTGGCGACGGTCAGACCGGTGAACATCATCGAGATGGCACCGGCCTTCTTCTCGGGCGCGACCAGGTCGGCCGCGACGACCGATCCGATGCCGAAGAACGCGCCGTGCGCGAAGGAGGCGACGATCCGTCCCACGGCCATCACGCCGAAGGCGGGGGCGAGCGCGGAGAGCAGATTGCCCACCACGAACAGCCCCATCAGCAGCATCAGCATGTGCTTGCGGGAGATCTTCGTACCGAGAGCGGTCATCAGTGGTGCGCCGACCATGACGCCGAGCGCGTAACCGGTCACCAGGAACCCGGCGGTGGGGATGGACACATCGAAGTCCCCGGCGACCTCGGGCAGCAGCCCCATGATCACGAACTCGGTGGTTCCGATCCCGAAGGCCCCGATGGCGAGGGCCAGCAGTGCGATGGGCATGAAAGTTCACTCCAAGTGATTGCTACCGCCCTTTACGAGCGTCCACGATACTTGCATACGCACTAATTGCAAGCGCGCTATATTGCTCAGGCTGTGTATCACGTCACCGTCACCACCGCGGGGCCCCGGCCCCGCCTCACCCCGCCCCACCCAGGAGGCACCCATGGCCACGCCGGACCTCGCCGCCACTCCCCTCGCCCAGAGCTGGTGCGCCCTGTCGCTGCTGCACAGCAGGATCGAGACGCATCTCGAGGGGGCCCTGCACACCGGCCATGGGCTCAGCGCCCGCGAGTACGCGGTTCTGGACGTCCTGAGCCGACAGCACGACGGGGAGAACGGTCATCTGCAGATGAAGCAGGTCGCCGAGGCCGTCGCCCTCAGCCAGAGCGCCACCACCCGCCTGGTCACCCGGCTCGAGGACCGCGAACTCCTCTCCCGCTACCTGTGTCCCACCGACCGGCGCGGGATCTACACCAACGTCACCGAGGCCGGTCTGACACTGCTCCGCCAGGCCCGGCCCACATACGAAGACGCCCTGCGCGAAGCGCTCGACCTGGCCGGCCGGGACCCGAGGCTCACCACCCTGGTCGCGGCCGTGGCGCCCTTGGAGGCGTCGCCCCTTGACGCCTCGTCACTCCGGATTCCGGGGTGCGGGCTCCCCGGCTGACCTCACGCCCCGGAGGCGAGCCCACCGGCCAGTGGCCCCGCACCCATCTCCCGCTCATCCGACAGCACCGTCTCGCGGAACGAGGCGACGACCGGCCGCAGATCGATGTGGTGCCAGACTGCCCACAGGTGAACGGACGCCTCGTGCCAGGGCAGTGTGCGCACGGCCACGGCGTCCGTCGCCCCGCGCACCATGCTCTTCTGCACCAGCGCCAGCCCGAGGCCGGAGGCCACCAGGCCGAGTGCCGTCAGCGGGTCCGCGGCGTCGAGCCGGATGTCGGGCGTGAAGCCCGAGGCGACACACGCGGCGACGAACGTGTCCCGCCATACCGGGTCGCCCGGCTCCTCGACCGCGATCCACGGCTGGCCGTCCAGGTCCCGCGCCGCGATCGTCTCGCGCGCGGCCAGCGGGTGGCCCGCCGGGAGGACGAGCAGCAAGGGGTCCTCCAGCAGTGGCGCGGCCCGCAGCACGGGGTCGTCGCGGTCCGGCGGCTCCCGCACCAGGGCGATGTCGAGGCTGCGTTGGCGCAGTCCCTCGAATTGCTCGGCCGCGGGCATGCTGTACAGCGCGACATGGATGCCGGGGCTCTCCTCCTGCAGCCGGCGCAGTGCCCCCGGCAGTACCCCCGTGTGCATGGCGTCGGCGACATAGCCGATGCACAGACCGCCCTCTTCGCCTCTGCCCAGCCGGCGGCCCAGGTTCTCCAGCCGGTCGGCGTGGCGCAGCAGGGCCCTGGCCTCGCTGAGGAAGATCGCGCCGTCGCGGGTGAGCCGGATGCGCTGCTGGCTGCGCTCGAACAGGGTGAGGCCGAGGTTCTTCTCCAGTTGGGCGATCTGCCGACTGAGAGGAGACTGCGAGATGTGGAGTTGCTCGGCAGCGCGGCCGACGTGTTCGGTCTCGGCCACCGCGATGAAATAGCGCAGTTGGCGCAGGTCGAGCATGTAAGACCTCCGAGGACTCAACTCTATCCAAGAGAGTCTTGGACAGTCTGAAGTGGCAATCCTACTGTCGAAGACGCAAGAACGGCGGACCGGCTGGAAGCCATCAGTCCGCCGGCTCCCCCTCTTCGCAAGGACCTTTCATGACCATCAAGTCTCTGCTCCCCGGTCGCCTCGGCTTGGGCACGGCACCGCTGGGCAACATGTTCCGCGACGTCTCCACCGAGGAGGCCGCCGCGACCGTCGACGCCGCCTGGGACCACGGCATCCGTTACTACGACACCGCTCCCTTCTACGGCGCCGGCCTGGCGGAGATACGCCTCGGCGACGCGCTCGCCGGGCGTCCCCGCGACCAGTACGTGCTCAGCACGAAGGTGGGTCGCGTCATCCTCGACGAGGTGGAGGACCCCGCTACCCGTGACCTCGGCGAGAAGGGCGGCCTGTTCGAACACGGCCGTCCCAACAAGATGGTGCACGAGTGGACGGCCGACGCCACCCTGCGGTCGATCGAGGACAGTCTGCGGCGCCTGCGCACCGACCGGCTCGACATCGTCTGGGTCCACGACGTCGCGCAGGACTTCCACGGCGACGATTGGCTCGCCGTCTACGAGACCGCCCGCACCGGCGCCTTCCGCGTCCTGCAGCGGCTGCGCGACGAGGGGGTGATCAAGGCTTGGGGACTCGGCGTCAACCGCGTCGAGCCCGTGGAGCTCACCCTCGACCTGGACGAGCCGAAGCCGGACGCCTTCCTGCTCGCCGGGCGCTACACACTGCTGGACCACGACCGCGCCCTGCAGCGCCTGCTCCCCACAGCGGTCGACCAGGGCGTCGACCTCGTCGTCGGCGGCCCGTACAGCTCCGGCATCCTCGCGGGCGGCACCCACTTCGAGTACCAGGACGCGCCCGCGCACATCGTCGAGAAGGTCACGCGCATCAAGGAACTCGCCGAGCGGCACGGCATCAGCGTCAAGGCGGCTGCCCTGCAGTTCGCCCTCGCCCATCCGGCGACCGCCGCCGTGATCCCGGGTGCGACCCGGCCCAGCCGCATCGCCGAGGACGTCGCGGCCCTCGACGAGACCATTCCCACGGCGTTCTGGACCGAGCTGCGCGACGCCGGACTGGTCTCCCCGCTGGCCCCCCTGCCCACCAACTGATCCACCCTCCCGTCTCCCACCCCGACAGGAGCATTTCCATGGCCTCCACCACCGCGTCCCTCGACCTGCCCGTACCGCCCGAGCAGGTGTGGCAGCTCATCGGCGGCTTCGACTCGCTGCCCGACTGGCTGCCGTACATCTCCGAGAGCGTCCCCGCCGAGGGCGGCCGCGTCCGCCATCTGCGCAACGAGGAGGGCGGTGTGATCGTCGAGCGGCTCGTGGCCTTCGACGACGCGGCGCGCTCGTACAGCTACGCCATCCTCGACGCACCGTTCCCGGTGACCGACTACCTGTCCACCCTGACCGTGAGCGAGGTCCCCGGCCGGTCCGGCGCCTCGCACGTCGAGTGGTCCGGGACGTTCACCCCCACCGACGTCAGCGAGGACGAAGCGGTCGCGCTCTTCCACGGCATCTACTCCGACGGTCTCGCCGCCCTGCAGAACACCCTGGAGGGCTGACCGTCTGACGGGCCGCCATGTGGAACGCGGAAACGCCTGACGGCCCGCCGAGTTGAACGCCTCACAGACCGCCCGCCCGGGAGCACCACGCGCCCGGGCGGCGGCGTACACGAGCGGGGTCCGAGAGCGGGGTCCGCATACCGCGTCCAAGCGAGGGCAACAACCGGCTTCAGGACGCGGGCGTATGGGCGGTGGACCGCCGGACCACCAGCTCGGCCGGGAACTCCCGGCGCCGGGCGGGCAGCGTGCGGTCCTCGATCCGCTCGATCAGCATGCGCACGGCCATCCGCGCCATGTCGGTGATCGACTGCCGCACGGTGGTCAGACCGTACGCCTCCCACGCGGCCATCGCGATGTCGTCGTACCCGACCACCCAGACGTCCTCGGGGACCCGCACGCCCAGGGAAATCGCGCCGTCGACAGCGCCGAGGGCGGTGAGGTCGTTGGCGCAGAAGACGGCGGAGGGGGGATGCGGGCTCTCGAGCAGTTCGCGCATCGCGGCGCGCGCCGTGTCGTGGGAGAAGTCCCCCGGCCGCACCAGTTCCGGCGCCAGCGGGTGCCCCAGTTCGCCGAGCATCTCGCGGAAGCCGCGCTCTCGGTGGAGCGCGGTGCTGGCCGACTGCGGTCCGCGCAGAAACCCGATGCGCTCATGTCCGGCCCGCACCAGGTACCGGGCGGCGAGCCGCCCTCCGGCCACATTGTCGGCGGTGACCTGATCGCAGCCGACGTGGTCCAGCCCCCGGTGGAGCAGCACCACGGGCTCATTGCGCTGCAGCGCCTCTTCGAGCGGCTTGGACATCTCGGTCACCGTCGTGAACAGGAGCCCGTCCACCGCGCCTTCGCGGATGGCCTCCAGGGCACTGGCCTCGCTCGGTCCTGTGGCGTTCCACAGGGTCATCCGCTGCCCCGCGCGGCCGAGTTCATCGCTGACCGCTTCCAGCAACTGCGGATAGAAGGGGTTGGTGATGTCCGCGACGACCACGCCGATCGTGCCGGCGCGCCGGGTGCGCATGGCCCTGGCGGCCGCGTTGGGGTGATAGCCGGCCTGCTTCATGGCGGTCAGCACGCGCTCCCTGGTCTCCGGGGAGACCCTGGCGCTGCCCTGGAGCACCCGGGAGACGGTCGCCTGTGACACTCCGGCCAGCCGGGCCACATCCTGACTGGTGACCACAGCTCCTCCGTAGGGCCGGATCCGCGGGGCCGGACCCGGCCCCGACGGTGCTTTTGGGTGTTTACGTAGTCATCCTAGCGGCGCACCCACCGTCACCCCGCCGGGGTGGTGAGCAAAAGATCTTCGGTGGCCATGTTTACGTATTCATGATGCAGGCGTAACGTCCATGAATACGTAACCACGCGCCGACGAGGCGCCGAGAGATTGGCTCCGTCATGGTCCTGACCCTGAAAGCCGCCGCCGCCACGAAGAGCACGCCCGGCAGCAGCAGCCCGGAGGTCATCGACGCCGTCACCGGGATCATTTCCGACATCCGCTCCCGCGGCGACGTCGCCGTCCGTGAGTACTCCGCCCGGTTCGACCGCTGGGAGCCGGAGTCCTTCCGGCTGACAGCGGAGGAGATCGAGGAGATCGTCGCCCGCGTTCCCGAGCAGGTACTGGAGGACATCCGCTTCGTCCAGCGCCAGGTGCGCGCCTTCGCGGAGCGGCAGCTTGCCTCGCTGAGCGAGTTCGAGATGGAGACCCTGCCGGGCGTTTCGCTGGGGCAGAAGCACATCCCGGTCGCCGCGGCCGGTGCCTATGTGCCCGGCGGCCGCTACCCGCTGCTGGCCTCGGCGCACATGACCATCGTCACCGCCAAGACCGCGGGGGTGCCCAGGGTCGTGGCGTGCACACCGCCCATCCGGGGCGAGGTGCCCGATGCCACGATCGCGGCCATGTACCTGGCCGGGGCCGATGAGATCCATCTGCTGGGCGGGGTGCAGGCCATCGCCGCCATGGCCCTGGGCACCGAGAGCATCGGCAAGGTCGACCTGCTCGCCGGGCCGGGCAACGCCTATGTGGCCGAGGCCAAGCGGCAGTTGTTCGGCGAGGTGGGCATCGACCTGTTCGCCGGGCCGACCGAGACCCTGGTGGTTGCCGACGAGCACGCCGACCCGTTCATCGCGGCCGTGGACCTGCTCAGCCAGGCCGAGCACGGGCCCGACTCCCCGGCCGTGCTGATCACCACGTCGGAGCGGATCGGCCGCGAGGTCATCGCGCACATCGAGGAGATCCTGCCCGACATGCCGACCCGCGATCTGGCCGGGCCCGCCTGGCGGGACCACGGTGAGGTCCATGTCGTCGGCGACCTCGACGAGGCGTACGCACTGGCCGACTCCTACGCCAGCGAGCACGTCCAGATCCTCACGGCCGAGCCCCGCAAGGCCCTGGACGCCATGCGGAACTTCGGCGCCCTGTTCCTCGGCGAGGGGACCTGCGTCTCCTACGGGGACAAGGTGATCGGCACCAACCATGTGCTGCCCACGCGCGGCGCGGCCCGCTACACCGGCGGACTGTGGGTCGGGAAGTACCTCAAGACGGTCACCTACCAGCAGGTCACCGACCCGGCGTCAAGCGCGCTGCTCGGGGAGGTCTGCGGCCGGGCGGCACGCACCGAGCTCTTCGAAGGCCACGCCCGCTCCGGCGATGTCCGGGCGGCCAAGTACGCGGGGCAGCCCCTGAGCTGGGCCCCCGACCACTCCTACGGCGCCTGACCCATCCCATCGGCATCCGCGCAGAAGAAGAAGAGGAGGCAGCCATGCCCTCCGGAGCATCGACGGCGTCAGGGGCCCCGGCCAGGCGGGCACTGACGTCCAGCACCATCGGCAGCGTGATCGAGTGGTACGACTTCACGATCTACGGGACCGCCGCCGCCCTGGTCGTCAACCGACTGTTCTTCCCGCAGGTCAGCTCGACCGCCGGAATCATGGCCGCCTTCGCGACCTTCGCGGCCGGGTTCCTGGCCCGCCCGCTGGGCGGGTTCGTGGCCGGGCACTACGGGGACAAGGTCAGCCGCAAGGCCACCCTCGTGGTGACACTGACCCTGATGGGGTCGGCCACGACCCTGATCGGCCTGTTGCCGACGCACGCCCAGATCGGCCTGTGGGCCCCCGCCCTGCTGGTGTTCCTGCGCCTGGTGCAGGGGTTCGCGGTCGGCGGCGAGTGGGGTGGCGCGGTGCTCATGGCGGTCGAGCACGCGCCGAGCGGCCGGCGCGGTCTGTACGGGGCGTGGCCGCAGACCGGCGTCTCGGCCGGGCTACTGCTGGGCACCGGTGTCTTCAGTGCCGTGTCGCTGCTGCCCGATGAGCAGTTCCTGGCGTGGGGGTGGCGGCTGCCCTTCCTCGCCAGCGCGCTGCTGGCCACCGTCGGCCTCTACATCCGGTCCCGGATCTCCGAGCCCGAGTCGATCGCCCAGGCGGCCGAGAGCGGCGGGCGGTCCCGGCGGCCGCTGGTCGACGTGGTGCGCAGGCACCCCAAGGAGGTGCTGATCGCCGTCGGTGCCCGGTTCGCGGAGGGCGGCAACTACTACATCTTCACCGTCTTCATCCTCACCTACCTCTCCGAACAACTCGATCTGTCACGGCAGGTGGGGCTGACGGGGGTGATGGTCGCCGCCGCGGTGGACATCGCGGTGATCCCGCTGTGGGGCGCGCTCTCCGACCGGGTGGGCCGCCGGCCGGTGTTCATCGGGGGCGCGCTGTTCATGGCGGCTTTCGCGGGACCGTTCTTCCTGCTGGTCGACACCCGGTCGCCGGTGCTGATCTGTCTGGCCCTGGTCGTGATCATGACCTTCGGGCATGGCGCGGTGTTCGGCCCGCTGGCCGCGTTCTACGCGGAGTTGTTCCCCGCCCGGGTCCGCTACAGCGGAGTCTCGATCGGCTACCAGGCGGGCAGTGTGGTGCTCGGCGGCTTCACCCCGATGCTGGCCACGTCGGTGATCCTGTGGAGCGATGGGGCGTCCTGGAGCCTGATGCTCCTGGTCGCCGCGGGTGCCCTCATCGCCGCGGCGACGATGGTGGCCGCTCCCGAGACCTTCCGCCGAAGCCTGGACGCGGAGCCGGGCGAGGCCGCTCAGGACGACGCACCGAGTCCGGAGGCGGTCACGACGTCGAACTGAAATTCCATGCGGACGAGGTGGGCGGGTTTCCGGCGGGCCGGAAACCCGCCCACCTCGTTTCTCCTACGGCATGTCCTCGGCGGCCTGAAACTCTACGGACATCCCACCCTCCCCGCCGAAATCGGTTTCTGAAGGGCACACGAGCGGCCACAGGTGTTGATGCGACTCCCCCTTTCCCTTTATCGGGCAGGAGTTCGACATCCTTCCACCGCTTCGGCGTGGCCGATACGGGCCCGTTGCGCATGTCGGCGTGAGGGCCACTCAGTTCACCGCGGCACGGGCGTTCTCGCATTCCCCCCACCTCTTCCGCCCCTGGTAGAGCTTGCACACCATCCGGATATCAAGATTTCCCCGGAGAGAAATCCGGCAAGCCGAAATTCCGCCAGCCACAAGGTCTCCAGTTTTTGGACTTTACCAACGCATTGCCAAGTCGAAGAATCGATAAATCGTTTCTTCATATCTACGATCGCAAGCTATGACCGACGCTCCGCGCGACAACTCCGCCACCCGTGCCCGCTGGCAGACGTGTCTCAAGCTGGCCCGCGAACTCCTCCTCATCGGGCCGGACAACACCGACCTCAAACTCGAATATCTCCATACCCTGATCGACACCGGCCGCCTCGGCCCCACCCGCCACCCCCGCAAGAAGATCCTCATCATCGGCGCCGGCATCACCGGCCTCGTGGCCGGCCGCCTGCTCAAGGACGCGGGCCACGACGTCACCATCCTCGAGGCCAACACCGGCCGCGTCGGCGGGCGCATCAAGACCTTCCGCACCACCAAGCACCACCAGCCCTTCGACGACCCCGCCCAGTACGCCGAGGCCGGCGCCATGCGGTTGCCCGACTTCCACCCGCTCGTCCTCGCCCTCGTCGACAAACTCGGGCTCGGCCGCCGCCAGTTCTACAACGTGGACATCGACCCCACCACCGGCAGCGGCCCCGATGTCCCCGCCCTCCCGGTGACATACACCTCCTTCACCGGCCGCACCTGGAGCTACGGCGACGACAGCCCCGACTTCCGCGAGCCCGACAAGCGCGGCAACACCTGGATCCGCACCAACCGCGTCCAGGTGCGGCGCGCCGACTACGCCACCACCCCGGAACGGATCAACGAGGGCTTCCACCTCACCGACGACGAGGTCCGCGCCCCCGCCGTGCAGATGGTCGACGACGCCCTGGAGAGCGTGCGGGACTACTACTCCGACGTCGTGGACGGGCAGCGCGTGAACAAGCCGTTCGACCAGTGGGTCGAGGGCTGGGCCCGGGTGATCCACGACTTCGACGGCTATTCGATGGGCGGCTTCCTGCGCGACTACGCCGGGCTCAGCGACGAGGCGATCGAGGCCGTCGGCACGCTGGAGAACATGTCCTCGCGGCTGCACCTTTCCTTCTTCCACAGCTTCCTGAGCCACACCGACATCAGCCCCACCGTGCGCTACTGGGAGATACCCGGCGGCAGTTGGCGGCTGCCCGACGCCCTCCACCGGGGCCTGCGCGACGAGGTGCGGTTCGGCCACCGCATGATCCGCCTCGAGTACGACGACCCCAGCCGCGACTTTGTCCCCGAGGGCACCGGCGCCGTCGGACCGGGCGGGTGGGGCGTGGCCGTACAGACCGTCGCCGAGGACAATCCGGCGGGCCCGACACAGCTGTGGACCGCGGATCTGGCGATCGTCACCATCCCGTTCTCCACCCTGCGTTTCGTGGAGATCGTCCCCTCGATGTCGTACAAGAAGCGCCGCGCCATCATCGAGACCCACTACGACCAGGCCACCAAGGTGCTGCTGGAGTTCAGCCACCGGTGGTGGGAGTTCGCCGAGGACGACTGGCGCAACGAGCTGGAGAGCATCTCACCGGGCCTCTACGACTACTACCAGCAAGGCGACGAGAGTGGCCCCGCTCCCGCGCTCGCCGAGGCGGGCATCGCCGATCTGCTCGGCGCCGCGGTCAAGGACAGCGGTGTCACCGACGAGGTGCGGCAGTTCAACAGCACCATGCCGCTGCGCGGTCCCGCCGTCCGCCCCGCCACCCACTGCTTCGGCGGGGGTTCGGCCACCGACAACCCCAACCGGTTCATGTACTACCCCTCGCACGGGGTCGAGGGCAGCACCGGTGGCGTGGTCCTCGCCTCGTACTCCTGGTCCGACGACGCGGCGCGCTGGGACTCGATGCGGGAGGCGGAGCGCTATGTCTACGCCCTGCGGAACCTCCAGGCCCTGCACGGCCGCCGCATCGAGGTGTTCTTCACCGGCCGGGGCGCCACCAAGAGCTGGGCCCGCGATCCGTACGCCTTCGGCGAGGCCGCCACGTACACCGCGCACCAGATGACCAGCTTCCACCTGGACGCCTCCCGCCCCGAAGGCCCCGTGCACTTCGCCGGAGAGCACACCTCCCTCAAGCACGCCTGGATCGAGGGCGCCCTGGAGAGCGCCGTCCGCGCCGCCATCGCCGTCCACCAGGCCCCGCCCGTCACCACCCCGGGCCCGGGCCAGGGGGGCCGCTCATGACCGAGATCACCCCCGAGTGCACGGTCGCCCGCTATCTGGCCCGCCGGCTGGCCGAGTTGGGCATCACCCATCTGTTCGGTGTGCCCGGCAACCACCTCGGCCCGTTCCTCACCGTCCTGCGGGTCGAGGGTGACATCGAGTGGGTCGGCACCCCCACCGAGGGCGGCGCGGGCCAGGCCGCCGACTCCTACGCCCGTCTCCATGGCATCGGCGCGGCCGCGGTCACCTACAGCGTCGGCGCGTTCAATCTGCTCAATGCCTGTGGCGGCGCCTATGTGGAACACGTCCCGCTCGTCGCCATCAACGCCTGCCCGCCCTACGAGCAGTGGCAGAACTACCGCGCCGTCGGCCTGCTCACCTCCCATATGAGCCCCCGCCGGGAGAGCAACCTGGACGTCTACCGGCAGGTCACCGTGGAGGCGCAGGTCATCTCCAACCCGGGCCTCGCCCCGGGCCAGATCGACGCCGCGCTCACCGCCTGCCTGTCCGAGCGCAGGCCCGTCTATCTGGAGGTCATGGAGGACCTGTGGGACGAGCCCTGTGCGGTGGCCGAGGAGCCGCTGCTGCGCCGCGAGCGGCCGTTCAGCGCGCGCAACCAGACCATGCTGGCGGGCGCCGTCGACGCGATCCTCGCTCTGATCGAGGAGCACCCCGGCCCGGACGGCAGGCCCCGCCCGATCGTATGGGCGGGCGAGGAGGTCGAGCGGTTCCGCCTCGACGGGCAACTCATCGACCTGACGCAGGTCACCGGGGTGCCGTTCTGCACCACCGTCGGCGCCAAGGCCGTCGTCGACGAGCGGGGGCCGCAGTTCCACGGCGTCTACAACGGCAAGGCCAGCCACCCGGATGTGCACTGGATCTTCAAGGACTGGGCCACCTGCCGGATCGGCCTCGGCGCCTGGTCCACATCGAAGAACCTCGACGGGGAGCAGTGTGTCGGCACGGACTGGGTGGTGGCTGCCCAGGGCGGCGTCAGCGTCGGCACCCGGTACTTCCCCGACGTCCAGCTCACCCGGCTGATCCCCGCCCTCCAGGACGCGCTGGTGGCGCGCTACGGCTCGGGGGGCCTGACCGCCGACTACTACGCCGAGGCCCACGCCCACCAGGGCGCGCCCGACGACCGGCCCGCCAGCCTCCAGGACCACCGCGCCACGCTGCGTGCCGGCGGGGCGTCGTCCCGGTCCGGCGAACGGCTCACCTACGACGGCGTGTTCGACCGGATCAACCACTTCCTGGGCCGGGAGACCCGGGAGGACTGGACGGTCGTCTCCGACGCCGCGTTCTCCCTCATCGGCTCGATGAACCTGACCCTGCCCGCGGGCGGGTTCCTGTCGCAGATCAGCTGGCTGTCCATCGGCTGGTCCGTCGGCGCGGCCACCGGCGCCGCGCTCGCCCCGGAGCGCGGCCACGCCCGCCCGATGGTGTTCGTCGGCGACGGCGCCTTCCAGGAGACCTGCCAGGAGATCTCCACCCACACCAGGCTCGGGCTGCGGTCGGTGGTGTTCGTCATGGACAACGGACACTTCTACGGCATCGAGCAGATGCTGGTGCACCCGTCCTACTTCGCGGACCGGGATTCGCGCGACGCGGACGCCACCAATGGCGCAGACTTCTACAACGTCCTCCACCCGTGGCACTACGACCGCCTCGCGGAGGTCTTCTCCGGCAAGAAGACCCCGGCGAACGGGGTCAGCATCGCGCAGACCACCGACCTGGACGAGCTGCTGGCCCGCCTCACCGACCCCACCGACCCGGTCAACGCCGGACCGCTGCTGGTCCGCGTCCGCCTGCAGCGGCACGACTACCCGCGGGCGATGGCATACAAGCTGGAAGAGGAGTAGGAACATGTCGGAATTCATCAACGTAATGATCGCGTTCGACGCGTTCTCCATCGCCAAGCGCTACCCCGACGCATCGAGGAACCCCGACGCGCCGACGCAGGTCGACCACGCCCTGATCTACATGACGACACGTCAGGACCGGATCGTCGGTACATCCGGGGCCGAGCTGAACTTCCGGGCCAACCCCAGGGACATCATCAGGTGGCGCGAGACGACGCTGTCGCTCAACAGCGAATACTGCGCGTTGCTGTACCGGTACCTGAGCAACGACCAGCTCATCAGCAAGCCGCGGATCGTGATCGGCGACGGCACGTACCCGATTCCGAAGGACGGGGCCACCGACCAGCCGGATTTCGAGACCCAGGACTATCAGGACCACTACTGGGAGGCGGACGTCAAGAAGACCGGCCAGGTCACGTACCGCTTCTTCTTCCAGCTCCTGGACAGCGAGCAGAAGTTGGTGGGGTACTTCCAGTGGGACCCGTTCATCACCATCGACAAACGCTCCTGACGGACTTCGCCGCGGTCGGCTAGCGGCGTGTAGGTGCGTGCCGCGTCAGCGCTGGGCGCGGAGGACCCCCGCGGCGTGTGCCGCCGCGGGGGCGCTCAGCTGGGTGTGGAGCCGGTGGAACAGTTCGCCCGCGGCCACGCCGTTCCACTCCTCCGGAAGGAGTTCCAGGGGAAGTCCCGGATCGCGGTAGGGCATGCGGCGCCACTGGGTGAGCATCGGCGCATAGATACGGAACGCCTCCAGCGGTGGCGGCTCGTGCCGTGTCACCGCGTCCAGGACGGGGCGGTACCGGTCCAGGAAGTCCGCGTACAGGGCGGTGAGTTCGTCGAGGTCCCACCAGGAGCGGACCTTTTCCCGCAGATCCCCGAAGGCGAAGTGGTCACCGGTGAAGATGTCGACGTACGCGGCCAGTTCCCGGCGTTCCAGGGTGCGCCGGGTTTCGGCCGCCAGGTGTCCGGGGGCGATCCAGACGCCCGACGCGGCGGTGCCGAAGCCCAGCCGGGTCAGGGCCGTCCGCAGTGCGTGCCGCTTCTCGCGCTCGGACTCGGGCACGGAGAACACGACGAGGACCCAGCCGTCCTCGCCGGACGCTCTGGCCTGCCGGAAGATGCGCACGTCTCCCTCGGCGAGGGTCTGCAGGGTGGAGTCGGCGAGCGAGTAGCCGGCGAGACCCTCGTGGCGCTCGCCGCGCAGCACATCGCGGCGTTTCATCCGGGAGACCGAGGACCGCACGGCCCGGCTCTCCACGCCGAGATCCGCCATGAGGCTGATCACCGAGGCGACCGAGAGCCAGTTGTGCTCGCCCCGGGCATAGAGGCCGAAGACCGTGAGGATGAGCGGGGCGTGGCGGGATTCCCGCTCGCCCGCTGCGGTGGTGGCCGTTGTCGTCTGCGCGGTCATGTACCGGCACCCTAACGCCTGGCGCGGCGGAGTGATCACCTGCTCCCGGACGAGGCCCGGTGCGCCGCCGCACCACGCGACCGACCTCGATGCGGTACGAGAGGGGTCCGCCTCACTCCCCGGTGCGACGGGTCCGCCTCACCTCCCGGTGTGCGGCGCCACGAGTCGCTCCTCCGGGATCACGGCCACACCGAGAATCTCGATCATGGCCTCGGGCTGCCACAGCGCCGTGCAGCCGATGCCCGCCATGGCCGGGTAGACGGGCCCGGCGAGCTCGCGCCAGACCTTGCCGATCTCCTTGCCGTGTGCCTGGTAGTCGGGGATGTCGGTGAGGTAGATGGTCACGCTCACCAGGTCTTCGGGCTGTCCGCCGACCTCGCGCAGCGTCGTGAGCAGGTTGCTGAACGCCTGCCGGAACTGTTCGACGATGCCGCCCGGAACGATCTTCATATCGGCGTCGAGGGCGGTCTGTCCCCCCAGGTGGAGCGTGTTTCCGACGAGTGTTCCGTGTGAGTAGCCGCTGGGTGTCGGCAGGGTGGTCGGGTTCACGGGGACGGGGGTCATGGGGCCTCCGGCTCGGTTGCGTTCCGTCCTGTCCCACGGTCGGGCAGGTCCATCCAGGTGTATTGACTTTAAATGACGACCGTGAGAAACACGAGACATCGGATCCTGGTCCCCGACTGAACGGAGCCGACCCCATGGAGCCCGACCTGAGCAAGTACCGCCTCGAAGGCGACAATTCGATGTACCGGCTGCCCAGCGGTATCGTCGCCCCGGTGGTGACGCGCGGCGGCCTGGAGAGCGGCAACACCGCCGACTCGGGAGGTGCCGTCCGCGTCTCGGGCGTGAGCATCCAGCACACCCCGGCCACCCGCCTGTGGTTCGGCAAGGTCAGCAACGAACCCGGCTACCGCTCGGTGACCCACCACCACGGCGAGGCCGAGACCGGCGGATATGTCCTCTCCGGCCGGGCCCGCATCTACTTCGGCGAGCGGTTCGAGGACTATGTCGACATGGAGGAGGGCGACTGGGTCTTCGTACCGCCCTTCATGCCCCATGTGGAGTGCAACCTCTCCCGCACCAAGCCGCTGACCTGGATGACCACCCGGACGCCGGAGAACATCGTGGTCAACCTGCCCGACGTCGCCGACGCCGAGCTGCGCGACTGGCTGGACCGCTGATGTCCGGGACGCCCCCCACCTCGGCCGTCTTCACCGCCGCCGTCACCCTGAAGCCCGCCCAGCCCGAGCACTTCGACCTCGCCTTCACCGCCACGACCCAGCCGTGCCCGTGGCCCAAGGCGTACGGCGGCGATCTGGTCGCCCAGGCCGCGGCGGCGGCCATGCGGTCGGTGACCGACGGCAAGTCACTGCACTCGATGCACAGTTACTTCCTGCGGCCCGCCGACATCGGGGCCGAGGTGCGCTACGAGGTGGAGGTGGTGCGCGACGGGCGCGGCTACAGCACCCGGCAGGTGCGCGGCTATCAGAACGGCAAGCCGCTGTATGTGTGCCTGGCCGGCTTCGCGGCGGGCGAGGCCGGTGCGGCCTTCCACGCCGCGTTCGCCGACGACGTGCCCGCCCCGGAGACCCTGCCCAGCTCGGCGGAGTACCTCGCGGAGCGCGACGGCGGGTCCATGACCAAGGAGTCCAAGGCGTACTGGTCCGGCGGTCGCAGCTTCGACATGCGGCATGTCCCCGGCCCGGTCTACCTCACCGTCGAGGGAGAACGCCTTCCGCATCAGGCGGTCTGGCTGAGGCCCTTCGACCCGCTCCGCCCGGTCGACGGGCTGACCGACGCCCAACGGGACCTGGCCGCCCTGGCGTACGTCTGCGACTACACCATCCTCGAACCCGTCCTGCGCGTGCTCGACCTGCCCTGGGCCAGGCCCGGGCTGGTCACCGCCAGCCTCGACCACGCGATGTGGTTCCACCGTCCGGGGCCGCTGGGCGACTGGCTGCTCTACGTCCAGGAAGCCGCCGCCGCCGACGCGGGCCGCGGCCTGGGCACGGGCCGCTTCTTCACACGCGATCACCGCCACCTGGCAACCGTCGTCCAGGAGGGCCTGATCCGTCCCACCTGACCCGCTGCGCTTCCCGGCGGGCTGACGGAAGGACTCTTCCGTGACTCTTCCGCTCCCCCTCTCACCCTCCGCGCACATCGACACCTTCACGCGCGACCGGCTGCCGCCCGCGCACCTGTGGCCGACGATCGAGTTCACGACGCCGGAACTGCGCTACCCGGACCGGCTCAACGCGGCGACCGAGCTCATCGACACCCCCACCGCGCTGTTCGGCCCCGGCCGTCCCGCCCTGCGCACCCCGGACGGCGGGCTGTGCACCTACGGCGAACTGCGCACCCGCGCCAATCAGGTTGCCCAGGTGCTCACCGAGGACCTGGGCCTGGTGCCGGGGCAGCGCGTCCTGCTGCGCTCGCCCAACAACCCCTGGTCCGTGGCGGCATGGCTCGGGGTCCTCAAGGCCGGTGGTGTCGTGGTGACCACGATGGCCGCCCTGCGCGCCCGGGAGCTCACCCCCGTCGCCGAACGCACCCGGCCCTCGATCGCCCTGGTGGACCACCGGTTCACCGACGAGGTCCGCACGGTCCGGGACACCGTGCTGACCGGGCTGACGGTGGTCGGGTACGGCGGTAGCGGCCCGGAGGATCTGGTGGCCAGGGCCATGGGCAAGTCCGGCGAGTTCACCAACGTGGACACCGCCGCCGACGACGTGGCGCTCCTCGGCCCCACCTCGGGATCCACCGGCGTCCCCAAGATCACCATGCACTTCCACCGCGACATCCTGTCCATTGACAACACCTTCGGCCGCCATACCCTGGGCCTGGTGCCGGACGATCTGGTCGCCTGCACCGCTCCCCTGGCCTTCACCTTCGGCCTCGGCATGCTGGTCGTCTTCCCGCTGCGAGCCGGTGCCTGCGCCCTGCTGACGGAGTCCGCCACGCCTCTGCAGCTCGCGGAGATCGTGCGGCGGCACGGCGTCACCGTCCTGGCGACCGCGCCCACCGCCTACCGTGCGATCCTGCGCGAGGGGAGGGAACAGGAGCTGGCCGGGGTGCGGATCGGTGTCTCGGCGGGCGAGCACATACCCCGCACCACCTGGGAGGACCTGCGGACACGCATCGGCCTGAAGGTGGTCGACGGCATCGGCGCCACCGAGCTGCTGCACATCTTCATCTCCGCCTCCGGGGACGCCATCCGGCCCGGCGCCACGGGAAAGGCGGTCCCGGGCTTCCGCGCCACGATCCTCGGCCCCGACGGCACGGAACTCGGCCCCGGAGAGCCGGGCAGACTCGGTGTCATCGGCCCGGTCGGCTGCCGTTACCTCGGCGGCGAAAGACAGCGGGACTACGTCCTGGAGGGCTGGAACATCACCGGTGACATCTTCCACCGGGACGAGGACGGCTACTTCCACTACCACGCCCGCAGCGACAGCATGATCGTCTCCTCCGGGTACAACATCGGCGGCCCCGAGGTCGAGTCCGCCATCGACACCCACCCCGACGTCGTGGAATCCGCCGTCGTGGCTCGCCCCGACCCGGAGCGCGGCTCGGTCGTGTGCGCCTTCGTGGTGCTGCGGGACGGCGTGCCCGGCGACGCGGCCAAGGTGAAGGAGATCCAGGACCACGTCAAGCAGCTCCTGGCGCCCTACAAGTACCCGCGCGATGTGCGGTTCCAGGACGCCCTGCCGCGCAACACGAGCGGCAAACTGCAGCGTTTCAAGCTGCTGCGCCAGGTGCGCCGGGCCCATGACGACGAGCGGGCCACCGAGGCCGTCGCCGAGAGTTAAGAGGAACCCCCGTGAATATCGCGATCATCGGCGGCGGTCCCGGCGGGCTGTACTTCGCGGCCCTGATGAAGCAGCTCGACCCCGCCCACGAGATCACCGTCTGGGAGCGCAACGCCCCCGACGACACGTTCGGCTTCGGCGTCGTCTTCTCCGACGAGACGCTCGGCGGCATCGAGAACGCCGACACCACCATCGCCGAGGCCATGGCCCGGCGCTTCGCCCGCTGGACCGACATCGACATCCACTACCGGGGCGAGAGCCACACCGTCGGCGGCCAGGGCTTCGCCGCCATGAGCCGCAAGGAACTGCTCCGCCTGCTCCAGGAGCGCTGCCGCGGCCTCGGCGTCACCCTGCGCTTCTCGACCGTCGCGCCGGACACCGAGTGGCTGCGCGCGTCGTACGACCTGGTGGTGGGGGCCGATGGAGTCAACTCCTCGGTACGGGCGGCCCACGCGGATGTCTTCCGCCCCTCGCTGGACCGCCGGCACAGCAAGTACATGTGGCTCGGCACGGACCGGGTCTTCGAGGCATTCCAGTTCTTCGTCGAGCAGACGGAATGGGGGGTCATGCAGGTGCACGGCTACCCCTATTCCGACACCGGCTCCACCTTCATCGTCGAGATGCACGAGGACGTCTGGCGGCGGGCCGGCTTCGACGCCACCGACCTGGCCGACGGCACACCGGGCGCCTCCGACGAGCGGGCCGTCGAGCGCGTCCGCGAGCTCTTCGCCGACGCGCTCGACGGCCACCGGCTGTTCGCCAACAACTCCAAGTGGCTGAACTTCACGACCGTACGCAACGAGCGCTGGCACCACGGCAACCTCGTGCTCATCGGGGACGCCGCCCACACCGCTCACTTCTCCATCGGCTCGGGCACCAAGCTGGCGATGGAGGACGCACTCGCCCTCGCGGCCTGTCTGCACGAACACCCGGACGCCGAGCGGGCGTTGACCGCCTACGAGACCGAGCGGCGCCCGGTCGTGGAGTCCACCCAGCGGGCGGCGCAGGGCTCGCTGGAGTGGTTCGAGAACATCGGGATGTACGCCCACCAGGAGCCGACCCAGTTCTGCTTCAACCTGCTGACCCGCTCCCGCCGCATCACCTACGACAACCTGCGCACCCGCGACCCCGACTTCGCCGACCAGGTCGACACCGCCTTCGCCACCGCGCAGGGCCTCGACACGGTGGCACCGGCGATGTTCCAGCCCTACCGGCTGGGGCGGCTGCAGCTCAAGAACCGGGTGGTCGTCTCGGCGATGGACATGTACTCCGCGGTCGACGGCGTGCCCGGCGACTTCCACCTCGTCCACCTCGGCTCCAAGGCCATGGGCGGCGCCGGACTGGTGATGACCGAGATGGTGTGCGTCTCGCCCGAGGGCCGCATCACGCCCGGCTGCACGGGCCTGTGGAACGGCGAGCAGCGCGATTCCTGGCGGCGGATCGTGTCCTATGTCCACGAGCGGAGCACCGCCCGCATCGGCCTCCAGCTCGGCCACTCGGGCCGCAAGGGGTCGACCCGGCTGATGTGGGAGGGCATGGACGAGCCGCTGCCGGAGGGCAACTGGGAGACCGTCGGCCCGTCCGCGCTGCCGTACGGCCCCGGCTCGGCGGTTCCGCGCGAGGTCACCCGCGCCGATATGGACCGGATCGCCGCGGACTTCGTCGCCGCCGCCCGCCGGGGCGCCGAGGCAGGCTTCGATCTGCTCGAACTGCACTGCGCCCACGGCTACTTGCTGTCCTCCTTCCTCTCGCCGGTCGCCAACCACCGCACCGACGCGTACGGCGGCCCGCTGGAGAACCGGCTGCGCTTCCCCCTGGAGGTCTTCGACGCCGTACGGGAGGCATGGCCCGAGGATCGGCCGATGATCGTGCGCATCTCCGCCACCGACTGGGTGCCGGACGGCAACACCGAGCACGACGCCGTCGAGATCGCCCGGGCGTTCATCGCCCACGGGGCGGACGCCATCGACGTCTCCTCCGGGCAGGTCACCAAGGACGAGCGCCCCGCCTTCGGACGCTCCTACCAGACCCCGTTCGCCGACCGCATCCGCCACGAGGTCGCCGCCGCCACCGGGACCGCCGTCATCGCGGTGGGCGCGATCGCCTCGTACGACGACGTCAACTCCCTGCTGCTGGCGGGCCGCGCCGATCTGTGCGCCGTGGGACGCACCCATCTGTACGACCCGCACTGGACGCTGCACGCGGCGGCCGAGCAGGAGTACCGGGGGCCGGGCGCCGAGTGGCCGGTGCCGTTCGGCGCGGGCCGCCGCAAGCCCCCGGCCGCGCGCACCGACGCCGTACGGCCCCGGCTGTCCCTGCTCCGGTCCGACCCCGCCGACCAGGCCGTCCACCTGCGCTGGACCCCGGTCCCGGAACCGGCGCCCCTCTCCTGACGCGTGGCGTGGCCGGACGCGGCGACGGAATCCGGACTCAGCCCGTCGCCGCCGCCCGGTAGGGGCGGAAGAAGGCGCGCAGCTCCTCCGCGTAGAGCTCGGGCTCCTCGAAGGGCGCGAAGTGTCCGCCGCGCTCGGGCTCGGTCACGCGCACGAGGTTCGTCATGCGCTCCAGCCACTCCCGCGGCGGGCGGACGATGTCGCCGCGGAAGAGCGAGAAGCCGGACGGCACCTCGACCCGGCGGGCGTGCTGTTCGGGCGGGATCGCGGCGTTGGCGTGGTACATGCGCATCGACGAGCCGATCGTGCCCGTGAGCCAGTACAGCGTGACGTTCGTGAGGATCTCGTCCTTGGTGAAGCACCGCTCGATGTCACCGTCGCAGTCGCTCCACGAACGGAGCTTCTCGACGATCCACGCGGCGAGCCCGACCGGTGAGTCGGTGAGCCCGAAGGCGGCGGTCTGCGGCTTGCTGCGGTGCATGGCGGCATACGCGCCCTCGGCCGCGCCCCAGGCCGCGACCTCCTCGAACCAGGCGCGCTCCTCGGGCGCGAGGTCCGCCGGGTCACCGGTGAAGACGGGCAGGCCGCCGTCCATGCGGTGCACGGCCACCACCCGGTCGGGGTGGTCGAGCCCGAGGTAGCGGCTCACATGGCTGCCGATGTCCCCGCCCGCCGCGCCGAACCGCTCATAGCCGAGGACGTCCATGAGCTCGGCCCACAGCCCGGCGACGGCGATGGAGTTCAGCGGCGCCCCGGTGGGCCGGTCGGAGTAGCCGTAGCCCGGAATGTCGGGGACGACCACGTCGAACGCGTCGGCGGGGTCGGCGCCGTGCGCGCCGGGGTCGGTGAGCAGCGGAATGACCTTCGTGTAGCGCCAGAACGAGTCCGGCCAGCCGTGGCTGAGGACCAGCGGCAGGGCAGGTCCGGCCGGGGCTGCGGCCCGGACGTGTGCGAAGTGGATCCCGAGGCCGCCGAGCCGGACGCGGAAGCGCGGCAGCCGGCCGAGCGCCGCCTCCTGGGCCGGCCAGTCGAACTCCTCCGCCCAGTAGGCGACCAGCTCGCGGAGGTAGTCAAGGTCGGTCCCCAGCGACCACCCGGCGTCCTCGGGCGCGTCCGGCCAGCGGGTCGCGCGCAGCCGCGCGCGGAGGTCCTCGAGCTCCGCGGGTGCGGTCTGCGGGGTGAACGGCTCGGGGCGGGGCGTGGCATCCGGCATGGCACGCACCCTACAAGCCGCGCCATGCCCCTCCGCCGAGACGCTGGGCACTTAGTGGTCGGCTCCGGAAGTCCTTCGGGGGTTGACCCCGGGACGGCGCGTCTGTCGGGTGTCGCCGAACTCCTGGCTGGCACAGCCGTTGACGAGGGCTGCTACCGCCAATCCGGATGGCCACGGCCATCACCGACCACCTGGCCGGCCGCGGGCTCGACGTCATCACTCCCGCGCCAGTGGACCGCACGTTCGTCCACCAGGTCATCTTCAACGGACACACCCGGAGGTGTGCGTCAAGCCAAACGGTTTGGGCGTTGTTCTCAGTCCGAGCGAGGGAACATGTGCTCGACGGCGGCCACCAGTGCGGCGCGGCGGGCGGCGATGGAGGGGTCCACGGCCTGGTCTGCGGCAGCGGCGGCGATTTCGGGCTGACCTGCCCAGGTCATGGCGATCTGGTTGATCAGGGCGAGGACGTCGACCGGGTCCCAGGCCGGGTCGAGCAGCCCGATGCGCTGTGCGTCGCGGAGCTGGTCGAGCTTGCCGGCGATCGTGGCCTGGAGGGGGCTGGTGGTGTTGTCTGCGGGCTCGGCCAGCTCCAGGCGGCCCCACATGATCAGGCGGTAGTGGTCCGGACGTGCCGTGAAGTGGTCGAAGAGGATGCCGGCATAACCGGGCAGGTCGGCCGGGTCCAGCTGAGTGGCCTCGACGAGTGCGGTCGTCTCGCGTTCGGCGACGTGCGCGTAAAGGGCTTCCTTGCTGCGGAAGTAGGCGTAGACACGTTCCTTGCTCGTCCTGGCCTGCTTGGCGATGCGGTTCACGCGGGCGCCGGCGATCCCGTGCCGGGCGAACTCCTCCTTGGCTGCGGCGACGATCCGCTGGCGCGTGGAGTCGGCGGACTCGCCCGCGATGGCGGCGTCCGAGGTCTGGCCAGGGTTGGTGGAGCGAGGCATGAGCCCAGGATAGGCGACCGAACCGTTCGGTTTTGCGTTGCGCTCCAGACAGGCGTAGGTTCAAACCGAACCGTTTGGTTTGGCCAGCTATGGGCTGCCGACATGACACGAGGAGCGATCTCATGCAGCACCGCACCCTGGGACAGCAGGGACTGCGCGTCTCCGCGCTCGGACTGGGCGTGATGGGGATGTCCCTGGCCTACGGCCCCTCGAACGACGAGGACGGCATCTCCACCATCCGCCGCGCCCACGAACTCGGAGTCGACTTCTTCGACACCGCCGAGCTGTACGGCCAAGGCACCGGCAGCAACGAGACGCTGCTCGGCAGCGCAGTCAAGGACTTCCGCGACGAGGTCATCCTGGCCACCAAGTTCGGCTTCGACATGACCAGCAAGACGCCGGGGAGCGGCGTCAACAGCCGCCCGGAGAACATCCACAAGGTCGCCGAGAACAGCCTGCGCTACCTCCAGACCGACCGCATCGACCTCTTCTACCAGCACATCTCCGACCCCGACGTACCGGCCGAGGAGGTCGCCGGCACTGTCGGTGACCTGATCGCCGAGGGCAAGGTGCAGTACTTCGGCCTGAGTAACGTCGGCCCGCGGTACATCCGCCGCGCCCACGCCGTCACCCCGGTCACAGCCCTTCAGTACGAGTACTCGGTCTTCGAACGCGAAGTAGAGGACGAGATCCTGCCGGTCCTGCGAGAGTTGGGGATCGGCCTGGTACCGTACTCGCCGCTCGGCCGCGGCTTCCTCTCCGGCGTGGTCAAGCCCGCTGACGAGTACCCCGAGGGCGACATGCGCCGCTGGGACGAACGCTGGCAGGGCGAGAACTACGCCTACAACCTGAACGCCGCCGAGCAGCTCCGAAAGCTCGCCGCCACCAAGGGCATCACCCCCGCCCAGCTTGCCCTGGCCTGGCTGCTCGCCCAGGGCGAGGACGTAATCCCGATCCCGGGCACCCGCAGCGCCACACGTCTGGAGGAGAACGTCGGCGCCACCGACGTAGAACTCACCGAGGCCGACCTGGCCCGTATCCGGGAGGTCCTCCCCCAGGGCTCCGCAGGCAGCCGCTACCCGGCCTCGATCATGGCTGGCTACCGCACCGACTGACAGCCCGTACACCAAGTTCGGCGGTCCCGGGCATGCGGCGGCGAGCAGCGGCGGCATGTCCTCTCAGGCGGGGCTGTGACCGGGGTCTGTGCCCACGTGCGCACCAGCCACGGCGCGCCCTGCTCCTCCTGATCAACCTCGAGGTCAACCGCTGACGGACGATCCGGCGGGGTGCCGGGGGTGCGACGGGCAGGGCTTCCCAGAATGCGGGCGGCCAAAAACCACTTCTACAGATTGGCCTGCCTGTCTTGTCTGTTGCCCCGGCCCGTGCGATAGCCCCGACCCCCGCCGAGCGCGAGCGGCTGAAGAGGATGGCCTACGGTCAAAAGACCGAGCACCGGCTGCGTATGCGGGCTCAGGTGGTCCTGCACGCTGCGCGTGGGCGCTCCAACGCGCGCATCGCCCGTGAGACCGGATTACACCTGGACACCGTGCGGACCTGGGAACCGATTCGCTGCGCTGGGACTCACTGGGCTAGCCGACCGCAAGCGCTCCGGCCGTCCGCCCCGCTTCACCGCCTTGCAGGTCGCCCAGGTCAAGGCCCTGGCCTGTCGGCTTCCCTCCGACGCCGGCGCGACACTGTCGCGTTGGTCGTGCCCGGAGCTGGCCCGCGAGGCCATGGCGCGAGACATCGCCACGTTCGTGTCGGCCTTCACCGTGCGTCGCTGGCTCGCCCAGGACACCCTCAATCCCTGGCAGCACCGATCCTGGATCTTCATCACCGACCCTGACTTCCGCCCCAAGGCCGAGCGCGTGCTGGACCTCTACGCCCGCACCTTCAACGGCAGGCCGCTCGGTGCGGACGAGTACGTCATAAGCGCGGATGAGAAGACCTCCATCCAGGCCCGCTGCCGCTGTCACCCCACCCTCGCAGCAGGGCAGGCGAGGGCGATGCGAGTGAACCACACCTACGGCCGCGGCGGAGCGCTGACCTACTTGGCCGCCTACGACGTCCACCACGCCCGCGTGTTCGGCCGCACCGAAGCACGCACCGGCATCGACCCGTTCATGGCTCTCGTCGCTCAGGTCATGAGCCAGGAACCGTACACGAGCGCAAAACGCGTGTTCTGGGTCGTCGACAATGGCTCCTCCCACCGCGGCAAGAAGGCCGCAGACCGGCTGACCGCGGCGTTCCCGAACACGGTGCTGGTCCACACCCCGGTGCACGCCTCCTGGCTGAACCAGGTGGAGATCTTCTTCTCCGTCGTGCAGCGCAAGGTCGTGGCGCCCAATGACTTCACCGACCTTGCCCAAGTCGGGAACCGGCTCCGAGCTTTCGAAGACCGCTACAACGCCACGGCACAGCCGTTCCAGTGGAAGTTCACCCACTCCGACCTGGACGATCTGCTGGCCAGACTCGACCGGCACACCGCCGATCACCCAGAAGAATCCTCCGTCGCGCCGACAGCTTGATCAACCCCCGAAGGACTTCCGGAGCCGACCACTTAGGCCCTGTCCGGCGGATCTCCGCGGGCCCGCGACGCCTGGCACGGCGCCCCCAACTACCGCTGGGAGGTGCCCCCTGCACCAGACGCCGCGGGCCCCGCGGCGGCAGCCGCTGTGGTGTCCGACGGGGTGTTCCGGCGCGCTGCGCTCAGGAGCGGTCGGCGAGTTCGCGCAGGACCTCGTCCGTGTGCTCACCGGGCAGCGGGGCGAGCCGCCGTACGGAGGCGGGGGTGGCGGCGAAGCGCACCGGGATGCCGATCGAGCGGGTCGCGCCCTCGCTGGGGTGGTCCACCACATCGAGCAGATGCCCGTCGCAGACGTACGGGTCCTCGGCGGCCCGGTCCAGCTCCAGGACCGCCGCCATGGGGATGCTGTGCTTGGCGCAGACCCGCTCCCACTCGGCGGTGGTCAGGCTCGGCGCGCACTCCTCGATGAGCTCCATCAGCGGGTCGATGTCGGCGTCGTGGATGGTGTCGCCGTTCACCCGCGGGTCCTCGGCGAGGTCGGGGCGGCCCGCGGCGGCAAAGAAGTCCCGGAAGTTGCGCGGGGTGTACGGCATCACGCAGGCGAGGCCGTCCCGGGCGGGCACCGCGCGGTGTCCCCTGGTCATCGACAGCGGGAACCCGGTGGGCCCCATGGGCGGCTCGAAGGAGTGGCCCGCCAGGTGCTCGACCAGGTCGAAGGCGAGCAGGGTGTCGGTCATCGGGATCTCGATGTACTGCCCGGTCCCGGCCTCGTCGCGGTGCACCAGCGCGGCGAGCACCGAGTAGACGATGGTGAGCGCGGAGACCTTGTCGGCGAGGATCGTCGGCAGGTAGACGGGGCTGCCGATGGCCCGGTTCGCCATGTCCACCAGCCCGGACGCCGCCTGCACGGTCTCGTCGTAGGCGGCGTTGCCCGCCCGGTCGGAGTCACTGCGGAAGCCCTGTCCATGGGCGTAGACCAAGCGTGGGTTGCGCGCGGCGATCTGCTCATGGTCCAGGCCGAGGCGGGCCAGCGCGCCGGGGCGCATGTTGGTGATCAGCACATCGGCGGTGTCGATGAGCTCCAGAGCCCGCCCGTGTCCGTCGTCCTGCCTGAGGTCCAGCGTGACGCTGCGCTTGGTGCGGTTGACGTTGAGGGCGAGCGGCGTCGTGCCCGGTGTGGTGTGGTACGGGCCGACCCGTACGCCGTCGGCGGGGGACTCGATCTTGATGACATCCGCGCCGAGATCACCGAGGATCTGGGCCGCGTACGGCCCCATCACCACGGTGGACGGTGGACAGATCGATCACCCCTACGCCGTCCAACGGGCCGCGTTCTTGGCCGTCGTGTCCATCGCCACTCCTGTCTCGTGTTCTTCCGTTTCCACCACCGAACCTAATGGCGGATACACGGACAGGGAATGATCACGTGACGAAAAGCGGCATGACCACAGCGGTCACACCGTTTTCCCAGCTTTTATGGCGAAAAGGCGATACCGGTGGAGATCACCTCGGCCGCACCGGAAAAGTCTGCGGTCTTGATCCGGATTCCCGGTGACCAGGTCGGCCGAGGTGCCGGGCCAGCGCCGCAGCTCGACGACCTCATCGCAGTCCTCTTCGAGCAGCCGGACGCGCTCGCGCAGATCCGGGTGGACTCCGGCGGGGATGCCGATCAGCTCCGTGGTGCGACACAGCCGGACGGCCTCGCTCAGCCGCCAGGGAATCGAATTGACGCTGTCCAGCACCTCGCGGGCCATCGGCAGCAGAGCCGTCCCCGCGGGCGTCAGCTCGACCCGATGGGTCGTCCGCTCGAACAGCACCTGACCCAGCTCACGCTCGAGATCCTTGATCCGCAGACTCAGTGGGGAGGTCGCCATAAGGAGCCTGCGCGCCGCCCGCGAGGAGTTGAGTTCTTCCGCGACGGTCACGAAAAGCGCAGGTGCAGCATGTCCACACCCTCAATCTACCTCGCGGTACGGTGCCCTCCGCGCGCTCGCGGCTCCGGTGGTAAAGCGCGCCAGAACCGTCCAGCCGCCGTCGTTCATGCAACCGCTCGGCAGGATACCGTCCGCCGCCTCACGGCTTCGGTGTGCGGCGCAGAAAGCGGATGACCGGGTGGCCCGGATCGTGGGTGACGTCGGCCTGGACGTCGTAGACCTGCTTGATCAAGGACGGGGTCAGCACCTGGCCGGGGGTGCCTTCGGCCACGACGTGTCCCTCGCGGAGGACGAGCAGGCGGTCGCAGTACATCGCGGCGAGGTTGAGGTCGTGGAGGGCGATCACGGTGGCGATCGGCAGGCCGACGACGAGGTCGAGCAGGTCGAGCTGGTGCTGGATGTCGAGGTGGTTGGTCGGCTCGTCGAGCAGCAGCTCGTACGGTTCCTGGGCGAGGGCCCGGGCGATCTGGGCGCGCTGGCGCTCGCCACCGGAGAGGGTGTGCCACGACTGGCCGGCCCGGTCGGTCAGTGCGGTGCGCTCCAGGGCCGCGTCGACGGCCCGGGTGTCCGTGGCGGTGGACGACGACCAGGCGCGCCGGTGCGGGATGCGGCCGAGGGCCACGACCTCGCGGACGGTCAGTTCGGTCTGGGTGTGGGCGTGCTGTTCGACGGTGGCGATACGGCGGGCCGTGGCACGGCGGCCGACCCGCGGCAGTGCGCGGCCGTCCAGGGTGACGACTCCGGCGGAGGGGGCGAGGATGCCGGCGAGCAGCCGCAGCAGGGTTGATTTCCCCGAGCCGTTGGGGCCGAGCAGGCCCACCGTCTCGCCGGGGCGCAGGGTGAGGGTGACGCCGTCGACGATGAGCCGGCCGTCGGCGCGGCGGCTGACGCGGTCCGCGCGGAGTCCGGGTGCGGCCTCCGCGGTGTCGGGGGGAAGGGAGTCGTTCATGTCTTCCTCCGGCCGCGGTAGAGCACGGCGACGAAGGCCGGTACGCCGATGAGGGACGTCACCACGCCCACCGGGACCTCCTGCGGGTCGATCACGGTGCGGGCGGCGGTGTCCACCCACACCAGGAAGATGGCTCCGGCCAGTGCGGTGACCGGCAGGAGGCGGGCGTGGCCGGACCCGGTGAGGGCGCGGGTGGCGTGCGGGAGGACCAGGCCGACGAAGCCGATGGCCCCGGCGGAGCTGACCAGGGTCGCGGTGAGCAGCGCGGTCGCGCACAGCAGGACGAGGCGGGTGCGGGCCACGCGGACGCCGAGCGCCGCCGCGGCTTCCTCCCCGAAGGCGAACGCGTCCAGGGTGCGGGCGTGTCCGAGACAGACCAGGAGGACGGCGGCCAGGACGACGGCGCACAGCAGCACATCGCTCCAGCCGGCACCGGTGAGCGAGCCGAGGAGCCAGAACAGCACGGCGCGGGTGGTGTCGGCGTCCGCGGAGGTGAGGACGGTGAACGAGGTCAGCGCCGAGAACAGTTGCATGGCGGCCACCCCGGACAGCACCACGCGGTCGGTGCTGCCGCCGAGGCTGTGGCTGAGCGCCAGGACCAGGCCGAAGGAGAGCAGCGCGCCGATGAACGCGCCCGCCGACAGGGACACGGCCCCGCCGCCCACACCGAGGACGACCACGGCGACGGCACCTGTGGAGGCCCCGGAGGACACCCCGAGGACGAAGGGGTCGGCCAGCGGATTGCGCAGCAGGGACTGCATCACGGCCCCGCAGAGGGCCAGCCCCGCCCCGCACACCGCGGCGAGCAGCGTGCGGGGCATGCGCAGGTTCCACACGATGCCATCACGCAGCGGTGGCAACGTGCTCTCGCCCAGGCCGAGATGAGCCGTGACCGCTGCCCAGACGTCGGCCGTGGAGATGTCGGCGGGGCCGATGGTCACGGCGACGGCGATCGACGCGAACAGCGCGGCCAGCCCTCCCGCGATCAGCAGCAGGAGGCGGGTGCTCACTTGGCGAGTCCGAAGTGGCGCAGCCCGGCGGCGACCTGCTCGACCCCTTCGACCGTGCGGATGGACGGGTTCATGGCCTGCCCGCTCAGCAGGACGTACCGCTTCTTCTTGACGGCGGTGAGATTGCGGGTGGCGGCGTTGGTCTCCAGGAAACGCGTCTTGGCCTTGGCGGTCTCCGCGGTCTGCTGCTTGCGCGTGAGATCACCGAGGACGATGACGTCCGGGTCGCGGTCGGCCACGGTCTCCCAGTTGATCTGCGGCCACTCGTCGTGGGTGTCGGAGAAGGCGTTCTTCGCTCCGACGGCCCGGGTGATGGCGCCCGGCGCGCCGCAGCAGCCGGCGAGGTAGGGCGACTGGGAGTTGGCGAACCAGTACATGAGGGAGACGCCGGGGGCGTCCAGTCCCTCGGTGGCCGTACGCACGCGCTGCTTCAACCGCGCGATGAGCTTTTCGCCGCGCTCGTCGACGCCGAACGCGTGGGCCAGGTCGCGTATCTCGCCGTAGACGGTGTCCAGGGTGAGTGGCTTGCTGCGGGAGCCATCGCCACCGCTGTCGGGGTCCCGGCCCGCCGAGCAGTCGGACGGCGAGACGTACGTGGGCACGCCCAGTTTCTCGAACTGGTCGCGGGTGGCCACGCCGCCCTTGCCGAGAGTGGAGACGAACGAGGCGGTGACGAAGTCGGGTTCGACGTCCAGGGCCTTCTCGAAGGACGGCGCGTTGTCCGCCAGGCGCGGCACCGTCGCATTCGCCTTCTCCAGGCCCTTCATCACCGGGTCGGTCCATGTGGCGGTGCCCGCCATGCGGTCGGCGAGACCGAGGGAGAGCAGGATCTCCGTGGTGCCCTGGTTGAGCGAGAGGGCCCGCTTCGGGGCGGACTTGACCGTGACCTCGTGGCCACAGTTGTCGATGGTGCGCGGATAGCCCGCACCGGCGGGCTTTGTGGCGTCCGCGCCGTCGTGGCCGGAGCCACCGCACGCGGTGAGCAGGAGGGCGGGGGCGAGCAGGAGGGCCGCGGTACGGCGGGCAGAGCAGAGCACGGGCATGCCTCGGTTGTCGGGGCTCGTACGCGGAGCCTGGCCTACGGACGTCCTCCCCGCACGGGGCGCGGAGGTGCCAGCAGGTCTTCGGACTCGGGCTCGTCCGGACGGGGCCCCTTCCCGGTGCTCGTTCGCGGCGGCCTCGCGGCCGTCACGGACTCCTCCCAGTGGTGTCACATGCCCCGCCCGTCCCCCTCACCGCTGCGCGTCAGCTCCGGATTCACACCGGATTCCCTGGCCTCGGATGTGGCACGACTGGCTCCCCGAGACTATCAAGATCGCCGAAAGATCAGGGTGTCGGACCGGTCACGGGGTGGCAGACCACATCCCGGGGTCAGTTCGACCGCCGACGGGCCTGCCTCACCTCGCGGTCGACGGCCCAGGCGTCGCCGACCGGCCCGAGGTGGCCGAGCTTGTCGGGATTGATCACCGTGCGGATGGCCTGAATCTGCCCGTCGAGCACATCGAGGACCAGAGCCTGGAGCACCTTGCCGTCCCGCTCGCGGAAGACCGCGCCGGGCTGGCCGTTGACCTCATGGAGCTCGAAGGACACGTCGATCCGCAGCAGCCAGGGGAAGACCGTGCCCAGCAGCCGGGCCACGTTCTCCGCGCCCATGACGGCCTTGGCCAGCCGCGGTGCCTTGCCGCCGCCGTCCCCGACCAGCTGCACATCGGCGGCCAGCAGATTTCGCAGCGCGCCCACGTCGCCGTCCTTCAGCGCGTCGAAGAATCGCGTCGCCAGCTCCTGCCGTTCCTGACGGTCCGCCTCGAACCGCGGCCGCCCGGCCTCCATATGCCGCCGCGCCCGCACCAGCAGCTGCCGGCATGCCGCCTCCGACCGTCCCACCGCCGTGGCGACCTCGTCGAACCCGAAGGCGAACACCTCCCGCAGCACGAACACCGCCCGCTCCAGCGGGCTGAGCCGCTCCAGCAGCAACAGCGCCGCCATCGACACCGAGTCGGCCAGCTCCACCGCCCGGGCCGGATCCTGATACGGATCGCTGAGCAGCGGCTCGGGGAACCACGGGCCCACGTACTCCTCCCGTCGCACGCGCGCGGAGCGCAGCACATCGATCGAGATGCGCGTCACCGTGGCCGACAGATACGCCTTGGTCGATGTGGGCCGGGTCGCCGAGCCGTCGAAGCGCAGCCATGTCTCCTGCACCGCGTCCTCGGCCTCACTCACACTGCCCAGGATCCGGTACGCGATCGAGAACAGCAGCGGCCGCAGCTCCTCGAACTCCTCGACCTTGCTCACACCGACTCCCCTCCCCTGGGCCACCGGTCGGCCACCGTAACGTCCCCCGGGCCGGGGTCCGGAGCACGCAACCGGACCCCGGACCCGTTGCCGTTGCCGTTCAGTGGAACTGCCCGGCCTCGTAGTCTCCGGCCGCCGGCTGCTGGGTGATGACGTTCAGCCGGTTCACCATATTCATGAAGGAGACCAGGATCACCAGGGCGGTGAGCTGCTCCTCGTCATAGTGCTTGGCGGCATTCGCCCACACCTCGTCGCCGACCCCACCGGCCGCGTCCGCGACCCGGGTCCCCTCCTCCGCCAGTGCCAGCGCGGCCCGTTCGGCATCGGTGAAGACGGTGGCCTCCCGCCATACCGCGACCAGGTTCAACCGCACCGGGGTCTCACCGGCCGCGGCGGCTTCCTTGGTGTGCATGTCGATGCAGACGGCGCAGCCGTTGATCTGACTCACCCGAATCGCCACCAGCTCCTGCGTCGCCGCCGGCAGCGGCGATTCCTTGACCGCCCTGCCCGCCGCCATGACGGGCCTCAGGACCTTGCCGGCGGTCTGGCTTGCGGAGTAGTTCAGTCGCGCGTCCATGATGTGCTCCTCTGAAGTCGTTCAGTGGCTACACCCCTGAGACGGGATAGCCCGACCCCCTGTGACATGGACGCATGTGACCCCCGTCTCCCCGCCGTCGGCTCAGCTCGGCAGCTGTACGGCGTCCATCACCGCTCTGATCCCGTCAGTTGTACGCTACGGCTCTCGCACGCTTCATGGTCAGCGGGATCCAACGGGAGACAGAGGTCATCGTGACAGAGCGAACCGGCAGAATACGTTCACCCCGTGCCTACGCGATGACCTCGGGGGTGCTCACCGGGACGATCGCGCTGTACATCACGCTCGTCGCCTTCGGCAACATCACCGACTTCGACAGCAACCAGCAGTTCGTGCGGCATGTCCTGGCGATGGACACCACGTTCAAGGACGAGGACCTGATGTGGCGGGCCATCGACTCCACCGCGCTCCAGGACACCGCCTACGTGGCCATCATCGCCTGGGAGACCCTCGCCGCTCTTGTCCTCCTCGCCGCGACGGCCATGTGGTTCGCGGGTCCGCCCGGAGACCGCGTCCGGCGCGCCCGTCAGGCCAGCACCGTGGGGCTGTTGATGCTGATGCTGCTGTTCGGCGCCGGGTTCATCGGCATCGGCGGCGAGTGGTTCGCCATGTGGCAGTCGGAGAAGTGGAATGGCCTGGAGGCCGCCACGCGCGTGTTCATGATTTCCGGGATCGTTCTGCTGCTCATTCACCTGCTGCCCTCGGCGGAGCGAACCGATCCGGGCTCCGAGGACTGACCGAGTCCGAGCGGGCGCCGAAGACGGCGACAGTCTCCCCGCTGCGGCGGGCTCTTGACCCTTCTTGCCGCGGACTCTGGACTCTCCTTGTCGCGGGCCTCTGGACTCTCCTTGTCGCGGGCCTCTGGGCCCTCCTTGTAGAGGGCTCGTGACCCTCCTTGCCGCGGACTCTTGACAGTGACGTGGGCCACCTCTAGCGTCCGCAGCATCGCTCCGAGAGAGCGCTCTCTCGGCAGCCCCGTGTGACCACACCGCTGGGCTCTCTCCCGCTCTTTTCGCTCTTCCGTGCGTGCACGGGAAGGAGAGTCATGTCCCCTACACCCCCGCGCTTCCCGCCCTTACGGCGTGTCCTCGGCCGTTGGCGAGGCCCGGGCGTCGTCCTCGCCGCCCTCGGCCTCGTCCTGTCCCTGCTCTCCATAGGCTCGGCCAGTGCGCGTGCCGATCTGCGCGCCACCGACAAGGCGGGCGCGGCGTCGAGCCCGCGGAGCGCCAAGGCACCGGTGCGCGTCGCGGAGTTCGTCGCCGAGTGCCCGTTCACCCACCGGCTGCCGGACGACCCGATCGTGTTCCCGGGGCTCCCCGGCGCGTCCCATATGCACAGCTTCTTCGGGAACGACTCGACCAACGCGCGCACCGATCTGGCCGCCCTGCAGAGGGGCCGGACCAGCTGCAGCCCGACCGTCGACCTGTCGTCGTACTGGACCCCGACCCTCTACGACAACGGAAAAGAGGTCGAACCCACCGGCACCACCTTCTACTACCTCGGTGAAGGCGTGCGCGACGACGTGATCGCCACCATCAAGCCCCTCCCCCTGGGGCTGCGGATCGTGGCGGGCAACGCCAAGGCCACCGGAGTCGGCGACCCCACGTCCATCGCACGCTGGTCCTGTCTGCACCACGGAGAGGTCAATCCCTCCAAGGACTTCGTGAACTGCCCGGCCGACTCGATGCTGGAGTCCTACCTCGACTTCCCCCAGTGCTGGAACGGCAAGGACCTGGACTCCCCCGACCACAAGAGCCACATGGCCTACCCGGTCGGCGGACAGTGCCCGGCCACGCACCCGGTCGCCGTGCCGAAGCTCCGCCAGGTGCTCCGCTACCCGGTCAGCGGCGACCCCGCGCGCTTCAAGCTGGCGTCGGGTGCCGGATTCACCATGCACGGTGACTTCTTCAACGCCTGGCCCGAGGACGAGATGGCCCGACGGGTGCGTGACTGCATCAACGTGATCGTCAAGTGCGGTGCGGACGGCCGTCCCTGACGGATAGGGAGTGGGCAGGCCACGCGGCTCGGCAGGGCGACCCCGCCTTGCCTGTGGGCGGAGTCCCGTCACCGGGGCTCCGCCCATGCGAGACGAGGGGAGTGGGCATGACAGCGGCAACCGTCACACGGCGCGTGGTGTCCGTAGCGGCGTTGCTCGTTGCCGCCACACTGCTCACTGCTGGATGCGGCGACGGCAGCGGGAAACCGCCGCGCGAGGCGCGGTCGACGTCGGCCGCGCGGCACCCCGCCACGCGGTCCCCGAGCGGGCAGGCGACATCAGGGACCTTCAACTCCACCGATATCGGCTGGATCCAGCTGATGATCGCGATGGACGGCCAGGCGACACTCCTGCTGGACCTGGTCCCGGGCCACTCTTCCGACGCCGGGGTGGAGAAGTGGGCGAAACCGGTGGCCACCGCCTACCGCGACGAACTCGTCCAGCTACGAGAACTGCTCGCCCGCGCGGGCGTCCCCGACACCAACCCGCACCAGGGGCACGACATGCCCGGCATGGTGACCGAGGACAAACTGCGCACCATCAAGGGAACCAAGGGCGCCGCCTTCGACGCGCTCTTCCTCTCGGCGATGCGCGAACACCTCGACCAGGCGGCGAAGATCGCCCACTCGCAGCGCTCGGCGGGCGCCGATCCGGCCGCCAAGAAGCTGGCCACGAGCGTGGAGAAGACGTCGCTCACCTGGCGTGCCCGTCTCCCCTAGGCGGTGTCCGCCTGCTGCTGACACCCGTCGCCGCACCATCTCACGCGATGAGGTGACCCCCGCGCCCGGCGCCGACGAACAGCGGTCGTTCGCCGACGAACAGCGGCCGTTCCCCGCTGTCCACGCCGACCGTTCCGGCCGTCGACGGTCGCGGTTCAGGCGGGCGGCAGCGCGTCGGCGGCCGACCCGGCGAGATCGGTGGCCAGTTCGCAGGGCCGGTCCTTGGGGCCCGCCCCCTTGATGACCAGGGCCACCCTCTCGGTCCCCTTCACCCGGTCCAGGCCGGTGTAGTCACGATGGACCACCTCCACGCGGCAGCTCCCCCGGCCCTCGTTCTCCGGCAGAACAATGGCCTGGCGATCATCGCCGAGCTTGGTCGACCGGGCGTTCTTGTCGCGCGGCAGATCGCCCTGATCGAAACGCAAGTCCACCTCGTACTCGCTGGTCGTGCTCTTCCACTGGCAGTCCCAGCGGCCGAATCCGACGTCCGGCTCCCGGGCGTCGATACCGGGCACCTCCTCCAGCGCCTTGCCGTCGAGCAACGTGCATGCGTCCAGGTGCGCCAGCGAATTTGACGGAAATCCCGGGGAACGCCGGGGAATCTCACCGCGGTTGAGCACCTTGACCGCGAGTCCGGTGGCGCGATCGGCGGTTTCGCACAGCGGCTCCTTGATGTCACCGGGCCGTCTCGCGGCCGCGGTCACCCGGAGGCTGTTGTCGCGAGCGCCGGTCACCGCCACGGCCCGCTCGCACTCGTCGTGCTCGGCGGCGCGCTCCACGACGGTCACCCTGCCCGCGGTCTTCCGCTTCACGCCCTCCGGCAGCGAATCGGCGTCGAGTTCCACCCTGACGTCCACGACCTCCTCGCTTCGTTCCTTCAGGACAACGTCGCATCGATTGAAATTGCCCAGATCGCGGTCCAGTTGGGCCTCCCCGTACCGCTGGAACACACCGGTGTTGAGCAAGGCGCAGGGATCGGCCGTGCGGGGGTCGCCGATGAAGCCCGCGCTGGTCGGCCTGGTCGGCGACGGGTCGGCCAGGTCGCCGGTTTCGCCACCCGAGCTCATCACGATGAACGGAACGGAGACGGCCAGTGCCATGACGGCGGCGGCGCCGGCCGTGAGTAACGGGCGGCGCCGGACGAGGGCCGCCGCGGTGGTCGTCGTCCGGCGCCACTGCCCTCCCGCCGGGTCCTCGCTGTGCGCGATGGTGGCCGTATAGCGCGTGGTCGCCGGGGCCAGCGGGAGGGTCGGGAACTGGTCCGGCGGTCCCGCGAGCTCCGTGAGGGCGCCGAGCGCCTCGGCGGCGGTGGGCCGGGCCCCGGGGTCGCGCTGGAGCATCGCGGTGAGCACCCCGCCGAGCGGCCCGACGCGGGGGCTGAGGGCCTCCATCCGGACCACCCGCCCGGCGCCGCGCAGCGGCGGAGTGCCCGTCACCAGCCAGTACATCGTGGCACCGAGGGAGAACACGTCCGACGCACGCTCGGGTGCTCCGCGGAACGCCTCGGGGGCGGCGAAGAACGGGGTCAGGCTGACCGGCCCGTTGAGCGTGATCGTCTCACTCCCGTCCACCCGGTACGCGGCGCCGAAGTCGGTCAGCTTGGCGACTCTGTCGTGGGTGATCACGATATTGCCGGGCTTGACGTCGCAGTGCACGATGCCCTTGTCGTGCAGGGCCGCCAGCGCGCCCGCGATCTGCGCGCCGATATGCGCCGCGAGCTCCGGGGCCATCTTCACCGGGACGTCCAGACTGCCGCCGGTCACATGCTCTATCACCAGCCAGAAGGTGGCCTTCTTGCCCTTGCCCGCGCGGACGGCGTCGTAGAGGGTGACCACATTCGGATGGCTGAACTTCGCCAGAGCGCGGGCTTCGGCCAGCAACTCGTCGAAGTCGGCCTGGCCGTTGTCCTCGAGCAAGGCCCGCTTGAGGACGACGGACCGGCCCAGCTCCGTGTCGACGGCGAACCAGACCGCGCCCCTCCCTCCCTCGACGGGCCCCTCCGTGAGCCGGTACTTGCCCACCTTCTCCCCCCGCCGCACGACACACTCCCCTCACGAGACCAGAACCCCTGCCGTTACGGGCACGCAGATCGAACTTACTGCGTACACGTAAAGACACGCACCGCTTACGGTGCTCGTGAGGACAGCACGGGGCTCGGCGCGTGCCCGCGACGCACGGGACCTGGCCGATTGAGAAGGGAATTCACCCACCACTCCAAAAATCTTCACCTTTGTGGAGATTGCGGCGCCCGAAAGCGCAGGCGACGAGGGCAGACGCCGCTGTCATATGCCGCCGGCCCACCGCTCTCGCCGGAGTCGCGGCGGTGCCGGGCCTCCCGCCACGGGAAGATCCGGCACCGCGCCCCCGGCCAGAAGCGGCTAGGAGTGGGTGACCTTGATGCTGGATATGTGGACCTCGCCGTAGTTGTCGCCGTCGCACGGGTCCGAGTTCTCGCAGTTGGCCTGCGTGTAGGCCCCTGCCTTGAAGTAGTTGCTGTCGTCGTCGGAGGAGATCGTGGTCTCACGTTCCCCGTTGTAATAGGCGTCGATCTTCCCGTCCCGCGCCACGAACTTGGCCTCGAACTCGGTGCCCAGCTCGTAGTCGTCGGTGACGAGATGGTGGTGGGTGTCGTCGCCGTCGGTGATGTAGAGCTTGCTGCCTTCGAGGCGGAAGACGGTGACGTCGTCGTCCCCGCCGTGGATCTGGGCACCGACGAGATGCGGCTTGTCGTTGGGGAGCGCGGTGAACGCCTCCTTGACCACGAGTGTGTGGGTGCCCTCGGTGGTCGACCAGCTCGCCTCGTCCTCCCCGTCGTCCGTCATCTCCCGCAGCTCGGCGCGCGGGTAGCTGGAGCCACCCGTCGTCACGCCGTCGACGGGGGACCGGAACTGGACCGCGTCGCAGTCCTCATCCGCCTGGAACCAGGGCTTGGCGGAGAAGGTGGCGAGATCGGGCTGGGTGATGTCGGTCGGGTCCTCGTCGTCTCCGATGGGCAGGGTCAGCTTCCAGTTGCTGAGGTCGAGGACGTCGGCGGGGTACGTGCACTCGGCGGCCGTGCGGTCGTGGCGGGTGGGGATGTCGGCCTGCGCCGGGAGCGATAGGGCGGCCGTCGAGGCGGCCGCGGTGATGCCCGCGAGAACGACGATGCGCATGCACCTCATGGGGATTCCTTCCTTTCGGTAGGACAGGCGGCTGCCATCCCCATGGGTCATGGAGACGTCGTCATGCCACTTCGGTGCCCTGCTGAGTCCGGGCGGGCCCGTCCTGTGGATGGTCATGGTTGGCCGCCGCTTCCGGGACGGGTCCCGGAGACGGGCCCGGCGGGAGTCCAGCTCCTGTGCTACGACTCCGGCGCGGGATCGGGCCAGAGGTCGTCGTCCTCGATCAGGTCCAGGTCAGGCGGTACGAGCGTGGTGGACTCCACCAATCCCTTGAGCAGGTTGTGCAGCAGACCGTTGTCCGCGGGGCGGCCCTGCGACTTGTCGTGCATCAGCGTGTATCTGAAGCCGGTGTTGCGCAGCCGGCGGCGTACGGCCTCGATCCGGTACTCGATCTTGCGCTCGTTCCAGCCCGCGCCCGGGCGGAGGTAGCTGAGCTGCTTGGCCGCCGTGGCGTACGTCAGGGGCCTCGGATCCTCCTCGTACAGCAGATACCGCTGACCGAGGACGACCAGCAGCAGCCGTTCGTCGTCGTCCAGCGCCCAGATCTCCGGCCGAAGGGTCTCGGCGCGCCGCCGCGACACCGGCCCCTGGTCGTCGTGGCCCGCCACATACAGCTCGACCAGGTGCTCACGGTAGCCGGATCCCTTGACGAACAGCGGGGTGTAGCCGGTGTCGAGCGGGATCGGCTCGGTGCTGAGATGCATCATCGTGCCGCGGGGCAGCCGGACGAGCTGCCGCCCGGTGTTCCGCAGCCACCACTGTCCCTGGCGGTAGGTCAGCTCGCCGTGCCGCCGGCTCACCCGGAGGTCGTCCACGCCCACACCCAGGTCCACGTCCGGCTTCTCGCCGCGCCCGAAGCAGACCGTCAGCCCCGGCCGGGGCGGGGCACTGAGGTCGCCGGTCACGGTGCGGGCGTGCAGAGTGCCGGGGGTGGTGGGCGCGACTCCGCGCGCGAGGCTGGCGGAGAGGGGCATCGGCGGTCTCCTCGGTTCGGGCGATTCTCGACGCGTGCATGGGCACCCACCAGGATCCACGCCCTCCTCCGGGACCCGTCCCCAAAGCGAGCCCGAGGAACATGCCCGGGCGCTGCTCCTCATCGGCTGTGGCAAGGGTATGAGTTGTGTGGCGCTGCCCGGTCCGGGACGGGTCCCGAAACCTCGGACGGACGATGCCGGAACGACCCCGGTATGGCCGACTCCCGGCCACCGGACCGGCGGATGAGCGGACCCGCGGACCCGCGGACCCGCGGACCCGCGGACCCGCGGACCAGGAGGGCACGATGACCGGCTCACCGGATGAGGACAACCGGCTGGAACCGGCCCCGGCTCAGCGGCCCTGCCCGGAACCGCCGGGCTCGGCCGGTCAGCGCTTCTGTTCGGAGGCGGAGGGCCCTGGCTCGGCGGGCGTGGCCGTCATGTCGAGCAGGAGCATGGCGTCGTGGTCCGGGGTCCCGGGTTCGGCCGTGTAGACGCCCATGCGGTGGCCGGGAGTGCCTTCGAGCGCCAAGCCCTGAAAGACGAGGGTGATCTTGCCGACGTGTGGGTGCTGGAAGGTCTTGGCGGTGTGCTTGCGGCCGGTGACCTCGTAGCGCTCCCACAGGCCCGCGAAGTCGGGGCTCTTGAGGAGCAGTTCGCCGACGAGAGTGGTGAGGTCGGGGGCGTCGGGGTCGGTGCCGGCCAGGGCGCGCAGGCGGGCGACGCAGCCGCGGATCTGGTTCTCCCAGTCGGGGAAGACCTCGTGGGCGGCAGGGTGGAGGAAGAGGTAGCGGGCGAGGTTGCGCTGCTTGACGGGCCAGTCGGTGATGCCGGCGTAGAGGGCGAGGCCGCCGGGGTTGTGGGCGAGGATGTCCATACTGCGGCTGAGGATGTACGCGGGATTCGGGCGCACCGTTTCCAGCAGCAGCTTCAGGTGGGGGCGTACGGTGCGGCTGGGGGCCGGGGCGGGCTTGGGCGCGTAGCGGGCGGCGCGGACGGCCAGGTCGCGCAGATGCTGGTGCTCGGCATCGTCGAGCTGCAGGGCGCGCCCGAGGGCAAGTCGCTGCCGCACACCGACACCCCCCGCCACATGGGCCATGAGTTCCTGGGCGTCGTCGAGGAGACCGGCTCCGAGGTACGCGGCCTTGTCCCCGGTGACCTGGTGGTGGCCCCGTTCATGTGGGCCGACAACACCTGCGGGTACTGCCGCGACGGTTTGCAGACCTCCTGTGTGCACGGCGGGCAGTGGGGCGTGAACGGTGTCGACGGCGGGCAGGGGCAGATCGCGCGCGTCCCGTACGCCGATGGCACCCTGGTGAAGCTGCCGGTGGGCGAGGACTCCGAACTGCTGCCGGATCTGCTGACCCTGTCCGACATCCTGTGCACCGGCTACCACGCGGCCCGTACCGCCGGTGTCGAGCGCGGCGACAGCGTCACCGTCGTCGGCGACGGCGCCGTGGGCCTGGCGGCCGTGATCGCCGCCAAGCTGCAGGGCGCCGAGCAGATCATCCTGATGGGCCGGCACACCCCGCGCACCGATCTGGGCCGTGGCTTCGGAGCCACCGATGTGGTGGCCGAGCGCGGCGAGGAGGGCATCTCCCGGGTGCGTGACCTGACCGGCGGCGAGGGCACCCGTAAGGTCCTGGAATGCGTGGGCCTGAGGGACGCGCTGGTGCAGAGCTTCGGCGTGGTCCGCGACGGCGGCACGATCAGCCGGGTCGGCGCCCCGCAGTACAGCGATGTCGCGTTCGGGTTCGGCGACTTCATGCGCAACATCACCCTCACCGGTGGCGTCGCCCCGGCCCGCGCCTATATCGAGGAGCTGATGCCGCACATCCTGGATGGCTCGATCCGGCCCGGCCGTGTCTTCGACCGCTCGCTGGGCTTGGAGGACATCGCCGACGGCTACCGGGCGACGAACGGCCGCGAGGCCCTGAAGGTCCTCATCCGCCCGTGACCCGGCGCTCCTCGCGGACGCCCACCTCCCGGGAGCGACAGCCACGCCCGGCGGGTCACAGCACTCGGCCGCGGTGACCGGCCGATCCGACCACACCCATCAGGAGGAGTGACCACCGATGAAGTACATCAACCTGGGTGACCTGGAGGTTTCCCGTATCGGTCTGGGTGCGATGGGCATGTCCCATGGCCTCACCGGCGCCGGAACGGACGACGCGGAGTCCATCCGCACCGTCCACCGGGCACTGGAGCTGGGCGTCACCCTCATCGACACCGCGGAGATCTACGGCCCCTACATCAACGAGGAACTCCTCGGCCAGGCTCTGAAGGGCCGACGCGATCAGGTGGTGCTGGCCACCAAGTTCGGCATGATCGCCCACTCCGGGGCGGGCCCGTGGAACCTCGACTCCAGCCCGGCCAACATCCGCACCGCCGTGGAAGGCTCGCTGAAACGGCTGGGCACCGACCACATCGACCTGTACTACCAGCACCGCGTCGACCCCGACACCCCCATCGAGGAGACCGTCGGAGCGGTGGCCGAGCTGGTCGCCGAGGGCAAGGTGCGGCACATCGGCCTGTCCGAGGCAGGGCCGGAGACGATCCGCCGCGCCCACGCCGTCCACCCCATCACCGCGGTGCAGTCCGAGTACTCGCTGTGGACCCGCGGCCTGGAAGAGCGCGTCCTGCCGGTGCTGCGTGAGCTGGGCATCGGCCTGGTCCCCTTCTCGCCGCTGGGACACGGCTTCCTCACCGGCACCGTCCGCGACGAGGCAGACTTCGAGGAAGGCGACTTCCGGCGCGGCAACCCGCGCTTCACCGGCGAGAACTTCCAGCGCAATCTGCGCCTCGCGGACGAGGTCCAGGCCATCGCCGCCGAGGCGGGCGCCACACCGGCCCAAGTCGCCCTCGCCTGGCTGCTCGCCCAGGGCGACGACATCGCGCCCATCCCCGGCACCAAGCGCGTGGCCCGCGTGGAGGAGAACACCGCCGCCGACCGCCTCCGGCTGAACGCGGAGGTCCTGGCCAGGCTCTCCAGCCTGCCCCCGGCCGTCGGAGACACCCACACCGAGGCCGGATGCGGATGCTGGAACGCTGAAACCCACCCCGCCCGGCCACCGCTGCGTGACGAGTCGGTACCGCGCCACCTCGGTGGTTTTACGACGGGACGCTCGCTCCGAGGCGCTGTGCCATCGCCCGTGCCCCATCGAGGACCAACTCGACGTAGTGCTCCTTCTGCGCGTCGCCCCACCGCGGGGTGGGCACCGAGATGCTCATGGCCGCCACGCAGTTGCCGAGCCGGTCGTACACCGGCGCGGCGACACAGGCCGCGTGGTCATTGGACTCGCAGTACTCCTCGGTCCAGCCCCGCTCGCGGGCCTCTTCGACCTCGGCCAGCAGCCGCTTCCGCGTGGAGATGCTGTTCGACGTCATCTGCTGCAGCGCCTTGTCGTTCGGGAACAGCTCATCGAGTTCCCGGGCCGGCAGGGCGCTCAGCAGCGCCTTTCCGCCCGCGGTGCAGGACGCGAGCAGCCGGCTGCCCACCTGTGACACCAGCCGGACCGAGTACTTGCTGTCGATGCGCACGATGAACACCGCGAATCTGCCGTCCCGCACGACCACCTGGACCGTTTCGCCGCAGGCCCGCGCCACGTCGCCGGCACACTCCCGGCCCACGGTGGCGAGGTCGAGGCCGCGCTCGTAGCCGGCGCCGAGCCGCAGGGCGTTGAGCCCTATGGCGACGCGTCCGGTCTCCTTGGAGACGGTCACATAGCCTCGGTCGGCCAGTGTGTTGACGAGTTCGTGCGTGGTGGCACGGGGCAGGCCGAGGTGCTGGGTGATCTCCGGAACCCGTAGCCCCTCGTCCTGGTCGACGAGCAGCTCCAGGATGTCCAGGCCCCGGCGCAGAGCCGGAGCGGTGAGTCGCGCCACGATGTCCTCCCAGCACACCTACCAACAGACAGCGTCCAAAATATCAGACGTCTAGGTCTGGGAGACAGTCGACCGGTCAGTCGTTCGCGGGTACGTCCGCATGGCGTCCCGGCTCGGGCTCGGGCAGCGCCTCGGTGTTGCGGGCGCGGAGGCCGTCGAGAGAGATACGGAGCAGGCGGCGCCACTGGCCGGGGTGGCTGTCGCCGGTCGCCTGCACGATCTGGCTCAGGGATGCGCTGAGCAGGACCAGGTCGGCGGTGGTGACACCGGCGCGCAGAAGGCCGGCGTTCAGGCAGCGGGTGCGCAGCTCGTCGATGAAGGCGTCGCGGTACTGGGCACACGCACGCGAGGGGGCGCCGGTGGCGGCGTAGCTCTCGACCAGGGCGCGGTTGCGGGCCTGATGGGTGAGGGTCTGCTCGAAGAAGCCGGTCAGGGCCTCCCAGGGGTCTTCGGTCGCCTCCGCCGCCTGGTGGGCGGTGGTGAGCCAGCAGGTGAACTCCCGCTCCAGGACGGTGGCGAGCAGGTCGTCCTTGGTCGGGAAGTGGCGGTAGAGCGTGCCCATGCCGACGCCGCTGCGCCGGGCGATCTCGCGGACGTCGACCGTGCCGCCCCGCTCGGCGAAGACCATCCCGGCCGCCTCGATGATCGCGGCGCGGTTGCGCTCGGCGTCCGCCCGGCGGGCGCGCTTGGCCGGGGGCTGCGTGGGCGTGGACTGGTCGGCGCTGGTCACGGCATTCAGAGTACAAGCGGCCCTTCCGGAGCACTCGCTCCGGTTGTGTTAGGTTCAAGAGGAGCGGCCGCTCCGGTTTGCTGGCGCGAGAGGCCCCCGCCTCCACACGCCTGCTCCCGCCCGAGCCCGGCTCCCAGACAGAACCGCCGGCGGACCACCGGTCCGCCAGATGAGGAGACCTCCTTCCATGGCAACACTCGGCTTCATCGGCAGCGGTCGGATCGGCACGAGGATCGCCCGGCTCGCGATCGCGGCGGGTATCGACGTCGTCCTGTCCAATTCCCGCGGGCCCCAGACCCTGACCGAGACGATCACGGAGCTCGGGGAGCGCGCCCGGGCCGCGACGCCCGAGGAGGCGGCCCGAGCGGGCGACTGGGTGGTGGTGAGCATCCCGCTGGCCGCCTACCGGCGGCTTCCGGCCGCCGCGCTGGCGGGCAAGGTCGTGCTCGACACGATCAACTACTACCCGTTCCGCGACGGGAACTTCGAAGCGCTGGACTCGGGCGAGACCACCACCAGCGAACTCGTCCAGAAGCACCTGACCGGCGCGAAGCTCGTCAAGGCGTTCAACAACATCAACGACCAGCACATCCCGGCGCTCGCCCGCCCCGCGGGCGCCGCCGACCGCTCCGCCCTCCCGATCGCCGGCGACGACCCGGAGGCGAAGGCGAGCGCCGCCGCCCTCATCGACCAGTTGGGCTTCGACACCGTCGACGCGGGCCCCCTGGCCGAGAGCTGGCGCTTCGAGCCGGAGACCACTGCTTACGTGGCGCCCTACTACGCCGACAAGGACGCGCTCAAGGACTTCGTGGCCACGATGAGCGAGGAGATCAGGGCCGGCCGCCCGATGCAGACCCTGCCCCCCGAGGACCCTGGCACCCCGCTGTCCGCGCACCGACTGCGCGCTCTGCTGGCCGAGACATCACGCATCCTCCCCGCCGACCGCGCGACGCGCTGACCCCGGCCCCCGCTGACGGCGCTGACGGCGCGCAAACGCACAGGCCGGTCGGCTCCGAGGCGCTACGGGGTGTCCGGCGGATCTTTCCCCTCCCCGCCCCTTCCCGATACCAGGGGCTCCGCCCCTGGACCCCGGGGGCTGGGGCGGAGCCCTGCCACGCGGCGGAGCCGCACATCGATGCCGCCGGACGGGACGAGGAGCCCGCCCGCCTCTACCCGATACCAGGTGCCTCGCCGCTGGACCCGGGGTCCGGGGCAGAACCCCGCCACGCGGCGGAGCCGCACATCGATGCTGCGAGAAGGCGCGGGGAGACGAGCAGCCCGCCCACCCGCGCCCGTTGCCAAGGGCCCTCGCCTCGGGCCCCGGGGCCCGGGGCAGAGCCCCATCGCGGGAAGAGGTGGGGAGGGGAGCACCCCGCCGCAGGCGTCGCGATCCCGCCGGACACTCCTGGAGCCGACCGGATGACGGCCGGACGCACCGGCCATCTCCCCTGGCGCCGCTGGTCAGTTGACGTCGAGGGCGATCCGGCCCAGCTCGCCGAGGTCGGCGACCAGGCGGTCACCGGCACTGATCGCCGTCGGGGCGCACAGGGTGCCGCTCAGGACGATGTCACCGGCTTCCAGTCGCCGTCCGCCACGCAGCAGGTGGCGGGCCAGCCACGCGACCGCCTCGGCGGGGTCGCCCATGACGGCGGCCGCGCTCCCCGGCACCGTCCGGGAGCCGATCGACAGCGTGGCGGTGATCTTCGCCAGGTCCGCTGAGGCCGGTGGGGCAACCGGGGACCCCAGCAGCGCGCGAGCGGCGTTGGTGTTGTCGGCGACGAGCATGGGGAGCGTCCGCGCGCCGCCGCGCCACCTGCTGTCGACGATCTCGAAGGCCGGCGCGACGGCGGCGGTGGCGTTGCGGACGTCCTGCGCGGTCACCTGCGGGCCGGGCAGCGCCTCGCCCAGGGTGAAGGCGATCTCCACCTCTGCCAGGGGGGTGAACAGCCCGGCCGTGGCGAGGGGTTCGCCGTCCGCCAGCAGCCGGTCGGCGAGCAGGTGGCCGGCGGCGGGCTCGTCGGCGCCGAAGGTGTCCCGCACGGGCTGTGCCGTGAGGCCGATCTTGTAGCCGATCACCCGACCACCGGCGGCGACCGCCAGATCGCGGGTCGCGCCCTCGACGGCATAGGCCATTTCGAGGTCATCGAGCTGATCGGCCGCGGTGGCGTCGACCGCGGTGGAGTCGTCCGCGGTGGCTGCGTTGCCGGCTTGCCACAGCCGTCGGCCCAGGTCCGCGATCAGGTCCTTCTTCATCGATCTCTCCTTACGAGCCCTACGGAAGCCACGAGTCCTACGAGCCCTACGAGCGCTGGTGACCAGGGATGATCACAGCACGGCCGGTGGCACCCTGCGACAGCGCGGCGTAAGCCTCGTTGATCGCCGACAGTTCGTATTGTTCCCCGAGCAGCTTGTCGAGGGGCAGGCGGCCGGTCTTGAACAGTTCGACGAGCTTGGGGATGTCGACCGGTGTGTTGGCCGAGCCGTAGAGACTGCCGATCAGCCGCTTCTCCTGCTGCACCAGGGGGTTGATGGGCACAGCCGCGGTGGCGCCGACCTTGCCGAGGCCGACGGCGACGGCGGTCCCGCCGGTGCCCACGACCTCGACCGCCTGGGCGAGCGTCTGGGGCGTGCCGACCGCGTCCAGCGACCATGCCATCGGCTTCGGCGAGATCCTGGTGAGTTCCTCGGTGAGGCGGTGCGTACGGGCGTTGACCGCATGGGTGGCGCCCAGCTCGAGTGCCTTCTCCAGCTTGGCGTCCACCGTGTCGACCGCGACGATCGGATCGGCGCCGACGAGGCGCAGCCCCATGACCGCGCTGAGTCCGACGCCGCCGGCGCCGATGACCACGACGCCTTCTCCGGTGGCGTCCTTCATGACGTTCAGCGCCGCTCCGGCCCCGGTCACCACGGCACATCCGGCGATCGCCGCGATCTCCGGCGGGATGGCCGGGTCGATCGTGAGGACCGACCGTTCCGAGACGACGCACTGCTCGGCGAAGCAGGAGACCCCCATGAGGTGGTGGACCTTCTCGCCGTTCAGATTCAGCCGCTGCGTCCCGTCGAGCAGGCCGTTGGAGGCCGCCTGCACCCGGCCGAGCGCGCACAGGGCGGGGCGGCCGGTCGTGCAGAACTCGCAGTCGCCACACCGCGGACGCCACAAGGTGATGACGGTGTCGCCGGGGCGGACCCGGGTCACTCCCTCCCCCACCCGCTCGACGATGCCGGTCCCTTCATGCCCGAGCACCGCGGGCAGGCGGACGTTGAGATCGCCGTTCATGTAGTGCAGGTCGCTGTGGCATACGCCGGCGGCGAGCACGCGGAGGGTGACCTCGCCCGGTCCGGGGTCGCCGAGGTCGACGTCCTCGACGGTCAACGGCGCACCGGGCCGGTGCAGTACTGCTGCCTTCATTGAGCCACGCCTCACTGTGTACGGATCACCGTGTACGAAATTTCAGACGTCGTCTTACAGGTTGTCTTGCGGGTTGAGTATGTGAGCCGGGCTCAGTCGCCGTCAAGCACGTTGACGAGGGCGCCGACGCATGCAACCGTGTCTTGAGATTGAGACCGTGTCTCATATTTAAGACCGAATAAGGGAGCGTGCTTGATGACCGATGCGACGAACGCGCAGGTCCTGGCGCATAAACTCGACGCCGCCGCAGGCGCGTTCGAGCAGTGGAGCCGCCTCCAGCCGGCCGACCGCGCCCCGTTTCTCGAGGCCATCGCCTCCGCACTCGAAGAGGCCGCGCCGAAGCTCGTGGCGATCGCGGACGAGGAGACGTCCCTCGGGCAGACCCGGCTGCAGAACGAGATGGTCCGCACGGTGTTCCAGCTCCGGCTCTTCGCCGAAGTGGTGACGCGGGGGGAGTATCTCGGGGCCACGATCGACCGCGCCGACCCCGCGTGGCCGATGGGCCCACGGCCCGATCTGCGCCGGGTGCTCGAACCACTCGGCCCCGTAGTCGTCTTCGCCGCGAGCAACTTCCCGTTCGCGTTCAGCGTGGCGGGCGGGGACACCGCCTCGGCGCTCGCGGCGGGCTGCCCGGTCGTGGTCAAGGCCCACTCCGGCCACCCCAGGCTCTCGGCCGCCACGGCGGAGGTGGTGCACCACGCGCTGCGGTCCGCGGGCGCACCCGAGGGACTCTTCGACGTGATCTTCGGTACGGAGGCCGGCCGGGCCGCCATCGTGGACCCCCGGGTGAAGGCGGGCGCGTTCACCGGATCGATCGAGGCGGGCCGAGCGCTTTTCGACCTCGCCACGGGCCGTCCGGAGCCCATACCGTTCTTCGGTGAACTCGGCAGCGTCAACCCGGTGTTCGTGACGGAGGCCGCCGCCGAGCGGCGCGGGCCCGAGATCGTCTCCGAGTTCGTCGGCTCGTTCACGCTCGGCGCCGGACAGTTCTGCACCAAGCCCGGCATCCTGCTGGTCCCGGCCTCGGCCGAGCTGGTGGACCGGCTTCCCGGCGCGGTTCCGGGAAACCCGTTGACGTTGCTCAACGATCGCATCCGGACCTCCTATGCGAGTGCGGTGCGGGAGTTGCGCGATACGGCCGGGGTGCGCGCCGTGGTGAGTGGCGACCCCGCCGCCACGGATCCGTCGCCGACGGTGCTGTGCACGACCTCGGCCGAACTGCTCGGTGACCCCGAGGCCCTCATCCGGGAGGTGTTCGGACCGGCCGCGCTGGTCGTCGAGTACGCGGACGAGAGCGAACTGCTCGACGTGGCGAAGGTCATCGACGGGCAGCTGACCGCGTCCATCCAGGGCGAGGACGACGATGCCATCGCGGCGGAGTTGATCAGGCTCCTCGCCGCCAAGGCCGGACGTGTGCTCTGGAACCAGTGGCCCACGGGCGTGTCGGTCACCTATGCCCAGCAGCACGGCGGCCCCTACCCGGCCACCACCGCGCCGGGCACCACCTCGGTGGGGACCGAGGCCATCTCCCGGTTCCTGCGGCCGGTCGCCTATCAGGGCGTGCCACAGCACCTGCTGCCGCCCGCCCTGCGCGACGCGAACCCACTGGGGATCCCCCAGCGGGCCTCCTGAGGCCGGGCCGCGGCGCACGCGGGTAAGGGGCCGTGCGCGCGCGGGAAAGGGCCCGCTTCCCCCGGCGGGCCCTTTCCCGTACCCGGACCGTTCAACGGATGCGACCGCTCACGGCATGTGCGGGTGAGGTCGCTCAAGGCATGCGGAGGTGATGCCGCGCGATGGCTTCGCTCGCGTTCAGGCCGAGCAGTTGCAGGCTGCGTGCGTACTCCTCGCGCAGGATCGTGACGGCACGCTCCACGCCCCGCTCGCCACCGGCCATCAGGCCGTACAGATAGGCACGGCCGATCATGACCGCGTCCGCCCCGAGTGCCCGCGCGGCGAGGATGTCCTGGCCGTGTGTGACGCCGCTGTCCAGGATCACGGTGGCGTCAGGGCCGAGCTCCTCGCGTATCCCGGGCAGCACCGTGAGGGTGGCCGGCGTGCGGTCGAGCTGCCGCCCGCCGTGGTTGGACACGATCACACCGTCCGCACCCGCCTCGACGACCCGGCGCGCGTCGTGCGGGCTGAGGATCCCCTTGACCAGCAACCGGTGCGGCCAGTGGGCGCGCAGCCATGCCAGGTGCTCGTAGCTCAGTGTCGGTTCGAAGACGACGTCGGCGACCCGCACGGCGTCGATCGTGTCGCCGGTCACGCCGCTCATGCCATTCAGGCCGCTCAGCGACGCGAAGGTGATCGGGGCCGTGGTCAGCTTGTTCAGCGCCCAGGACGGGTAGCGGGCCATGCCAAACAGCGTCCGCAGGGTGAGCGAGGGCGGGATCGTGAGGCCGTTGCGCATGTCCTTGGGGTGCCGCCCCGCCACCGGCGTGTCGACGGTGAGGACCACGGTGGTGAACCCGGCCGCGAGCGCGCGGTCGAGAAGCTCCGTGTTGAGGCGCTCGTTCCGGGTCAAGTAGAGCTGGAACCAGTGTTCGCCGCCGGGAGCCGCCGAGGCGACGTCCTCGACGGTCGAGGTGCCCACGGTGGACAGGGTGTAGGGCAGGCCGTGGCGGGCGGCCACGCGCGCGACCGCCGCCTCACCCTCGTGGTGCATCATCCGGGTGTAACCGGTCGGCGCGAAGATCAGCGGCATCGCGATCTCCCGGCCGAACAGCCGCGTGGACAAGTCCGGATGGTCGACCGGCGACAGGTACTCCGGCACGAGTTCGACCGCCGCGAACGCCGCCCTGTTGCGCCGCGCGGTCAGCTCCGCGTCGGCCGCGCCGTCGACGTAGTCGAACACCGCACGGGGAGTCGTGCGCACCGCCACCGCGCGGAGATCGCCGATGGTCAGCGCGGCCCCGAGCCGCCGCTCGACCGGGTTGAGGGTCGGCCGGCGCAGTTGCAGAACCTCCCGTAGCTCGGTCCACCGGGGTCGCTGCCGCGCCACACGAGGCCGCTTGGGGGCTGCGGATGCCGCTTGGGGCTGGGTGCCGGTCACTGTCATGCCTCTCGATGTGCGGGTGTCGAAGGCCGTTCGACGAACGACGAGATATCAGACGCTGTCTGAGAAATCGGAGTGTCGCTTGTCGTTTCGGCGGGCGTCAAGCCTTGACGTGCGACGCACACGTGGGCACCATCTGGTTTGCATATAAGACAGCGTCTTATATTTCAGACATAGGAAGGGTGCCATGCAACTCGGTCTGGCAGGCAAAACCGCTCTCATCTGCGCGTCCACCTCCGGTCTCGGCCGGGCGACCGCCCGGGCCCTGGCGGAGGAAGGCGTCAACGTCGTGGTCACGGGCCGCTCGGGCGAGCGAGCCAAGGAGGTGGCGAGCGAGCTGCCGGGCGCGGTCGGCGTGGGCTGTGACCTGGTCGCGGACGGCGGCGCGGAGCAGCTCCTCACGGCGGCCCGCGAGGCCGTCGGCGACCTCGACATCCTCGTACTGAACGGGCCGGGGCCCGCCCCCGGACCGGCCCGCGCCACCGACACCGCCGGGGTCGAGCAGGCCATCGCCACGCTGGTCACCCCCCAGCAGATCCTGGTGCAGGGCACGCTGCCGGCCATGGTCGAGAAGGGATGGGGCCGCATCCTGAGCATCAGCTCGACGAGCGTGCAGGCGCCCCTGCCGAACCTTTCGCTGTCCAACCTCGGGCGGGCCGCGCTCGCCGGATACCTGAAGACCCTCGCCGCCGAAGTCGCCACGCACGGCGTGACGGTCAACTCCCTGCTTCCCGGGCGCATCGCCACCCCGCGCGCCCGGCAGATCGACGAGGCCACCGCCCAGCGCACCGGCCAGTCACTCGACGAGGTCGAGGCCGCGTCCAAGGCCACGATCCCGGCCGGGCGCTACGGCGACCCCGATGAGTTCGGCGCCGTCGCCGCGTTTCTGTGCAGCGCCCAGGCCGCGTACGTCACAGGCAGTGCCCTGCGGTGTGACGGCGGCATGGTGCCGACTCTCTGACGCGGTCGCCACGTTCACCCGACTCCCCCAGACGAGAGCAGCGCAGCCGCATGAGTCATATTCCCGTCACCGACACACCAACCGACGCCAGAGCCGGCCAGTCCCCCGGGGCGCCCCGGGCCGCCATCCGCCGAACGGCCCTGGCCGGCATGATCGGCACCACGATCGAGTGGTACGACTTCTACATCTACGGCCTCGCCGCGGCACTGGTCTTCGGCACGGAGTTCTTTCCCGAGTTCTCACCGGCGGCCGGCACGCTGGCCGCGTTCGGCACATTCGCGGTCGGCTTCATCGCCCGTCCGCTCGGCGGAGTGATCTTCGGTCACTTCGGGGACCGCGTGGGGCGCAAAAACGCGCTCATGCTCACGCTGTTCCTGATGGGCGCGGCGACCGTGATCGTCGGTCTGCTGCCGGGCTACCAGACCATCGGCATCTGGGCGCCCATCCTGCTGGTCACGCTGCGCTTCCTCCAGGGCTTCGCCGTCGGCGGCGAATGGGGCGGCGCGGTGACCATGGTCGTGGAGTCCTCGCCACGGGACCGGCGCGGCTTCTACGGGAGCCTGCCGCAAATGGGCGTGCCACTGGGGCTGGTCCTGTCGTCGACCGTGTTCGCGGTGGTCTCCACACTGCCCGATGACGACCTCCTCGCCTGGGGCTGGCGCATCCCCTTCCTGCTCAGCATCGTGCTCATCGCGGTCGGGCTGTTCCTCCGTTCGCGCATCACCGAGACACAGACATTCACCCAGGTCAAGGCGTCGGGGCGGGCGCGCAAGGTGCCCGCCATGGAGGCGTTCCGCCACCATGGGAAGGCGATCGCCCTCACCGTCGGCATGTATGTCTCGGCCGGTGTCCCCTTCTACATCGTCTCGGTTTTCGTGCTGTCCTACGGCTCTTCCCACCTCGGGATGTCGCGGAGTGTGCTGCTGACCGGGATGCTCATCGCGGCGGTGGCCGAGGCGCTGACGGTGCCCTGCTTCGGCGCGCTGTCGGACAAGCACGGCCGACGGCCGGTGTTCCTGAGTGCCGCCGCGTTCACGGCCGTTCTCGCCTTCCCGTTCTTCTGGCTGCTGGCCACCGGGCAGACGGGGCTCGCCTGGCTGGCCATGCTGCTCGCGCTCGCCGTGGCGCACGCGGGGATGTACGCGCCCACCGCGGCGCTGTACGCGGAGCTGTTCCCCGCCAACGTCCGGTACACCGGTACGTCGATCGGCTATCAGCTCGGCGGTGTCGTCGCCGGGTTCGTGCCGCTCGTGGCGGGCGCACTCGTCAACGCGGCCGACGGCGCCTCCTGGCCCATCGCCTCCATCTGGGCGGGAGCGGCGCTGATCGGGCTGGTCTGCGCGCTGATCGTCCGGGAATCCCGGGGCCGCGATCTGCATCCCCAGCACGACGCCTGAGCCGGGGAATTCCCTCCCCCTGCCCACCCACTGACCTGCCCACATACTGACCCGCATGTTTCCCGACCGGAGGTGAAGCTCCATGACCGCCAACAAAGTCCACGTACTGAGCTGCGGAGCGATGAGCTGCGATCTGACATGGCTGCTGCTCAAGGCCGGCCGTACGATGCGGACGCGCAGCGAGCACCAGCGGCCGCCCGAGTGGTACTCCTGCACCACCCACTGCGTCCTCGTGGAGACCCCTGGGGGAACCCTGCTGTGGGACACCAGCTGTCCCCGCGACTGGGAGACCCGCTGGGCCCCGACCGGTCTGCAGGAGTACTTCCCCTACGACCAGGTGAGCGACGAGGAGTATCTCGACGCGCGGCTCGGCCAGCTCGGCGTCCAACCGCAGGACATCGACTACCTGGTCCTGTCCCATCTCCACTTCGACCACGCCGGGAACATCGGCATGTTCACCGGCACCGGTGCGAAGCTGGTGTGCCACGAGAAGGAGAAGGAGTTCGCCTTCGGCTTCGACGGCGCCTTCAACGGTGCCCATCTCAAGGCCGACTACGCGGCGTGTGACTTCGACACCGTCAGCGGTGACACCGAGATCCTGCCCGGTGTGACCCTCATCGAGGCTCCCGGGCACACGCCCGGCACCATGGCGATGAAGGTCGACCTGCCGCAGACCGGGACGATGCTCTTCACCTCGGACGCCGTCTATATGGGTGACTCCTACGGCCCGCCGGCCACCCCCGCCGCCATCGTCAACGATCTGTCCGCCTGGTACGGCTCGGTGGAGAAGATCCGCGGCATCGCCGAACAGTCGGACGCCACCGTCGTCTTCGGCCACGACGCCGAGCAGCTGCGCTCGATGCGGCTCGCCCCCAGCGGCTTCTACGCCTGATCGTCCGGGTCCCGGCCGGCGCTCCGGTACCGTTTCGCCGCGTCGCTGGGACCCAACCGATCCCCAGGAGGAACGCGTATGAGCACCACCGCTCCGGCCGGACCCGAGTCCGTTTTCACCTACGGCGCCCCGGCGCTGAAGTTCGGGCCGGGAGCATCCGACGAGATCGGCTTCGACCTCGCCCAGCACGGGGCCCGCCGGGTCCTCGTGATCACCGACGCCGGGGTGGCCGCCACCGGCGCGCCGCACCGCATCGCCGAGCGGATGTCCGCGTTCGGCATCGAAGCCCACGTCTTCGACGGCGTACACGTGGAGCCCACCGACGTCAGCCTGCGGCAGGCGGTGGACCATGCGCTGGCGTCGGGCCCGTGGGACGCCTTCGTCGCGGTGGGCGGCGGCTCCAGCATCGACACCGCCAAGGCCGTCAACCTGCTCAGCACCAACCCCGGCGAGCTGATGGACTACATCAACGCGCCGGTGGGCAGGGCGCTGGCGCCCGCGAACCCCCTGGGGCCGCTGGTCGCGGTCCCCACCACCACCGGAACCGGCGCGGAGAGCACCACCATCTGCGTGCTCGACGTCCTGGAGCTGAAGGTCAAGACCGGCATCAGCCACGCCCGGCTGCGGCCCACACTCGCGGTCATCGACCCTGACCTGACCTTCACCCAGCCCGCCGGGGTGACCGCCGCCAGCGGCATGGACATCCTCTGCCACGCGCTGGAGAGCTACACGGCCCGCCCGTACGACACCTACCCACGCAAGAGCCCCGAACAGCGCGTGCCGTACTGCGGCGCCAATCCCATCTCCGACGCGTGGTCGGAACGGGCGCTGCACCTGCTCGCGCAGTCCTTCCGCACCGCGGTCCGCGACGGCGACAACGCCCAGGCGCGGTCCGACATGGCTCTGGCGGCAACCTTCGCCGGACTCGGATTCGGCAACGCGGGCGTCCACATCCCGCACGCCAACGCCTACCCGATCGCCGGGCGGGTGAAGGACTTCCACCCCGCCGGCTACCCCGCACACGAGCCGATGGTGCCCCACGGCATGGCGGTCTCGCTCACCGCGCCGGAGGCGTTCCGGTTCACCTTCTCCGCCCAGCCCGAGCGGCATCTGCGGGCCGCGGAACTCCTCGCCCCGGGGATGGAACGCCCTGCCGACCCCGCCGAGTATCTGCCCACCGCGATCGAGCAGTTGATGCGCGACATCGGCATGCCCAACGGCATCGGCGGTGTCGGCTACGGCGAGGGAGACATCCCGGCGCTGGTGGAAGGTGCCATGAAGCAGCAGCGACTGCTGTCCACCGCTCCGCGCACGGTCACCGAGGACGACGTGGCCGGCATCCTCGACCGCTCTCTGACGCTCTGGTGATGTGAGGACCCATGGCCATTTATGAACTCGCCTGCGAGACCGGACACCGCTTCGAGGTGATCCAGTCGTACACCGCCCCGCTGCCGGGCTGCCCGGACTGCGGCGGCGCCACCCGCAAGATACCCAGCAGCTTCGCCCTGGGTGGCACGGCCACCGTGCCACCGCCGCCGGAGCGGATGCCGCAGACCTGGAAGGGGACGTACCGCGGCGACCGTGACTATGTGACCGACCTGCGGCGCACGGCCGAGTCCCGGCAGAAGCTGGAGGACAAGTACCCCGAACTCGCCGGCGACCGGCGGCCGATCGTCGCCCACGAAGGCAGATACGAGGCAGCGCCGCTGCGCGCGGGCGACGCGGTGCCCGCTCCCTCGGAAGGGGCCGGGCATGGCCACGGCCACTCCCACGGCCACGGACACGGGCACTCGCATACGCACGGCCATGGGCACGGCCATGGGCAGGCTCAGGAGAGCGCCAAGAGCCGCCCCGCGACGGACGACTGAGCCCTCGGCGGACCGATCCGGAGAGCCGACACGGATATATGGTCAGGGTTACCTGACTTCGATGCGTGTCGGGTTCGATGGAGGTCTCATGGGCAGCGGGAACGACGGGCTGACGCCGATCCGTGACGTGGCCGACCACTTCGGCCTGCCGCTCTCGACGCTCCACTCCTGGGAGCGGCGGGAGTTGGTCGCGCCGACCCGGCGGGCGGGGCAGCGGTGGTACGACACCGAGCAGCTCTACCGGGTCGCGCTGATCAAGCTGTGGCGTACGACCGGGCTGATCGGCGTGGAGCACATCGCCGAGATGTCGGCGACGGGCCGGGCTGGCGGGAGGCCGTGCCCGAGCTGATCGCCGGGTGCGAGCGGCGGCGGGCGGAGCTGGACGAGGCACTCGACTATCTGAACCGGCAGCCTGGATGTCGTCGTCAACAACGCCGGTTACGGCCTCTTCGGCATGGTCGAGGAGGTCACCGAGGCGGATGCGCGCGCCCAGTTGGACACCAACCTCTTCGGCGCCCTGTGGGTCACCCGGGCGGTACTCCCCCAGCTTCGCGCGCAGGGGCACGGCCGCATCCTCCAGGTGTCATCCATCGGCGGGGTGTTCGCGCTGCCCGGCCTCGGCCTCTACCACGCCTCCAAGTTCGCCCTGGAAGGCCTCACCGAATCGCTCGCCGCCGAATTCGCCGGCTTCGGCATCAAGGTGCCCCTCGTGGAACCGGTCGGATACGCCACGGACTGGGCCGGATCCTCCGCCGTGCACACGGAACGGCTGCCCGCCTGTGACGACTTCCGCGCCACGATGCGCCGCGCCGCGGCCGTACGCCAGGACCCCGCCGGCCACCCGGAAGGCGATCCTCGCACTCGCCGACGCCGACGAGCCGCCGTTGCGGTTCTTCCTCGGAACGGGACCGCTCGATCTGATGCGCCAGGTCTACCCGGCGCGGCTCGCGGAGTGGGAACGCTGGGAGGCGGTCTCCACCAGAACCGCGGACGCCGCCCCCGCGCCCGCGGCCGCCGACAACGCCGGGTGACCGCCGCGTCAGCGACCCCGAGAGCACCTCCCATCCACCCGCGGCGCCGTCGAGACCGGGCGTGGCCGACACCGCCCACTCGCTCCTGACCTACCGAAGGTGACATGTAAGGTGTGCGCATGTCTCTGTCGCACGCGCTGCTGGGCCTCCTCGCCGTCGAGCCCGCGAGCGGCTACGAGCTGACGAAGGAGTTCGAGCGCGATCTCGGGCGGTACGCCTGGCAGGCCGGCCACACGAGCGTGTACCCCGAGCTGATCCGGCTGGCGGAGCGAGGGCTCGTCGAGGTGACGCATGAGGGCGCCCGCCGAAGCCGGACCTACGCGGTGACGGACAAGGGCCGCGAGGAGCTGAGGAGTTGGCTGCTCGCACCATGGGGGCAGGGCGTGGTGCGCAACGAGCAGGTCCTGCGGCTGTTCCTTCTCGAAGCACTGGAACCGCACGAGACCGTCACCGCGCTGCGCGGCGTCGTCGAACACACCGAGGAGCGCATCTCCGAACTCCGCAGGCTGCGCGAGAAACGAGATGTCGAACCACCAGAGGGCCGCGACATCCTCGGTCAGCTCGCCACGGAGTACGGCCTGCGCCAGTACCAGGCGCTGCACGACTGGGCGCTATGGGCCATCGAACACGTCAACAAGCGCCAAGGATCCGACTCGGCCTAGCGTTGCCTCCTCCGCCGTAAGGATGCGGAGAAGCGGCCGGGCGGCCGCCATGCACCCCGCCCCTGCGAGCCACCAGGCATGCCGCACGTATCGCTGCGCGGCGCTGCCCCACACATGACGACCTCGACATGTCGCCGGGCACCCCAGGCGGACCGGATGCCGCCGAACACTTCAGCCGGGCCGCGACCGTCGCGGCCCGTCACCTCCAGTCGCTGAACCGGCGTGCCCGGCGCTGCTGCCTGCGGCCGCGAATGAGGTCCAGCCGATCGCCCGGCTGCCCGCCGCCGTACGGCTGCCCGGGGGCCGTGTCGTCCAGTGGCGGGGGCGTGAACCGCTGCGACACCTGTTCCGGGAACGTCCTGCCATCCCGTTCCGGAGCGAACTCCATGCCGGAGGACATCACGCGCGGCACGAGGACGAGCGCCTGTCCGAGCCGGTTGACCCCCAGCATCAGCAGGATGGTCGCCGAGGATGCCGCCACCTTCGCGTCCACCACGTGTGCGACGGCCGTCATCCCTACCCGGGTGACCACCAGCAGACCCCACAGCCACAGGCCGACCGCCGGCATCCGCGCCCACAGCACCCCGGCGCGCCGCTCCAGCCGGATCGTCACGCCCTGAGCCGCCCCGATGCCCGCGGCGAGCAATGCGCCGATCGCGAGACACACCACGTCGGTGGTGGTCGGATGGCGGCCATGCCGGCCCAGGTCGGCTATGCCGATTGCGGTGAGGACCACGGGCAGCAGCATCAGCCGCCGCCCGGTGAGTGCCTCTCCACGCAACTGGCGCGCGATGAGGGCCACCACGACGACTACGGCGGCCAAGACCTCGAAGAAGCTCATACGTCCCTCTGTCTATGGGATGGGAACCACGCACGGTCGGCGACTCTACATGTCAGGTACGACATGTCAAAGGTGGCTGTCTAGGTGCAGGCAGACCTATGACACCCCCGCAAAATGAACGCACGCAGCCCAGGACAAGTCGAAGTTGACATGTCGAATCAGGTGGATGCAGAGTCCCTTGGGCGACAGGCGGAACAGCACCCGAGTGACCGCCCTTTCAGCAGGCCGTGCCGCACGCCCGCCCCCCGTACCGCGCCAAGGCCCGCCCCATGGGCCGAGCACCCGAAATGAATCAGGAGCTTTCGACAAGTGAGACCTCTGCACGGAATCGACATCGAGCGGGTACGAGCGTTCGCCGATGCGGTCTTCGCCATTGCCATCACGCTTCTCGCCCTGGAGATATCCGTCCCCGAGGGTCTCCCCACGGCCGACCTCGGGCACGGCCTGGAGGAGGCGCTCCCGTCCGTCGCCGGGTACCTGCTCAGCTTTGTCGTGGTCGGGGCGCTGTGGATTTCCCATCACCGGCTGTTCCACATGGCCAAGGTGCTGGACGGTCCGCTGCTCTACCTGGATCTGGCGCTGATGGCCCTCGTCGCCGCGCTGCCGTTTCCCACGAAGGTCATCACGGAGTACCACAGCAACGCGATCGCGACCTCGCTGTACGCCGGCACGATCACCCTGGCCGCTCTGCTGATCACGGCCATGGCGATCCGTCTTCTCAGCCGCCCCGACCTGCGCAAGAGCGACACATCGCGCTCTCTGGTCACCCAGTCGCTCCGGCAGGCGGTGGGTGTGGCGATCGTCTTCGGAAGTTCGGTCCCGGTGGCGATGGTCTGGTCCGACGCGGCGGAGTACTGGTGGCTGCTGGCCGTTCCCGTCCGGTTCTGCCTCGCCCGGCGCCGCCCCGAGACGAACGAGCAGACAGCGGTCGCGGCGCCCTGCCCCTCCCCGTGACCGCGGAGGCGGCGGCCCCGGAGGCGGCGGCCCCGGAGGCGGCGGCATTCGCACACACGGCTCAGCCGTGTGTGCGCCGCCGGTAGTAGTGCACGGTGACGACGGCCAGCAGCGGCCCCCACGCCACCAACGGCACGTAGCAGACGTTCATCAGCCACTCTCCCCACCGCGTGATCTCCATATCGGCGTGCAGCGTGGTCCAGGTGAACAGCACACCGTAGATCGTGCAGGCGAGCGCGCCCAGCGCCGCCGGCAGGACCGCGGCGGATACGGGGATACGGCGGCCTCTCAGACCCGGGATCCAGCGCGGCCACACCTCGCCCCATGGCCGCACCAGCCCCAGCGTCAGAAAGGCCAGGGCTTCCTGGAACGCGGACAGCAACGGCACGGCGAGATACCCCCAGCCGGGGATGAGCATCGCGTCGTACTCGGATTCGGCGAGCCCCAGCGGGACGCCGAGCACCACCGCGAGTCGCCAGAGCGCGGACGGCGCGGATGCCCATAAGGTCGCGGCCGCCACGCGCCTGGCCCACGAGGGGACGGGCGCAGCGGTCATGAGGGGCGAGGGGACGGGTGGCGACGCACTGATGGACATGACGGCGGCTCCCCTGTGCGTGCTTACTCCGACACCCCGGAGATTGCCACGCACCGTCCCACGGCCACATCCATCCGGAGAACGCGACGGCGTCCACCTCGGGGCGCATGCGCGAAGGCGGCAGTCAGACCTTGGGACCACTATCGGTCGTGCGTCAGCGTCAGCGAGCAAGGTCGGTGACGTCCGCCCAGCCTCCTGGGAAGGAGGACAGATTCCGGCCGCATTGGCTCCTAACCTGCAGTCGAGCCACCGCTGAGAGCTGAGAGGGAGAAACGATGCGCATCGCTGTCACCACCCCGACCGGAAACGTCGGCCGCCACGTCGTCGCCACACTGGTCCGCGCCGGGGTCCGGCCGCGCGTCTTGCTGCGCGACCCCGCCCGGCTGGCGCCGGAGGTGCGAGACGCGGTGGATGCCGTGCCGGTCGACCAATACGACGCCGATGCGGTGGTGGCGGCGACCGCCGATCTCGACGCGCTGTTCTGGGTGAACCCGGCCAGCGGCAGCGGGGATCCGCTCGCCGAATACGACCGCGCCACCAGGAGCGTGGTCCGCGCCGTCACCGAGAACCGGATCGGCCGCGTCGTCTTCCAAAGCAGCGTAGGCGCCGAGAAACGTCATGGTGCCGGTGAGATCGACGGCCTGGCACAGACCGAGACCGCTTTGGATGGCACGGGCGCCGACGTCACCCACCTCCGCTGCGGATACTTCTTCACCAATCTCGAACGTCAACTCGGGGCCCTACGAACCGGAACCCTCCAGGTGATCCTTCCGCTCGACCAACCCATGGCATGGGTGTCGCCGCGCGACATCGCCGAGGTCGCCGCCACCCGTCTCCTCTCCCCCGCCTGGTCGGGGCACTGTGCACAGGCAGTTCATGGGCCCGCCGACCTCACCTGGGGACAGGTCGGCGACATCCTTACCGCCGCCACCGGTCGACGGATCGGCGTCGAACAGATCACGGACGACGCCATGCGCACCCAGCTCCACCAGGCAGGGATGACCGAGAGCCTGGTCGAGGCCGTGATCGGAATGTCGACGGGCCTGCGCGAAGACTTCGTACCCGAACAGCGCCGTAGCCTCCGGACCACCACCCCGACCACCCTCGCCGCCTGGGCCTACGACCACCTCCGGCACCGGCTCGCCGACGCGTCGTAAGTCATCCGGAGTCATCCGGTCACTCGGCCACCACCGCGAGTGCCTCGATCTCCATGAGGAACTCCGGCCGCACCAGCGAGACGACCTGCACCGCCGAGGCGGCCGGCAGCCGGTCGTCGGGTATGTGGAGGGCACGGGCCTCGCGAATGGCGGGCATATGGGCCATGTCCGTGACGAAGTAGGTCAACTTGATCACGTCGTCGAACGTGGCACCGGCGGCGCCGAGGCAGCGTCGCAGGTTCTCGAAGACCTGGCGGGCCTGGGCCGCCGGGTCTCCCTCGCCGACGATGCCGCTCGCCTCGTCCAGCGCGAGCTGGCCGGAGACGGCCACGAAGTGCCCGGTGCCCTTGACGACGTGGGAGTACTGGGCGGCGGGCGCGACCCCGTCCGGGGCGGGGATCCTGATCAACTCACTCATAGGTGCAGCCCTATCACGGGCCCGGCAACGCCCGCCCCCGATCCCTTGGTCAGGGCGTCCATGAGGAAGCCGACGAGCACGCCACCGATGCGACCGCCTACCGCGAGGTGGCGCTCACGCCGCGGGGAGGCGCTCCTCCGCGAAGGCAACGGCATCGGCGACGGCCTTGTCCGCAGCCGGGAGGGGACCGGCGAGGAGATGCCATACGTGTCCCATCCCCGGTGCGACGTCCAGCCGGGTGGGCACGGCGTCCTCGGCCAGTTTGGCGGCCAGCCTGATGGCGTCGCTGAGCATGACCTCATGACCGCCGATCTGGATCAGTACGGGTGGCAGTCCACGCGTGTCGGCGAAGACCGGAGAGGCCAGCGGGCTGTTCCGCGGGGCACTGCCCAGGACCACCTCGGCGGCGCGGCGCAGCCCTTCGCGGCTGACGGACGGGTCGACGGCGTCCAGGGTGAACATCGTGGCCCCGGTGTGTTCCAGATTGGCCCAGGGAGAGATGGCGACCGAGGCGGCCGGCATCGGAAGGCCCTGGTCACGGGCCGCGACAAGGGCGCTGACCGCCATCGCGCCACCGGCCGAGTCACCGGCGAACACCACGTTCTCCGGCGTCACTTCCTGCGCCAGCAGCCAGCGGTAGGCCGTCACGGCGTCATCGACGGCGGCCGGGAAGACCGCCTCCGGGGCCAGTCGGTAGTCCGGCACCAGAGCGCGTGCCCGCAGGCGCCGGACGAGAGTGCCGACCAGACCGCGGTAGCCCTGCGGATCCCCCACGATGTACGCGCCACCGTGCAGATAGACCAGGTGCCGACCGGGGACGGGGTCCGCGGCGGTCGCATACTCGGCGGCCACCCCGCCCGCGTTCACCTGGCCGAAGGTCACCCCGTCCGGCGCCGGAAAGCTGTCCTGGAAGAACCTCCGGTAGGCGAGCCGGATGTCCTCCAGGGTGTCGGGACCCTTCCCTGCGGCCGCGTCGAAGACGCCGCCACTGCGGATCGCCCACTCCTGGTAGAAGGCGGGGACATCGATGGTGACCACGACTGATCCTCCTCAGAACACGTGAACAGCGACTGCGTTCCAGCCGCGCCCTGCGAGTCTCCGGCCCTCACATCAGCGTGAAGGTCAAGCGCGAGCGTGAACTCAGCACCGCGCCCGGGACCGGTCCCGACGGGGGTCCATACGGTGGCGGGCATGATTCGAATGACGCGCCGCGGCGTGCTGGTCGGTGTGGCGGCCTTGGTGCTGGCGCTGGCCGGTTTCGGCGCGTACTTGTTGTGGCCCGCCCCCACTCTCGATGCCGCCGACGTTGACGCGGCGCTGCCGACCAAGCGGGACCTGCCCGGGTTCATCCCGCACGACGGGCTCACCGGATCCCTGTCGGTGCCGACCGGCAACAAGGACGGCAGATCCGTCCTGGCCGGCACCGACCTGGACAAGCAGTGCCGGAAGTGGCGCAAGGAAGGCGACGGCTGGGCGTGCCGGCACCTGCACGGGGCGGGCATGGTCGTGCTCGAGCGGTCGGAGAACGTGTTCTTCCGGGTCAAGTCCGATGTCCTCGCCTACGACGACCAGGACGCGGCGAAGGCAGCCTGGGACGGACTGGTGGCCGACAACCGCGGCAAGATCGACAAGATCCCAGCCGCCGCGGAGCACTCGTCCGATCTGGGGGACTCGGGCCGGTCCTTCGAGGCCCCGGGCGTCACGGTCCTGGCGATCCGGGTCAAGACGGTGGTCGTGGAGGCCATCATCTGGGACGGGAGCGACCAGGTGAGCGAGGAGGACGAGGACGCGATGGTGAAGAAGTGGCCCACGCTGCAGCTCTCGAAGATCGAGGAGCAGCTCGGCTGATGATCAGCGGTGCCGCATGCCGCGGCCGCGGCGGTACCGGTCGTCGGCACGACCGACGGCCTTGACGGGAAGAGTGGCGACATGGACGAGCGGACGGCCCACCCTCCGGACGAGAACGTCCCCTCCGGCGACGGCTCGGGCGAAGGCTCCGGCTCCAGCTCCGGCTCCGGCTCCGGCTCCGGCTCCGGCTCCGGGCAGCATGAGGGCGAGCGGCTACGGGCCGAGCGCGACCGCCTCCGGGAGGAGGTCGCCCAGCTCAGACTCCAAGTGGAGGAGCAACGGGCCGCCGCCTCGACTCCCGTGCCCGGCCCCGCCCCTGAGGGGGCGGCGGCCGGGGTCGCGGGGAAACCAGCGGATGGCGTACCCGCCGCCCGCGTACTCCAGGAGCCGCCACCCGCCGCCGCTCCGTGCCCCCCGTCCGCCCCTCCGGGTTCGGCCCCCTCCCCCGCACATCCGCACGATGCGCGGATCTCCCGCCGGGGCCTGCTCTTCGCCGGCGGGGCCGCCGTGGTCGCCGCGGGCGCAACCACCGCCGCCACCGCCGCACTCCTCGCCCTTGACGACGACTCGCCCTCTTCCCCCCGCGCCCGCTCCAGTCCCCGCCCCCGGCCCGTGACGAGCATTCCCGCCCACCCCACGATCCGCCGCCTCGCCACCCTCAGGGGCCACACCGGCACCGTCGGCGGGTTGTGGTTCAGCCCGGACGGGCAGACCCTGGCCTCCAGCGAGGCCGACGTGGGGAACCTGCAGCTGTGGGACGTCCGCACTCACCAGCGGATCCGCGCGCCGCTGACCTCGGCCCTCGTCGTCTTCCAGTCCGCGGCGATCAGCCCGGGCGGCGAGACGCTCGTCACCGGCGGTGCGGACAGGACGCAGTTCTGGCAGCTCCCCTCCCTACGCCGAAGCGGCAGGTCACTGGAGCTGCCGGATCACACGCTACGGCCGTTCGAGGTGGTCGCCCTCAGCCCGGACGGCAGGACGCTGGCCACGGGGGGCACGGGCGGCGAGGACCTGTGGCTGTGGGATGTGGCGTCGCGCAGACAGCGCGGCAAGGTGCTGACCGGACACGAGGGTGGTGTCGATGGCCTGTTGTTCAGTCCGGACGGCAGGACCCTGGCCGTGAGCAGCCATGTCCGCGACGGGGTCGTGCGGTTGTGGGACGTGGCGTCCCACAGACAGCGGGGCAAGCCGCTGACCGGACACCAAGGTGGTGTCGGCGCCATGGTGTTCAGTCCGGACGGCACGACCCTGGCGGTGAGCGCGAGTGTGGGCGCCGATGGCCTCGTACGGCTGTGGGACACGGCCACCGGCACCCAGCGCGGTGAGCCGCTGCGCGCCCGCACCGTCGGTGTCGGCGCGCTGGCTTACAGCGGGGACGGCAAGACCATCGTCACGCTCGGCTTCTACAGCGGGCTCACCTTGCGCTTCTGGGACGCGGCCACGCACAAGGAACGCGCGAAGCCCCTGGAGCTCGCCCGCCTGTCCCAGCCCACGGCCTTCACGGCGGATGGTCTGACGCTGGCGACCGGCAGCTACGAGGACCATGGCATCCGGCTCTGGCAGGTCGAGTAGACGTCCGGTCGTCCGGTCTCGCGGCAAGCGCATCACACGGAGTGGAACAGGGAATGGCGGGAGCGGGCATGGACGAGCGAGAACCCTCGCCGGAGGGCCGACACGGCGCCGCATCCGGTACGGGGCGAACCGGGCCGGACGGGAAGCCGACGGAAGCGGACGCCGAGGCCGAGGAACTGGCCCGGCTCCGCGCCGAACGCGACCATTTGCTGGCCGAACGCGAACGCCTCCGCCACGAGCTGAACGGACCGCCCTCGCACCCACCGCGGAGCCCCCCGGAGCCCCCACCCCACCTCCCCGCAGGTCCCGACGCGCCGCTCCAGGGGGCCGGCACCCCGCCGCCCGCCCGGCGCCGTCTGCTCATCGGCGCGGGCGCGGCCGTCGTGATGGCCGCCGTGGCCGTACGCACCGGCATCGCGCTCCTCGACGGCGACACGGACGACGCGAAGGACACCGCCCGCGCCACGCCCGGCCCGCACGCCTCCGGCAACCCGTCCCCCACACCCGCGCGGACACCCCCGCCCGTCGCCATCCCCGCCGGTCCCCAATTGCGCCCGCTGGCGACCCTCAAGGGACACCGGGGCGACATCGGCACGCTGCGCTTCAGCCCGGACGGGAAGACCCTCGCCTCCAGCGAAGCCCACGACGGTGTGCTGCGGCTGTGGGACGTGACCACCCACAAGCAGCGGGCGAAAGCCCTGCTCTCCTCGCTCGTCGTCTTCAAGGGCGTGGCCTTCAGCCCGGACGGCCGGATCGTGGCGACCGGCCACGAGAGCAGGGCCCAGTTCTGGGACGCGACCACCCTGCGCCCGCGCGGAAAGGAGATCGCGAAACACGACGATCCTTTCCTGTCGTTTGAGACGATCGCCTTCAGCCCGGACGGCACGATCTTCGCCACCAGCGGCTTCATCGATCAGGAGATCCGCTTCTACGACGTGGCCACCCATCGGCAGAAGGCCACGCCCCTGGAGTCGAAAGGCGCCGACAAGCTGGTGTTCAGCCCGGACGGGAAGACCCTCGCCAGCGTGGACGAGTCCGGCATGGACGGCGTGCGGCTATGGGATGTGGCCACCCGCACGCAACGCCCTCAACCGCCGAACGACTTCTTCGGCGGCTCCGACCACATGGCCTTCAGCCCGGACAGCAAGGCCCTGGCCGTCGCCGGCAGTTCCACCGACGTCCGCTTCTTCGACCCGCTCACCGGCAAGGAGCGCGGCAGGCCCCTCGACAGCCACGTCGGCTCCGTCACCAGTCTGGCCTACTCCACGGACGGCAAGAGCGTCCTCACCGCCGACTACAGGGGCCTGCACCTGTGGGACGCATCCACCCACATGCGCCGAACCACCCTCACCGTCCCCGGAGACACGTCCATCGCCCAACTCGCCTTCAGCCCCGACGGCCGCACCCTGGCCACCCTCGGCTTCCAGGACAAGACGATCCACCTGTGGCGTCTGGAGTAGCCCGGTGTGCCGCAGGCCGCCGCCATCGACGGTCGGCGACATGCGGCCGCCGGGCGTTCCCTCGCCGACCCCCGCCAACTCGTGCCTCGCGGGCGGGTGCCGCCCACGGCCACCTAGTGCGGGACCTCGAAATTGGACCGTACCATTGACACCCACTGGTCTAGTCCTGTTTTCTCGTGGGCGCGCAGCCTCCCCCCACGCCGTCCGATCACCCCGTCCCACCTCGGTTCGGCTCCGCCTTCCCCCACACCAAGGAGCGGTTCCCATGAGCCTCCGTTTCCCCTTGAGCAAGAGGGTTCTGACCGGCATGTGCGTCTCTGTCGCCACGGCCGGACTGCTCGCCACGGTCTCCGCGACGACCGCCGACGCGGGCACCACCTCCGCCACCGCGAAGGCGGCACTCCCCGAGCACGCGCTCGTGGGCTATCTGCACTCGAGCTTCGCCAACGGCTCCGGATACACCCGAATGGCCGATGTCCCCGACAGCTGGGACATCATCGACCTGGCCTTCGGCGAACCCACCTCCACCACCTCCGGCGACATCCGCTTCAGCCTCTGCCCGCAGACCGAGTGCCCGAACGTCGAGTCGGAGGAGGAGTTCAAGGCCGCCATCAAGGCCAAGCAGGCCGCGGGCAAGAAGGTGCTGATATCCATCGGCGGGCAGAACGGCCAGGTGCAGCTCACCACCACCGCCGCCCGCGACAAGTTCGTCCAGTCGGTCGGGGAGATCATCGACCGGTACGGACTGGACGGCCTGGACATCGACTTCGAGGGCCACTCGCTGTCGCTGGACGACGGCGACACCGACTTCAAGAACCCGAAGACCCCCGCGATCGTCAATCTCATCTCGGCCGTGAAGTCGCTCAAGGCGAAGTACGGATCCGACTTCACCCTCACCATGGCCCCGGAAACCTTCTTCGTGCAGTTGGGCTACCAGTTCTACGGCTCGGGCCCCTTCGGCGGCCAGGACCCGCGCGCCGGGGCGTATCTCCCGGTCATTCACGCCCTGCGGGACGACCTCACCCTGCTGCACGTGCAGGACTACAACTCCGGACCGATCATGGGGCTCGACAACCAGTCCCACACCATGGGCAGCGCCGACTTCCACATCGCGATGACGGACATGCTGCTCACCGGCTTCCCCGTCGCGGGCGACACCAACAACGTCTTCCCGGCGCTGGACCCGTCCCAAGTGGCGATCGGCCTGCCCGCGAGCCCCAACGCGGGCAACGGTCACACCCAGCCCAGTGAAGTGACCAAGACCCTGAACTGCCTGACGAAGAAGACCGACTGCGGCGGCTATCAGCCCCACGGCAGCTGGCCCGCCCTGCGCGGACTGATGGCCTGGTCGATCAACTGGGACAGCTTCAACGGCGGGGAGTTCGCGAAGAACTTCGACGCCTACTACGGCGGCTGACGCCGCATCGGACACTCGTCGCCGGCCGCACCGGGCGGTCCCGGTACGGCGTCCCCCGTGCCGATGTCAGCCGGCCACGCCGCCGGCGAATGGCATCCTCCGCCATTGGTCGACGGCCGGCTTCAAGTACTCCATCAGCTGCGGCAGTTGCGGTACGAGCGAGAGGGAGGCGAGGGCCCGCAGCATCCCCACGGCGTTCACGAAGCCCAGGACGTCCTCGTTCAACGGCCTCATGCCATTGCGCTGCGCGCCGCGGTTGTAGGCGGATTCGAGAGTCGGCCCGAGAGCGGCCAGGTCCCACTCGACGGGGCCCAGCGTGACCAGCTCGAAGTCGGCGTAGAGGTCCCCGTCCGCCCCGGAGAAGATGTTGGCGGGCGGGGAGTCGCCGTGGATGGGCTGGAGGTCGATCCCCGGGAACGCCGTTTCGAACGCCGCGCGTGAGCGCACAAGAGGTTCCAGGACCTGCCACTCGCGGCGTGCGCGCTCCAGATCGGTCGGGCCGATCAGGTCGGGGCGCGTTTCGAGCAGATTAAGGCTGTCCGCGATGAACTGTGGTTCAGCCGCGGACAGAAAGGACAGTGGGCCCGGGTATGCGCGCATCGCGGCGTGCAGGTCAGCGGTGATTTCGGAGTTCGCCACATAGTCGGGCTCGTTGTCCCGGTCCTCCTCGACGAACTGCCAGAAGGTCATCGAGAATCCGTCGCGCTGAACGGGCTCCAGTGGCACGAGAGGACTGGGCGGGATCACGGGGGTTCCCCGGTCTGCGAGCCACCGTGTCACCTCCAGTTCCGCCTGCTGGCGGCGTGCCTGGGATTCGAGGTCCACATAGCGCGGCAGGACGGTGGGAACCCGCGCCACGACCGGGGCGGGCGCAAGGTGGACAACCACGGAGAACAGGTCATGGAGCACCTTGGCATCGGTCACGGTGAGTCCGAGATCACGCGCTGCTCCGACAGCCGCGTCGACCGCGGCGGAGGTGCGGCGGGCGATGTGGTGTGGTGTCACAGTATCCGTCACGGCCCGATCGTCGCATGTCCGCCGAGCAGGTGGCGCGGAGCGAGCGAAAGAGCCGTGCCGGCTCTCCCTCCGGGCAACGCCGTACCCGGCTGATCGGGTAGGGGCCGGGCACCCCGTGCCGTATGCACGTTTCCGCGGGCGATGGGCGGGGACCCACCCTGTGTGAGCCGAGAACGCGGCAAGGCCACCGGCCCAGCGCGGCTGCGCTTCGACGGATGGATCGCGGGCACAGGCACCTCCTCCGGGACGCGCATCGTGCTGGGGCACTGGGAGCGGTCGCCGTTCGGGCCGTTCAGCGACGTGATGCTCGATCGCCCCGGCGGTGAACGGCTGCTGCTCGCTCCCACGCCGGAGACGGCGGACTTCATCGCCCTCACCTACACCTTCGACGCGGTGCGCATCGTGCCGGTCCGCGTGAGCGTCGAGGCGGGCACCTGGACCGTCGGGGCCGGGGCACTGGACATGCGCTTCACCATGGGGCGGCGAGGACCCCTGGGGCTTCTGCTGCGTGCCGTGCCCGGCGCGCTCGCCCGCCGTCCGGCATGGAGCGCGCTGCTGGACGTCCCCGCCCGCCTGCTGCTGGCCGGTGTGCGGACTCGCGGCAGCGCCGGGGGCGGTCGCCGTGAGTGGTATGGCGCGCGGGATCTGAGGCCGATCGTCGCGGTGTCGGCGGTCTTCGAGGGTGACGACCTCGGCGTGATGGCGCCCGTCGAGCCCCCGGTGCGCTTCGGGTTCGGTTCGGTGCCCCGGAGGCCCAGCGTCACCCGGATCACCACAACGGTGGCACTGGGCCCGGGCCGCACGCCCTTCAGAGCCCGGGCTTGAGCTTGGTCTGAGCACGGGCCTGAGCTTGGCCTGAGCACGGTTCGGCCAAAAGGGTTTGAGGTCGGCGACCTTGGCTAGAAGAGTGACTGACCGAGGTGCTTCGGAAAGCAGGCACACCTGGCGGGAGCCGCGCGCCACGCGCTGCGAGCCCCAGACCGTGCCGTGCCGGCCTCCCGCTCTGCTGTACAGCGACAAGCAGGGAGGAGAGAACCTCGATGAGCGCGACGCGTGCAGGCGCCCGCCGCCGTCACGACGACACTCCTGACACCGCGGCCGACTTCGAGCGACTTGCCGCCATGTCTGAAGGACCCGAGCGGGAGGCACTGGCCGAGAAGCTGGTCGAAGCGTGGCTGCCGATGGCCCACCGCCTCGCCCGCCGCTACCGCAACCGCGGAGAGAACCTGGAGGACCTGGAGCAGGTCGCCGCCCTGGGCCTGGTCAAGGCCGTCGACCGCTACGACCCGCAGCGCGGAGGCGCGTTCCAGCCGTACGCGATCCCCACGATCGTCGGGGAGCTCAAGCGCCACTTCCGCGACTGCGCTTGGGACTTGCACGTGCCCCGGCGGGTGCAGGAGCTGCGCAACAAGGTCCGTGCCACCATCCAGGAGCTGGCCACCACGGAAGGCGTCGACCGCTCCCCCACCGTGGCGCAGGTCGCCGAAGCCGCCGGCATGAGCGAAGAGGACGTGCTCACCGGCATGGAAGCCATCGACAGCTTCCGCTCCCTGTCCCTGGACGCCGAGCTCGCCGGCGCGGACGACGGCTACTCCCTGGCCAACACCCTCGGCCGGCCCGAGGCCCGCTACGAGACGGTCATCGCCCGGGAATCGGTCAAGCCCTGGCTGCACCGGCTGCCGGAGCGGGAGCAGCGCATCCTCTATCTGCGGTTCTTCCGCGATATGACCCAAGCCGGTATCGCCGAGGAGCTGGGCATCTCCCAGATGCATGTCTCACGCCTCATCTCCCGCAGCTGCCACAAGATCCGCAAGCAGGTCGAGGCCGAGCCGCAGCCCGAGAACGTACCCGTGCCCGTCTGACGCCCTGTGGGTGAAGAGACTCCCGGTACGTGAAGCGACACCGCAGTCACCGCACGTATCACGCCGCATGATGATGAAGAAGAAGGAGCCTGCCATGCTCATGGCCCACCCCGCGGTTCTGACCGGGCTCATCCGGCAGTACGAGACCCTGCGCGCCCTGCACGCCGAGAACGGCGGGCCGGAGGCTCGGCAGCGGCTCGATGACGTCGGCTACACACTGTGCGTCGTCACCGGCACCCGCGACGTGGACGCGGCTCTGATCGCCGCCCGGCACCAGCTCCCCGGCGCCCACATCGAGGACGACTCCCTTCTCCCCTCCGCCTGAGAGACACCCCCGCGTGCCCCGGCCGCCGGCCGGGGCACGCGGCATTCCGTCGCGGGCGCACCGCACTGACCGGCCCGTACCGCCCCGCGTGCGCGGTTCGGGCCGGGCGGCTACGGGGTGTCCCCCGAGGCCGTCGCGAAGGGTCCCGCGTCGAGTCCGGTGAGGAAGGCGGCGAGGACGCGGCGCAGGCGGGGTTCCACCTCGACGACCGCGTGGCCGAGCCGGGGGTCGGTCTCGTAGAGCTCCCGCAGGCGCGGGCCGGGGGTGGCCATCTGCCACAGGGCCCCGGCCATGCTGGTCGCCGCGGCGACCAGGTCGACGGTCTGCAACTCGGTCAGTCCGAGCAGTCGTCGCAGCTCGCCGTCGATCAGCTCGATCTCCTTGAGCGTCACCAGCTTGAAGGCGCGCACCGAGTCGATCGAGACATTGCGCTCAAGGTTCAAAGGCGCCTGTGCCAGCAGGTCGCAGAACATCGGCCGAGCCGCCAGCGTGGCGGCGACGACCTCGGCAACCTCCGTGGGCGTCGCGTGCGCCCTCCGTTCGAGATCGCCGCGCAGGTCGGCGGACCACTCCCGCCAGCCTTCCGCGGTGAGCCGCAGGAAGATCTGCTCCCTCGTCTCGAAGTAGCGAAGCAGGGCCGACTTGTGCATCCCCACGGCCGCGGCGATGTCGGTGAGGGTGACGTCCCGGACCCCGCGCTGGTGGCCGAGCGTACGGGCCGCGTCCAGGATCGCCTCTTCCCGCGCCTGCTTGGCCTGGGTACTGCGGGCACGTTGGAAGGCAGGCGTCGTCATGCCCCACATCATAGGAACCCGTAAGGCAACGGCGTTGCATTATTAAGAGAACGGTGTTGTACTAACGACATGAAGCAACAGGTCTGGTTCATCACCGGTTCATCGCGCGGTCTCGGCCGCGCCCTGGTCACCGCCGCCCTCGAGGCCGGCGATCACGTCGTGGCCACCGCCCGCGACCCCAAGGCCCTCGCGGAGGCATTCAGCGAGTACGGCGACCGCGTCCATCCCGTCGCGCTGGACGTCACGCGTCCAGAGGCGGCACAGGAGGCCGTCGAGGCGGCGCTCGCCCGCTTCGGGCGCATCGACGTGCTCGTGAACAACGCGGGATACGCGAATGTGTCGCCCATCGAGACATCGGACGACGACGACTTCCGCGCCCAGTTCGAGACGAACTTCTGGGGCGTCTACAACGTCACCAAGGCCGTACTCCCCACCCTGCGCCGCCAGGGAGCCGGCACCGTCGTGCAGATCTCCTCGATCGGCGGGCGGGTCGGCGGGTCGCCGGGCATCGCCTCCTACCAGGCGGCCAAGTTCGCGGTCGACGGCCTCAGCCGCGTCCTCGCCGTGGAGACCGCACCGTTCGGCGTGCGCGTCATGGTGGTCGAACCGAGCGGCTTCGCCACCGACTGGGCCGGTTCCTCCATGACGGTCCACCCCATCCCCGACGCCTACGACGAGACCGTCGGGGCGATGAACCGGCTGGTGCGGCAGAGCACGACAGGAGCGGCCGGGGACCCTCGGCGCGCCGCCGAGATCATCGTGCGCACCGTCCACCGCGACCAGGTCCCGAGCCATCTCCCGCTGGGCGTGAACGCGACGACCATGGCGCGGGACTACTCCCAGCGCCAACTCGCCCAGGCGACCGCCTGGGAAAAGGTCAGCCGCTCGGCCGACTTCGGCGAGCCCTACCCCGCACAGCTCCCGCCCGAAGGCAGGGCCGAGTAGGGCCCGTTGGGTGAGCGCTGGTCACACCACGCGGGCTGCGACCAGCACGAGGGGCGCCCGCCTACGCGGTCGGGCCACCCGGTCAACGGTCGTCCTGGCCCATCGGGCCGAGGAGCCCCGCCACGAGTCCGCGGGCGTAGGCGGCGTCGAGTCCGGCGGGGCGGAAGAGGATGCGGTACATCAGGGGGGCGACGACACGGTCGATGACCGTCTCGACCTCGGGGATGTCGTCCCCGCGTTCGGTCGCGCGGGCCAGGATGAGGCCGACCTGGTCGGCGGCGTAGGCCGAACACTGGCCGGCGTTGGTGCCGTCGGGGTCGCCGAGCAGGGCGTCGCGGATGTAGGCACGGCCGGCGGGGGAGGCCATCTCGTCGAGGAACTGCTCGGCCCAGGCCGCCAGGTCGGACGCCAGGGCGCCGTGGTCCTTGGGCGCGGTGTCGGGCCGCAGCCGCTCGACCGCCACGTCCGAGAGCAGTTCCGTGAGGTCGCCCCAGCGGCGGTAGATCGTGGAGGGGGTGACCCCGGCGCGCTGGGCGACCAGCGGCACCGTCAGGGCGTCGCGGCCCACCTCCGCTTCGAGTTCGCGTACGGCGGTGTGCACCGATGCCTGGACCCGGGCGCTGCGCCCGCCGGGGCGCACCATCTGCCTGCTCATCCCTCCACCTTAAAGCAAATTTCTTGCTTCTAGACAGTGGTGCGCCCCAGGCCGCTGCCCCAGGCCGCCGTCAGGCCGCCGGTGCGAGCACGCGGGTCGGCTGGGACTGCTCATAGGCGTGGCCGACCCGCAGGAGCACGTTCTCCCCAAGGGGCCGCCCCAGCAGTTGCATGCCGATCGGCAGGCCCGCCATATCGTGGCCGACCGGGACGGACAGTGACGGCACTCCGGTGAGGTTGGCGGGGGCCGAGAGGCGTACGTAGGCGTCGGAGACGGCTTCGACGGTGCCGTCCGCCCAGGTGATCGTCTCCTGGTCGGCCTTGGCCGCGGTGGCCGGGACCGTCGGGGCGGCGATGATGTCGACGTCCGCCAGCACGCGTGCCCACTCCTGGCGCATCAGCGTCCGGGAGCGCTGGGCGCGCAGATAGTCTCCGGCGGGCATCAGTTCCCCGGCTTCGAGCAGGGTGCGCACGTCCACCTGGTACAGCTCGGGCACCGCGCGCAGGGTGCGCTCGTGGTAGGCGGTCGCCTCCGGCACCATCAGGCCCCACTGAGTGGCCTGGATGTAGCGGGTCATGGGGATCTCGACCTCGACCAGGCGTGCGCCGAGGGCCTGAAGCCGGTCGACGGCCTGCCGGACCGCGGCTTCCACCTCCGCATCGACGTGCTCGAAGTAGTAGTTGCGCGGCACGCCGACGCGCAGTCCGGTCAGGTCCTCGCCCGCCCCGGGCCGGTAGTCCTGCGCGGGGGCGGCCAGGGAGGCGGGGTCGCGGGGGTCGTGTCCGGCCAGGGCCGCCAGGACCAGGGCCTGGTCCTCGACGGTGCGGGTCAGGGGGCCGACATGGTCCAGCGACCAGGACAGGGAGGTGACGCCGTGGCGGGGGACGAGGCCGTAGGTCGGCTTGAGGCCGACGACCCCGTTGAGCGCGGCGGGGACGCGGATGGATCCGCCGGTGTCGGTGCCCAGGGCGAAGGTCGCGGCGCCCGAGGCGACGGCCACGGCGGATCCGCCGCTGGAGCCGCCGGCGACCCGGCCGGTGTCCCAGGCGTTGCGGGTCTGCGGGGTGGTGAGCCCGTAGGCGAACTCATGGGTGTGGGTCTTGCCGACCAGGACCGCGCCGGCCGCGCCGAGGCGGGCGGCGACCGTGCTGTCCGCCTGCGCGCGATGGTCGGCGCGGACCCGGGAGCTGGCGGTGGTGGCCACGCCGGCGACGTCGATCAGGTCCTTCAACCCCATGGGAATGCCGTGCAGCGGGCCGCGCGAGCGGCCGGCCGCGGCGTCGTCCGCGGCCTTGCGCGCCGCGTGGCGCGCCTGCTCGGCGGTCACCGTGGCGTAGGCGTTCAGGTGGGGTTCCAGCCGCTCGACGCGCTCCAGGACGGAGTCCACCAGCTCGACCGGGGACAGCTGCCCGGCCCGGATCGCGGCGGCGGCCGCGGTGAGGGACAGTTCATACGGCCGCATCGTGCTGCTCCTCTCGCGCACGGTAGGCGGGGGCGGGCGGGGTGTCGCCGAAGTCGAGTTCGCGCAGGACGGCGACGACCGAGTGGATGTGATTGGCGGTGGCCGCCGCCGCGGCGTGGCGCTCGGGCGGCAGTGGGAGCCCGGCCCGGTCGGCCCAGCGGGCCGCTTCCGGAGGGGTGAGTTCAGCAGCGGACATGACGTCTCCTTCATGGGCCGGAGAGGCGGAGCGGCCCCGGGAGGAGTGACCCTCCGGCGATCCCCGGCGACCCCGAAACAAAAGCTAACGGTTTGCGTTAGTCGACTGTAGGACCTACAGTCCCTTAAAGCAAATGCATCGCTTTTAGCGGGAAGGAGTCCCATGTCCAGCGCCACCTCCGGCGCCCCCGCGCAGTGCCCCTACGCAGCCGTCCCCCTCCGCGAGGCCACGGCCGGCCGCACCGCGTCCCTCGTCCTCTACGCGTCGGTCCTCACGACCCTCCTGGCCGCGTCCAGCGCCCCCACCCCGCTGTACCCGCTCTACCAGGACCAGTGGGGCCTGTCCGCGCTCACCATCACGGTGATCTTCAGCGCCTACTCCCTGACCCTGCTGCTGGCCCTGCTCACCGTCGGAGCCCTTTCCGATCACCTGGGGCGGCGCCCCGTCCTGATGGGCGCGCTGGTCCTGGAGGCCGTGTCCATGATGCTGCTGGCCGCGGCGGACGGCGCCGGACCGCTGATCGCCGCCCGGGTCCTGCAAGGAGCGGCCACCGGCGCGGCCACCAGTGCCTCGGGCGCGGCGCTCCTCGACCTCGATGACCCGCTGCGCCCCGGCCGATCGGCCCTTACCAACAGCATCACCCCGGTGGCCGGCATGGCCGGCGGCGTGCTCGTCTCGACCCTCCTCATCCCCCTCTCCCCCGCGCCCACCGCCACCGTCTACCTGCTGCTGGCCGCGCTGTTCGTGGCGCAGGCGGCCGCGGTCACCTTCACCGCGGAGACCGGGCGCCGACGCCCCGGCGCGCTGCGGTCACTGCTCCCGCGGCTCGGCGTCCCGCCCTCGGCCCGCCGCGCGCTGCTGACCGTGGGCACGGGCGTCGTCGCCGTCTGGGCGCTCGGCGGTCTCTACTCCTCGCTGGGGCCCGCGCTCGTACGCCTCGTGGCCCCCGGCACTCCCCGCACGGCGGGCGGAATGGTGTTCTTCACCGTCAGCGCCGCCGCCGCGCTCACCGTATGGACACTGCGGCGCACGGCGCCGACCACCGCCGCCACCGGCGGCTGCCTGGCCGTCATCCCCTCCGCCGCCCTGAGCCTGGGCGCTCTGCACGGCGCCGGACCGCTCGCGCTGTTCGGCGGCGCGGCCCTGGCCGGCATCGCCTTCGGCGCCGTCTCCCAGGGGGCGCTGCGGATGATGCTCGGTTCGCTCGACGAGCGGGACCGGGCCACCACAGTGGCCGCCTACTACGTCCTGAGCTATCTGGCGATGAGCCTGCCCGCCATCGCCGCGGGCGCCGCCGCCCAGCACTACGGGCTCCGCACCGCCTCCTACGCCTACGCCATCGGCGCCGCTGTCCTCGCCACCGCGGCGGTGGTGGCACTGACCACGTCACGGCGGCGCGCCGCGCCCCGGACCACCAACGCCCTCCCCCGCTGAAGAGCAAGGAAACGACGGACCATGCACACAGCACACAGCACCGACATCCCCTTCTGGACCGTGGGCGACATCACCGTCCACCGCATCGACGAGGTGCTCCTGCCGCCGCAGACCGGGCCGTGGCTGCTGCCGGACGCCACCACGGACGTGGTCACGCGACAGGACTGGCTGCGCCCGGACTTCGCCGACCAGGAGGGCATTCTGCGCATCGACAGCCACAGCTTCGCCTTCGAGGTGAGCGGCCTGAAGGTGCTGGTCGACACCGGCATCGGCAACGGCAAGACGCGGGCCAATCCCGCCTGGCACGACCTGCACACCGACTACCTGGAGCGTCTGGCCGCCGCCGGATTCCCCCCGGAATCCATCGACTTGGTGATCCTCACCCATCTGCACACCGACCACGTCGGCTGGAACACCCACGAGGTGGACGGCTCATGGGTGCCCACCTTCCCCCATGCGCGCTACCTCACCTCCCGCACCGAACGGGAGTTCTGGGCGGGCTACGACATGGACGAACCGCGCGCGCAGATGTTCCGTGACTCCGTGACCCCGATCGAGGATGCGGGGCTGCTCGACCTGGTCGACGTACTGGCCGAGGGCACCGAGGTCGCCCCCGGGCTGCGGCTGATCCCCACGCCCGGCCACACTCCCGGCCATATCGCCCTCCAGCTCACCAGCCGCGACCAGACGGCGCTGATCACCGGCGACTGCATCCACCACCCCGTCCAGCTCGCCCACCCCACCATCGGCTCATGCGTCGACATCGCCCCCGAGCAGTCCGAGGCCACCCGCCGCGGACTCCTCGGCTCCCTCGCCGGTACGGACACGCTCCTGCTCGGCACCCACTTCCCGCCGCCCACCGCCGGCCGTGTGATCACCCACGAGAACACCTACCGGCTCTCTCCCGTACACCCGAACGCGCGGTGACGACGGGACGTACACCGAGCGCGGCCCACCCCATCAGGGCACCCCGTCAGGGCAGCTCCGGGCCGCGGTACTCGCTCATCGCGTCGATGAGCCAGCGCGCCAGATAGTCGGCGAACGAGGACCGAGGGAAGAGCCGGTAGGTCGGGGCGCCGTCGACCTGCCAGAGCAGCACCGCGACGGGCCCCACCGTGGTCGACACCGCGTGGCCGGGGCCGAAGGCCCGGGGGTGGAGGTCCAGCGGGCAGCCCTTCTCCAGCACCTGCCGAGCGGCCGGGCCGCTCAGCTCCAGCGTGGTGCGGTTCGCCGAAACGTCCACGACCGAGCCCGGATCCGCTCCGAGTGCCGCCCGCAACTCGGCGGCCACGGCGGTCCCGTCGGTCCCGTCGGCCCGGGACAGCACGAGCCACTCATCGGGTCCGAGCCAGAGAACCGTGTGGGAACCCGATGCGGTGGTGTGGCCGCACTGCCGCGGAAGTGGCGCACCCAGGGACTTCTCGATGCGGACGGCCGCTCCGGAGGCGGGGGCGACGCGCAGGTTCACCATGGTGCTGAACGGCCACTCGGTCAGCGTGACCCCGCGCGGGCCGGTGACGGTGGCGGTGTGCATCCGCTCCGCCAGATGTGCCAGGGGGCTGGTACGCAGCGCCACCGGGCCCGCGCCTGCCCCTGCAACTGCCCCTGCGCCTGCGGCGTTCGTCGGCTCAGCCATCTCGCCTGGTCCCTTCGGGGTCGTAGAGGACGGTGTCGGCCACCAGGACGGGCACCAGGTCCTCGCCCACCGGGGCGAGGAGGGTCTCGCCGATCCGTGCCCGCCCGTCGGCGACGAGGGCGAGGGCGAAGGGGCGGCCGAGGGCCGGGCTGTGGTAGCTGGAGGTGACGTGGCCGAGCATCGGCACCGGCCCGGTCCCGGCGGTGCGGGGCACGTCCGGCGCGATGAGCTGGGTGCCCTCGGGCAGCCGGGTCCGCCGATCGCTCGGCAGCAGGCCGACCAGCTGCTTGCGGTCGGTGCGGGAGGTGTCGGCGCGGGAGTACGAGCGGTTGCCGATGAAGTCCTTGCGCTTGGAGACCACCCAGGACATGCCCGCGTCCTGTGGGGTGACCGTGCCGTCGGTGTCCTGGCCGACGATGATGTAGCCCTTCTCGGCCCGTAGGACGTGCATGGTCTCGGTGCCGTACGGGGTGATGTCGTACGGCCGGCCGATCGCGTACACCTCCTCCCAGACCGCCGGGCCGTACCACGCGGATACGTTGATCTCGTAGGCGAGTTCGCCGGAGAAGGAGATGCGGCAGATGCGGGCGGGGATGCCGGAGGCCAGGGTGGTCTCGCGGAAGGCCATGAACGGGAAGGTCTCGTTCGACAGGTCGATCTCGGGGGCGAGATGGGCCACGACCTCGCGCGACTGGGGGCCGACGACCGCGATCGTCGCCCACTGCTCGGTCACCGAGGTGCAGTGGACGTCGAGCTCGGGCCATTCGGTCTGCAGCCACTCCTCCAGCCAGTCCAGGACGGCGGCGGCGCCACCGGTCGTGGTGGTCGTGAAGTAGCGGTTCTCGCCGAGGCGCAGCGTCACACCGTCGTCGAAGATCATCCCGTCGGGCTTGCACATCACGCCGTAGCGGGCCATTCCGGGCTTCAGCTTCTTGAAGGCGTTGGTGTAGATGCGGTTGAGGAACTCACCCGCGTCCGCGCCCCAGATCTCGATCTTGCCGAGGGTGGAGGCGTCCATGAACGCCACTCCCTCACGGGCCGCGCGGCACTCGCGGGCCACGGCCGTGTCCATGTCCTCACCGGGCCGGGGGTAGTACCGGGGGCGCTTCCACTGCCCGACGTCCTCGAACACCGCCCCGTGGGCGAGGTGCCATGGGTGGATGGAGGTCGTGCGCTCCGGATCGAACAGCTCGCCGCGCTCACGCCCGGCCAGGGCGGCGAAGGCCACCGGCGTGTAGGGCGCCCGGTAGCCCGTGGTGCCGATCTGCCCGGGTGACGCGCCCGCGCCGAGGGCCTCGGCGATCACGCCGATCGCGTTGACGTTGGAGGTCTTGCCCTGGTCGTTCGCCGTACCGAGCGAGGTGTAGCGCTTGATGTGCTCGACGCTGCGCATACCGGCGCCGGTGGAGCGCCAGACGTCGGCGACGGTGACATCGCGCTGCAGGTCGACGAAGTGGGTGTCCCAGGTGGCGGGTTCGCTGTCGGGACCGGTGCCGGGTGCGGGCACCAGCCACAGTGCGCGCACCGGGCCCGCCGCGGCCCGGGGCCGCGCGTCGCGGGACGGCGGTTCGGGCGAGGCCACCGGGAACCCGCTGTGCGTCGCGGCCCGCGCACCGGCCCGCGCCCCTTCGGCGAGACAGCCGTCGAGGTCGTACGTCCCCCGGGCCGCGCCGACGATGTGCTGGTCCCGTACGGTGCCGTCGGGGACGAAGGCGACCAGGTCCTCGTCCCAGCGCAGCGTGCCCTGGCGCTGGCTGTGCAGGTGCACCACCGGGCTCCAGCCGCCCGAGACGGCCAACAGGTCGCAGTCGAACGACTCGCCCTCACCGATGAGTTGACCCTCGGCGTCGAGAGCCCGGACGGTGACACCGGTGAGCCGGTTCCCGCCCGCGGTGTCGACCACCGCACTGCCCGTCAGCACCCGCACCCCGCTCGCCACGGCGACCTCGGCGGCCCGGCGGGACAGCTCGGGCCGCGCGTCCACGACGGCGGCGATGTCGATCCCGGCGGCATGGAGATCGGCCACCGTGTCATAGGCGCTGTCATTCGTTGTGCCCACCACGGCCCGCGAACCCGGCGCCACCGCATACCGGTTGAGGTACGAGCGCACCGCCCCGGCGAGCATCACCCCGGGCCGGTCATTGCCCGCGAAGACCAGCGGACGCTCGTGAGCGCCGGTCGCCAGGACCACCTGGCGGGCCCGGATGTGCCACAGCCGCTGCCGCGAGACGCCTGCGGACGGCTCGGGAGCGTCGGCGCCGAGGTGGTCGGTGCGCCGCTCCAGGGCCAGTACGTAGTTGTCGTCGTAACTGCCGAACACCGTGGTGCGCCGCAGGACGACGGCCTCGGGGGCGGCGTCGAGGGCCGCGCGTACTCCGGCGACCCACTCGAGGGCGGTCTGTCCGCCGACCCGCTCGGTGCGCCCCGAGAGCAGCGAACCACCGGGCTCGGGCCGCTCGTCGAGGAGGATCACCCGGGCGCCGGAGCCTGCCGCAGCGGCGGCGGCCGCGAGCCCGGCCGGCCCGGCGCCGACGACCAGGACATCGGTGTGGACGTACTTCTTGTCGTAGCCGGCGGGGTCGGGGCTCGGGTCGAGCCGCCCCATCCCGGACAGCGTCGTGGCGGACAGGCCCTCGTACAGCTCTGCCGTCGTGGCGGGAAGCATGCCCTCGGAGCACGGGCCGTCGATCTGCAACAGGGCATTGGGCTCCTCAGGACCCGCGGCGACGATGCCGCGGGGACGACCGCGGTAGATCGACGGGGCGGCCTCGACGCGCCCGTTCGCCAGCATCGCCGAAGCGACGGTGTCCCCGGGGTGCCCGGTCATCTCCCGGCCGTCGACGGTGAAGCGCAGCACGGTGCCGCGGTCGACGCGGCCCCCCTGCGGGAGCCGGAATCGCTGGTCGGTCATCGGTTGCCTCCGGCCGGTTCGGCGGGCTGGTGGACATCCGCCCGGCCGGGTAGCTCGGGGCGGGGCTCGTCGAGCCGGTAGGCGGCCAGCACGTCGTAACTCACCGTGTCGCGCAGGACGTTGAACCAGCGGCGGCAGCCGACGCCGTGCATCCACCGCTCGGCGAACGGCCCCTTGGGGTTGTCGCGGTAGAAGACGTACGCGGCCCACTCCTCGTCGGTGAGTTCCGCGGGGTTTCCGGGGTAGGGGACGTGGGCCTGTCCCCCGTAGTGGTACTCGGTCTCGTCGCGAGGACCGCACCATGGGCAACTGATCAGCAGCACGATGTCCTCCTCAGTGAGCCACGGCAGCGGCGCCGTGTTCGTCGATCAACGCGCCCGTCGTGAAGCGTTCGAGGGCGAAGGGGGCGTTCAGCGGATGCGGCTCGCCGGTGGCGATGGTGTGGGCGAAGGTCCAGCCGGCGGCCGGGGTGGCCTTGAATCCGCCGGTGCCCCAGCCGCAGTTGACGTAGAGGTTCTCGACGGGGGTGGTGCCGATGATCGGGGAGGCGTCCGGTGTGACATCGACGATGCCGCCCCAGGTCCGCAGCACATGCGCGCGGGCGAAGACGGGGAACAGCTCGACGGCGGCGGCCATCTGCCGCTCGATCACATGGAAGGAGCCGCGCTGCCCGTAGCCGTTGTAGGCGTCGACGCCCGCGCCCATCACCAGCTCGCCCTTGTGTGCCTGGGAGACGTAGACGTGCACGTGGTTGGACATCACCACGGTGGGGTGCACCGGTTCGTGCAGTTCGGAGACGAGCGCCTGGAGCGGATGGGACTGCACCGGCAGCCGGACGCCGGCCCGCTCGGCCAGCACGCTGCTGTGCCCGGCGGCCGCGAGGCCGACCCGGCCGGCGAGGATACGGCCGCGGCTGGTCTCGACGCCCACGACCCGGTCGCCGTCCTTGAGGAAGCCGGTGACCTCGCACCCCTGGATCAGATCCACGCCCATCTCATCGGCCCGGCGGGCCAGCGCCCAGGCGACGTGGTCGTGCTTGGCGATACCGGCCCGCGGCTGGAAGGTGGCGCCGAGAACCGGATACCGAGTGCGGGGCGAGACGTTGAGGATGGGGCAGACCTTGGCGACCTCGTCCGGCTCCAGCCACTGGGCGTCGACCCCGTTGAGGCGGTTGGCGTTGACCCGGCGCACGCCCTCTCGGACGTCCTGGAGGGTGTGCGCGAGGTTGAGGACGCCGCGCTGGCTGAACAGGAAGTCGTAGTCCAGCTCCTCCGGGAGCCGCTCCCACAGTCCCAGCGCGTGCTCGTAGATCGCCGCGCTCTCGTCCCACAGGTAGTTCGAGCGGATGATCGTGGTGTTGCGCGCCATGTTGCCACCGGCCAGCCAGCCCTTCTCCAGGACGGCGACATTGGTGATGCCGTGGTTCTGGGCGAGGTAGTAGGCGGTGGCCAGGCCGTGGCCTCCCGCGCCGACGATGACGACGTCGTACGAGGAGCGCGGCTCGGGGGTGCGCCAGAGGAAGTCCGGGTGTTCCGGCAGCGGCGTGGCGGTCATGCCGCGTCTCCGTTCGGGCGGGGCGGGTGGGGCAGCCGGGGATAGAGGGGAAACGCGGTGGCGAGCTTCTCCACCCGGTCACGCAGCAGGCCGGTGCGCTCGTCGCCGAGCCGCTCGTCCATCAGGGTCTGCGCGACGATGTCGGCGACCTCCCTGAACTCCGCCGTGCCGAAGCCCCGGGTGGCCAGGGCGGGGGTGCCGATCCGCAGTCCGGAGGAGACCATCGGCGGGCGGGGGTCGAACGGCACCGCGTTGCGGTTGACGGTGATGCCGACGCGGTGCAGCCGGTCCTCGGCCTGCTGCCCGTCGAGCGCGGAGGCGCGCAGATCGACCAGGACCAGATGGACCTCGGTGCCGCCGGTCAGCACCGTGATCCCGGCCTCGGCCACATCGTCGGCCAGCAGCCGTCCGGCGAGGACGCGGGCGCCGTCCAGGGTGCGCCGCTGGCGCTCCGCGAACTCCTCGCCCGCCGCCACCTTGAAGGCCACCGCCTTGGCCGCGATGACATGCTCCAGCGGGCCGCCCTGCTGCCCGGGGAAGACCGCGGAGTTGATCTTCTTGGCCAGATCGGCACGGCTGAGGATCACGCCGCCGCGCGGGCCGCCGAGCGTCTTGTGCGTGGTGGTCGTCACGACATCGGCGTACGGCACCGGGCTCGGGTGGAGGCCCGCGGCCACCAGCCCGGCGAAGTGCGCCATGTCCACCATCAGATACGCGCCCACCTCGTCGGCGATCCGCCGGAACGCGGCGAAGTCCAGCCGACGGGGGTAGGCCGACCAGCCGGCGACGATCATCTTGGGCCGGTGGGCGAGCGCGAGCCGCTCGACCTCGTCCATGTCGATGCGCAGATCGGACTCGCGCACGTGGTACGGCACGACCTTGTACAGCTTGCCGGAGTAGTTGATGCGCATGCCGTGGGTCAGATGCCCGCCGTGCGCGAGGTCGAGGCCGAGGATCGTGTCGCCGGGCTGCAGCAGCGCGAACATCGCGGCCGCGTTGGCCTGGGCGCCCGAATGCGGCTGCACGTTCGCCGCCTCGGCGCCGAACAGCTCCTTCACCCGGGCGATGGCCAACCGCTCGATGACGTCGACGTGTTCACAGCCGCCGTAGTAGCGGCGGCCGGGGTAGCCCTCGGCGTACTTGTTGGTCAGGACCGAGCCCTGGGCCTCCATGACGGCGGCCGGGGCGAAATTCTCCGAGGCGATCATTTCGAGGGTCGACCGCTGACGGTGCAGCTCGGCGTCGACCGCGGCGGCGATCTCCGGATCGAGCTCGCTGAGCGGAAGGGAGTGAGGGGAGGTGACCTGGGTGGGCGGGTTCGCTGCCATGTGCGCACCATCCTGGGAGGCGAACTGCTGGACCACTGATCGGCAACTGATATATCAGCCTCTGCGGTAAGGTATGGGAGCTTGCCGGACAGGTCAAGGGGGCCTCATGCGGAACGTGGCGACCGAGCCCGGGGACGGCGAGGAGCTGTCCCTCGCCGAGCGCGCCTACCGCGCCATCCGGGACCGTCTGGTGATGCTCGAGATCCGCCCGGGCGCGCCGATCAACGAGGACCAGTTGGCACAGTCCCTCGGCGTCGGGCGGACGCCGGTGCGCGAGGCGCTCAAGCGGCTCCAGTACGAGCGCCTCATCACCACCTACCCCCGGCGCGGCACCTTCGCCACCGAGGTCAACATCACCGACCTGGCCTACATCTCGGAGGTGCGCCAGGAGCTGGAGCCTCTGGCCGCCGCCCGCGCCGCGCGGCGCGCCACCGCCACCGACCGTGCGACGCTGACGGCCCTACGGCGGGATCTGGAGAGCGTGGATCCGCACCGGCACGCCGCCGCCGACCTCATGCACCTGGACCTTCAGGTCCACCGCGCCATCTACGCCGCCACGCACAACCCGTACTTGGAGGACACCCTCGTCCGCCACGACAATCTGGCCACGCGCATCTGGTGCCTGTTCATCGACCGTCTGTCCGACGTGGCCGGCCACGTCGAAGAGCACGGACCGCTGATCGACGCGATCGTCGCCGGTGACCCCGACAAGGCGGCACAGCTCGCCGGCAACCACGTCGAGGGCTTCGAACGGGCCATCCGCGCGGCCATCTGAGACGCCCTCTTCCCGACCGGGGGCGGGAGTTCTCCCCGGTCGGTTCTCCCCGGTCAGTGCGCGGCGGGGCCCGGATGCCCCGCCGCCACCCGCGGCCGCTCTCCTGTTGAGTGCGTGGGGACATATCCACGGCCTCGTCGTGCTGGAGGTGTTCGGGGACACCTCCTTCATCGGAGAGCACCAGGCCGAGATCTTCCGCATGGCCATGCTGAAGCCGCTCGAGGACACCCACAGCCGGATCCTGGACACGCCGCGTTCGGCCGACAGCTGAGGTGTTCGCCGACGCAACCCGTCGCGCGAGTTCGCTCCTTGAAGGCACGTCACTTCATTGGTGCGGACCTATTGACGGGACGCGTTCAACTCCCGAAATATATGGGCCGAGAGTCCGGCCGTGACCTTCCGGCCGAAAACCGCATGTCGCGGGCTGCGGCGGCGCCTGTCCGACGGACATGCCACTGCCGGGGCCCGTCCGCGTCTGAGGAAGGCATCCCCCCACATGAACCACCGCGAAGAATTCACCGCCCAGGACCGCGCGCACCGCCGCCGCCGGCGGCGGATCGCCCTGGCCGTGGCCGCCGTGGCCACCGCCGCGAGCACGACCGCGGCCGCCTGGGCCGCAAGCCCCGGTCAAGCCCCCACCGGGGCATCCGCCGCACCCGCCGCCGTGGCCCCCTACCTGTACAACGGATGGGGCAACCCGCCGGACCCGGGCGAGGTGATGGACGCCACCGGCGTCAGCTGGTTCACCCTCGCCTTCGTGCTCGACGCGGGCAACTGCTCCCCCCAGTGGGACGGCAGCCGCCCGCTGACCGGCGGGGCCGACGAGCAGACCGTGAAGGCCATACGGGCCAAGGGCGGCGATGTCGTGCCGTCCTTCGGCGGCGCGAGCGGCGCGAAGCTGGAGCAGTCCTGTGGCGACGCGAAGGCCCTCGCCGGGGCCTACCAGAAGGTCATCGACGCCTACGGTCTCAAGGCCATCGACATCGACATCGAAGGCGATGCCTACAACGACCCGGCCGTCCAGCAGAAGACGATCGACGCCCTGAAGCAGGTCAAGGCCGACAACCCGGGGCTGCTCACCTACGTCACCTTCCCCAGCGATCAGAACGGCCCCGACGACAGCATGATCCGCCGGGCCGCCGATTCCGATTTCGAGGCCGACAGCTGGACCATCATGCCGTTCGACTTCGGCGGCGAGGGCCAGAACATGGGCGAGCTGACCAAGCAGGCCACCGACGGTCTGAAGAACGCCGTCAAGGGCGCCTACGGCTACAGCGACGACGACGCCTACCGGCACAGCGGCCTGTCCTCGATGAACGGCATCACCGACGTCAACGAGACCGTCTCCACCGACGACTTCGAGACGATCCTGGACTACGCCTCCCAGCACCACCTGTCGCGGCTCTCCTTCTGGTCCGTCAACCGGGACCGCCCCTGCCCCGGCGCCTACCCGAACGACGACACCTGCTCCGGAGTCGCCCAAGAGCCCTGGCAGTTCACCGGAATATTCGCCCGGTACCAGGGCTGAGGGAGACACACCACCATGACGAACGACACCACCAAGCGCGGGCGTCGCGGACGCCGCCGCATCGCCGGCTGGACCGCCGCGTTCGCCGCGCTGGCCGGCGCCGCCGCGGCGGCGCTGACCGTACCGGCGGCGCACGGCGCGGACGCCGAACCGGACCTGGGTCCCAATGTGCAGATCTTCGACCCGTCCATGTCCGCCCAGGACATCCAGGGCAAGCTCGACTCGGTCTTCGGCGAGCAGGAGAAAAACCAGTTCGGCCAGGCCCGGCACGCCCTGCTGTTCAAGCCCGGCTCCTACGACGTCAAGGCCAACGTCGGCTTCTACACCCAGGTGGCGGGCCTGGGCCTGTCGCCCGACGACACCACCATCAACGGCCAGGTGCACGCCGAGGCCGACTGGTTCGATGGCAACGCCACGCAGAACTTCTGGCGCGACGCCGAGAACCTCGCCGTCAACCCGGACGGCGGCGCGGACCGTTGGGCCGTATCGCAGGCCGCCCCGTACCGCCGCATGCATCTGAAGGGCGATCTGCAGCTGGACGACGGCGGCTGGTCCAGCGGCGGTCTGCTGGCCGACACCAAGGTCGACGGGCAGGTGAAGTCCGGATCGCAGCAGCAGTGGCTCTCCCGCAACACCGAATGGGGCAGCTGGACCGGCTCCAACTGGAACATGGTGTTCGTCGGCGCGCAGAACGCCCCGGCCGGGAACTTCCCCAACCCGCCCTACACCCGGGTCGACAAGACACCCGTGTCCCGTGAGAAGCCGTTCCTGTACGTCGACGACGACGGCGCCTACAAGGTGTTCGCGCCGGACGTGCGCACGGACTCGACGGGCACGTCCTGGTCCTCCGGTGCGCCGAAGGGCACATCGATCCCGCTGGACGACTTCTTCATCGTCAAGCCGGGGGATACGGCAGAGGAGATGAACGCGGCGCTCGACGCGGGCAAGCACCTGCTCGTCACCCCGGGGGTCTACCACCTGGACGCGCCGCTGAAGGTGACCCGTCCCGACACCGTCGTGCTGGGCCTGGGGCTGGCCACGCTGATTCCCGACAACGGGGTCTCGGCGATGACGGTGGCCGATGTCGACGGCGTCAAGCTCGCGGGCCTGCTCATCGACGCGGGCACCGAGAACTCCGAGACGCTGATGGAGGTCGGCCCCAAGGGCTCCTCCGCGAGCCACGCCGACAACCCCACCTCGCTGCACGATGTGTTCTTCCGGGTCGGCGGCGCGGGCGTGGGCAAGGCGTCCACCAGCCTGGTGGTCAACAGCTCGAACGTGATCGGCGACCACACATGGATCTGGCGCGCCGACCACGGTGACGGCGTCGGCTGGGACTCCAACACGGCCGACCAGGGGCTCGTCGTCAACGGCGACGACGTGACCATGTACGGCCTGTTCGTGGAGCACTACCAGAAGCACCAGACCACCTGGAACGGCGAGGGCGGCCGCACGTACTTCTACCAGAACGAGATGCCCTACGACCCGCCGAACCAGGACGCCTGGATGAACGGCTCCACCAAGGGATACGCCGCCTACAAGGTGGCCGACTCGGTCAAGCGCCATGAGGCATGGGGCCTGGGCAGCTACTGCTTCTTCAACACCAACAAGTCCGTCACCGCCGAGCACGCCTTCGAGGTTCCCCAGACCCCGGATGTGAAGTTCCATGACATGGTCACCGTCTCGCTCGGCGGCACCGGCACGATCAACCACGTCATCAATGGCACGGGAGGCCCCTCGGACGCGGGCAGCAACGTCGCGAACGTGACCGAGTACCCCTGATCCCCCGGCTTCCCTGACGCACTCACCAGTTCCACCAGTTCCACCAGTTCCACCAGTTCGCCTGTGGGGCGCGGGTACCTCGCCCGCGCCCCACAGTCGGCTGAGCACACGTACGGACCGCATGTCGTTGTCGGATTCCCCTTCGTGAAGGACGGGCACTGATGAGCGTTTCCCGGCGAGCCCTGCTGACCACCGCGGCCGGTACGGCGGTGGCGGCCACCTCGATCGCTCCCCCGGCGCAGGCCGCGCAGAAGGTTCCCGGCCATGCCGCCGCCACGCTCGATGCGACGGCGGACTACGCGGTGGCGAAGCTGCGCGCGGTGGCACCGGGGGTGAGTGGCTTTCCGGTCGGTACGAAGTTCGAGAAGTGGACGTACTCCCAAAACGGCGACTGGGTCGGCGGGTTCTGGCCCGGCACCCTGTGGATGGCCTGGCTCCACAGCGGCGAGGAGCGGTTCCGCACCCTGGCGCTCGCCTCCGCGGAAAAGCTGGCCCCGCGCCAGAACGACACCGGCACCCACGACCTCGGATTCCTCTTCTACCCCTCGTGGGTCACCGCGTGGCGGCTCACCGGCGACGACACGTGGCGGACGGGCGCGATACGGGCGGCCTCCTCGCTGATCCGGCGGTACAACCCGCAGGGCCGTTTCATCCGGGCCTGGGGAGCGCTGAACGATCCGGCGAACGCGGGCCGGGTCATCATGGACACGATGATGAACCTCGATCTGCTGGCGTTCGCGAGCAGCCAGACCGGGGACGGCAAGTACCTCGACATCGCCGTGGAGCACGCGAGAACCACCCAGCGGAACTTCCTCCGCCGCAACGGGTCGACCCCGCATGTCTACGACTTCGACCCGGCCTCCGGAGCACCCCTCGGCCCGGGCACCGTACAGGGCTACAGCCCGGCCTCCTGCTGGTCACGCGGGCAGGCGTGGGGGATCTACGGATTCACCACGATCTACCGCCGGACCGGCGAGCGGGAATTCCTCGCCACCGCACGGAAACTCGCCGACTTCGCCCTGGGCGCGCTGAGCCCGGACCACGTGCCGGTGTGGGACTATCTCGCGCCGCAAGCGCCCCACGACATCAAGGACGCCTCCGCGGGGGCGGTCATGGCCTGCGGCCTGCTCGACCTGTCCCGGGCGACCGGCGAACCGCGCTACCGCGAGGAGGCGCTGAAGCTGCTCACCGCGCTGTCGGAGACCTGTCTGACCAGGAAATCGACCCGCGCCGATGCGGTCGTGGCGCGCTGCACCCGCAATCGGCCGAGCGAGGACGGCATCGAGATCTCGCTTCCGTACGCCGACTACTACCTGCTCGAAGGCATCCTGCGGGTGCTGCGGCCCGACGACATCGACCGGGCCATCGACCTGTCCACGGTCTGACCCGGCCCCGGTCGCCGACCACCTCATCGTTCGCTCTCCCAGCCGCCGGGGCCGCCGGTGCGCCGCTCAGGCGCCCGCGGTCACGGCCCTGAGCTCGTCCAGGGATTCGCGCATCACCTGTGCCATCCCGCGTTCCTCGGACACCAGGACCCAGCGCTCGAAGCCGACCTTGAAAACGGCGAGGCCCGCCTCCGCGGCCAGGCTCGCGGCCGGCTCCGCGACGCCGCGTCGGCGCAGGATCTCGGCGAGCGCGGCCGACAGCGAGGCGAGTTTGATCAGCTCGCGCTCCAGGAGTTCCGCGTTCGCCGTGATCACGGCCTGGCGCCTGCGCGCGAACTCGCGGCGGTCTTCGAACAGCTCGGAGACCGCGTCCAGGCCCACCCCCAGCGCGTCGATCGGCGCCGCGGACTCCGGGGCTTCGGCGACCGCCCGCACGAAGCGTTCCTCCAGCTCGCCGGAGCCGGCGAACAACACCTCGCGCTTGTCCGCGTAGTGCCGGAAGAAGGTCCGCTCCGTGAGCCCCGCCCGTTTGGCGATCTCCGCCACGGTGGTCTGCTCGTACCCGCGCTCGCTGTACAGCTCGAGCGCCGCTTTCGCCATGCGTCCCCGGGCGTCCGGCTGCCACCTACTCATACCCGGATCTTACGCGATGACAGTCAATGACATCAGGTGTAGTGTCGATGACAGCAACTGACATCAACGGTCTGGGGTTCTTCCCATGCGCATTTTTGTGACCGGCGCGTCCGGCTGGCTCGGCTCCGCCCTCGTTCCCGACCTTCTCGACGCGGGACACCAGGTCCTCGGGCTCGCCCGCTCCGACGCCTCCGCCGCCGCGCTCACCGCGGCCGGGGCGGAGGTCGTCCGCGGCACCGTCGACGACCTCGACGTCCTGCGGGACGCGGCCATCGCCTCGGACGGGGTGATCCACCTCGCCTTCAAGCACGACATCGCCTTCACCGGCGACTTCCAGGGCGCCGCCGAGGCCGATCGCCGCGCCGTCGACACCTTCGGCGACGCGCTGGCCGGCACCGGCCGCCCCTTCGTCCTCGCCGGCGGCCTGGTCGGCCTCGCGCCCGGACGGGTGGCGACCGAGCGGACCACCCCCACGATCGACGGTTCGCCGACCTCGATCCGATCGGCCACCGCACAGGCGGTGCTCGCCCTCGCCGCACGCGGCGTGCGCTCCTCCGTGGTGCGGCTCGCCCCGACCTGCCACGGTGAAGGAGACCAGGGCTTCATGGCGGTTCTGGTCGCCACTGCCCGGGCCAAGGGCGTCTCCGGCTACCTCGGCGACGGCGCCAACCGCTGGCCGGCCGTCCACCGGCTCGACGCCGCACGGCTGTTCCGCCTGGCGGTCGAGAAGGCCCCGGCGGGATCGGTCCTGCACGGCACCGCGGAGGAAAGCGTCACCATCCGCGACATCGCCGAGGTGATCGGCCGCCACCTCGACATCCCGGTCACCTCCGTGGCCCCCGAGGCCGCGGCCGAGCACTTCACCTGGCTGGGCGGCTTCCTGGGCTTGGACTCCCCGGCGACGAACACCCTGACCCGCGAACTGCTGGACTGGCAGCCGACCCGCCCCGGCCTCCTCGAAGACCTCGACCAGGGCCACTACTTCCCCGCCCCCGCCGCCACCGCCACCGCCACCGCCTGACGAACGGCTCGGACGCCCCCTGCGAGGAGTTCCGGAGCCCGGCATCGGATGGTGCCGTGACATCGGATGGTGCCGCGTGAAGGGCACACCACACCGACGGGACTGGCCGCCGTCCGGTCGATGGGCCACACTGCTCACAGTTTTCCAAGGCCGAGTGACGCAAGGGGCGCTGATGGGCGCGTACGACGAGACTTACCACCGCAGCCTCGAGGATGTCGAAGGGTTCTGGCTGGACGCGGCGGCGGCGATCGACTGGACCCGGCCACCGACCCAGGCCCTGGACGACTCCCGTGCGCCGCTGCTGCGGTGGTTCCCCGACGGTGAACTCAACACCTCGTACAACGCGTTGGACCGGCATGTCGAGAACGGCCACGGCGACCGGACCGCGCTGATCTACGACTCCCCGGTGACCGGTGCGGTCCGGCGCTTCAGCTACGCCGAGCTGCGTGATGAGGTCGCGCTCTTCGCCGGGGCGCTGCGCTCGCTGGGTGTCGCCAAGGGCGACCGGGTCATCGTCTACATGCCGATGGTGCCCGAGGCGGTCATCGCCATGCTGGCCTGCGCCAGGATCGGCGCGGTGCACTCGGTGGTCTTCGGCGGCTTCGCTCCCAAGGAGCTGGCCGCCCGTATCGAGGACGCCGAACCGGCCGTGATCGTCGCGGCGTCCTGCGGGATCGAGCCCACACGGGACGTGGAGTACCAGCCCATCATCGAGGCGGCGCTCGGCCTGACCACCCATCAGCCGGACAAGGTCGTCATCCTGCAGCGCGACCGGGCGCGAGCGCGGCTCGGCGAGCGTTACGTGGACTGGGCGGATCTCGTCGCCCGCGCCGAGCCGGTCGGTCCGGTCCCGGTGGCGGCGGCCGACCCGCTGTATGTGCTGTACACCTCCGGTACCACCGGCAGGCCGAAGGGCGTCGTCCGCGACAACGGCGGCCATGCGGTCGCGCTGGCGTGGTCGATGGGTGCGATCTACGACATCGGGCCGGGCGACGTGTGGTGGACCGCGTCCGACGTCGGCTGGGTGGTCGGTCACTCCTATATCGTCTACGCGCCGCTGCTGATCGGTGCGACCACCGTGCTGTACGAGGGCAAGCCGGTGGGCACCCCGGATGCCGGGGCGTTCTGGCGGGTGATCAGCGACCACGGTGTGAAGGCGCTGTTCACCGCTCCCACGGCATTGCGGGCGATCAAAAGGCTCGACTCGGAGGCCGCCGAGCCGAAGAAGTACGACCTGTCGTCGTTCCGCACCCTCTTCATGGCCGGGGAGCGGCTCGACCCCGAGACCTACCACTGGGCGCACCGGCACCTCGGCACACCGGTCATCGACCATTGGTGGCAGACCGAGACCGGCTGGCCGATCGCGGCCAACCTCCACGGGCTGGAGCCGATGCCGGTCAAGCCCGGGTCGGCCACGGTGCCGGTTCCCGGCTGGGATGTGCGCGTCCTGGACCAGGGCGGTGCCGAACTGCCCGCGGGCCAGGAGGGCGTGATCGCGATCCGGCTTCCGCTGCCGCCCGGCGCGCTTCCCACGCTGTGGGGTGACGACCAGCGGTTCATCGAGGCGTATCTGTCCCGGTACGACGGCTACTACCTGACCGGTGACTCCGGGTACCGCGACGCGGACGGCTACCTGTTCGTCATGGGGCGTACCGACGACGTGATCAACGTCGCGGGGCACCGATTGTCCACCGGCGCGATGGAAGCGGTGCTCGCGGCGCATCCGGCCGTCGCCGAGTGTGCGGTGATCGGGGTGCACGACGAGCTCAAGGGCCAGCTGCCCCGGGGCTTCGTGGTGCTCAAGGCGGGCGCCGACATCCGCGACGAAGACCTGCGCGAGGAGCTGGTCGCGGCGGTACGCCGGGAGATCGGCCCGGTCGCCGCGTTCCGGGCCGTCTCGGTCGTGGAGGCGCTGCCCAAGACCCGGTCGGGAAAGATCCTGCGCAAGACGATGCGCGGAATCGCCGACGGGCGCGATGAACCGGTGCCGTCGACGATCGAGGACCCGTCGGTGCTGGACGCGCTGCGGCCCGTGCTGCGCCCTGAGTGAGCGTTCCCCGTCGGCAGCACCTGGGCCGGTGGTGGACCGCCGCCGGGGCGCGCACTCGTTCCGGCGAGACCTGCCGCGGCGCGCGGTCGATCACTGACCGAGCGAAGATCTTGCGCTGTGCCTGTGACACCGTTCCAGGACCATCGAGAACCAGGTGGGGTGCTGCCGCGGCTCAGCAGTACCGGCATCGCGCAGGGGCGACCGGACGGCCTCAGAGGTTCTGTCCGCCGGAGACTTCGATGTCCTGGGCGGTGATCCAGCGGCCTTCCTCGGCGACCAGGGTGGCGATCACCATGCCGATGTCGTCGGGCTCACCGATCCGCCCGAGCGCGAAGGTGCGCGCCAGGTCCGGGATGATCTCCGGGTGCCGCTCGAAGGCATCGTCGGCGAAGCGGGTGCGGGTGGCGCCGGGAGCGACGGAGTTGACGCGGATGCCCCGGGTGCTGAACTCCTTGGCCATGTAGCGCGTCAGTACGGTCAGGGCGCCCTTCAAGGACGCGTAGACGGAGTACCCGGGCGCCGTCACGGCCGGCCGTGTGGAGTTGCTGGTGGTGTTGACGATCGCTCCGCCGTCGGCCATCAGCGGCAGCAGCGCCTGGGTGAGGAAGAACGGCCCCTTGAGCAGGCCACGGGTGAGCGTGTCGAAGGACTCCTCGGTGGTGTCCTCGATCATCGAATGCCCCGCGAAACCCGCGTTGTTGACGAGGTGGTCGAAGGTGTCGCGCTGCCAGGTGGTGCGCAGCGCGTCGGCCACGGCGTCGCGGAAGGCGGGAAAGCCGGTCGTGTCGCCGATGTCCAGAGGCAGAGCCACGGCGGTGCCGCCCCGCTTCTCGATCTCGGTGACGGCGTCCTGGGCGCCCTGCTGGTTGGAGCTGTAGGTGAGGATGATCCCGGCGCCCCGTTCGGCGATCTGGATCGCCGCGCTGCGGCCGATACCGGAGCTGGCGCCCGTGACCACGGCTACCTTCATGATGTGCCTCCTGCGCACGCGGTGGAGCATGCGACCTCCACCCGGAATGTGACACTCCCAGGTAATCGGTCGGCGTCACACCGGCGAAAGAAAGATCCTCCCGCGTCCTTGCCCAATCCTGCCGCGCTGGTGCGGGGGCCTCGGCCGCCACTCCCCGGGCGCGGGGGCGGGCCCTGCGCCCTACGGCAGAGCGGCCGCTTGGGCGCCTCCGGAAAGGCTCAGGTGGCCGGCGTCCTGGCTGGGCGGTGTGCCGAACTGCCGACGGTACTCGCGGCTGAACTGCGACGGGCTCTCATAGCCGACGAGGAGGCCGACACCGGTGACGTCGGCGGATCGTGTCGTCAGCATCAGCCGCGCTTCCTGCAGGCGGATGCGCTTCTGGAACTGGATGGGGCTCATCGCCGTCACCGTACGGAAGTTGCGGTGGAAGGCGGAGACGCTCATCCCGGCGAGCCGGGCCAGATCCTCGACCCGGAACGGCTCGGCGTAGTGCTCCCGGATCCAGCGCACGGCTCGCGCTACGTGGCTGAGACTGCTGTCGGCGAGTCCGAGCTGGCGCACGATCTCCCCCTGGTCACCGGTGATCAGCCGCCACAGGATCTCGCGCTTGATCAGCGGGGCGAGCACCGCCTGGTCGCTGGGCCGGTCCAGCAGGCGCAGCAGCCGGATCACCGCGTCGAGCAGCTCCGCCGGGGCGTCGCTGACGGCGATGGCCGAGCGCGGTCCACCCGGGATGCGCCGGGCGTCATCGGGCCCGGCCAGCAGCAGATCGGCGACGGCGGAGGGCTCCAGGGTCAGCCCGAAGCCGAGGGCGGGCTCCTCCGGGCTGGCCTCGGTGAAGTTTCCGGTGATCGGCAGGTCCACCGACGCGACGAGGTACTGGCCGGCCCGGTACTCGTACACCCGCTCGCCCAGCGCCAGCCGCTTGGTCCCCTGGGCGATCACGGCCAGCACCGTGCCGGACGTCGTCGGGGTGGGCGGGTAGGGGCTCTCGAACTTCGATACGCGGACGCCCTCGATATCGGTGCTCCAGTCCGGCCGCGCATGCCGGACCAGCAGGTCGCGGAGTTCGTCAAGGTGCATACGACGATTGCAGCACAGCACCTCCGGCGTCCGTGGCGACGAGAGACCCGCCCGGGGCGAGGCGTCGAGGTGGCCGCGCGACAGCCGCCCGGGGCCGAGGCGCCGTGCCTCGCCCCGGGCACACCGGCCTCAGTCGTCGACCGGGCCCATCGGGAAGATGGCCAGCTCGGTCTTGCCCTCGTGGAAGCCCTTCTCGGAGAGGGGTTCCAGGGCGACGGCGAGCCAGCGGCTGTCCGGGGACCAGCTGAGGGCGTCGACGTAGGTGCGCAGTTGGCGGCCGAGGATGATCTTCTTGTCGGCCATCCGCCATACGCACAGTTCGTGCGGGCGCTCCTCGCGGAAGTCCAGATAGCCCAGCTTGCGGCTGAAGCTGCCGACCGCCAGATAGCTGCCGTCCCCGTTCGAGGCGAGGGTGAACAGCCGCTCCGAGGCATCGTCGACCTTGTCGATCACCTCGCCCGTGGCCGGGTCGACGACGTAGAGGTTCTGCTGCGCGCCGAGGAAGAGGCGCGAGGCGTCGCCGGAGAAGGCCGTGCACTGGATCGGGTCCCATTCGCCGGCGTGGGAGATCCGGCGGGCGGGCTCAGGCTCGTCGCCGTGCACATCGAAGCCGCCCTCGCCCGCACCGTTCGGGCTGATGCGGTACGCGCCGTCGCGGGAGCGCAGATGCCCGCGCTGGAACGGTGCCTCGGCCTCCGCCCGCCGGTCGACGTCATAGGCCCACTGCTTCTCCTCCTCGGGCTCGCCGCCGCTGCTGTAGCCCTTGACCACGAGAATGTGCCCGCCCGGCACCCACATCATCAGCGGCACGATCCAGTCACCGGCGCGGGTGTGCACCACCTCGCTCCAGTCGGCGGTGTCGTAGACCCACACCCGGCCCTGATCGCTGCACAGGGCCAGGTACGTGCCGTCGTCGGAGAAGTCCATCCCGGTGATGTGGTCGTAGGTGACGCTGCCGGTCGTGGTCTGATACGGCCGCAGGGTGACGGCCGGTCGGGCCAGGTCGGGTATGTTCGGGGAGTCCTCGGCCGTCCAGCTGTCGCCGTTGAGCGGAAAGGCGGCCGAGCCCCAGCCATCGCCCACGCTCAGCGGCTCCAGCCACTTGCGGTCGGTGACCCGGATCTCGTACTCGGCCTGGACCAGCAGGTCCTCGTCCTTCCAGGAGCCATCGCGCTCGTAGTAGAAGTCGTGCAGCTCATCCCACTGGGGGTAGGTGAGCGGGTAGTTGCGGAGCTCCACACGCTCGACTCGGGAGATGAACCGGCGGGCGTTGGTGTCGGCCCATTCGTAGTCGAGGAGCTGGTCGGTGCTCACGACGCGCCCGAGCGGGCCCGTGCGCTCGTCACCGTCGCCCAGATAGCCGGAAGCGGCCTCCCAGAGGAAGTGCAGGAAGGTGTTGGGCTCCTCGTTCGGCAGCGGGATGTGCGTGCGCGACGCGACGTCGTAGTAGACGACGAACACCAGGAACCTGACGCGGAGTTCATCGGGATCCACGGCAAGAACCCGTACGCCGTACATGTCGGTCGACATCGTCGTCTCCTCTGGAACTGGTGATACGGACGCCACCGGACGCGCGGCCTCCCGGCCCCATCGCGTGGTGTGCGGAACGCGTCAGATCCTTGCAGAGGGGCCTGACAACGACGCTCACCTGCGGCGGCGGCGACGCTCATGTACGGCGGCAGCCACCCCGCTGCCATGCCGAGGTCAAGCGGCGGCCTCACCGGACGTGTCCTGGCTCCCCGGCAGCCCTTCGCTGGTGGTGAAGTAGAAGACGGGGAGCAGGATGAACGCGGCCAGGGCGGCCAGCGGCGTGACGAGGACTCCCAGGACTCCGGCGAGGGCGTAGGCCAGCGCTCCGATCCACGAGCGAAGGGAGCCGTGGCGTACGTAGGTGGGCTCGATGGTGCTTTCCAGGAGCTCGGGGCGCCGGCGCAGGTGGTGGTAGAGGGCCGCCCAGCTCAGACACATCGCGGCGGCGAGGGCCGCGTAGAGCGCCACGGCCACCTTCGCGTCCGTGCCCCAGGCGTCGGCCTGCAGTTCGGTGGCGACCACGTCGGTGGGAAAGGCCAGCGCCGCCGTGGTGAAGAGCAACAAGAGGTTCGCCGCGTGCAGGCCCCGGTCCATGCTGCGGATCCGCAGGAATGCCCGGTGATGGTTGAGCCAGATCACCGCGATGTAGCTGAAGGACGCGGCGTATCCCAGGTAGGCGGGCCACTGGCGGGCAAGTGCGTGTCCCAGTCCGCCGGGCGGATGTGCGGGGGTGATCAGGCCGAGCACCAGGAGGGTCAGTGCGATCGCGAAGACGGCGTCGCTGAACGCTTCGGCGCGAGCCGTGTACGACAGAGCGAACCGCTGGGCGGGCACGCGGAAACGGGGCTGCGTGCGAGGCTCCTTTTCCCGACTTCCCCCAGACAGGCGCATATAGCGCATAACGACTATATCGGGTTCCACTTCGCCGCAGCTCATCCCGCGGTGGGGCGGACTCGGCTCACCCCTGAACCGCGGCCCTCACCTGGGTAAACTGTTGCCGTCCCGACAAGCCCCGAAGAGCACCAGGAGGCCGGATGCCGCCGCACGACACCTCCGCGCTCGGGGCACCGCGCGAAGGGCACGGCCGCGACCTGTCCCCCGCCCGTCAGGCCCTGTCGGACAGCGTCTACGAGAACATCAAGGCCATGGTCATGGACCATGAGATCACCCCCGGCGCGCGCGTCAGCATCGAGGCCCTGGCCCGCGCCCTGAGCGTCTCACCTACCCCCATCCGGGAGGCGCTGGCCAGGCTGGAGTCCGACGGCCTGGTGGTGAAGAGGCCGCTCTCGGGGTACCGCACCACCGAGCTGCTGACCCGCCAGGGGCTCGAGGAGCTCTTCGAGATGCGGCAGTTGCTGGAGCCGAGGGCGGCCGCGCTCGCCGCGGACAACGCCAGTGAGGCTCAGCTCGACGGCATCGAGCGGATCGCGGAGGAGATGCAGTCCCATTCGGGGACTGCCGGGCGCTATGCGGCCTACCGCGATTTCGCCGCCCTCGACCAGCGCTTCCATGACGCGATCGCGCAGGCGTCCGGGCGGCCGCTGCTCGCGGACGCGGTGGAGCGGCTCCATTCCCATCTGCACATCTTCAGGCTCAGCAGCGTCCTCGACGCCGAGGACCCCACCCTCGCCGAGCACCAGCGGGTGCTGCACGCGATATTGCGCCGCAACCCCGACCGCGCGGCCGAGGCGATGGCGGAGCACCTCGCCCGCAGCCTCCGGCGCCAGCTCAGCCAGGACGAGGAGTCCTGACCGCGCGGCGTCCGGCATCAGCCCGGCCGGGGCGGGGGCGCCCCGGCCCGGTCATAGCTCCACCGCACGCGGGCGCACGGCCGAGGTCGCGCGGTCGTGGATGATGCGGATGATCCGGCCGCTCATCCGCTCGTAGTCGCGGTCGTTGTCCACCTCACCGCGGATCCGGTGGTCGGCCATCACTGCCACCCGGTCCGCGAGCGTGATCATCTCCGCGAGGTCGCTGCTGATCAGCAGGATGGGCAGGCCATCGCGGGCCAGCTCCCAGATGAGTTCGTGGAAGGCGTGCTTGGTGCGCACATCGACACCGACGGTCGGCTCGTCGACGATGAGCAGCCGTGTGTCCGCCGCCAGCCACTTCGCCAGGCTCACCTTCTGCTGATTGCCACCGGACAGCTCACCGGCGTTCTGCCCCAGCCCGGAGATGCGGATGCCGAGACGTTCGACGAGGTCGTGCGCCACCGCCTGCTCCTCGCGCGCGGAGACGAAGCCGAGCGCCTTCGCCAGTCTCTTCCACACCGTCACCGTGATGTTCCGGGCGATGGGCTGCTCCAGGAAGACCCCTTCCTCCTTACGGTTCTCGGTCAGATAACCGATGCCGAAGCGGTGCAGGGCCTGCCGGGGAGAGGCGATGCGCACCGGCTTGCCGTGCACCCGGATCTCGCCGCCGGTGACGCGGTCGAGGCCGAGCATGGCCTTGACCAGTTCGCTGCGCCCCGCGCCGACCAGTCCGTACAGACCGACGATCTCGCCGGGCCGGACGTCCAGGCTGATGTCCCGGTGCCCGGCGGCGGTGGAGACGTCGTCGAACGAGAGCACCGGCGCCGCGGACGTGTCCACCGCCCGCGGGCGCATCTCGGTGGCCGAGTGGGCGCGGCCCACCATGAGACCGACCACGTCGTCGTGGGTGTGGTCGGCGAGCGGCGAGGACTCGAGCACGGACCTGCCGTCGCGCAGAACGGTGACGGTGTCGCAGATGGCGAACACCTCCTCCAGTTTGTGACTGACGAAGACGACACACGTGCCCCGGGCCTTCAGCCGCCGGACGACCTCGAACAGGCGCTCCGCCTCCTGCGGGGAGAGGGAAGCGGTCGGCTCGTCCAGGAGCAGCACCCGGCTCTCGGTGTACAGGGCCTTCGCGATCTCCACCAACTGCTGCTGTGCCACGGACAGTTCACGGACCGGCTGGTCCGGGTCGAGGTCAAGACCCAGCTCACCGAGACACCTCAGCGCGGGGACGGTCATGGCCGCGCGGTCGATCAGACCGCGGTGCGAGGGAGGGCTCTGCAAGGTGATGTTCTCGGCCACCGAGAAGCCGGGAATCAGATTGCGCTCCTGGTGCACCACGCCGATGCCGGTGCGGGTGGCCTCCTGCGGTGAGCGCAGGTGGACCTCGCCGCCGCACCAGGTCAGGCGGCCGCCGTTGGGCGTGTGCACCCCGGTGAGGACCTTGATGAGGGTGGACTTGCCGGCGCCGTTCTCGCCGAGCAGAGCGTGGATGGACCCCTCGGTCAGGCGCAGTCCGACGCCGTCCAGGGCCCGTACGCCGGGAAAGACCTTGACGATGGCGTGGCATTCGAGAAGGACGTTGCTCATCCGGAACCTCCCGTGTGCGGCAGGACGGCAGGCGGTCGCGCATCACTCGGCGGTGGTGCGGGCGGTACGCGGCCGCGCGAACCGCCCCGCTTTTCCAGGTGGGTCTGGTGGATACGGCCACCGACCACCGTGCCGAGCACGACCACGCCGATGAGGAAGTTCACCCAGCTCGGGTCGAGCGAGAACTGCGCGCGTGCGGCGTCGATGAGCCGCATCACGAAGGCCGCCAGCACCGTGCCGAGCACGGCGACCGACCCTCCGGTGAGCGCCACACCGCCGATGATGGGAGCCGCGAAGCTGGGCAGCAGCCAGTCGCCGCCGACACTGCGGTTGACTCCGGGCAGCGACGCCGTCGCGGTCAGGGCGGCCACGCCGATCAAGAGTCCGGACAGGGTGTGGGCGAGCACGATCTGCCGGTCGGTGGAGATGCCCGAGAGCCTGGCCGCCAGCGGGTTGCCGCCAGCCGCCAGGAGCCGCCGGCCGGCGGTGCTGCGGTACAGGAAGGCGGCGAGCAGCGCCGCGGCGGCCAGAGCGGTGACGAACACCAGCGGGACGTTCAGCGGGGCCGCCCTGCCGAGGTCCTTCAGGCCCGCGGAGTATCCGTCGACGGTGCGCGTGCCCACCAGCCAGTACTGCGCCCCCTGGAGGATGGTCATCGTCCCAAGGGTGACGATGAAACCGTTGATCTTCGTCACCACGATGCACAGGCCGGTCACCAGGCCGATGGCTGTCGCCGCCAGCACACCGGCCGCCACCGCGACCCCGGTGGGCACGCCCTGGTCCGCCATGAGGACGCCCATCAGGCAGGCGGTGAAGCCGCCGAGCGCGCCGACCGCGAGGTTGAGCTGTCCGACGCACAGCGCGACCATCTGGGCCAGTCCGATGAGGACAGGGGTGGCCAGGTACCGCAGGAAGGTCCGCACCGAAGGGCCCTCGAGGAACGAGCCGGAGGAGGCCACACCCAGGGCGAGGTAGCCGGCGAGCACCACGCACAGCAGGGTCATCGTCGTGGAGCGGGAGAAGCGGCGCAGGACCGCGGCGCCCCGCTCTCCCCGGTCGCGGATCGTGTTCATGTGGAGCGCACCACCTTGCGATGGGCCACCACGGTGCGCACACGGTCGGCCGAGAGGGCCAGCAGGAGTACGCAGCCGAGGTAGATGTTCAGGCTTTCGAGGCCGACACCGAGCAGATCGAGCCCCTTGCGGATGACGCCGACCAGGGACGTGCCCAGCAGAGCGCCCAGTACGGAGACGACGCCGCCGGTGAGCAGGGTGCCGCCGAGCACCGAGCCGAGGAAGGACGGCAGCATGAAGTCGTCCCCGATGGAGGCGCGGAACGTTCCGGTGCCGACGGCGGCCATGAATCCGGCGAGCGCGGCGAGCAGCCCCGAGAGCGTGTGCGCCAGGATGAGGCGGCGGCCGGTGGGGATGCCGGACAGCTCAGCCGCCGCGGGGTTCGCCCCGGTGAGCAGCAGCTCCCGGCCGATGCGGGTGCGGGCGTACAGGAAGCCGAGGCCGACCAGCGCCAGGACGGTGAACTGCGCCAGCTGCGGGATGACCGGGGATCCGCACACGGGCCCGACACAGATGTCGGCCAGCGAGTACGAGCGCAGTTCCGCGAGCCCGGACGGCTTGCTGGTGAAGGCGGCGTTCTCGGTCAGGGCCGAGTAGAGCAGGGAGACGAGCCCCAGCAGCGCGAAGTCCATCGCCAGGGTCACCACGAACGAACTCACCCCGGTACGGGTGATGATCCAGCCGGTCAGCGCGCCGATGGCGGCCCCGGCCAGCAGGCACAGCACCAGGCCCAGTGGCAGTGGCAGGTCCAGCCGGTCGTATCCGAATCCCGCGAACAGGGCTCCGAAGGCGGCCATCCGCCCGACGGCCAGGTTCATATGCCCCACCGAGAGGACGACCATCTGGGCGAGCGCCACCACCGTCAGCGCCGAGACGTCCCGCACCAGTGGGAACAGCACGAGCCGTTCATCGAGGAACGCCGGCTGCAACACGCCGAACAGGGCACTGAGGCCGACGACGAGCGCCAGCAGGCCGAGCCGCTGGTTGACCCAGAACGGCAGCCGGTGCACCGGACGTGGCGGCGTGGCCCCGGTGGAGCCGGTGTCGGTGCCCGGCGGGAGGACGGGCGTTGTCATGCCACCCTCCGGTCGTCGATGGCGTCCATGTCCCAGTCGATGCCGATCCCCGGAACGTCGGGCGCCACGGCCCGCCCGTCGCGGATCGTCAGCTCGCTGCGGGTGACGGCCCGCAGCTGCGGGATGTACTCGACAAACCTGCCGTTGGGCACCGCGGCCACGAGGCTGACATGCAGCTCCATCAGGAAGTGCGGGCACACCATGACGTTGTGGCTCTCCGCCGTGTGGGCGACCTTGAGCCAGGGGGTGATCCCGCCGATGCGGGCGGCGTCGACCTGCACGATGGAAGCGGCGCCCGTCTCGAGGTAGGTGCGGAACTGCGCGGGCGAGTACAGGGACTCGCCGACGGCGACGGGAATCCGTGTCGCACGCGCCAGCCGGGCATGGCCGCTGATGTCGTCCGCCGGCAGGGGCTCCTCGATCCAGTACGGTTCGTAGGGCTCCAGCGCGGCCGCCAGTTGGAGGGCCGAGGACATCGTCTGCGACTGGTTGGCGTCGGTCATGATGTGCAGCGAGGGGCCGACGGCCTCTCGTACGGCGCGCAGGCGCTCCGCGTCCTCGGCGGCATGCGGCTTGCCCACCTTGATCTTGACACCGTCCCACCCGGCCTTCTGGGCCTGGAGCGCGCCCTTCACCAGGTCGTCGGCGGTCAGATGGAGCCAGCCGCCCTCGGTGTCGTAGACCGGAACGTCCTGGCGGTGGCCGCCGGCCAGTCGCCACAGCGGCTCGCCCGCGCGCTTGCAGCGCACGTCCCACAGCGCGGTGTCGACGGCGGCGAGCGCGAGCGAGGTGATGGCTCCGGTGGTGGTGGCGCGGGTCAGGGCGAACAGCCGCTGCCACAGCGCCTCGACGTTGCGCGCGTCCTGCCCGATGAGGGCGGGCAGCAGATGGTCCCGCAGCAGGGCCAGTACGGAGGTTCCGCCGGTGCCGATGGTGTAGGCGTAGCCGGTCCCCGTGCTGCCGTCCACCGTGGTGATGTCGACCAGGACCGTCTCCTGCTTGACGAAGGACTGCACCGCGTCGGTGCGGTCCGTCTCCACGGCGATGTCGGCCAGCTTGGCCGTGGCGGTCGTGATGATGCTCATCTCGTGATGCCCGTTTTCTGTAGAGCGGGATGGCTTCTGTAGTGCGGGGACGGCTTATGTGGTGCGGGGACGGCGGGGATCAGCCGCACGCAAGGACGTCGTCGGCGAACTGCTTCTTCAGCTGATCGGTCTTCGCCTTCCGGGCGTGGTCGTAGGTCGTGACGTTCTTCTTGGTGACGACGAACGAGCCGGAGTCGACGGACTGGCCGGGCGTACGCATGGTGCACTGCTTCGTCTGCAGCAGCGCGAGCGCCCACGCCCCGACCTTCGCCTGTCCCACCGGGTTCTGCACGACGGTGGCGGTGACCGTGCCCTGCTTGATCGAGCTGAGGATCTTGGCGTCGTCGTCGATGGCGACGACCTTCGCCCGTGAACCGGAGCTCCTGACCGCGTCGGCGGCGGCGACTGCCGGGTTGTAGGCGGTGGAGACGATGCCCTGGATCTGCTTGCCCTTGGCCGTCAGCAGGTCGGACACCGCCTTCTGCGCGGTCTGCAGGTCCTTGTCGATGTCGGTGACGGTCTGCAGCAGTTTCGCCTTGCCGCCCGACTCCTTGACGGCCCTGGCGACGCCCTTGATCCGCAGCTGGGTGTTGGCGTCCACGTTGTTGCCCGTCAGATGGACGATCGTGCCCTTGCCGCCCATCGCGTCGATGGCGGCCTTGGCCGCCTTGTACGCGGCGAGTTCGACATCCGTGGAGAGGCAGAAGTCGGCCTCGTTCCTGCCCGCCGGGCAGGAGCCGAGCGAGGCCACGGCGAGGCCCTGCGACTTCAGGTCGGCGAACGTGGTGTTGATGTCGGTGGGCGAGACCCCGAAGACGCCGAACGCGTTGTAGCCGCGCGCGGCGAGCGTGGACAGCAGATTGTTCTGCTTCTGCTGGTCCCACTCCGCCGTCTCGTCGAACGTCACGCCCCCGAGCCGGTACGTCTTCTTCGCGTCGGCGCCGGCGGACTTCCAGGGCTGGAAGTAGGGGTGGGCCCCGCCGGGCACGAGCGCGACTTTGGTGGCCGACCCGTCCGCGAGCACGGCCGAGCCACCACCCGCCCGCGTGGAGGCGGGGCCCTGCCCGCCCGTCGGCTCACCCGAGTTCTTGAGCGTGCAGGCTGCCGAAGCCGCGGCCAGCACCGCGACGGCGACCACTCCCGGCAGTACAGATCCAGTCCGGAGACGCACCTCCGCACCTCCACGAATCAAATAGGAAATTGATGCCGCGATGGTGTGTCAGTCGGGCCGCCCCGTCAAGACCCCTGACAAACACGAGATCCGGCACCCCTGTGGATCAGGTGCCGGATGCTCGTTCCAACGGGTTCCTATAGGAAATGTGTGTCCTGAACCAGATCAGCCGGCGTACTGGGCGAAGACGCGGGTGAAGTCCCACGGCTGCTGGGAGACGCCCGAGCAGGTGTCCGCTCCGCCACCGGTGCAGGGCCGGTCACGGTTGACCGACCAGAAGGTCAGCCGCGCCAGGTGCCTCTGCTGGGCGTAGCCCAAGATGGTGCGGAAGTCGCCCACGGTCACGGTCTCGCCGTTGTCGGTGATGCCGTTCATCGAGGAGATGCCGGTGTGCCGGTACGCCTGGTCGTCCGTGTACCCGTAGGCGCTCTTGACCGTGTTCTTGAGCCCCTCGGCGGCCCGGAGGGTGAGCTGGCCCATGTTCTGGCCGGCTCCCCCGAAGTTGAACGGCATGATGGTCCAGCTGTCCACGGTCAGACCGGAGGCGGCGGCCTTGCTGATCAGGCTGTTGTCGGGGCCGTTCTGGCCGGTGCCGAAGGTGACGTACACCTTGATACCGGGGTTGTTGGCCTTGACCGTCTTCAGCGCGTCGACCGTGCGCTGCTGGACGGTCGGGCTGTCGTAGGCGGCGGCCTCGATGTCGATGTCGATCGCCTTGAGACCGTAGGCGTTGATGACCTTCTGATACGCGGCGGCCAGCTCGCCCGAGCTGCCGCAGGAGCTCTCCAGCTTGTTGCCGCTCCAGCCGCCGAAGGACGGGATGACATCGCCGCCTGCGGACCGCACGGTGTTGATGGTCTGCTGGTCGACGCCTCCGGTGAGCGGACGGCCACCGTCCCACTGCGGGTTGCAGTAGCCGTTGCTGAGGACGAAGGCGAGCGTGAACCACTTGACGCCGGTCGCGTTCATCACGGTGGTGGGGCTCGGCGGGCTGCCCCAGCCGTTGTAGAGGTACGGGGCCACGGCCATGGCTCCCGGCCCGGTCGGCGGAGTGCTGCCACCGTCCGGCGCCGTCCACTTCTGGTTGGCGGCGCCGGTGCAGGTCCATATCTGCAGCCGGGTGCCGTTGGCCGAACTGCCACCGGTGGCATCCAGGCACTTGTTGGCCTGTGGGTTGACGATGTCGCGGGCCGCGGGAACGGCCCATTGCTGAGCCGCGCTGCCATTGCAGTCATAGAGCTGGACCAGGCTGCCGTCGGCCGTGCCACCCGACGCCACGTCCAGGCACTTCCCCAGCGCACGGATCGTGCCATCGCCACCAACGGTCCACTGCTGCGCGGCGGATCCATTGCAGTCGTAGAGCTGGATGGGCGTGCCGTTCGCGCTGTTGGCGCCCGCCACGTCCACACACTTGCCGCCGACACCGGTGATCTGTCCGGTGGCCGCCGCGGCACCACTCGCGGGAATGCTGGTCAGGCCGGTGAGGAGGGCGGCGGCGGCAGCCGCGCCCAGGATGCCGCGCACCGCGGGTCTGCGCAGGAGTCTCATGTTCATCTGGTCACCGTCCACTTCTGGTTGGCGGCGCCGGTGCAGGTCCATATCTGCAGCCGGGTGCCGTTGGCCGAACTGCCACCGGTGGCATCCAGGCACTTGTTGGCCTGTGGGTTGACGATGTCGCGGGCCGCGGGAACGGCCCATTGCTGAGCCGCGCTGCCATTGCAGTCATAGAGCTGGACCAGGCTGCCGTCGGCCGTGCCACCCGACGCCACGTCCAGGCACTTCCCCAGCGCACGGATCGTGCCATCGCCACCAACGGTCCACTGCTGCGCGGCGGACCCGTTGCAGTCGTAGAGCTGGATGGGCGTGCCGTTCGCGCTGTTGGCGCCCGCCACGTCCACACACTTGCCGCCGACACCGGTGATGGCACCGCCGCCCGGCTGTCCGCTGTCGGTGCTGACCCGGACGTAGTCGACGAGGAGCTGCTGGGGGAAGGCCGTGCTGCCGTTGGGGTCTCCGGGCCAGTAGCCGCCGACCGCGAGGTTGAGGATCAGGAAGAAGGGCTTGTTGAACGCCCACTGCCGGCCACCGAGGTCGGCGGGGGTGCGCCGCTGATACACGGTGCCGTCGACGGACCAGGTGATCGCGTTGGGGCTCCAGTCGACGGCGAAGGTGTGGAAGGCGTCGGCAAACGCCTGGCCACCGGGCAGGGAGTACCCGGCGCCGATGCCGCCGGACCCCGAGTATCCGGGGCCGTGGAGGGTGCCGTGGACCGTAGACGGCTCGAAGCCCACGTTCTCCATGATGTCGATCTCACCCGAGTTGGGCCAGCCGACCTGTCCGATGTCGTTCCCCAGCATCCAGAACGCCGGCCACATGCCCTGCCCGCGCGGAATCTTCATCCGGGCTTCCACCCGGCCGTAGGTGGTGGTGAACTTGCCGGCCGTGTTCAGCCGGGCGGAGGTGTACTCACACCTTCCGTACCAGCACTGGTAGTTGCTCGGGTTCTCGCGGCGGGCGGTGATGGCCAGATGGCCCTGTCCGTCGAGGGCGGCGTTGCGGTTGCCCGCTGTGTAGTACTGCCGCTCATGGTTGTTGACGTTGTCGCCCGTCTCGATCTGCCACTTGCCACCGTCGACGGCGGAGCCCGCGGGCCCGTCGAACTCGTCGGAGAACGTGACGGCGGCGGCCCCGGCGGCCACGGCCGGTGGCGCGGCGGAATGCGCCGCGGAGGCGGGCGCGCCCTGCGCCAGTCCAGTGGACAGGGAGGCGAGGGCGAGGAACGAGACGACGGACAGCAGCAGTCGCCGGGGTAAGCGCGGGGAGTCCATGACTCTCCCTTCCAGAAACATGTGCATGACAGGTACAGAGAGACATGGGGCGCATGTGAAACCAACGTGTGGAACCAAGTGGTTACGGCGCCGACCGGGGTGCGATGAGCGATCCGGGAGGTACTTAGTTCACTACGTGATTTAAGAAGTGAAGGAAAATCCTGTCAAGGGCTTGGTATGGACCATATTTATGGACAGAAACCGCCGTGGAGGACGGCCGCACAACTGGTGACGGCCCACGGGGGATATCCCCCATGCCGATCCTGGGGTGCGCCGGATCGCGCCCCGTAGGGGGCGAATCTAGCGTTCAGCCATGCCTCCCACTCTGCGAAAGCACCTCGCCCTGGCACTCGGTGTCGCTACGCTGCTCGCCACCGAGGTGGCCACCGCTGTCGCCCGGCCCGCCGGTCCCTCCCCTGTGGAGCGATTGCGCCAGGACACCGAGGCGATCCACGCCCTCGGTGTCAGCGGTGTGCAGGCCCGCCTGGTCGCACCGGACGGTCGGCAGTCGGTCGCCACCAGCGGCACCGCCGACCTCAACACCGGCCGCCCGGTCTCTTCCGACGGCTACTTCCGCATGGCCAGCACATCCAAGACACTGGTCGCCACCGTGGCCCTCCAACTGGAGGCCGAGGGCAAACTCTCCCTGGACGACACGGTCGACCACTGGCTGCCGGGAGTGGTGCGGGGCAACGGCAACGACGGCAGCCGGATCACCGTCCGCCAACTGCTCCAGCACACCAGCGGCATCCACGACGACCTGCCCGGATACACCACGCCGGAGGAGTACTACCAGCAGCGCCACGACGTCTACGGCCCCGAGCGGCTGGTGGCCCGCGCCATGGCCCATGCGCCCGACTTCCCGCCCGGCGAGGGCTGGGCGTACTCCAACACCGGCTACGTCCTGCTCGACATGGTCATCAAGAAGGCCACCGGCCACCCCGCCCACCAGGAGATCGAAGAGCGCGTCCTGCGCCCGCTCGGCCTCGACCGGACCCGGTGGCTGGGCACCTCGCCCACCCTCCCCCGACCGCACGCCACGGCCTACCAGCTCTTCGGCCCCGGTTCCCGGGTGGACGTCACCGACCAGATCCCGGTGGACCACGAGAACCTTTCATGGGTCACGACCACACGGGACGAGAACGACTTCCTCCGCGCGCTGCTCGCGGGCCGCCTGCTACCGACGCGGCAGCTGGCCGAGATGAAGCGGACCGTCCCCGTGAGCGCGGAGGTCCAACAGCTGTGGCCCGGCGGCCGATACGGGCTCGGCCTGGTCGAACGCCCCCTGAGCTGCGGAGGAACGTACTGGAGCCACGAGGGCGGGGACGGCGGCTACATCACCCTCAACGGCGTCACCGACGACGGCAGGCGCAGCGCCGCGGTCTCCATGTCCGAGGCACGCGGCGACACCCCGGAGCACATCCTGGACCAGGAGAACGCGGCCAGCGCCCTCATCGACCACGCACTGTGCGCCGGGGGCCATCGCGGGGACACAGGCGAACCACCGCTGCCGGGAAGGTAAGTTTGGAGCCCGTGCCATGACACGCAACCTCCGCACGCCCCGCGCCCTCTTCCAAGTCGGCTACGGCCGTACGCGTCGGCGTGCCCGGTCCGGGCCGCACGCCGACTGACCGACCCCATGAGGACACACCGCCGTGACACCCGACGAACACTTCGGCCGCCTCGCGCCGCAGACCGTATGACGCCCGCCGGTTCCCGGGCCGTCCGGGCACACGGCGGAACCGCAGGACCCGTCCGAGCCGTCGTCTATCCTCACGCAGACGGCCTCGGTGCACACGACCGACTTGGGGCAGACGTGCCGGAACTTGTACTGCATGCCAATGGACGCACCTGGACCCTGGACGCGTCCCGGAGCTACACCGTGGGGCGCGATCAGCAGGCCGACATCCCGACCATCGACCGCCGAGTCTCCCGGCGGCACATCACGATCCGCTGCGTCGGCGGGACGTGGGTCATCGAGGACCTCGGCAGCGCGAATGGCACGTTCGCGGACGGACACCGCGTCCAGCGGATCGAGATCGGCCACGGTTCGATCGTCCGGCTGGGGAACTTCTCCAGCGGCATGCGGCTGGACTTCACCGAGGCCGCCCCGGCGCCGCCGACGGCGGCGGTGAGTGGCGACCAGGCGCCCGCCGCCGCGCAGGGCCGCGCGGCGGCACACCAGGGCGAGGCCCCTCCCGAGGCCCGTCCCCAGGCTCATCCCGAGCCCCGTCCTGAGGCCCATCCCCAGCCCCGTCCTCATGCCCATCCCCAGCCCGGTCCCCAGGCCCCTCGCGGGGCGCGAGGTGATACCGGTTGGGGCACGGGGGCAGCCGCCGACTCACCCCCGGTGGCGCCCCCTCCCCGGGCGGCGGAGGTTCCGGGAACCCCTGCGGGCGCGGCAGCCTCGGCGGGGCAAGCGGCGGCCCCGACCCGTACGGCAGGCCCGAGCGTCGCCCGGGACCCGCACCGGCCCGCCGCCGGAGAGCCGGACGGGCCCCATGGAGCCGCCGCGACCCACTTCATCGACCGGAGCCCGTCGGGAGTCCACCGGCTCGTCCAGGGGCAGCCGATGCGCATCGGCCGGGCGCAGGACAACGAACTCGTGGTGGAGGGCCCGCACGTCTCCCGCCACCACGCGGAGTTCCGGCCCCTGCCCGGTGGCCGCTTCGAGATCGTCGACCTCGGCAGCCACAACGGCACCTATGTCAACGGGCAGTCCGTGGCCCGCCGGCTCATCGGCCCGCACGACATCGTCGGTGTCGGCCACTCCACCTTCCGCCTCGCCGGGGACCGGCTGGAGGAGTTCGCCGACACCGGTGAAGTCTTCTTCGCCGCCCGGAACCTGACGGTGACCGTCGGGCGCGGCAAGACGATCCTGGACGATGTCTCCTTCGGCGTCCCGGAGAAGTCGCTGGTGGCGGTGGTCGGGCCGTCGGGCTCCGGGAAGTCCACCCTCCTGCGCGCGCTCACCGGCTACCGGCCCGCCGACCACGGCCATGTCCTCTACGACCACCGCGATCTCTATACCCAGTTCGCCGAGTTGCGCCACCGCATCGGCCTCGTTCCGCAGGACGACATCCTGCACAAGGAGCTGACCGTCGACACCGCGCTGAAGTACGCCGCCAGGCTGCGCTTCCCCGGTGACACCAAGGCCGCCGAGCGCAAGGCCCGTATCGACGAGGTGCTCCAGGAGCTGAAGCTCGACGTCCACCGGGACAAGAAGGTGGCCTCGCTCTCCGGCGGTCAGCGCAAGCGGGTGTCCGTCGCCCTGGAGCTGCTGACCAAGCCCTCCCTGCTCTTCCTCGACGAGCCCACGTCCGGTCTGGATCCGGGCCTGGACCGCGATGTCATGAAGCTGCTGCGGGGGCTCGCCGACGACGGCCGCACCGTACTGGTGGTCACCCACTCGGTCGCCGAACTGGCCCTGTGCGACCGGGTGTTGGTCATGGCACCCGGCGGCTCCGTGGCCTACTTCGGCGTCCCGGGCGAGGCCCTGGAGTTTTTCGGCCACGAGAGCTGGGCCGATGTCTTCTCCGCCTTCGAGAACCATCGCGACGACGACTGGGGCGGGCGCTGGCGGGCTTCCCCGCAGTACGCCCGGCGTGTCGCGGAGGTCGGCTCGGCCGTACCGCCGCAGCAGCCCGGCACCCTTCCGGCACAGCCGCCCGCACGAGCCCTGCAGCCCAGACGGCGGCACTGGTTCGCCCAGTTGTGGACCCTGATCCGCCGCTATCTGTCGGTCATCGCCTCCGACAAGGGCTTCATGGCGCTGATGCTGCTCCTCCCGGCCGTACTGGGCGGGGTGAGCTGTCTGGTTCCGGCGAAGTACGGACTCGTCCCGCCACCGCCCGACAGTGGTTTCCGATACAACCAGGAGTCCGGAACCATTCTGCTGGTGCTCGTCATCGGCATGAGTTTCTCCGGCGCGGCCAACTCCGTACGCGAATTGATCAAGGAACGGGTGATCTACGAACGGGAGAGAGCCACGGGTCTGTCCCGGTCCGCGTATCTGATGTCGAAGGTGATCGTCCTCGGTCTGATCACCGCGATGCAGGGTGCCGTCCTCTGCGCGATCGGCTTCTCGGTCCGCCAACTGCCCGCCCAGGGGCTGCTCATGCCCACGGCCGTCGAAGTCTGCGTGGTGATCAGTGCGCTGGGCTTCACCTCCATGATGTTCGGCCTGGTCATCTCCGCGCTGGTGAGGACGGCCGAGAAGACCATGCCGCTGCTGGTGATGTTCGCCATCGTCCAGGTGGTCTTCACCGGCGTCCTCTTCAAGCTGTTCAGCTCTCCGGGCATCGAACAGGTCGGCTGGCTGATGCCCGCCCGCTGGGCGGTCGCCGGCGCCGGGACCACACTCGACCTAGCGCACACCATGCCGCCCTGGAATCTCGACAAGCCGGACGAAGTCGACCCGCTGTGGGCGCACACCGTCACCCAGTGGGGCATCGACCTCGGGGTGCTCGTGGCGATCGGGCTGGTCTGCGGCTTCGTCGTGACCCGCCTGCTGCGCCGGCACGAACCCGACGTCATGCGCGACTAGGTGCCGGCTAGGTGGCGACTAGCCCTTGCCGAAGTGGACCGCGGGGAAGGCGCCCGCCGCCCTGAGGGTTGCGGTGAAGCCACCGGCCAGCTCGGTGAGGCGCGCGGTGGCGGCCGGGCCGAGGTGGTCGTACGGGGCGGCGTCGAGGCGGTCGGTGAGCGCCTCGGCCTCACAGCGCAGGGCCGTGCCCGACTCCGTGAGATCCCCCGCCTCGTCCAGCAGTCCGCGCTCGCGCAACCGGTCCCGCGCGGCGGCCCACTGCTCGGCGGACCACCCGCGGGTCCGCATGAACGTCGCCGACGTCGCCGCGGTGCCGGTGGCGTTGTGCAGGACCAGCGCCTCGATCCCGGACAGGCCGGCGACCGCCAGGGCGAAGAGGTGTCCGTCACCCCGGTGCTCGCGCAGCAGCGTGGCGGCGTGCCACAGGGCCAGATGCGGTTCCGCGGGCACCGGGAGACCCGCGTTCGCGGCGTACAGCGGCCGCGCCTCCCGGTGGCACGCCTCGGTGGCGCGCAGCGCCAGCTCGGCCGCCTCGGCCATCTCCTCCGATGTCAGGGCCGCCTCCCCGAGCAGCCGCCGCAGCACCTTGTCCGCGCCGCGCAGCCGTGCCGCGAGCACCGCCTCCGGCGTGGCGATGGCCCACGCGGCGGGGATGAACCGCTCCACATGCGCGGGGTTGAAGTTGTAGAACGTCGCCGAGACGGTGCCCGCGCCGACCGCCCCGAGCGGGGCCGCGCGGTCCGCGAAGTAGGCCATGGCCCCGCGCTCCAGCCCGAGCGCCGCGAGTTCGTCCTGTCGCTCGGGCGCGAAGTACACGCATGAGTGCAGGGGATTGACGACGCTGTGGCAGCGGCGGCCCGCACTCGGCTCGCATGTCGTCAGGTCGGCGAGGCGCATCAGGCTTCCTTCGCGGGGTCGTCGTGGGTGCGGCCGGTCAGTACGGCCGCGGTCAGGGTGAGGTGCTGGACCAGGACCTCGGCCGCGGTGTCGGCGTCGCGGGCCAGCGCCGTCTCCTCCAGCCGGCGGTGCTCGCGGGCGCCGTCCCGGTCCGGGTTGCGGTGCGCCGACCAGCGGCGGGCCAGCTCGCTCGCGGTCCACATCCGGTCGAAGGTCTCCAGCAGGACGGGGTTGCCGCAGCCCTCCAGCAGGGCGCGGTGGAAGACCCGGTGGGCCTCGGCCCATGCGGCGCTGTAGTGCGCGCCCTCCCCCGGTACGTACGCCTGGGTCCGGGTCAGCCGGTGGTGCGCGGCGCGTACGCGGGACTCCCAGTCGACGTCGCCCCGCTCGATGGACATGCGCAGCACGACCGGTTCGATGGTCCGACGGGCCTCCGCGGTCTCCTGCCAGCGGCGGTCGGAGTAGGCCGGGACGGCGAAGCCGCGGTTGTGCAGCCGGTCCGCGAGGCCCTCGCCGACCAGCCGTACGAGCGCCTCGCGGACAACGGCCAGGCTCACGCCCTGTTCCTTGGCGAGGTCCTGCGGTTTGAGGGCGTCACCGGGGGCGTAGTCCCCGCGCATGATCGCGTCCCGAAGGTGTGCGTAGACCTGCTCGGAGAGCATCTGCTTCCCCGAGGAGGTCGACGTGTGGGTCGTCTGGGTCATGTCGCCATCATAGATGATCCAAAAGATAATCGATTATTGCTGTTATGATCGATCAAGCGACCCCAACGGTGGGAGGCGACAGCGGTGCCCTACGCGGCGCCGCGGCCCTCCATCGGCCGCACATCACCGCCACCCCACAGCACGGCCTGAAAGGAACGACGCGATGAGCGCCAACGACCCCTTCGCCCGCCTCCCCGAGGCGGCCTCCTTCACCGTCGCCAGCACCACCGTCACCGACGGCGGCGCCTGGTCGATCGAGCAGTTCTCCGGCATCTCCGGCGTCCCCGGCGGGAAGGACGTCTCCCCGCAGCTGTCCTGGAGCGGCGCCCCGGAAGGCACCAAGAGCTACGCCGTCACCGTCTACGACCCCGACGCCCCCACCGGGTCCGGGTTCTGGCACTGGGCGGTCGCCGACATCCCCGCCACCGTCACCGAGCTGCCCGAGGACGCCGGCGACGACACCGGCTCAGGGCTGCCCGAGGGCGCCTTCCAACTGCCGGGCGACGCCCGTGCCGCGCGCTTCATCGGCGCCGCCCCGCCGGCCGGACACGGCCCGCACCGCTACTTCGTCGTGGTGCACGCCCTCGACGTCGAGTCCATCGGCGTCCCGGCCGACGCCACCCCGGCCGTCCTCGGCTTCACCATGGCCGGACACATCCTCGGCCGCGCGGTCCTGACCGCCACCGCCGAAACCCCCGCCTGACGCACAGCGGGGCCCGCCCGGCAGGCCACCGTCGAACACAGGAGCCATCTATTCGCCATCCGTCCCGAGTTGAACAATCGTGCCGTTGGCTTCCGCGTCAAGGAGGACGGGATGAAGGCACGTTTCACACGCTTCGCGCTCGTTGCCGGGACCGTTGTGGTGACCACGCTGGGCCCCTCCGTACAGGCCCAGGCGCTGCCCGCCTGCGCGAGCAACGCGATCTGCCTGTGGCGGTTCCAGGACGGGACGGGCGAGCTCTACACCTGGCGGGGCGGCTACGTGGACCTGCCCAGCCGGTTCACGGACCACGTGGGTTCCTTCCGGGCCAACAGGACCGGTGCCTTCATCGACTGGGCCTCGGGCAAGGAGTGCCACTCGGTCCGCAAAGGCGACTACGCCAGCAACTACAGTGGCCGGTTCGGCTCGAAGATCGACGCGGTGGGCGACAACTGCTGACCCCGCCCCCGGAAGCCTGTTTCTGCAGGTGGTGAGTGCTTTCCTCCGACTCCCTCGCGCGCGTCCCCGCTGCCGTGGCTCGGCCGGCGCGCGGGGGAGGTCGGTAGCATCGCGGTGAACCGACAGCGGCCAGCCACCCGTGAAGGAGCGCCGACGTGCGACTCAGCCCGCGCACCGTGCAGGAGATCGATTCGCCGATGGGCGCGACGTATGCCCTGCTGGCGGGCCGCAGCGGCGAGCGGGCGCTGCTCGATCTGGCCCAGGCCGCGCCGAGCTACCCGCCCGCGCCCGAGATGATCGAACACGTCACCAAGGTCGCGCACGAGCCTAACGGCGCCGCCTACGTGCCGAGCCCCGGACTGCCCCGGCTGCGGGACGCCTTCGCCGCCGACCTCAGCCGCGGCTACCAGAGCCCGGTGGGGGCCGACCAGATGGTCGTCACCGCAGGATGCAACCAGGCGTTCTGCCTGGTGGCGCAGGCGCTCACCGAGCCGGGCGACGAGGTCATCGAAGTCCTGCCGTACTACTTCAACTACGACATGTGGCTGCGCATGAACGGCGTGGTGCCGCGCTACCTGGAGCCCGGGCCCGATCTCGTGCCCGACCCGGAGGCGGCCGAAGCGCTCATCACGCCGCGCACCAGGGCGATCGTGCTGGTCACCCCGGGCAACCCGAGCGGCGTCACCATTCCGCCGGATGTGCTCGCGGACTTCTACGCACTGGCGAAGCGGCACGATATCGCGCTGATCGTGGACGAGACCTACCGCTCGTTCCGCGACACCGTGCGACCGGCACACGACTTGTTCGCCGACCCGGACTGGGCGCGGACCCTGGTGAGCCTGCACAGTTTCTCCAAGGACCTCGCGATTCCCGGCTACCGGGTGGGCGCGGTCGTCGCCTCGCCCGAGCTGAACCGCGAGGTGATGAAGCTGCTCGACTGCGTGGCGATCTGCCCTCCGCGCGTCGGGCAGGAGGCCGCCTGGGCCGGGCTGACCTCGGCCCAGGAGTGGCGGCGTGCGCGTGCGAACGAGGCCACGGAGAAGCGGCGCTGGCTGGAGACCGTGCTGGCCGAGCGGCCGGGCGGTTTCGAGCTGCTGAGCTGCGGGGGGTTTTTCGGCTGGGTCCGCCACCCCTTCGCCGACCGCGGCACCGACGACGTCGTGCGCGAGCTCATCACCCGCTACGACACGCTCGTCATTCCGGGCACCGCCTTCCTGCCCGACGACCGCCAGGTCTTCCGGGTCAGCTTCGGCAACGTGGACCGGGCCGGGCTCACCGAGTTCGCCGGGCGGCTCGAGCTGATGGCCAAGGATCTCCTGGGCTGACCCTGCGGGCCGCGGCCGACCCGACGCTTGACCTTGCCCGAAGGTCAAGGTCGAAGGTGCCGGTGGCGACCGAGCAGGGTGCTCGGCTCCGGCCGAACCAGGAGGAACCCGCAGTGGATGACGACGCTCTTCTGACCGAGCAGATGGCCTACTACAGGGCGGGCGCAGCGGAATACGACCGGCCCTATGCGGAGCGCGAGGACCTGCGGGAGTTGTTGGCTGTCGTCGATGACCTCCCGATTGCCGGGGATGTGCTGGAGTTGGCGTGTGGGACGGGGCAGTGGACCTCGTTGCTCGCCGCGCGGGCGCGTTCGGTGACGGCCGTGGACGCGGCGGCCGAGGTGCTGGCCTTGGCCCGTGCGCGTACCGCGTCCGCCACCGTCCGGTTCGCCCAGGCCGACCTGTTCGCGTGGCAGCCGTCGCGGTGCTACGACACGGTGTTCTTCGCCTTCTGGCTCTCCCATGTCCCACCGGCGCGGTTGCCCGGTTTCTGGAACACCGTCGCCTCCGCGCTCGCACCGGGCGGCAGAGCGGTCTTCATCGATGACGGTCCCGCCGCGGCCGCCGAGGAGGAAGTCCTCTCCGGCCGGCCGACTCCGGTGGCCGTGCGCCGACTCGATGACGGCAGTCGGTACCGCGTCGTGAAGGTGTTCCACGATCCCCCGTCACTCACCGCCGACCTCACAGCGCTGGGCTGGTCGGCCCATATCCGGGTGGTGGCCGGGAAGTTCATCGGTGTCGCGGAACCGCCGGCCGCCTCTGCCTGAGAACCGGCCCGGGTCCGGCGAGGATCAGATGAGTGTGGCCGCCTTCTCGGAGGGCTTGTTGCGTCGCCAGCCGACGGCGAGGTAGGCGAGCATTCCGACGGGCGGGATGGCACGGACGGTCCAGCTGATGGCCAGGGGCGGGCCCGGCTGGCCGAGCACGCCGACGTTCCGCAGGGTGCCGCGGCCGTGGCCGGCGGGCCCGTCGATGGCGAAGGTGAAGCTGAAGGTGCCGGGTTCCGGCAGGGCCTGGACATCCAGGCCCCAGACATCCCGTTTGCGGGGGTTGCCTGCCCAGCGGGGTCTCCCGATCGTCGGCGTCGAGGCCGGGCCCGTCGAGAGTGAGCGTGCCCGACTTTCCCGCGACGCCGTCGGCGGGTGCGAAGGTGAAGTCGAGTGACTGCATGGCCCGCAGTGGCCACTTGGAGAACCCGACGGTGATCGTATAGGGCCCGGCCTGCACCCGCTCGGTATGGACGACGCCGGCCGGGGCGTAGGCCGCGGCCGGCGCGGTCGACACCGCCACCAGAGCGAGTGCGGCGGCCGCGGCCAACACCAGTCGGCGTGCGTGGCCGTCAAGTGACCCCCGGTCTCAGGCCACGTGCAGCAGGGCGCTGGTCTCGGCGGACGACATCTCGGTGGCGTAGACGCGACTGCCCGGCTGGTGCTTGCGGCCGCCCTCGCCCAGGTGCCCGGCGTCCACGGCGTCGAAGCCGATGTCGCGGATCAGCCCGGCCACCGCGGCCTTGGCCTCCTCGTCGTTGCCGGACAGCGGGATGGCCACCCGGTCGGTGGCGCCCTGGGGGCGGGCGTGGTCGCGCAGGTTCTCCCAGTAGATCGCGTTGAACGCCTTGACCAGGTTGGCGCCGGTGTGGGCCTGGATCTTCTCGCTGGAGGTGGTGGCATCGCCGTCGAGCTCCGGATCGTGTCCGTCCCGCTCGGGGTAGTAGTTGCAGGTGTCGATCACGACCTTGCCGCGCAGCGGCTCGGTCGGCAGCTCCTGGTAGCGGCCGTAGGGGATGGACACGACCACCGCCTCGCCGAACCGCGCCGCCTCCTCGGCGGTCACCGCGCGGATCGGGCCGCCGATGTCGGCCACCAGGTCGGCCAGGGTGTCCGGGCCGCGGGAGTTGGCGAGCGCCACGTCGTAGCCGATTGAGGCGAAGTGGCGGGCCAGTGTCGAGCCGATGCGGCCCGCTCCGATGATTCCGATGCGCACGGCGTGCTTCCCCTTCCTCGTCCACGGGTGGGCCACCAACCGGGTAACCCCCGCCGCGCGGGTCATGCAGCCACTCCCGGTGTATACCGCGGACGGGTGCGGGACCCGGCGGGCCCAGCACGCGCCGAGTCCCGCTGGGAGGGCGGGCCGCGAGCCCGTGCTACGCCTTGCGCGTGACGCACACCGCAGCGGCCGCGTCGGAGCCGCCTCGTCCGGCGGCGGGCCTGTTCCATCGCACCATGGCATCCACATCACCGGCCCCGCGCACCCGCTTCACGGAACTCGTCGGCTGCACGGTGCCCGTCCAGCAGGCCGGTATGGGCTGGGTGAGTGGCGTGGACCTCGCGGCCGCGGTCTCGGAGGCCGGTGGCCTCGGCATGGTCGCCTTCCCGATGGCGACACCGGAGGCCCTCACCGGGCTGGTGCGGCGGCGGACCACCCGTCCGGTGGGGGTCGATTTCATCCTGCCCGTCCTCCAGGACCAGGCGTGCGTCGACATCGCCGCGGAGCGGATGTCCGCCGTCGAGTTCTTCTGGGCGGCCCCCTCCCCTCGGCTGGTCGCTCGGGGCAAGGCGGGCGGGGCGCTCGCCGCGTGGCAGGTCGGCTCGGTGGCGGAGGCACAGGAGACGGCCGAGGCGGGGTGCGGCATGGCGGGCGAGATCGTGCTGGCCGGTGCCACCGTGCCCGTCCCGGCATCCAGTCCGTTCGCCCGGCCCGGGCCACGACCGGGCAGGTGGAGGCGATGCCGCTCTTCGCGGGCGAGTCGGTCGGCGCCGTGATCAGGATCGAGCCCGCCGCGGACGTGATCCGCGAACTCGCCACCACCGCGGTGGCACGCCTGCGCGGGGCCGCTCTCCGGCCAGGATTCCGACTGACGGGACGGGCTTAGGTCTCCGGCCCCGTTGCAACGACCACCAAGGTCATTCGGAAGCCCGATGCCGCCTTCTCGGGGCGGAGCCATCATGCCAGTGGAGACCTGCCGAAAGGAGCACCTCATGTCCTACCCGGAAGACCTCGAATACCCGCAACCTCGCTACCACGGCGACACGGGCGAAGTGAACGCGACCTTCCGCCCGGCCGGCACCCCGCCGGACCTCTCCTCGCCCGGCGGCTCGACCCACTACCTCGCCACCAGCGAGTCGACCGGCGGCGAATTCGGCCTGTACAAGGTGGAGATGGGTCCACGGTCCGGCGGGCCCAGGACCCATTTCCACAAGGCCATGTCGGAGTCGTTCTACATCCTCTCGGGCAAGCTGGAGCTCTACAACGGCGAGAAGTGGATCACGGGCCGCGAGGGCGACTTCCTGTACGTACCGGTCGGTGGCCTGCACGCGTTCAAGAACGTGGCGGACGAGCCCATGTCCATGCTCCTGCTCTTCGCCCCGGGCGCCCCGCGCGAGGAGTACTTCGAGCGGGTCGCGGAGATGACACAGCGCGGCGGCGAGGAACTCAAGCGGTTCCGCATCCGGCACGACAGCTACTTCGTGGAGGACTTCGCCCCCGGGACGGAGTAGTCCGGGACACCGTCGCGGGCCTCCTCATCTTGCTTCGGCCCACCCTGGGGTGCCGTCAAGAGTTGGCACGCGCGAGTGCCGGCACCCCGCCTCTGCCTCCAACTCTGAAGTGGAGCGAGCGCTACTTCCGTGCGGTCGTGGCCATGCGACAGGCTTACGTTCAACTGGTGAACTCGGCGCGGCTCTTGACCGACAAGGGCTGAGTCCAAGACAGTCGTTCTGTGTGAGCGCTCTCTCGACCCGATGGCGCTCACGCTGTCCCCGTGCCCGAGTCCCCGTAGCCCAGCCTCCACCACACCCCACGCCAGGAGCTGGCTATGGGGGCTCGCACACCCCGTCACCGACGTTCCTTCGGACGAAAGCAGCCCCCCACATGTTCAGGATCACCTCACGTACGGCGGCGGAGGCCAAGCCCCGCCGCCGACGACGCGCACTGGCCTTCGTGGCCGCCCTGTCGCTTCCGCTGACCGGACTGCTGACTCTCACCGTGTCGTCCCACACCGCCGCCGCGGGCGAACCCGCCACCGCGGCCGAGTGGACCACCGTCTTCCAGGACGACTTCGACGGCGCGGCGGGCACCGGCCTGAACAGAGACGACTGGCTGTACGACATCGGCACCGGCTACCCGGGCGGCGCCCCGAACTGGGGCACCGGTGAGGTCGAGTCGGTCACGGACTCGACCGAGAACGTCTACCACGACGGCGAGGGTCACATGGTGATCAAGCCGATCCGTGACGGTTCCGGGAAGTGGACGTCCGGCCGTGTGGAGACCCAGCGCACCGACTTCGAGGCCCCGGCCGGTGGACAGTTGGAGATCAGTGCCTCGCTCAAGCAGCCCAACCCCGAGAAGGCGCTCGGAATTTGGCCCGCCTTCTGGGCCATGGGCGCCGACGCCCGTCCGACCGGAGCCACCAACTGGCCGAGCATCGGCGAGCTGGACATCATGGAAGACGTCAACGGGCTGAGCAAGCACTCGAACACCTTCCACTGCGGGGAGTGGGCCGGTGAGTGCCACGACCCGGACGGGATCACCAGCGACCTGCTGCCGTGCGACGGCTGCCAGACGGAGTACCACACGTACTCCGTGATCGTGGATCGCACCGACACCTCCGCCGAGCAACTGCGCTTCTACCGCGACGGCAAGGAAACCTTCACGGTGAAGCAGAACCAGGTGTCCGCCGAGACCTGGAAGAAGGCGGTCGACCACGGGTTCTTCGCCATCTTCAATGTCGCGGTCGGCGGCTCCTACCCCAACAAGGTCTGCGGCTGCACCTCGCCGGCGGCGGACACCACCTCGGGTGTGGGGATGAGCGTGGACTGGTTCTCCGTCAAGGTGAGCCAGTAGCTTCTCCGTCGATGTGAGCCGGTAGCGACGACACGGCTTCGCATCCCGTACGTCGGTCTCCACGATCCGGTGGTGAGCGTGGAGACCGACGTCGTCACTCTGCCCTGCCTCCTCGATCAGCCCTCGTAGCTCCGGATCGCGGCGACCTTCTCCGCCGACGGGGAGGTCTCGTCGAAGCTCTGCGCCAGCCAGTCGTCGGTGAGCGAACGGGCGAGTTCCAGGCCGATGACGCGCTGGCCGAAGCAGAGCACCTGGGCGTTGTTGCTGAGGACCGAGCGGCGCACGGAATAGCTGTCGTGGGCGGTGACCGCGCGGATGCCGGGGACCTTGTTGGCGCTGATGGCCACGCCGAGGCCGGTGCCGCACACCAGGAGGGCGCGGTCGGCGGTGCCCTCGGCGACGCGGCGGGCCGCTTCCACCGCGACATGCGGGTAGGCGGTGTGCTCGTCGCTGCCCACGCCGACGTCGATGACCTCGGCGACCCGGGGGTCGGCCAGCAGATCCCGCTTGAGGACTTCCTTGTAGTCGTATCCGGCGTCGTCACAGCCGACGACGATCCGGAACGCGTTCGCGGTGGTCATACGGGATCGCTTCCTGTCGTCGTGGAGAGGGTGGCCACCGCGGTCAGTACCGTGGCGAGTGAGGTGGCTCCGGGATCAGGGGTGCCCACGCTGCGGTCGGCGAGGGGGCGGGCTCGGCCCAGGCGGGGGCGCAGCCCTGCGGTGTCCTCGGCGGCCGTACGGGCTTCGGCCACGGCGGCCGCGTAGGCCGCGGCCACCGGGTCTCCGGTCCGCAGCCGCGTCGCGAAGGCGGTGGCGAACGGCGCGAGAGCGTCGACCAGAGTCTTGTCGCCCACCTCGGCCCCGCCGAGCGAGGTCACGGCGGTGAGCGCGTCAGCGGCGGCGGACGCCAGCTCCTCGCGCCCCGGCGCCCGGTCGGCCGGCAGTGCGGTGCCGATGGCGCGCAGCGCCACGCCCCACAGCGCACCCGAGGTGCCTCCGGCCTCCGCCGCCCAGGCATCACCGGCGGCGGCCAGCACCGCCGCCGGGGCGAGCCGGTCGGCGTGTGCCTTTTCGGCGGCCGCCAGTGCCGCGTCGACGCCCTTGCACATGCCACGGCCGTGATCGCCGTCGCCCGCCACCGCGTCCAGCCTGCCCAGGACCTCCGCGTCCCGGTGCAGCACATCGCGGGCGGCGCGCAGTGCGTGGACGGCCAGCTCCGCGACCTCGATGGCCGCGCCGGAGGCCGTGGCGGCGGACCGCTCCGTTCGGCGCGGGGCGGCGGCGGTCCGTACGGCGGCGCCGTCCACCGGGGGTTCCAGCGGTGTCGTCCGGCAGAAGGCCGGGGTGTCGGCCGGTGCGAGCCACAGGCGTTCCAGCTCGTCGTCCAGCCAGCTCAGGGTCAGGGAACAACCGGCCATGTCGAGACTGGTGACGAGTTCGCCGACCTCGGGCCGTACGGGCGTGAGCCCCGCCTCGTCCAGCAGCCGGGCCACGGCGCCCCACAGCACGTACAGCTCCTCGTACTTCGTGGCGCCGAGGCCGTTGAGGACGACCGCGACCCGCCCCTCGCCGCCCGTGTCCGCGGGCCGGTCCGCCAGCAGCCCCGCCACCAGGGCGCGGGCCAAATCCTCGGCGGTGCCCAGGGTGTCCTCGCTGACCCCCGGTTCGCCGTGGATGCCGAGACCGAGGCCCAAGCGGCCCTCCGGAACGGTGAACAGGGGCGCGTCGGAGCCCGGCAGGGTGCAGCCGTCGAAGGCCACTCCGAGCGTGCGGGTACGGGCGTTGGTGTACTCGGCCACGCGGACGACCTCGTCCAGCGGGGCACCTTCCTCGGCGGCCGCCGACGCGGTCTTGAAGACGACGAAGCCGCCCGCGATGCCCCGCCGCCGCGCCGTCTGGTCGGCGGGGGCGGAGGCGATGTCATCGGTGACGGCGAAGCAGCGGGCGGGAATGCCGTCGTCCGCCAACTGCCGTGCCGCGAGGCCGAAGTTCATCACGTCCCCGGCGTAGTTGCCGAAGAGGAAGAGGACACCGCCGCCCGCCTCCGCCGCCTCGGCGACCGAGCGGGCGCGGGCGGCCGATGGCGAGGTGAACACATCGCCGATGACCGAACCGTCGGCGAATCCGGGGCCGACGACCCCGCAGAAGGCGGGATAGTGGCCGGAGCCGCCACCGGTGAGGACGGCCACCTTCCCCGTACGGGTGGGGCGGGCGCGCACCACACCGCCGGGCACGGCCCGTACGTGTTCCGGATGGGCGGCGGCAAACCCGGTGATCATGTCGTCGGTGAACCGGGCGGGGTCGTTGAAGAGCCTGGTCATCGGGTGCTCCAGCCTTCGCGTGCGAGGTCGAGGGCGTGACGGTAGGCGGCGTAGCCCTCGGCGTAGTGGTCGATCAGCCCGCGCTCGGCGGTCACGGTACGGAGGCGGGCGCGCCAGGCGCCGGGGTCGACCGGCGTGCCCAGGGAGCGCCAGGCGACGTGGGCCGCACCGCGGATGCCCACGGCGTCGTCGCAGACCTCCAGGTCGCCCCCGAGGACACCGGCGAAGATGCGCGCCCACTCCCCGGAGCGCGCGCCACCGCCGCAGGCGGTGACGGTGCGGGTGACGCCGAGGGTTTCCATGCAGTGCCGGGCCGAGTAGGCGACGGCCTCGCACAGTGCCCGTACCAGGTCGGCGCGGCCGGCCAGCGGGGACAGGCCGTCGAAGCGGCCACGGGCCCGCGGGTCGACGAAGGGTGCGCGCTCGCCGCTGGCGGACAGGAACGGCAGCGCGGTGACGCCCGAGGCGCCGGGTGGGGACTGGACGAGCAGGGCGTCCAACGCCTCGATCTTGACGTCGAGCAGCTTCAGCAGCCAGTCCAGCCCCGCGGTGCCGATCATGGCGGGCATGACCCGCAGATACCGGTCCTCGTACGGGGTCGCCAGCAGCATCCCGGCCGGGTCCTCGGCGATGGCCGGGCGCGGCTCGGTGTCGAGGACCTGGGCGGCAAGGGTGGTGCCGATGATGAGGTTGCCCTCGCCCGGTTCGGCCACTCCCGAGCCGAAGGCGCAGGCCGGGATGTCGAACGGGCCGGCGGAGACCGGCAGCCCGGCGGGCAGGCCCAGCCGCCGTGCGGCGTCGGGCAGCAGCCGGTGCAGGGTGCCGGGCGGCGCCGGGTCCGGCAGCAGCCGGCGGTGTGCGGACAGTCCGCACAGCTCGAGCGCGGTCTCGTCGTAGGTGCGAGCGGCGACGTCGAGGAACGGCTGCGAGGCGTCGGAGACATCGACGGTCACGGCACCGGTCAGCCGTTGCACGACGGCGTCCACGCAGTATCCGGCGACGTGGGCCGCCGCCAGCCGCTCCGGCTCGTGCTCGGCCAGATGCGCCAGCAGGGGTGCCGCGGAGCCGGGGAAGAGACCGACGCCGGTGCGCCGGTGCAGGGCGTGCAGGGTGCCGTCGGCGGTCCACCGGTCGAGCCGGTCCGCGGCCCGGCCGTCCATCCAGGACAGCGCGCGGCCGACGGGGGCGCCCGTGGCGTCGCGCAGCCACAGGCCGTCGCCCTGCCCGGTGAGGGCCAGGGCCTCGGCCGGTTCGTCGCCCAGCTGCGCGGCGTCGGCGAGGGCCGCCCGTACGACGGTCTCCACGGTGCCCACGACATCGTCCAGGTCCTGCTCGACGCGGTGTCCGGGCAGGGTGTAGACGGTGCTGCGGGCCTCATGGGCGGGGGTGGTCCGGCCATCGCGGGAGATCAGCTGGGCCTTGGTGACCGAGGTGCCGATGTCGACTCCGACGATCATGGCCGGCTCCCGGTCAGCACCTCCGGATTGGCCACGTGCCGCAGCGGTTCACCGCGGAGGAAGCGGGCGGCCTCGGCGGCGGTGATCAGGGCGGCCCGGTCGGCGGTCTGCCGGGTGGATCCCGCCAGATGTGGCGTGGTGATGACATGGGGGGCCTTGTGCAGCGGCCAGTCGGCCGGGGGCGGCTCGATGTCGTAGACGTCCAGGGCGAGTGCGCCGAGCCGGCCGGACTCCAGCAGGCCGGGCAGCGGGGCGTAGTCGAGCAGCTCGCCGCGGGCCGAGTTGACGAGGACGGCGCCCTCGGGCAGGAGCGCGAGGTTGCCGGCGTTCAGCAGATGCCGGGTCTCGGGGGTGACACGGGCGTGCAGGCTCACGACGGAGCTGCGCCGGAGCAGGTCGTCCAGGGCGGTGAGCTCGACACCCTCGGCCTGTGCCCGGGCCGGGTCCGTGTACGGATCGGAGACGAGGACGTGTGCGCCGAAGGCGCGCAGCACACGGGCCACGATCGAGCCGATGGCTCCGTACCCGACGAGACCGACGGTGGCGCCGTCGAGTTCCAGGCCCGCGTTCTCGTACGCGTAGTAGTCACCGCGCCACGTGCCCTCCTTGAGGGCCGCGTCGGCGAAGGTGAGGTGGCGCATGGCGGCGAGGATCAGGCCGATGGTGAATTCGGCGGCAGCGGCGGCGTTGCGGCCCGGCGTGAAGGTGACGGGTATCCCGGCGGCGGTGGCGGCGGCCAGGTCCACGTTGACCGGGCCGCCACGGGCCACGCCGATGAACTTCAGATGGGGTGACTCGCGGATGACACGGGAGGTGAAGGGAGCCATCTGGGTCAGGGCGACACTCGCGTCACCGAGCGCCTCCAGCACCTGCTCCTCGGTGCCGCTGGCCTCCTTTACACCGCCGTTCCCCTGCCCGTCGGCGCCCACCGGCCCGAAGGGTTCGTTCGGCCAGCGGGTGCGCAGCGTGCGGAAGCTCAGCCCGGCGGAGGGCAGGGTCTCGCTCAGAGCGGCGGAGAAGAGCTCGGGGGCGATGAAGTCGTCGCCCGATACCAGGACCGCGGTCATGTCGGGTCACTCCCCTCGGGTGTCGAGCCTGCTGAGCAGGAAGTCACGTACGTCATGGTGGTCCGCAGAACGGTAGGCGGCGGCCGCGAGGGCGTCCTCGGCGGGTGGGTACTGCGGATTGGGGATGGCCACGACGGTCATCCCGGCGGCCGCGGCGGCGCGCAGTCCGTTGCTGGAGTCCTCCACCGCCAGACAGCGCTCCGGGGCCACGCCAAGAGCGCGGGCGGCGGCCACATAGACGTCCGGGCTCGGCTTTCCGCGCTCCACCTCGGCGCTGGAGACGGTCGCCTTGAAGTGGTGGTCGACACCATGGTGGGCGAGGACGGCGTCGATCACACGGCGCGGCGCGGAGGAGGCGAGCGCGACGGGTGCGAGCTCGGCGGTGGCGGTGATCATCTCTCGCGCCCCGGGCAGCAGGCCGATGCGGCCGTCTGCCAGTGCCTGGACCATGCCGTCGACCACGACCTCCTCGGTGCAGGCCGCGGAGTCACCCGCCCCGCAGAACCGGGTGAGGTAGGCGGCCCACTCGGGGGCGCTCATCCCCTGGACGTCGCGCGTTTGTTCCGGGCCCCACTGACGGCCGCGTGCGGCGGCGTACGCGGCCCACAGCTCTTCCCACAGGTGCTCGCTCTCCACCAGTACGCCGTCCATGTCGAAGACCACTGCGTCGGCCATGCGTACCCCTGATCTCCTGGCTGATGATCTCTGGCTGTGCCGGAGCGCCCGGCGGTGTCCGTTGCACCCGGCGGTGTCCGGCACAGCGAAATTAACATTGGCTGCGTGAGTTGTCACTGGTTCTATGTGAGAAACGAACACGGCAGGATGGGGGCATGACTACTCCCCCGTCGTCGCGCGGTGCGCGGCAGCAGCGGCACCAACTGATCGTCGACCACGTTCTGGCCCGGGGGGACGCCACCGTCGCCGAACTGGTCGAGCTGACCGGCGTCAGCCTGATGACGGTCCACCGGGACATCGCCGAGCTGGCGGACCGCGGCATCCTGCGCAAGTATCACGGCGGCGTCTCCGCGCAGCCCTCGATGGTCTTCGAGTCCAGTTCGGACTTCCGGCTGCACGCGCACACCGACGAGAAGCGGGCCCTGGCCCGCGCCGCCCTGCCGTTCGTGGCCCCGGGGATGTCGGTGATGCTGGACGACTCGACCTCGGCGCTGGCCCTGGCGCGGCTGTTGCCCGAGGTGGGGCCGCTGACCGTGGTGACCAACTACCGCCTGATCACCGAGGAGCTGAGGGGTGCCGAGGGCATCCGGCTGATCTGCGTGGGCGGCGAGTACTCGCGCACCCATGACTCGTGGATCGGCCTGCCGGCGATGGACATGATCGGTGGCATCTCCGTCGATCTGAGCGTGCTCTCCACCTCCGCGATGACCGCCGGCATGACGTTCCACCAGGAGCAGGAGATCGTCAGCATCAAGCGGGCGACCCGGCAGGCGGGCGCGACGAGCGTGCTGCTCATGGACCACAGCAAGGTGGGCCGTCGCGCACTGCACCAGCTGGAGGGCGTGGACTCCTTCGACCATGTTCTGCTGACCGGTCCGGTGGACGAGGAGCTGGTGCGGGAGATGCGGGAGCTGACGGATGTGCGCGTCATCGAACCGGAGTAGTTACCACTCGGTCCCGTTATCTTTACCAAGACTCTTGATATTTCTCTCGGCGCGCTTGAGTATCTGCGGTCGTACTCCTTACATCACCGCAGAGTGGAGGTCGAGCGATGCCGAAACCCTTGATCCTGGGCTATCTGGGCGTACTCCTGTTCATGATCGGCGATGGTGTCGAAGCCGGGTTCATCGCCCCGTACATGGCCGACCACGGCGCGGCGACGGACGTACGGGCCGGGTACGTCATCACGGTGTACGGCATCGCCGTCATGCTGGCGTCGTGGTTCTCCGGTGCGCTCTGCCAGGTGTGGGGGCCACGCCGGGTGATGTGGACGGGCCTGGTGATCTGGGCCGTCTTCGACGCCGCGTACCTGCTCTTCGCGCTGGGCACCGAGAACTACCCGCTGATGTTGCTCTTCTACGGCATCCGGGGCTTCGGCTACCCGCTCTTCGCGTTCGGCTTCCTCGTGTGGATCACCAACACGGCACCGAAGGCCCGGCTGGGCACCGCGGTGGGATGGTTCTACTTCGCCTTCACCGGCGGCCTGCCCACCCTCGGCTCGCTGTGGTCGAGCCTGACGATCCCCTCGTTCGGCCGCCTGGGCACGCTCTGGTCCGCACTCGCCCTCATCCTCCTCGGCGGCGCCATCGCCCTCGTCGGCGCCCGCAGGAGGCCCGGCGGTGACCGGATGGCACCGCCGGAGGTCACCACCGGCCAGAGCCTGCTCAACTCCGTCTCCATCATCTGGACCCATCCGCGCGTGCTGGTGGGCTGCCTGGTCCGGGTCATCAACACGGCCCCGGAGTTCGGCATGCTGGTGTACCTGCCGCGGATCTTCTCCGACGACATCGGCTTCGGCGAGGACAAGTGGCTCCAACTGCTGGCGATCATCTACGGCACCAATATCTTCTTCAACCTCATCTTCGGCGTCCTCTCCGACCGCATCGGCTGGCGCACGACCATCGCGGGCTTCGGCGCGCTGGGCTGCGCGATCAGCGTCACGACGCTGTACTTCGTACCGACCTGGCTCGGCCCGGACTACTACTGGGTCGCGGTGCTCGCGGGCATGTTCTACGGCGCGACCCTCGCCGGATTCGTCCCCATCTCGGCGCTCATCCCGTCGATGGCACCGGAGAACAAGGGCGGTTCGATGGCCCTGCTCAACCTGGGCGCGGGCGGCGCGGCCTTCGTCGGCCCGGCACTCGCCAGCCTCTTCTTCCCCCTCGTCGGCACCGGCGGAGTCACCCTGATCTTCCTCGCCCTCTACCTGGTCGCCTTCGTGCTGACGCTCCTGCTGAAGCTCCCCGAGGAACGCGACGGCGAGCCGCCCGTCCTGGACACGGCGACCGGCCGGCCGTCCCGTACCGACGCGGCCTCGACCACCACATCCGCCTGAGCTCTGCTACGCCGGGTGCACCCGCGCCGGCCCACCGCACCACGAGGGTAGCCGGACCGACCGCGGATGCCCCCGGCGACGGGGCACCGTCCAGCGGCATCGCCCAGTGGCACCGCCCGGGGCCGGGCGGGTTCGGCAAAAACCCGTTGGCGGACCACAGCGGGCACTGCTACTTTTCCGGAGGCCGTGCGAGAGAACGAGGAGGTGGTACCCGTGAACACAGTATCGACATGGGTGCTCCCCTCCGGGGTCACGGTCGGGCGATAGGTCGTCCGGGAGCGCCGTTCAAGCGCACTCCCGAAAGGCACGACCATGCAATTCACTTCCGAACAGCGCCTCGACGACGGCGTCTTCGAGCGCGAATTCACCCTCGGCGAGATCCCCGGCACCCTGTGGACACCCGCATCCGCGTCCGCATCCACACCGGTGCCGCTGATCCTGCTCGGCCACCCTCCCCTCGGGCTGCGCACGATGTACCCCCGACTGGTGGCCCGGGCCCGGCACTCCGCGGCGGAGGGCTTCGCCACGGCCACCATCGAGCTCCCCGGAAGCGGCGACCGGCCCCGTTGGCCCGCCGCCGAGCAGGCCCGCGCCGACCTGCGCCGGGTGCTGGACGCCGGCGAGACGGTCAGCGACGAGATCGTCGACGCCCTCATCCTCCCGCTGGTCGAAAAGGCGGTCCCGGAATGGCAGGCCGCCCTGGACGCCCTCCTTTCGCTGCCCGAGATCGGCGGCCCGGTCGGGTACTCGGGGGGAGTGATCTCCATCGGCATCCGACTGGCGGTAGTCGAGCCGCGCATCGTGGCCGCCGGTTTCTTTGCCGGGAGTTTCGTGCCTCGCGCCATGTTCGAGGAGGCCCGGCAGGTCACTATTCCACTGCACGTCCTGCTGCAGTGGGACGACGAAAGGAACGACCGGCAGGCGGCCCTGGACCTGTTCGACGCCTTCGGCTCCAAGGAGAAGTCCCTGCACGCCAACATGGGCGGGCACACCGGCGTCCCGCAGTTCGCGGGAGACGCCGCGGCCCAGTTCTTCACCCGACATCTGAAGTGAGGCCGGGCCGTCAGACCGGCAGCAGACGGTAGCTGATGTCGGCCGGCATGCCGCTCATCGAGGACCGACCCCGGCCCTCTTCAATGGGCGGTGGCCGGCAGACGCACCACCGCCCCGATCGTGGCGGTACCGGCCATCGTCGGTACCGGCCGGTCGGGGCGGCGCGGCACCCCGTTCCCGCTCGCCCTCGCGCCGGACACCCCGACCGCCGACATCCGCGTCGGGACCCGCACCCACCGCACCCGCCGCCCGCGTCGAGCAGCTCGCCGGCAGCTCTCGATCAGGTGCTCGCGGGTGAGCGCGTCAGTACACCGCTCCGACATGCGCATCCGTGTCGGTGTGCTGTCGGCGACGGCGTCGCTGAAGCGTCGGCGCCTTGTCCGGCGAGCTGAAGTGCTTTGCCCAGCGCCGCGAAACCCGGCCGAGGGCGAGGGCTGCGGCGGCTACGGCGGGTCGTTCGCGTACGGGGCCCGCGCGATGATCGCCCAGACTCTCGCGGACCCACTAGGCGGCATCCGCGTGGTTGCGCGATGATCCCGATGCGCCGGTTCGCCGGTGGGAGGGCTGAAGTGGTCGAAACGGGGAGGCGTGGCTGTGCGGGATGAGCTACTGGGGGGCCGTTACCGGTTGGTGCGGCAGCTCGGCGAGGGCGGTATGGGGCAGGTGTGGGAGGCGCAGGACGAGTCGCTCGGGCGACGCGTCGCCGTCAAGGTGATCTCGCTGCTGGCCGGTGGCGGTAGCCACGGCGACGAGGCCCGCGCCAGGTTCCTGCGTGAGGCCCGGATCACCGCCCGGCTCCAGCACCCCAACATCGTGACCATCCACGACCTGGGCGAGACCGGCGCCGAGGGTGACAAGGCCCCGTTCCTGGTGATGGAGCTGGTCCGGGGCGAGGGTCTGGACGCGATGCTGCGCCGAGGTGTCATCAGCCCGCGGGACGCGGCTCGGTGGGGCGCGCAGATATGTGACGCGCTGGCAGAGGCCCACGACGCCGGAGTCCTGCACCGGGACATCAAGCCGTCCAACATCCTCATCACGCCTTCCGGCATCGTGAAGGTCCTCGATTTCGGTGTCGCGCGCGGTGCCGACCCGTACGCGACCGCGGACCGTCTCACCCGGACCGGCTTCATCGTGGGCACGCCCCCGTACATGGCCCCTGAGCAGGCCCGCGGTTTCCCTGAGCCGCGCAGCGACCTGTACGCGCTCGGATGCCTGCTCTTCGAGCTGATCACGGGCCGGCTGCCGTTTCCGGCTCCCGACACCGTGGGCTACCTCTCGGCCCACCTCACCCAGGAACCGCCCACGCCCAGCTCGGTGTCCCCGGACATCCCACCCGCCTGGGACGACCTGGTGCTGACCCTGCTGCACAAGGATCCCGACCAGCGGTACGGGAACGCGGGCGACCTCGCCCAGGCCCTGCGGCAACTCGACCACGCACCAGGGCGCACGCCACCAGGAGGCGGGACCACCCTGCCTCCGACGCTGCCCGGCACGATGTCCGGGACCACGTCCGGCACGACGTCAGGCACGACGTCGATCCCGCCGGGAGATCCCACATCCACGGCGCGCAAGACCGCGACTGCCGCGATTACGCTGGCGATGCTGTGCCTTCCAGGGCTCATGTTCATGGTCTCCAAGACCATCGACTACGTCCAAGATCACTCTGCGCCAACCGGGTTGATCGTGGTGAATATGGCGATAGGCATCGTCGAGCTGGTTATGCTCGCCACGGGCGCGCTGCTGCTGTTCCAGCACAAGATGGCCGGTCGCCGGATGATCGCGACAACCGGTGGCGTGGCGGCTCTGCACAATCTGAGCGCCAGCGTGCAATACGAGGTGGTGGGTGGGCCACCGGACGTCGAACTGATCGCCTACGTCGTCGGCCCGCTGACGGCCGCTTTGGCGATCGCCGCCGTGGTCATGGCCTCGCTTCCGTCCACAGGACACTGGTGCCGTCGCGCGGCAGGGCACGGTGGTGTCAGCGGGCGGTCGGAACGTAGGTGAGGCCGAGGACGCCGTTGGTGAGCCGCTTGACGTCGATCAGGTCGAAGTCCGTGGTGTCGATCCCGTCGTAGAGCCGTTCGCCGCTGCCGGCGATCACCGGGAACAGCCAGAACAGATACTCGTCGACCAGCCCGTGCCCGAGCAGTGTCCGGCTGAACGAGCCGCCGGTGCCGACCTTGAGGATGTCGCCGCCCGGCTGTTCCTTCAGCTTGCGTACGGCGTCGACGACGTCGTCCCCGAGCAGCGTGGCGTTCCACTTCACCTCGGTGAGGGTGCGCGAGGCCACGTGTTTGGGGATGGTGTTCATCCGGACCGCGTAGTCGCCGAACGCCTCCGCCATGGTCGGCCACACCTCGGCGTGGTTCTCGTAACTGACCCGCCCGTAGAGGAGCGCGTCGACGGAGAAGAGCAGGTCCCTGGAGAGCTGCTCGAACTCGCCGGCCCACCGCGTGGGGAGCCAGTTCTGGGGCGTGCTGATCTGGCCGTCCAGGGTGATTACCGCCTGCTCGATGATCTTCCGCACGGTCACTGCTCCTTGCCGGTCCATGGCGCGTGGTCAACGTGTCGAGAGTGCAGACCGGCCGGAGTGAGAGAACTCATCGGTTCGGCGACGCCGTTCGCACCGTGGTGCCGGCGGCCTTGCGTGCGATGAGGAAGGGCTGAGGAGTACGCCCCGCCGGCTCACGGCCGACCGGCCCAGCCGCTCACGTCGGGGGACGGATCGGCCGGTGCGCCCTTGAGTTCATGGAAGCCGGGGGCACCCGCGACCAGCAAGGTGGCGTCCCAGAGCAGGCCGGCCTCCTCACCCCGGGGGACCTGGGACAGCACCGGCCCGAAGAAGGCGATCCGCGCGTCGGGGTCACCGCCCGGGTCCGGGGCGGCGACGACCGGAGTGCCGACATGAGGGCCGAGGAGAGCGATGGCCTCGGCGTGGGAAGCGCGCACCGCGCCGTCGTAGTCGCCGCAGGACCCGGCCTCGGCAAGCTCCGGAGGCAGTCCGGCGTCGGCCAGCGCCACCCCGGGATCGTTCATCCACCGCTTGGCGCCGCCGTCACCGCGATCGGCCCAGAGGGCGGCGTAGAACGCACCCAGCCCTTCCTGACCGTACTGCCGCAGGACGGCGGCGCAGATGCGTACGGGCACCCACAGGTAGCCCTCGGGGTCCCCTTCGGGATCGTCGTCACGGCCCTCGTTGAGCACGGCCAAGCTCATGACGCGCCAGCGCACGTCCAGGGGCCGGACCGTGGCCGCCTCCACCACCCACCGCGACGTCAGCCAGGTGTAGGGGCAGGCGGGGTCGAACCAGAAATCCACGGTCGCTGTCGTCGTCATGGCGTGCTCCTCACCGCTCGCGTGAGCACGGAGCCGTTCCGGAGTGCGGGGTACCTCCGGCGCGTCGACCGCACCGGCCGGTGCGGTCGCCCTGCCCATGCCTGTCAACCTGCAAGGACGGTACGGGAGTTGCCCGCGAGAAAGGTGACGGACAGCGCCCTGGCGATTCCTTCGCGTCGATCCGCCGCTTGATCTGCCGAAGTGCATAAACACGCATTAAATGAGTCGTAAGGAGACAAACGGCGATCTTCGCGAGATGCTGCTGAGCGTGGCCCGGCCCGCCGGACCAGCAGTCCCGCATGAGGAGCCCCCATGGCAGCGTCGCCATCCACCGCCACCCCGACCGATGACGCGTACCGCTTCGACGACCTGACCGCCCTGTACATCAACTGCACGCTCAAACCCTCTCCGCAGCAGAGCAACACCCAGGGGCTGGTCGACAGAAGTCGCGCGATCATGGATGCGCACGGCGTCGCCACAGACGAGTTCCGGGCCGTCGACCACGACATCGCGACGGGCATCTACCCGGACATGACCGAGCACGGCTTCGCCACCGACGCCTGGCCGAGGCTGTACGAGCGGGTGATGGCGGCGGACATCCTGGTGCTGGCGGGGCCGATCTGGCTCGGCGACAACAGCTCGGTGACCAAGCGGGTGATCGAACGTCTCTACGCCTGCTCGAGTCTGCTCAACGACAAGGGTCAGTACGCCTATTACGGACGCATCGGCGGCTGCCTGATCACCGGCAACGAGGACGGTGTGAAGCACTGCGCGATGAACGTCCTCTACAGCCTCCAGCACCTCGGCTACACCATCCCGCCCCAGGCCGACGCGGGCTGGATCGGCGCGGCGGGACCGGGGCCGTCGTACCTGGACCCGAACTCGGGCGGCCCGGAGAACGACTTCACCAACCGCAACACCGCCTTCATGACCTGGAACCTGATGCATCTGGGGGCCATGCTCAAGCGTGCCGACGGCATCCCCGCCCACGGCAACCAGCGGTCCGAGTGGGAAGCGGGCTGCCGCTTCGACTACCCCAACCCCGACTACCGCTGAGGTTGCCGAGGATCTCTCCGAGAGGGCCGCAGGCCGGCCCGGCCGCTCGACGAGAATCGGTGCCTCACGAGGGCGCCCGGTACTCGCCGAGGATCCCCTCCGCGATGCGGGCATCCTCGGCCTCGACCTTCAGCGCTTCGTCGATCACCCGCCGCAGGCTTCCGCCCGGGACCACGACCGCACCGCTGGCGTCGGCGTAAACGTAGTCCCCGGGGACCACGCATACGCCGCCCACTTCCACGGCGACGTTGACGGCATAGGGCATGGCGATGTCGCCGCCCCAGCGATTCGCCTCTCCCCGGCACCAGGTCGCGAAGCCGTAGGCGCCCAGTTGGTCGAAGTCGCGCAGCCGCCCGTCCGCCAGGACTCCAGCGGCATGAGTGTGTTCGAGCCTGGAGAGCTTCGTTCCACCGCCGTGGGATACGTCGGGATAGCCTCCGCTGGACAGCACCAGCACGGTGCCCGCCGGACGGTCGCCCACCGCCTGGCCGAAGAGATCGCCGAATTCGGCGTGCGGGACGTCGTCGCGGTAGGGCAGATAGGCAATCGTGGCCGCCGGGCCGAACAGCTTGCGTGGCGCGGGGCTGACGAGGCCGACGATATGCGACCGGTGATCGTGGACCCGACCCATGGCGTCGACCAGCGATGCGCAGGACACGCGGTCGGGCACGGGTTTCAGATCGCTGGCCATCGTCACTTCCTCCCTCTCATCGCAGCACCGGACGATCGCCCCTATACCGGACACACCATGTGGCCAATGCTAGCCACGCGGCCGTACCACGGCAGCTTGATGACGAGGCGCGGAGCGCCGAGGTCAGCCCCTCCTCAGCAGGCACGTGTTTTTTGCATGGCGGCCGCAACACTGGGAGAATTATGAACAACCCGGACAGCAGATCCGGAGGGAGTTCCGTATGGACTCGTCCGAAGCGCTGGGGATGCAATTCGGCATCTTCACGGTCGGTGACGTCACGGCCGATCCCACGACAGGGACAACCCCCACCGAGGCGGAGCGTATCCGGGCCACCGTCGCCATCGCGCGCAAGGCCGAGGAGGTCGGACTCGACGTCTTCGCCACCGGCGAGCACCACAACCCGCCCTTCGTACCCTCCTCGCCGACGACGCTGCTCGGCTATATCGCCGGGCAGACCGAGCGCATCATCCTGTCGACCTCGACCACGCTGATCACGACCAATGACCCGGTCAAGATTGCCGAGGACTTCAGCGTGCTCCAGCACCTGTCCGGCGGCCGTACGGACGTCATGCTGGGACGAGGAAACACCGGGCCCGTCTACCCGTGGTTCGGGCAGGACATCCGCCAGGCCGTCCCCCTGACCGTCGAACACTACGGCCTGCTGCGCCGTCTCTGGCGCGAGGAGGTGGTGGACTGGGAGGGCAAGCTGCGTTCCTCCCTGCAGGGCTTCACTCTGGTGCCGCGGCCACTGGACAACGTCCCGCCCTTCGTCTGGCACGGCTCCATCCGCACCCCCGAAGTGGCGGAGCTGGCGGCCTATTTCGGCGACGGATTCTTCGCCAACCACATCTTCTGGCCCACCTCCCATACGCAGTCGATGGTTCAGATGTACCGCCGGCGCTTCGCGCACTACGGTCACGGCACCCCGGAACAGGCCATCGTCGGCCTGGGCGGGCAGGTTTTCCTGCGTCGCAACAGCCAGGAGGCGGTCGACGAGTTCCGGCCGTACTTCGACAACGCCCCGGTCTACGGACACGGCCCCTCGCTGGAGGACTTCACGACGCTCACGCCGTTGACCGTCGGCTCGCCGGCCCAGGTCATCGAGCGAACGCTGGGTTTCCGCGACTACACCGGCGACTACCAGCGCCAGCTCTTCCTCATCGACCACGCCGGTCTCCCCCTCAAAACGGTGCTCGAACAGCTCGATCTGCTCGGTGAGGAAGTGGTGCCGGTGCTCCGCAAGGAATTCGCCGTCGGCAGGCCGGCCGACGTCCCGCCGGCCCCGACGCATGAGTCCCTGCTCCTTGCCCGCAGGGGCAAGGAAAAGCCGCAGCCCGACGATGAAGAGGGTCCGGAAGCGCGATGAAATTGGCGATCATCACCGGCGGTCTGCGCGAGCCGTCCTCGACGCGACTCCTCGCGGACCGGCTGGTGACGGCTGTGACCAAGGAACTCGAACAACACGGCGAACACGTCGAGGCGTCCTTCGTGGAACTCCGCCCCCTGGGCCACCTCATCATGGACGCGATGCTGACGGGATTCACCAAGGACGAACTGGAATCCGCCTTCCGAACGGTCGCCGACGCCGATGGCATCATCGCCGTGACACCCGCCTTCAACGCCTCTTTCAGCGGGCTGTTCAAGTCCTTCTTCGACGTACTGCCGGAACAGACGCTCTCGGACCTGCCCGTCCTCATCGGCGCGACCGGCGGAACCGAGCGGCATTCGCTCGTTCTCGAACACGCGCTGCGCCCGATGCTCACCTATCTGCACGCGATCGTCTCCCCCCGTGCCGTCTACGCCGCCACCAGCGATTTCGGCTCCCAGTCCGGGGCCGCCCTGGCGGAACGCATCACCGACGCCGCGGCCGACTTCTCCCGTCTGCTGCGCGCCTGCGGTCCACGGGTACGTCGCGAACCGGCGGACGAAGATCTCGCCTCCATGCAGCGGCTGCTCGGCGACACCACCGGTGTGGGCCCCGGCCGGCCGGCGGATCCGGCATAACCTCGCTGCCCCCAGCACCGGGCCCGTCGTCCACGTCGCCGTGCGACGGCTCAGTCGGCGGTGGACTCCACGGTGACCGTGGCGGCGACGTCCCCGACCACGGCACATGCCTGCTTCTCGGGCACACCGGCCGCGATGAGCATGGCAATGGCGCTTCGGGTGCCGTCGTCCTCCAGTGCCCCCGTGTTGACCTGCTCCAGCAGAGCGACCGTCAGCGCTTCCAGGCCCGCGCTGAGCACCGCGGGGGGCAGATGGGTGTGGAAGACGCCGTCCCGCTGTCCGCGCTCCAGGATGGACGTGACCTCGTCGCGCGCGGGCTTGATGATCTCGGCGACGCGTTCCGCGCCCAGGTCGTGCCGGGCCAGCGCCAGGAGCATCCGGTAGCGGTCGCCTACGGGCCACATCGACAACGCGAAGTGCGCGAGCGCCCGCTCGGCGGGCCCCTTGGACTTCACTCCGGCCACCGCCGCGTCCCGGAGAGCCTCGGAGGCTTCCTCGGCCAGCGCCTCGAGCAGCGCGACCCGCCCGGGGAAGTGACCGAAGAGGGTGCGCCGTACGACACCGGAGGCGCGCGCCAGTTCCTCCAGTGTGATGTCCGGGTTCCGGCCGAGTTCCTTGCGGGCCGTGGCCAGGATGCGCGCCCGGTTGGAGCGCGCGTTGCGTCGCTGCGGGACGCGGGCAGCGGGCTTGGTCACGGACAACCTCGGGGGCGGTACGGCGGATACGGCGGACAGGAGCGGCACGTCCATTCTGACACGCGGCATTCCGCGCGATCCGGGATCGCTTCCGGCACACGGACCGCCGCCACCGCACCGGGCCTGCTTCGACGGTGCCGGTCGTGTGGCGTTTCCGGTGTCCCGCCAGGTCGCAGCTTCCGGTGGCCGAGTACGCGCCCGGCAGCATGCGCTTCACGCGGGGTGGCGTAGCCGTCGGACATGGGTGGCGGCGAGGTCGCCGTCGACCCCCACGGCGATCAGGGCGGCGGCGGCCGTGCGTGTGCCGTCGTCGGTCCAGGTGCCGGTGTTCACGCATTCCAGGAGCGCCAGCACGTGTGCCTCGACGGCGCGGCTGAGCACGGGCGGCGGAAGGCTGGTGTGGAAGACGCCCTGCCGCCGGCCTTCTGTGATGATCGCCGTGGCCATGTCGCGGGCGGGGGCGAGGACGTCGGCCCGTTCGACGCCCAGGTCCTGGGGGGCGAGCCGAAGCAGCATGCGGTAGCGGTCGCCGACCGGCCACAGGGTGAGGACGAAGCGCGCCAGAGCGGTGGCGGCGTCGGGGGCCGGGAGCGCGACCGCGGTGAGCGCCTCCCGGAGGGCCTGCGCGGCGTCGGCCACGAGGCCCTCGACCAGCGCGGACCGCCCGGCGAAGTGACCGTAGACGGTACGGCGCGACACCCCGGCGGCCTCGGCGATGTCGCGCAGGCTGCTGTCGGGATCGCGGTCCAGTTCCCGGCGGGCCGCTTCGAGGATGCGGGTCCGTGTGGTGCGCGTCCGGCGACACCCGAGGGCCGGCAGGACTCGTGGGGTGGGCACGGCGGAACCTCCTTCACCAGGGCCGCTTCGCGGGGTCCAAGGGCCGCCTCGCGCGGGTCCACCTGCTTGCACATCGGCGAGCAATTAATATTTGCACACCGATGGGCAATAAACTAGTCTGCACATCCATGGGCAAGTAACTGTCCTCGGTGCCAAGGCAGCAGCCCGCACCGCTCCTGCCGACTCCCGAAGCCCGCCGCTTCGCCCTCCTAGGAGCTTCCGATGCCGCTCGTCGCGAACACCCCGGTCGAGAAGATGACCGGGCACTACCCACGGCGCTGGTGGGCACTGATCGTGTTGTGCCTGAGCCTGCTGATCGTGGTCATGGCCAACACGTCCCTGATCGTCGCCGCGCCCGACATGACCACGGACCTGCACCTCAGCAGCAGCGACCTGCAGTGGGTCGTCGACGGCTACACCGTCCCCTACGCCGCGCTGATGCTGGTGCTCGGCGCGATCGGCGACAAGTACAGCCGCCGCGGCGCCCTCATCACGGGCCTGCTGATCTTCGCGGGCGGTTCGGTGATGGGCAGCCAGGTCGACGAGACCAACCTGGTCATCACCGCCCGGGCGATCATGGGCGTGGGCGCCGCCGTGGTCATGCCGGCCACCCTGTCCCTGCTGGTGGCGATCTTCCCGAAGCGTGAGCGGGCACGGGCCATCACGGCCTGGACCGCGACCTCCGGCCTCGCCATCGCCGTCGGCCCCGTGGTCGCCGGCCGGCTGCTGCGGGACCACGCCTGGGGTTCCACGTTCCTGATCAACGTGCCCATCGCGGTCGTCGCCGTCATCGGCGCACTCCTCCTGGTGCCGCCGTCCAAGGCGAAGGACATGGGCCGGATCGACTACATCGGCGGTCTGCTCTCGATCGTCTCCGTCGGCTCGCTCGTCTACGCCATCATCGAGGGCCCGCACTTCGGCTGGGGCGCCGGCCCGGTCACCGCGGCCGTGGTCGCGGGCGTGGGCTTCGTGGCCTTCGCCCTCTGGGAGCTCAAGCACCCCCACCCCATGCTGGACGTCCGCAAGTTCACACTGCGTGCCTTCAGCGGCTCCATGCTCGCGGTGCTGTTCTTCTTCTTCGGCACCTTCGGCTCGATCTACTACGCCACCCAGTTCCTGCAGTTCGTCCTCGGCTACGACGCCCTGGAGACCGGCGTTCGTCTGCTGCCGCTGGCCGGTGCCGTGTTCGTCGGTGCCGCGGTCACCGGGAAGCTGGCCCCGAAGCTCGGGGTGAAGGCCATGGTCGTGCCCGGCATGGTCATCGGCACCGTGGGCGTGTTCCTGCTCACGCAGATCGGCAAGGGCTCGGACTACACCGACTTCCTGCCGTCGCTGCTGCTGCTCGGCTTCGCGATCGGCCTCAGCGTCTCCCCGGCGACCGACACGATCATGGGCTCCTTCCCCGAGGCCGAACTGGGCGTCGGCGGCGGCGCCAACGACACCTCGCTGGAGCTCGGCGGCTCCCTCGGTATCGCCCTTCTGGGCTCGCTGCTCAGCACGTCCTACCAGGGCAAGCTGAGTGACCTGGTGGGCGACCAGCTCCCGCACAACGCCATGGACGTCGCGAAGGAGTCGGTGGGCGGTGGCCTCGCGGTCGCCGAGCAGATCGCGAAGAGCCCGAGCGGCGGCCCCCAGAAGGCTCAGGCGCTGGTGGACGCGGTGCACGAGTCCTTCGCCCACGGTGTCGCGCACACCAGCCTCATCGGCGGCATCATCATGGCCGCCGGCGCCCTGATCGTCCTGGCCGTCCTGCCCGGCCGCAAGGCCGCCGCCCCCCAGCACGGCAAGGAGCAGACGGAAGAGGCCGTGAAGGAGCCCGCGGAGGTCGGCTGACCCCGGACGGGCCGTGCCTCGAGCGGCACACGGCCCTGGACGGTGCCGGGAGGGGACGCCCGGCACCGTCCTTTTTCCATGCCCCCGGTTGGTTACGCGCGTTCTGTGCTCCCAGGTTGGTTACGCGCGATCCGGCGGACCTCGTCGTCCATGGCCACGGCGCGCGGCAGCGGGTACACGTCGCGGTGCCGTTCCAGCAGGATGCTGCGCACCCCACGGCGGGCGAGCAGGATCGCGGTGGTGACACCGGCCGGGCCCGCCCCGACGATGACCACCGGCGCCGTCCGGGCGGCGCCGCCCGGGACGACCTGGTGCGTTTTCATGCGCGGCTCACTTCTCGGGGGATGGGGCGTCCATGACGGCGGTGCACTGCTCGCCGAGGTCGATCCGCCCGTCGGAGGTCGCGATGGTGGCCGTGATCAGGTCGCCCGGTCGCCCTCTCCGCACTGGGCGGCAGCCTGCTGGCGCTCCTGGATCTGCACCTCGCCCAGCCGGACGCCAACGGCGACGAAGCCGCCGCGGCCATGGCGGAGATGATGCTGCGCATGCTGGGCGTCCCCGCCGACGAGGCCCTGGACATCGCCGACCGCCCCCTTCCCGCGCACGGCTGAGGCCACGGCGGGAGCCCGGACCGCCGTTCGGCGATGCCCGGGTGAGCCCCGTCCGCGGACTATCCGGCCCGGTCCGGCAGATAGGCGCGGAGCCAGAGATCGAGCTCGGCGAAGATGCGCTCGCGTACCTCGGGTAGCGACAGCACCAGGTCGTGCACCCCGTCCCGGATGCGTACGGTGGTGACCCGCGGGCCCAGCCGGGGTGCGAGGCGGGCGATGTCGTCGGCGCGGAGCACGCCGTCGGTGCGGAGCAGGGCGTCGTCCCATTCGGTGGTGGCGGTGCTGGCGGTCGAAGCCATCACCAGGACCGGACAGTCGATGCCCAGCCCGCGGCGCACCCGCCGTTGACCCCGTTGGATCGCCGCCAGCCACCCGGCGTAGAGGGGGAAACCCTCAGCCGGTTTGAGGGTCAGGTCGAACTCCCAACTGCCCCGGAAGTCACGGTGGAGACTGTGGACGTAGTGCGGGTTGAGCGGGGCCGGGAGCTTGCGGGTGGCCGCCAGACGTCCGAGGAGGCCGACGAAGGGGGCACCGAGTGTGCGGATCAGCAAGGGAGCGGGCAGGGACAGGAACGGGCTGTTGAGGAAGAGCGCGTCGATCGTCCCCCGCCCGGCCCGCCGGTCGGCGTACAGGGCGCTGATCAGGCCGCCCGTTGAGTGGCCGTTGAGCAGCAGGGTGTCGTGTCCGTCGACCTCGCGGATGATGCGGACGGCCTCGTCGAGTTCCTCGTCGTACGCGTCGAGGTCGTGGATGTAGTTCGGCGAGTGGTGCGGGCGCAGTGAGCGGCCGTACTTGCGCAGGTCCAGTGCGTAGAAGTCGTAGCCGCGCTCGGTGTAGAAGTCGGCCAGGTGGGTCTGGAAGAAGTAGTCGACGAAGCCGTGCACATAGAGCACCGCTCGGCGGGAGCCTCCGGCCGCGGCGCCGGGATCCGCGGACCGGCGGCGGACCAGGGTCGCGACGACATCGCCCTCGTCGTCGGCGGTGAGCGGCAGGTCGATCGACTGGTAGGGCTCGCCCAGGATGTCGGTGAGGAAGTCCACGGCGCCGACTGTAATGGCCGGGTTCACGCCAACACCCCCGGAACCCCGTGGGCTTGGTCACTGCCGAGGGGGCACCGATCCCCCGCGATCCGCCGAACAGTCACTCCACAGCGCCCCCGGCCCGGGCGGGGGCTACGGCCCGGGCGGGGGCTACGGCACTACGGGACGGCGACCTGCCGCGACGCCGTGAGCAGCGCCAGCGGTGCCGCGGCGGCCCACGCCTGCGGCGAGCAGGAATGGGGGTAGGGCACCGGTGTGGCGGTGGCGGAGCGGTCGTAGCCGGCGATGACCTCGGGGAGGCGGTATCCGTGGTGGGCCGCCGCCGCGACCAGGCCCTCGGTGACGGTGTCGACCTGGTCGGTGAGTCCGTGGCGGGCCAGGCCCAGCACGATGACGGCGTTGTCGTGCGGCCAGGCGCTGCCACGGTGGTACGACAACGGGTGGTAGGGCTGCTGCCCGGCGGCCAAGGTGCGGATCGCCCAGCCGGAGAAGAAGTCCGGCTCCAGCAGACGCCGCCCCACGCGGCGGGCGCGCTCCGCGTCGAGGATGCCGGACCACAGCAGATGGCCGGCGTCCGAGGCGAGGGCGTCGACCTGTCGGCCGTCGCCGTCCAGGGCCAGTGCCGGAAAGTCGGCGTCCGGCATCCAGAAGTCCGAGGTGAAGCGGGTGCGCAGCCGGGCCGCGGCGGTACGGAGCCGGTGTGCGTAGGGCTCGTCCTTCCACAGCTCATCGGCCAGTCGCGCGGTGCGGACGAGCGCGTCGTAGGCGTATCCCTGAGCCTCGGACACCGCCACGGGGCCCGCCGCCTGGGTGCCGTCGGCGAAGCAGATCGCGCCCGCCGAGTCTTTCCAGTTCTGGTTGACCAGGCCGCCCGCGTCGGGGCTGTAGACGAGGTAGCCGTGGCGGTCGAGGCCGCCGTCGGTGAACATCCAGTCGACGGCCTGCCGGGCGTGCTCCTCCAGCCGCAGGGCGAGCGCGCCGTCGCCGGTCGTCTCGTAGTGGGCGTGGAGCAGGACGAGGAAGAGCGGAGTGGCGTCGACGGCACCGTAGTAGCGGCCGTAGGGGACTTGGCGGAAGTGGGCCAGCTCTCCGTGGCGGGTCTCGTGGACGATGCGGCCGGGCTGTTCGCCGCTGAAGGCGTCGTACCGCCGCCCCTGGGTGGCGGCGAGTGCGCTGAGCGTGGCAGCGGCCGTTGCGGGTCGGTGCGGCAGCAGGAAGTAGGAGGTCAGCAGGGAGTCTCGGCCGAAAAGGGTGAGGAACCACGGGATGCCCGCGGCGGGGACGTACACGTCCTCGCCGTCCACACCGGTGGCCGCGATGGTCAGCAGATCCACGTCGGCGAGTCCGCGCTCGCAGGTGCGGGTCAGGTCGTCCACCGGTGCCGGTGCCCGCCGTGGCGCGGGCGGCGCGGCAAACGGATGGGACGGCGCTCCGTGCGGGCGGGCGCGGACGGTCAGGTGGAGGTGGGCTTCGCCGTGTCCGTCCAGTCGCAGCTGCCAGGTGAGGGCGCGCGCGGTGGGCCGCGACGCGGCCCGTGCGCTGTCGACGGCGTCGGGGGCGGGGCGGCAGACGAGGGTGGTCCGGGCGTGCCAGTCGGCACGCCGGTAGTCGAAGAGGAGCCCGTCGTCCGTGGTGTGCGTCTCGTACCGGCCGTCGGGCTTGGCGTAGTGGCGGTCGTCGGCGCGCAGCTCGAACAGGTCGGCGAAGTCGGCGTCCACGCGGAGCTCGATGCGGGCGGTGACCGGGGCCGGGCGGTTGTTGACCAGCCGCAGGTGTTCGGTGAAGGTGCCCGCGGTGACGCTCTGCCGGCGGAAGACGGTGTAGGCGGGCGGCTGGTCCCGGGTGCCCTGCGGGGTCAGGACACATGCGGCCGTGTGGTCCGCCTCCGCCGCGGCGGGCACCAGGGTGGTGGGGCTGGTGCCGTCGACGGTGAGCTGCCAGCGGCTGAGGTGACGGGCGTCGCGCAGGAACAGACCGTCGGGTGTGGTGCCGCGGGTGCCGCTGATGCCCCCGTCGGCCTCCAGGTGGGCGAACGTGGCGTCGCGCACCAGTTGGACGCGGTGGTCCGCGGTCATGGCGTGGACTCCTCGGGATCGGCGCACAGCAGGTCGAGCGTGAGGGCCGCGGTCCACGAGAAGGGCCGCGCACCGCGGGCGGCGCCCGTGGTGGGATCGAGGTATTCGGCGAACCCCGACTCTCCCGCCTCCGCGAGGATGCCGTGCCGCAGGCGGTCGGCGTCCGCCCACAGCCGGTGGGTGCGCAGTCCGCGCTGGATCAGCCAGGCGGTGTTGAACCAGGCCGGGCCGCGCCAGTAGCGCTTTGCGTCGAAGGCCGGACCGGTCAGGTCGTAGCTGGGGACCAGTCGCGAGGACGGTGCCCTGAAGTGCGGGCCGTCGAGTGTGTCCCGAAGGCGCCTGACCAGGTCGGGCGGCAGATGCGGAACGATGAGCGGGACCAGACCGGTCACGGCGCGCTCGTCGACGAGGGTGTCGGTGACCAGGTCGCGGACGCGGAACAGACCGGCGGTGTCGTCCCACAGCCGGGTGACGAGCTGCCGGGTGAGCTCGTCGGCGCGTGCGGTGTGCGGTGCGTCGGCCGTGCCCAGGTCGCGGGCCATCCCGGCAAGGGCCAGCTCGCTGGCGATCAGCAGGGCGTTGAAGCAGGGGTCCTCGACGGCGAAGCGGTGCTGGGCCGTCCGGTCGTCGTAGTGGGCCTGCCGGTAGTCGGTCGCCAGCCGCACATAGCGCCCGTAGTCCAGATCTGTCGGCCGGTCCGCGGGGTGACCTTGGGTCAGGTCGGCGCGTTGGAAGGTGTCGGGCGCGGCCGGGTCGACGCGTCGCAGGGCCCGGTCCCAGCAGGGGCTGTTGTCCATGCCGGGCTCCCACGGGTGCACGATGGCCGCAAGTCCCGCACCGGCGAGGTCGCGTCGGGTGCGGAGGTAGTCGTGCCAGGCGACGAGCCGCGGATAGACGCGGGGCAGGAAGCCCCGCCGCCGGGACTCGGCGGGATCCGCCCGGTGCACGAGCCAGGCCGCCAGGGCGTGCACCGGTGGCTGGACGATGCCCGAGGTCTCGGGTGCCGCCGGTGCGCCGGCCACCCGGCCGGCGTGCGAGGACTGCCAGAAGTCGGGGCTGGGGAAGTAGGCGTCGTGCGGCACCGCGGGGTTGAAGACGATGTGCGGGATGCGTCCGTCGGCCCACTGCCCGGCCAGCAGGGATTCGAGTTCCCGCTGGGCGCGGCGTGCCGAGAGGTGGCGCAGCCCGATGGCGATGAACGCGGAGTCCCAGCTCCACTGGTGGGGGTAGAGGGTGCGGGAGGGAACGGTGGAGGTGCCGGTCCAGTTCTCGATGAGGACCCGCGCCGCACCGCGCCGCAGTGTCAGGGCTGCGGCCGCGGTGGGCACGGGCCCGTCCAGGAGTGCGGTCACGCGCCGGACCCCCGCAGGAACGCGGGGACGGAGCGGACCGCTTCGAGGGGCTCGCCGGTGAGGCGGCATTCGGCGGCGAGGTAGCCGTCGTACCCGATGGTGTGCAGGGCGCCGAGCCAGGCGGGCCAGTCGAGGTGGCCGGCGCCGGGCTGGAAGCGGTTGGAGTCGGAGACCTGGGCGTGGCCGATCAGGTCGGCGTGGGCGAGGATCGCCGCGGCGGGGTCGGCCTCCTCGATGTTCATGTGGTAGCTGTCGATGCCGATCCTGATCGAGTCCAGACCGGTGGCGCGGATCAGGTCGGCGGCCTGTTCCAGCCGGTTGACCATGTGGTCCTCGTACCGGTTGAGCGGCTCCAGGAAGAGCGTGACGCCCTCCTTGCGCGCGTGCTCGCCCAGTTCGGCAAGGCCCGCCAGCAGGACCTCCCGGTCCTCCTCCTCGGTGCGCGGGGGCTCGAAGGGAGGCAGGCGGCGCGAGAACATGCCGTAGGAGGCGGGGGTCTGGGCGCCCAGACCGCCGATCTCGGCGATCACGGTGAGCTGGGACTTCAGCTGGGCGACGGCGTCGCGGCGCAGGTCCTCGTCGAAGGCGCCGAGGAAGTGGAGCATGTCGACGCAGACGGTCGGCATGACCACGCCGTCCTTGCGTGCCTGCTGCAGTTCGTCCAGGCGCGAGGCGAAGTGGAAGTCGCCCTTGGCGCGCAGTTCGATGGCGTCGTAGCCGGCCGCCTGGGCGAAGTCCCACTTGGCCTGCAGGGTGCCTTGGGGCAGGAGTTGTTCCTGAACGGCGGTCTTGAGCATGCGGAGCCCTTTCAGAATTCCAGGACGATCTGCAGCGCCGCCGCGGGGCGCTCGTCCAGCAGCGCGTAGGCGTCGGCGGCGTCGGCGGCGGGGATGGTGTGGCTCACCAGGGAGGTGACGTCCACCTGTCCCTCGGCGACCAGGCGCAGGAAGGTCTGCTGGAGGCGTTCGACGCTCCAGCGGTTGGACAGCTGCGGGGGGACGCCGCCGATCTGGGAGCAGATGAGCTGCACGCGGTTGTGGTGGAACTCGTCGCCCAGGCGCAGTCCGATGCCGTCGCCCTGGTAGAAGCCGGACGCCACCACGCGGCCGCCGGCGGCGACCGAGCGCAGGGCCTCGTGCAGGGCCGGGTAGGCGCCGCTGATCTCGATGGCGAGGTCGGCGCCGAGGCCGGCGGTGGCGTCGCGGATGCTCTCGGCCACCTGGTCGGTCATGGCGTTGAGGGTGTGGTGGGCACCGTAGGTCCTGGCGGTCTCCAGCCGGCTGTCCAGCGCGTCGACGGCGGTGACGCGTGCGCCGTTGAGCTGGGCGAGGCGGGTGGTGAGCAGCCCGATGACGCCCTGGCCGAAGACGGCGGCGTCCTCGCCGAGGTGGATGTCGGCGGCCAGGACGGCGTTGTACGCGATGGCGCCGACGCGGGCGAAGGCACCGGCCAGGGGCTCCAGCCCGGCGGGCAGGGTGTGGCCGATCATGCGCTCGGCCGGGACGAGGCCCTCGCTGCGGTGCCCCCAGATGCCCCACACCAGGTCGCCGGGGTGCGGCAGGCCCGGGGTACCGGCGAGGTCCGGGGCGACCTCGACGACCTCGCCGACCTCGGAGTAGCCCCATCCGGCGACGGGGTACTGGATGCCGGCCGCGCCCTCGCGGAACAGTCGCGCGTCGGGGTCCCAGGTCCGCGTCAGATACGGGTTGGTGCCGCGGTAGGCGGTGAGCTCGGTGCCGGCCGAGATGCCCGAGAAGCGGGTCCGGACCCTGAGGTGTCCGGGGGGAAGTTCGGCTCTGGGGTGCTCGGCGACCTCCACCTGGCGAGGGCCGGTGAATTGAACGACGCGTTCCACGGATGGCTCCGGAAGGGGGTGCGGATGTTCGGTTGCGTCGACAATAACCGCCACTTACGTCTTGTCAACAAGCAAAAGTGATGCTGAGATGCGTGCTCAGTAGACGCAAGTCGAGACGAGGACACCATGCGCACCAGGACCCGGCGGTCAAGGATGACCGCGGTCGGCGTCACGGCAGCCCTGGGCATCGGGCTGCTCGCGGGTTGTGCCGGCAACACCGGACCGGGGAAACCGGACCGTGAGATCACGGTCTGGTCACAGGAGAACCTCCCTGACCGCGCCGCGGCGACCCAGAAGATCATCGACGGGTTCGAGAAGAAGACCGGAATCAAGGTCCACCTCGTCGGGGTGGACGAGGGCCAGATGCCCCAGCTGATCATGTCGGCCGCGGCCTCCGGCACCCTGCCGGACGTCATCGGCGCGGCCCCGATGGGCCAGGTCTGGCAGATGTACGACAACGGGCTGCTCAACACCGACATCCCGAAGAAGATCATCGCCGAGCTGGGGCGTAAGACCTTCAACCCGAACGCGCTGGACCTGACCTCCGACGGCGGCACCGCCCTCGGTGTGCCCTCCGACGCCTGGCTCCAGCTGCTGGTCTACCGCAAGGACCAGTTCGCGGGTAAGCATCTGGCGGCTCCGGACACCTACCAGCGGACCCTGGCCGCCGCCAAGGCACTCACCGCCAAGGGGCACGACGGCATCTCGGCGTCCACCGACCCCGCCGACGTGTTCACCTCGCAGAGCTTCGAGAACCTGGCGCTCGCCAACAACTGCCAGCTCGTCGACGGCCACCACGACGTCGCGCTGGCATCCCCGCCGTGCGAGACCGCCTTCCACACCTACGACCAGCTCGCCCGCGCCTACGGCCCGCCGGGCGCCCAGACCGTGGACTCCACCCGCGCCACCTACTTCGCGGACCGGTCATCCATGATCATCTGGTCCTCGTTCCTGCTGGACGAACTGGCCGGTCTGCGCAAGGACGCCCTGCCCAGCTGCCCCCAGTGCAAGAAGGACCCGCGGTACCTGGCGCACAACAGCGGCATCGTCACCGCGATGAAGGGCCCGGACGCCACGAAGGCGGCCCAGTTCGGCGAGATCACCTCCTGGGTGACCACCAAGACGGCCGAGACGGCGGCCTCCCGCGAGTTCATCGAGTACATGATGGGCTCCGGCTACGAGTCCTGGTTCGGCATGGCGCCCGAAGGCAAGATCCCCGTCCGGCACGGCACGGCCACGGAGCCCAACCGCTACCTCGCCGCCTGGCGCCACAGCGCCATCGGCGTCGACACCCGTATCCCCTTCGACCAGGTCTATCCGGCGCGCCTGCTCAACCAGCTCGCCGACGGCGTCAGCAACATGCGGCGCTGGGGCATCACCCAGGGCGAAGGAGCGCTCGTCGGCGCCACCAACGGCGAGCTGCCCGTACCGAAGTCCATCGGCGCCATGACCAGCGGGCAGATCTCCTCCTCCGAGGCGGCCCGTGAAGCCGCCGACGAAGTCGCCGCCCTCAAGAAGTCCCTGCAGTAGCCGCCCGCATGCACCTCACAAAGGTCTCCTCATGACGACAGCCCCAGCAGGCGCACCGCAGCGCCGGGAAACCAGCCCTCGGCCCACGGGCCGGCCCGCCGTCCCCCGGGACCGGCGCCCGATGACCGCCAGCCGCCGCGCCAACCGCGCGGGCCTCGCGTTCGTCTCCCCCACCTTCATCGTGGTCCTCGTGGTCGTCGTGCTGCCCATCGCGTGGACCGTGCTGCTGGCGTTCCAGAAGGCCAAGCTGGTCGACATCCAGGGCATGGGGCTGTTCGGCAACTGGTCCCTGGACAACTTCGCCCAGGTCTTCGACTCCGCCGGCTTCTGGTCGAGCCTGACCACCACCCTGCTGTACACCGCGGGCGCCACGCTGGGCTCCGTCGCCCTGGGACTCATCGCCGCGCTCGCGCTGCGCAAGCCCTTCCGCGGCCGCGGACTGCTGCGCGCGGCCATGCTGCTGCCCTACGTCGCCCCCGTCGTCGCCGTGGCCTTCGTCTGGGAGGTCGCGCTCAGCCCGCAGTACGGCGTCGTCAACGACTGGGGCCGGCGCCTGTTCGGCTGGGACGACCCCATCGCCTTCCTCTCCACCCGCGAGTACGAGGTCCACCTGCTCGGCATGCATGTCGACATCCCGCTGGCCCTGCTGACCGTCATCGCCTTCGAGTGCTGGCGCTACTTCCCCTTCGCCTTCCTGTTCATCCTCGCCCGGCTGCAGGCGGTCCCCGACGGTCTGGAAGAGGCCGCCCTGGTCGACGGCGCCACCGTCTCCCAGCGCTTCCGTCACATCCTGCTGCCCCAGCTGATGCCCGTCATCGCCCTGTTGTGCGTCCTGCGGTTCATCATGACGTTCAACAAGTTCGACGATGTCTACCTGCTGACCGGAGGCGGTGCGGGCACCAACGTCGCCGCCGTGAGGGTCTACGACTTCCTCACCGCCCGCTACGACGTGGGAGCCGCCGCCGCCCAGGCCCTCGTGCTGGCCGCCGCTTTGATGATCCTGCTGGGCTTCTACTTCAAGCTCTTCGGCAACAAGGTCCAGGAGGAATCGTGACCCGTAAGGCCGCCCTGACCCGGGCCCACGTCGAGGAGAGGATCTTCGGCGTCCTGCGCTGGTGCGTCATCGCGTTCCTCGCCGTGATCACCCTGCTGCCCTTCTACTACATGCTGCTGCTGTCGGTGAAGCCCATCGACGCTCTCCTGCTCGACCCGGGATCCCTCCTGGTCTCGGCCAAGGACTTCACGCTGTCCACCTACCGGGACGTGCTGCGCTCCACCGACGACGGCGGCCAGGGCTTCCTGCGGTTCCTGCTCAACTCCGCCCTGGTGTCCCTGGGGACCGTCGTGCTCACCCTGCTGGCCGCCGTACCCGGCGCCTACGCCGTCAGCCGTCTGAAGTTCTTCGGCCACCGCCAGGTCAGCGCGCTCTTCCTGGCCGTCTACCTGTTCCCCGCGACCCTGCTGGCCGTCCCGCTCTTCGTCGTCTTCGCCAAGATGGGACTGTCCTCCAGCCTGGTCGGCCTCGCCATCGTCTACGTCGCCCAGACCGTGCCGGTGTCGATCTACATGCTGAAGAACTACCTCGTCACCATCCCCGCCTCCATCGAGGAGGCCGCGGCGCTCGACGGCTGCACCCGGCTGCAGACCGTCCGCAAGGTGATCCTGCCCCTCACCTTGCCCTCCCTCATGGCCACCGGCCTGTACGTCTTCATGATCGCCTGGAACGAATTCCTGTTCGCGCTGCTCTTCCTGGCCGCCGTCCCCGGCAAGTGGACCGTCTCCCTGGGCCTGGCCCAGCTGTCCAACGGCATCGAAGTGCCCAAGACCGTCCTCATGGCCGGGTCGGTGGTGCTGACCATCCCCGTGGTACTTCTGTTCTTCGCCGCCGAACGCCTCCTCACCGAGGGCCTCACCAGCGGCGCCGACAAGAGCTGACGTGTGGGGGAAGCATGATGACACCGAACCAGGTCAGCGCGGGCGAACTGCTGCAGCTGATCCGTAGTGGCCGCGCCAACACCCGAGCCGATCTGCAACGCGCCACCGGGCTGTCCCGCTCGACCGTCGGGCAGCGCCTGGACCTGCTCGACCGGGCCGGCTGGCTGCGCCACACCACCGGCACCTCCACCGGCGGCCGCCCGTCCGACCGGCTCGTCTTCGATCCCTCCCACGCCGCGGTCATCGCCGCCGACCTGGAAACCCGGCACGCCCGTGCCGCGGTCCTCGACCTGGCGGGCACCCTGCTCGCCGAGCACACCGGCCCGCTCCACATCGACCAGGGCCCGGACGAGGTCCTGGACCAACTGGCCCGCTGGTTCCCGGATCTGATCACCGCCGCCGGTATCGACGCCGCCGACGTCTGCGGCATCGGGCTCTCGGTGCCCGGCCCCGTCGACTGGGACACGGGACGGGTCGTCGAGCCGCCGATCATGCCCGGATGGGACCAGTACCCCATCCGGGAACGGCTGCAGAAGGCTTATGCCGATCATGTGGGCCCCAGCCTGGAAGACGGTCCCGTCTCCGTCTTCGTCGACAACGACGCCAACCTCATGGCGCTGGCCGAGCACCAGGCCAACCATCGCGACTGCTCGGCCTTCGTCCTGGTCAAGGTCTCCACCGGCATCGGCGCCGGCGTCGTCGTGAGCGACAGCGTCTACCGCGGCATCGACGGCGGCGCCGGCGACATCGGCCATATCCGCCTCCACGACCGGTCCGACGCCCTGTGCATGTGCGGTGCCCACGGCTGTCTTGCCGCCGTGGCCAGCGGCGGGGCACTGGCCCGGGAGCTGGCCGGCCTCGGCGCCGAAACCCACTCGGGCTCCGACGTCAAAGCGCTGCTCGCCAAGGGCGACCCCGACGCGATCCGGCTGGCCAGGGAGGCCGGACGCCGTGCCGGCGAAGTCCTGGCGACCGTGGTCACCCTCCTCAACCCGGGGGTCCTGATGCTCGCCGGGGACCTCGCCGGCGCCCCGTTCATGACCGGCGTCCGCGAGCTGCTCTACCAGCGCGCCATCCCCCGTACCACCGCCCACCTGCAGGTCGTGACGTCACGGCTCGGCGACCACGCCGGTGTCATCGGCGCCGCGGCCATGGTGGTCGAATCCCTCTACGCACCCGCCTGCGCCGACGACCGGCTCAACCGCATCGCGCACTGACCCCGCAGGGGGCCACCCCGAACCGACAGGAACGCCGTGCCCACACACCCCACCGAACCCACCCCACATCCCCCCACCGAACCGGATCCCCTTCCCCCCACCGAACCGGCCCCCTGGACGCACCGACCCCTGGACGTGGGCCTCGTGGGCGCCGGTCCCTGGGCCAGGGCGATGCACGCCCGCATGCTCGCCACCGGCCCCGAAACCCGGCTCACCGCGGTCTGGGCCCGCCGCCCCGAGGCCGCCCGGCTGACCGCCGCCCCCTACGCGGCGCACGTCGCCGCCGATTTCGAGGAACTCCTCGACCACTGCGAGGCCGTGGCGTTCGCCGTCCCGCCCGGCGTCCAGGCCGAACTGGCCCCCCTGGCCGCCAAGCGCGGCAGGGCCCTTCTGCTGGAGAAGCCCCTCGGCCCCGACCTGGCCGCCGCACGGCGGCTCGCGGACGCCGTCGCCGAAGCCGGCGTCGTCTCCCAACTGGTCCTGACCAAGCGCTACCACCCCGCGACCCGCGCCTTCCTCGCCGCCGCCCGCGCCCGCGACATCGCCGGGGCCCGCTCCTGCTACCTCCACGGCGCCTTTCTCGGCGGCGACTTCGCCACGAGCTGGCGCCTGGAACACGGCGCCCTGCTGGACCTCGGACCCCACCTCCTCGACCTCCTGGACGCCGCCGTCGGCCCCATCACCGACATCCGCGCCACCGGCGACTCCCGCCGCTGGATCGAGCTCACCTGTGAACACGAGAACGGCACCGTCAGCCAGGCGTCCCTGTCCGGCGCCGTCAACGTGCCGCGCGCGCTCACCCGTATCGAACTCTTCGGCGCCGAAGCCCCCTTGGTCTACGACACCGCCGAGATCGACCACGAGGAGTGCTGGCCGATCCTCCGACGTGACTTCGCCACCGCCGTACGCACCCACACCCCAACCGAACTCGACGCCCACCGCGGCCTGTACCTGCAGGCCCTCATCAACCGGGCCACGGAGCACTGAACCCGGCGGGCGCGGCGCGGATGTCCGCCCCCACACTCACTCCGCCGCGCCGACCGGACCCACGAAGGTCCCGGGGTGGGTGGCGCCCGACTGGTCCAGCAGCGCGCCGCCGTACGGCCAGTCCAGTACGAGGTTCCGCCGCTCGTTCGGCGGGGTGATGACCACCTGGCTCGGCTCGAACTTACGGTCGTCGTTCTGGGTCGACGCCAGGAGGGTGATGTCGAAGCCGACCCGCTCGCCCTCGCTGAGCCGGACGGGCTTCGGCTTCGCGTTGGTGCGCCGCAGGTCCCAGGTGTCGCCGTGGGCGGTCTGGAGCTGGACGCCGGGGAAGCCGACCATGGTGCAGTCGGCGGTGCCGGTGTTCTTCAGCACGACCCGGGCGGTCTGCTGTCCGTCGTAGTCCATGTCCGGGCCGCCCTCGAAGTTCGACCACGCGGCGTCGAGCTGGTCGCTGGTGCAGCGGCTCGCCGACGACGAGCCGTCGGAGGCGCTGCCCGCCTTGGTGTCGACGGCGTCGCCGGAGGCGTCGGAGGAACCCCCGGACGTGGCCTTCGAGGTGGCCGAGGACGAGCTTCCCTTGGCGTCGGAGTCGCCGCCCTGGCAGGCGGTGAGCGAGAGGGCGGCAGCGGCGATCAGCGAGGCGGCGGCGACGGTGCGGGTGAGGCGGAGAGCGGTCTGGCGCGACATGGAATCCCCCCAGGGGTGGTTGATATGCGTCCGGAACGCGATGGGTTTTCCGTGGTGCGTGCCGCGTCCTGGAGGCAACCCTGGTCGCCGCCGCTGACGATCGGCTAACCGATGGCTAACACGTCGCCGGCGCCCCCGAGGGCGGACGGCCGCGTTCGGTGTCCGTGGCTACTCCTCGCGCTCGGCCCACTCGCTGCTGCCCAGCGGGTAGTCGTAGCCGGGGCGGCCGGCGGCGGCGCTGGTGCGGAACGGGGAGCCGTTGTTGTCGAGGTGCACGGTGCCGTGGCGGTCGCCGCTGGACCAGTCCAGGGCGAGGTCCCAGCGGACATCATGCGCCTTGGTGTGGGCGGTGACGTAGAAGACCTCCGGGTCGGACTCGCTGACCTTGTACGGGAAGTCGCCCTGGCCGTTCTTGACGGTGGCAGTGGGGCTGCCGTTGTCGAGGTCGACGTCGAACGACTTGGTCTCGACGCCGCCGCCGCAGCCGACGCCCATCGAGTAGTCGTTCCAGGCGAGCGGGGCGCCCTTGGCGACGACGCGTACGTGCAGCGCCTCCAGGACGACGGTGTCCTTCCCGGTGCCCTGCACGGTGAGGGCGACGCGCTGCTCCCCCGAGGAGACCGCGCCGTACGCGGCGGCCCAGCGGGGCGCGTCCGGCTCGGCGGCGGGCGGGCCGACCTGCTCGGGCTCGCTGTCGACGAGGAAGTGCTGGCTGCACGGGCTGTCGTAGACGTAGGGGCGGGTGGCGATGTTGACCGGTGGTGCGCCGCCGGAGAGCTCGGCGGCGCCCCCGCGGTTGTGGGCGGCGGGCTCCGACGCCGGGGCGGAGGGGCTGCCGGTCTTCGCGCTCCGGGACGGGGAAGGGGAGGCCGACGCGGACGGCCGCTTGTCGTTGGCTCGGCCGGTGGCGGTGCCGGGGCCGGTGGTCGGTGTGGCTGCCCCCGCCCCCGCGGCCTTCTCGTCACCGCCGTCGCCTCCGGAGGACGGCAGATTCACGGCGAACGCGACGGCTCCCAGCACCGCGGCCGCGGCGACGGATGCGACGAGCGCGGTGCGGCGCCGCCGGGACCGCACGGGAGCGGATGGGACGGTGCCGCCGACAACCGGTTCATCCGTTCCACCGGGTTCGCGGAGCTGACCGCCCTCGGACGCCGCCCTCGTTCCACCCGCCACCTCGGGTCGCCCACCACCGGAATCGGCAGGGCCCGTCGCCGCCTGGGGCAGTCCGCGGCCCTCGGCGCCGGGCGCCGAGTCATCAGGCGTCGGCGCACCCTCTGCCTCGCCGGCCGCGGCGTCGGCCCCGGCACCCGCACCGCGCGCCGCCCCGTCCGGCTCCGGTCCCTTACGCGCCCGCGCCGCATGCGCCAGAATCCACCGCCGGTGCAGCTCGACCAGTTCCTCGGGGGTCGCCCGGCACACCCGCGCGACCCGCTCGACCGACGCGTAATCGCCCGGCACCACCGTGCCGTTGCAGTAGCGGTGCAGCGTGGACGTGCTCATGTGCAGCCGCTTGGCGAGCGTCCCGTAGCTCAGCCCCGAGCGCTCCTTGAGCCCCCGCAGCTGCTCCGCGAACGCCTCCGCGTCCCCGGCGGCCCCACTCGCTCCCGTGGCCCCTGTCGTCCCTGACACCGTTGCTCCCCTTCCCCTGTGGCCCGGCGCGTCCCATTCCCGCGTCCCAGGTCCCTTACGTTCCCCCTGGTCAAAGCCCGTTTCTGCGTTCCAGCGTCTCCGACTGCCCGGCTTGAGTGGCAGCTGGGACGGACCGCCCCACAAGCTCCGGTCATCCAAGCACCACACCCACCGCAGCACCGAAAGGGCTCACCCACATGTCCAGCATCCGCGCCTCCCGCACCCGCCTCCTGACCGCCGCCGCGACCGTCGCGATCGCCGCCTTCTCCTTGACGGCGTGCAACGAGGGAGAGGGCGTCCGCAATGAGGGCTCGTCGTCAGGCGCCTCCTCGACCGCCTCCGCCTCCGCCTCGTCCTCCCAGGAGGACGCGAAGACGGGCACCGCCGGTTCGAAGTCGACCGCGGACGGGCCCGCGGCGTCGGGGAACGGCGCGTCCGGCACGAGTGGGAAGAAGGGCGTCACCTGCCAGGGCTCCAACACCAAGACGGTCGCGGCTCCCTTGAACCGCCCCGTGAACCACATGCTGCTCACGGTCACCAACACCGGCAGCAGCATCTGCTACCTCTACGGCTACCCGGTCGTCCGCTTCGGCGAGGCCCAGTCGGTTCCGCCGGTCATCGAGGACTCGAAGCCGCAGGCCGTCGTCACCCTCGCCCCGGGCGAGTCCGGCTACTCCTCCGTGAACCTGTCGGCCGCCGACGGCAGCGGTACGAACGGCCACACCGAGAAGTCCCTGGCCGTCTACTTCCAGGGCCGCACCGCCGACGAGGACGTCCCCTCGGCCGCCCACCCGTCGCTGCCCGCCAAGGGCGCCTACATCGACGACTCCCTCAAGGTCACGTACTGGCAGCAGTCGATGGACGACGCCATCAGCTGGTAACGCCACCGCCGGCAGGGCGTTCAAGGCTCACTCGCGGCTCGCACCACGGAAGACGGCCCTGAACGGCGTGGTTCAGGGCCGTCCGAGTTCGCCATGCCGAAGGTCCTGGAGCGACCCTCCGCCTCACCGGTCGGGCGGGAAACCAAGCGGTCGAATGGCCGACACCGATGAATTCGAGGACCGAGCGAGGTCTGCACATAGACACAGCAGGCCACACACTTGATCAGGGAGGGGACCATGAGCCCCAACGCACTACCGCCCGTCGTCGACGCCGACACCTGGCGGCGTCAGCTCGAAGCGCTGCGTGTTCGGGAGAAGGCCGCGACCCGGGAGCTCGACGCGATCGCCGCCGAGCGCCGCCGCCTGCCGATGGTCGAGATGCCCGACTACACCCTCGAGGGCGAGGACGGACCGGTCCGGCTGGCGGACCTCTTCGACGGAAAGAGGCAGCTGATCGTCTACAGCCATATGTGGTTCCCGGGCGAGGAGTGGCAGTGCTCGGGCTGCACGGGGTTCACCTCGCAGTACACCCGGCTGGCTTTCCTGGACAACTACGATGCTCGGTTCGTCATCGTCACGCAGGGCCCGATCGACGAAGCACTCGCCTACAAGCGGCGGGTCGGGAACAAGATGGCCTGGTATTCCACGGCGAACAGCCCGTTCGGTGCCGACGTCGGCGCACCGCCCGGCGGAGGATTCGCCGTCAACGTGTTCCTGCGCGATGGCGACACCGTCTATCGCACCTGGCACACCAACGGCCGTGGCACCGAGCAGCTCAGTCACTCCTTCGCGCTGATCGACCTGTTGCCGTACGGGCGGCAGGAGGAATGGCAGGACTCCCCCGACGGCTGGCCACAGTCGCCCACCTACAGCGGCTGGGCCGGCTCCGAGGACATCGCCGCGCTCTACGGCCGGGAGGCGTGAGGGTCCGCCTCCGGGCGGACCCGCGCGCTGCGGTCCTGTCAGTCCGGAAGCGCCGGGGCGCCACCGCGTCCCGGAGCAGGTCGGCGACGGCATCGGACAGGCCGTGGTCGCGGGCGAAGCAGGCGACTCGGAAGGCACCGTCCACCTCGAACCGGTTCGGACCGTGTCCCTCGTCGGTCAGGCCGAATGCCGTGCAGCACCGTGGCGAGAAAAAGCGCCTCCCCCTGGATGTCGCCGTCCCCCAGCAGGGAGTCGGTCGGCACAGCCATATGTCCAGCCCGTCGAGATACCGCCGTACCTTCGCCGGCTGAAACACCGCGGGACGGCGTCGTGATGCTCCTTCGTCGATTCATCGCCTGGTTCGCCATTGCCCCTCCTCACCTTGCACAGTGTTCGACGAACCTCTTACGGTCACCAGTGTTCGGTTTACATTGAACACCTGACTGTTCCCCCGGGTCCACGGCGAGAGGAATGCGGACAGAGAGATGAATGAGAGCGGCATGCCCCGGGGGTACGCGGCGGTCGTGGGGAAGATCCCCGCCCCTGGGCTCGTGCTCGGCGGCGTATGCGGAATCCAGTTCGGCGCCGCCTTCGCGCCTCGGCTGTACCCGCAGGTGGGTGCCGCGGGCATGGTGTTCCTCCGGTTGCTGATCGCGGGTGTCCTTCTGTGCCTGTGGTGGCGCCCGCGGCGGCAGGCGCCGAACTCGGTGAAGGGTGCCTGGGGGACGGTGATCGGCGCCGGGGCCCTGCTGGCGGGGCACCATCTCGCGTTCTACGAGGCGGTGAAGCACATCCCCCCTGGGGGCCGTGGCCACGATCGAATTCCTCGGCCCGTTCGTCATCGCTCTGGCCGGATCACGACGGTGGGTGGACTTGCTGCCCGCGTGCCTGGCGGCCGGCGGTGTTCTCCTGCTGAGTGGGGGTGGCGTCCCGCTCGACCCGGGCGGCCTCGCCCTGGCCGCGGTGGCGGCGTGCTGCTGGGCCGGCTACATCCTCGTCTCCTCCCGCATGGCGCGACGCCTCAGCGGCGGCCATGGCCTGGCCCTGGCGGTGCTGTGGGCCGCATTGCTGAGCGCTCCGTACGGCGTCGCCCATGCCGGGAGCGCACTCCTGGACCCGCGTGTGCTGTGGGTGGTGGCGGTGGCATCCAGCGTGCTGCCGTACTCGCTCAACCTGGAGGCACTGCGCCGGATTCCGCCTCGGATGTTCGGCGTGCTGACGAGCCTGGAACCGGCCGCCGACGCCCTGTTCGGACTCCTCATCCTCGGACAGCGGCTGGCCTGGCCGCAGTGGCTCGGCATCGCCGCGGTGGCCTTCGCCTCCATCGCCGCCACGTTCCTGGGAGCCGGGGAGCGACCGAAGTCACGAGAACGCGCGAAGGGCGAACCGGCACCTGGCGGACGCCCTTCGCGGGCCGAGAGGGACGACATCACCGTCCCGGTCGAGTAACGCCCCGCCGAGGAGGCCGGGGAACGTGCTCTCTCAGGGAGACGAGTCCGGTCGCGTCGTCGGCGGACTGCCGACGGGGACGCGTCGGCCATACTCACACCCCTCGCGGAAGTCATTCCTAGGAGTGACGGAGGAGGGTGTACGAGTTCCTACTGTTACCTGGATGAACAGAGATTCCGGTAGGTGGCCTGGGTGGGGTACTGATGCCGGGCTCGTCGCGCTGACGTTGTTGCCGCCGCTGCTGGCGCAGTATTACGCGGACACGTCGAGGGCTGCGTGGTCGTCGCTGATCGGCTGTGAAGTGGTGACCCTGGCGGTCCTGGTGCTGCGACGACGGCTGCCGGTCACGGCATTCGTGGTGAGCCTCGGCGCGCTCGTGGTGGCGCTGGTGGGGAGTGCGGCCGAGGACGCCAAGTTGACCCCGCTGGTCTTCCTGCCGCTCGCGGTGCTGATCTACAACTTGGGTACTCGCTGCACGAGCTGGGTGCGTACGGTGCTGGCCATGTGTGGTGGTGGCCTGATGGCCCTGGTCGGCTTGTGGGTGAACCGGACGACGGCCAGCGCCGGTGAGTTCCGGGGCGGCGCCGATGTCCTCGCCATGCTGGCTCCGATGCCGCTGGCGTGGACGGTGGGTTTCGCCGCACGGACCCGGCATGCGCTGCTCGTCGCGGCCGAGCGGCGGGCGGCCGACGCGGACCGCGCGCAGCGCCTGCGGGCGGCGCAGGCCGCACAGCGGGAGCGGGCGCGGATCGCCCGCGAGATGCATGACGTTGTCGCGCACTCGCTCACCCTGCTCGTCGTGCACGCGGAAACCCTGCGCGCACGCGGTGATGAACTGCCCGGCTGGGCCCGCACACAGGTCGACGGACTCGCCGCGGCGGGTCGGCAGACCGGCGGTGAGCTGCGTGATCTGCTGCGGATACTGCGTGATCCCACGGACGCGGCCCCGTTGCAGCCGATGCCCGGGCTCGACGGGCTGGATGCGTTGCTGGACAGCCACCGGGCCGCGGGAGGAACGGTCGAGGTGCGCATCAGGACCGAGTGGGAGTCGTTGCCGAGTCCGGTGCAGTTGGCGGGTTATCGGATCGTGCAGGAATCACTGGCCAACGCCCGCCGCCACGCGCCCGGGGCACCGGTCCGGCTCACCGTCGACGGCGCCGCCGGGCAGCTGCGGTTCGAGGTGGTGAACAGCCGCGGAGCGCGGCGCGGCACCGTGGGCGCCGGGGTCGGGCTCGGCCTGGTCAGCATGCGGGAACGAGTGGACGCGCTGGGTGGCGAGCTCACCGCCGGAGCGACCGACGACGGCGGCTTCCGTGTCCTGGCCGCGATACCGCTGGAGACCGCCGATGCCTGAGCGGATCAGCGTGCTCGTGGTGGACGACGAGCCGATCATCCGCGCCGGTCTGGGCGCGATCCTGGAGAGTCAGGCCGATCTCACCGTGGCCGGCACCGCGGATGACGGTGAGGAGGCCGTCGACATGTGTGCGCGGCTGAGGCCGGACGTATTGTTGCTGGACATCCGCATGCCCCGTCGGGACGGGCTGTGGGCCCTGGCCGAACTGGGCCGTCGGGGGCTCCTGGGGCCGGGCCGGAGCCAGGTGCTCATGCTGACGACCTTCGACCTCGACGAGTACGTGGATGACGCGCTTGCCGCCGGGGCGGCGGGGTTCTTGCTGAAGAACAGTGCGTACGAGGAGCTCACCGGGGCGGTGCGGGCGGCCGCGGCCGGGCACAGCGCGCTGAGCCCGGCGGTGACCCGCCGGATCATCGAGGGGCACCTGACCACTCGGCGCCGGCCGGACGACCGTGAGCTGGCCCGGCTGGCGGACCTCACCGAGCGGGAGCGCGAGGTGCTGCGGCTCGTCGGGCACGGGCTGAGCAACGCCGAGATCGCGGACCGGCTCGTGGTCAGCCTGCACACGGTGAAGACGCATGTCAGCCGCATGCTCGCGAAGACCGGCTGCCAGAGCCGGGCACAGGCGGCGGTGCTGGCCAGGAACACACTGTCCTGACCGTCCGCGGCGGACGGGGCGGGGCCCCGCGCCCCTCCGCGTCATTCCTCCGAGTGACCCAGGGCCCGTGAAGGGCCCACCATCGAGCGATGTACCGGGCGCCCGTTCCCGGCTGAATGGTTCCTGTGCGGCGGAGCCCGCCGTGGACGCTCGGTATCGAGCGGAACCCACGGGCTGAGGAACCCACGGGTTTTCGACGCACAAAGCAACTGCTCACCGCCGAAGGGAACTGTCATGCCCTCACCCACGTCACCTCGCCGCCGGATCCTGCGTGGGGCTCTGACAGTGGCCTTGGCAACCAGTCTGAGCACGGCCCTTGTGGCCTGCTCGGACACGGACACGGACACGATGAAGACGTCGACCGGGCAGGGTGCGTCGCTCGACGCCCGGCTGGCCCCTCTCGCGCAGAAGGCGGCTGACACAGGTTCCCTGGGAGTGATCGTCCGAGTCGACCGGGGCACGGGGAAACCTCTTGCGATCGCGCGTCAGGCCTCGTGGACCGAGGCCGATCACCGCCTCTCGGCGAACGACCAGTTCAGGGTGGCGTCCAACACCAAGACGGTCACCGCCACCCTCGTCCTCCAACAGGTGGCCCAGCACACGATCCGACTGGCCGACCCGGTGGAGAAGTGGCTGCCGGGACTGGTCCCCCACGGGCGGGACATCACCGTGAAGATGCTCCTCAACCACACCAGCGGGCTGGGCGACTATCTGCTGACCCCGCAATTCCTGCCCACCCTGACCGGTCAGGAGAAGCGCACCTGGACGGCCGAGGAACTCCTCGCGATCACCCCACAGCAGGACCCCCCGGCCGCCCCCGGCGAGAAGTACTCCTACAGCAACGCCAACTACGCTGCCCTCGGGCTGATCCTCGAGAAGGCAACCGGGAAGAGCCTGGCCGACCTGTTCGAGCAGAAGATCATCAAGCCGCTGGGGATGAAGGACACATTCCTGTCCACGAACGCGGACTTCAGCGCCGGGAAGACACACGCCACCGGCTACGAGCCGGACGCCCAACGCCTCCGCCGCATCCTTCCTCCCGAGCTGCACGTGCCCAAGGGCACGGCGTTCGCGGGCCCGAAGCGCCCGCACGGCAACACCGACACCACCGCTGTCGACTCGAGCTGGTCCTGGGCGGCGGGGGGCCTGGTCTCCACCGCGGCGGACTGGCAGCGGTTCCAGACCGCGTTGATGTCCGGCAAGCTTCTGCCGGGGGCCCAGATGAAGCAGATGCTCACGGCCGTTCCCGCTCCCGAGGAGGGCGGCGGCTACGGACTGGGGCTGATGGAGGTGAACACTCCCTGTGGCACCGTCTGGGGTCACACCGGCGGTCAGCCCGGCTACTCCAGTGAGATTTACACGGACAAGAGCGGACGCCGAAGTGCCGCGGTCCTGACCGTCACCAACTTCGGCATCAAGGAACCGAAGGCCGCCGCCGCCAACAAGGCTCTGGTCAACACCGCGGTCTGCACCATGCTGGGCAAGCCTCTTCCCACCGAGAGCGCCACCCCTCCCCGGTGACCCGCCCGCCCGCCGGCCAACGGCCACACCAACCTTCACCGACGACGCTGAAGACGGGAAGGCCACCATGACACGCGATTCCGACGAAAGACTCCCTGCCGCAGACCTGGGCATGCCCGAGGCCACGGGGAGCCGAAGGATGGACTGGGCGGCACTGCCTCGCGAGGTGACGGCCCGGATCGAGCAGTTGCTCGGCGGCCCGGTGGCCCACGCGATCAGCCAGCCGGGCGGGTTTTCCGAGGGCCTGGCCGCACGCGTGCGCCTGGGGAACGGCAAGCGTGCGTTCATCAAGGCAGCAAGCTCACTGATGGCACCGGCGGAGGCGGACTTCCACCGCCGTGAGATCGCAGTGTCCGAGCGGCTTCCCAGGGAAGTGCCGGCGCCGCGGTTGCTCGACGCCTACGACGACGGCACCTGGGTCGTGCTGGCCTTCGAAGAGATCCCGGGACATCTGCCCGCCCAGCCCTGGCAGCGGGAGGAACCCCACAGAGTGCTCGCGGCAGTCACCGAGATGGCGGAGGTCCTGACGCCATCGCCCGTGGATCAGGCAATCCTGGCCAAGCCGCGCCTGGGAGGGTGGCCGACGATGGCGGACGATACCGCGGTCAGAGGCAAGGTCGAGGAACTGTCGCCGTGGGCGGCCCATCATGTCGACCCACTCATCGCCCTGGAAGAGAACGCTTCGCTGGACGGCACCACCCTCCTGCACGGAGACCTGTACCCGTTCAACATCATGCTGACCGCGGACCGTGTCTTCGTCGTCGACTGGCCGCACGCCTGGATCGGCCCCCGTCACGGTGATGCGGTCACACTGATGTCGAGCGCGTCCCTCAGTGGCGTGGACCCGCAGCCGATCGCCGAGAACCACCCACTGACCCGCGATCTCGACCCCGTCCGGATCAACGAAGTGCTCGCCTTGCACTCCGGATTTCTCCTGCGGACCGCTGCCGCGGCCGGTCCTGACGCCGATCCCCATATCGTGGCCATGATGACCGCGTTGGGTCTCGGCTCCCTGCGCTGGCTGCGAAAGCGGCTCTGAAACTCCCGCCCCGGGTCAGGGCGAGGGCCTTGAGGATATGGGCCACGGACCGTACGTTCCCGTGGCCGTTGAGCGCGGGCAGGTCGGCGCGTCGCCAGGCCGGTGTGTTCGCGGCTTGGGCATTGGGCAGCGGCCCGACGACGGTCTTGGACCTCGGGCCTCAGGGTCCAAAGCCGCCGCGCCGAAGGGGAGTGGGGGGCGGCGGGGTGATCGGTGCGATGCGGCTCCAGTCCGCCTCGCCCGCCCCGATCTGGAAGTCGACGCCGAGTGGTCCGGCGATCTCGTCGGCGACGAATGAAGAGAGAGGGCATCGGACTAATGCGCTCCTAGCCGGAATAATTGATCCCGCCGAGGGTCGAGGTGGCACCGATGAAGTCGAGCAGGTCCTGATTGACGTCATCCGCGTGGGTCATGAAGAGACCGTGTCCCGCCCGGGGGTACTCCCTGTAGATGTTGTCCGGCACCAGCTTCGCCATCCGTCGGCCGCAGAGTCCGATGGGAGCGGAGGCATCGGCGTCACCGTGGATGATCAAGGCTGGCACCCGGAGCGCGGCGGCCTCCTCGCGCAGATCGGTCCGGAACCCTGTCCTGATCACCTCGACAGCCGCCTTGGCCGAGCAGTCAAGGCATCTCCGCACCATCCACTCCACGAGCTCGGTGGAGATCGTGTTGCCCAGATGCGTCGCGAAGAACGCCTGCGCGTTCTGGGCCATCCACCGCGGGCGGTCCTTGGACCGCTCCGCCATCAGGGCGTCGAAGGCGCCCTGGTCGATCCCGCCCTGGTTGTCCGGCGCCCAGGCCATCAACGGCGCGGTGACCGACATCAGCACCACCCGGCTCACCCGGTCGTAGCCGTGCCGCGTCAGGTAGCGGATCACCTCCCCACCGCCCATCGAGTGCGCCACCAGGGTCACCTCGCGGAGGTCGAGGCGATCGAGCAGCGCCGCGAGATCATCGGCGAGCGTGTCGTAGTCGAATCCGTGGCCGACCCAGTCCGAGCGGCCGTGCCCCCGCTTGTCGAAGGCGATACAGCGCAGGCCCGCCTCGGACAGCGGGAGCATCTGGAACTCCCATGAGCTGCTGCTGAGCCAGGCCCCGGTGACGAACACCACCGGCCTGCCCTGGCCCCAGTCGGTGTAGAACAGGCTCGTTCCGTCGGAACCCTCGAAGTACGGCATGGTGGGCGAATCCTTCCTGGGCGATGAGGTGTCGCCGCGTTGCGGCAACTCTCGTCCAGCCGACTCCCGTCCGTCGATTACGCCGGAGGTAATGAGCGGCGCGAGCACACCCGGCGTCCCTGTGCGCAAGGCACCACCGTCTTCACCCACGTTCTTCCGCCGCCGGGCGGGCCACACGGCGGGCTTTCGCGGCTCCTAAATAAATCCGCGCAGGCGTCGAATAATCCGGCCCGCATTGCCTACCGCTCGCAGCAGTTCAGCAATGCGATGGCCTCGGTCACCACCGGATTCGCAGCGGCCTTTTCGACGAGTACCCATGTCGCGATGGCGAGTTCATCGCCGACATCGGGGGAGCCGACGGCAGCGTTCTGGTCGAACTCCTCAAGAAGCTGCCCGACCGTCGGGGAATCAAATTCGAATTCGACCTCCCGCCGGTGATACCGGCGGCGTGGTCCACCATGACCGCCCAGGGGCTCGACGGCCGGGTCGAGGTCGTCGGTGGTGACTTCTTCGACAGCCTGCCGGTCGCGGACATCTACGTACTCGGCTACATCCTTCACGACCGGGACGACGACGCCGCCATTCGCCTGCTCCGGTCAACGGCCAAGGCGGGTGGCCCGGGAGCGCGAGTGCTGATCGTCGAGACACTCCGCGACGGTCAGCGGAGACCGCCGCATTCCGCCGCACCGCGGGTGTGCACCCCTGCCAAGGGCCGGAAGGCTGTCCCACTCGACGCCTCCCGACCGATGGATGTGCCGTGGGCGCTGCTCGGTGTGGCAGGTCAGGACAGGATCTCGATGTACCCGTCGGTTCCGTGCACGCGGATCCGCTGCCCGTCCCGGATCAGCCGGGTGGCCCGCTCCACGCCCACGACGGCCGGCAAGCCGTACTCCCGGGCGATCACCGCGCCATGGGTCATCAGGCCGCCCACCTCCGTCACCAGGCCCGCGATTCCGACGAACAGCGGCGACCAGCTGGGGTCCGTGAAGGCCGTGACCAGGATGTCGCCCGCCTCGAGGTCGGCCTCCGCCATGTCAAGGATGACGCGGGCTCGTCCCTCGATGGTCCCGGCGGAAACCGGCAGGCCGATCAGGGCGCCGGCCGGCGCGTCGTCGCGCCGGTACGCCCCGGTGACGGCCTCACCATCCGAGGTGAGCACCCGGGGCGGGGTGAGCGCGTGGTACGACCGGAACGCGTCCTTGCGCCGCTGGATGAGCCGGCCATCCACCTGGTGCGAGCGCGCAACGTCGTGCAGTTCCTGGAACGTGAGGTAGAAGATGTCCTCCTGCTCAGGAAGCACACCTGCCCGCACGAGGCGCTCGGCCTCCGCCAGCAGGGCCCGCTTGTAGACGAAGTAGCGGCTGATGATGCCGTACTTCGGGTACTCCCGGTACCCGATGAAGGTTCTGACCCGGTCGATCATCCGCTTGGTCTCGTCGGCTTTCCGGTCCCCGTCCGGCAGGGCCCGCAAGCGTGACAGCACCTCCTGTTCCTTCTTCCGCGCCTTCTGCCGCCCTTGCTCGAAGTGCCGCTCGGCGGCGCCCGGCTCGAAGTTCCTGACGTTGTCGAGGATCACGGGCACGAGCGTGGCGGGGCGCTCGCGCCAACGTGGCCTCGTGATGTCGATCTCGCCGACGCAGCGCATGCCGTACCGGTCGAGGTAGGACTCGATGGCGTCGCGCGCTTCGGCCCCGCCCACGAGCTTCGCCAGCTCGTCCAGGAAGGCGTTGTCCTCGCTGTACTCGACGCCCCGCAGGAACGCCACCACCTCCGGATGCGGGCGGATCACATCCGCGACATCGAGCAGCGCCAGCCCCATCTCCGATGTGACGTTGCCGGGGGCGGACAGCGTGAGCGTGTCAGCCGCGTTCTTCTCGCCCAGCCACTCCTGCAACTTGTCATTGAGCCACCACGTGGCCTCCATCCCCGCCATGATCGCCTGCATGCTCAGCGGATCGGTGAGGACGCGCTTGTGCTCCTCGAAGGTCTCCAGCAGGAAGTCGAACAGCGCCGGTCCGGTCTTCGTCCGGATGTCGCGCTCCAGGGCGGCGACGGACGTCCGGCTGCGCTCGATCAGCTCGGTGACGATGGCCGGATCGGTCTCGATCGGGGCGGACGCGCCGCGGGCCGGCGGCCCGCCGGGGCCCGCGTCCGGGAGCGACGGGATGAAATCGTCGCGGTCGAGGACGGTCTCCAGAGCGTCCCTGATCAGCGGATCGCCTCTCCCTACGACGTCCAGGAGGGCGGCGCGGCTCGCGGGCGAGGCCAGGCGCCGGGTGGCGTCGACGAACAGCCTCCCGCCGGCCTCGTGCATCGGCGCCATGGCCGTCAGCTGCCACACGGAGATCCCCAGGGGCTTCATGGGGTCGGTCATCATCTGCTGATGGCCCACGGAGAGGTAGACGTGGTTCTCCTGGTCGCCGGTCTCGGGGATGGGGAACAGTGTCGTGATCGGCCGGCTCTGAACGATCTGGAAGTCATCGTCGACCAGGCACCATTCGATGTCCTGCGGGCGGCCGAAGTGTGCTTCGATCCGCCGCCCGAGCCGCACGAGCCGCAGGACCTGCGCGTCCGTCAGCGCCGGCTGTTCCTGCCGCCGCGAGTCGATCGCCACTTCCCGCGTACCGCCGGCCGGCAGGGCGTGAACGGCACGCTGTTTGGCGGCGATCGTCCTGGCGACGATTTCTCCGTGTCGCACCGTGAAGACGTCCGGGTTCACCAGGCCGGAGACCAGGGCCTCGCCGAGCCCGAAGCCGGCGTCCACGGTGGCGACCTTCCGGTTGCCCGTGACGGGGTCGGCCGTGAACAGGATGCCGGCCGCATGCGGGAAGACCATCCGCTGCACGACCACGGCCATGTGGACCGTACGGTGGTCGATGCCGCTGCGGCGGCGGTAGGTCACGGCCCGCTCGGTGAACAGCGAGGCCCAGCACCGGCTGATGTGCTGGAAGATCGCCGTCGGCCCCACGACGTTCAGATACGTGTCCTGCTGGCCGGCGAAGGAGGCCGTCGGCAGGTCCTCCGCCGTCGCGCTGGATCGGACGGCGTAGGCGGCTTGCTCGCCGTGCCGGGTGAGCGCGCGGATGATCGCCGCAGCGAGATCGCCCGGGATGGCAATCCCTTCGATGGTCCGACGAATCCGCGCGCTGAGCGTGCGGATCGCCTCCCGGTCGTCCGGGTTCACGCGCGACAACTGATCGAGGTGATCGTCGATCGACGGTGCTTCCGCCATGATCCGCCGGAAGGCGTCCGTCGTCACGCAAAAGCCACCCGGCACCCAGACGCCCTCGATCCGCGACAGCCCGCCCAGATGCGCGCCCTTGCCGCCGACGACCGCGACCTGCGTCTCGGCAACCTCTCGAAGATCCAACACGTACCGCTCACTCATCGCGAGACCTCCGAGGCAGCCGTGCTCCGCTGCACCGCGGGCCGGTCCCACCACTGGTTCGACGTCATCGCGTCCCCCATCCGTCGACAACAACACACGTACGTCGTGCCCCCATTTCCGCAGGTTGTGGCATCGGCCGACGATTCTGCGCCGTGACCCGGGGCTTGCGGCAAGCCCCCCGGCGCGCTATACGTTGAAAGTGGCAAGGAGAGTCAGTTCTCCTTGCCTTTGCCTTTGCCGTCCATGGGAACCGACCAGCTTCTCTGCGAAGCGGTGGCTGCTCGCTCGGCATCAGGCGCCGATGCGCGCGGTGGCGCTGAGCCTGCTCGGTTACGGCCCCGACGCCGACGACGCGGTGCAGGATGCCGCGCTGACCGCACTGCGGCGCATCGGCGACGCGCGGGATCGGGCGGCCGTGGGGGCGTGGTTGAGGGCGGTCGTACGCCACGCCGCCCGCACGCGTCTGCGGGCCACCCGGGAAATGCCCGGACCGGACGGCCTTGACCATCTGCACCTGCACGTGCCCGGCCGCGAACTGCCGCATCCCGAGCAGGCCATCGAGCTGCACGCGATGCGTGACTGGATCTGGGGCGCGGTGGAGCAACTGCCCCCGGAGCTACGGCTGGTGCTGATGTTGCGGCACTTCCCCGGCATCACCTCCTACCAGGAGACCGCCGCCGCGTGCGAGGTACCGGTGGGCACCGTGCGCGGTCGGCTCAACCAGGCCAGGGGGGTCAAGCGGTCAGCACCGGGTGCGCCTACGACAACCACTTCGTCTCCGTCATCACGATCAAGGACCGAAAGATCACGCACTGGCGCGACTGTCTCGACCCCGCCGCCGTGTTCGACGCCATCGGCCGGCCGGCTCACCCCGAGTGAACGTCGGAAGGTGCGGCGCTGTCCGCCGCGGGCGGCGCCGCATGGCGCAGCCGCGCCGGATCGGCCAGGGTCAGGGCCGTCGGCGCGTCCAGCCGCCGGCCGGTCTCGTACGCCTCGGCGAAGCGCTCGTCGCCGAGCGCGGCGCGGCCGCGGCCGGTCAGTGTGCGGACCTGCGGATCGGTACGGTCGTGGGCGCCCCGCAGGCGGGCCGCCGCGCCGAGCAGAACGGCCATGTCGAGGTGGCGCCCGTACAGCGCGGCGAGGCCGGCCACGGTCACCGCCACCGTCGCCACGATCGGCATGTCCTTGCTGTCGACCGCCGCCGCGTACGCCCGGCCCAAGGCCTCCTCGGCGCCCGGCCCGTCGCCGAGTTCGAGACAGAGCGCGCCCCGCGCCGCGCCGACCAGTACCTGCCCGTGGCCGCCACCCAGCGGGAACTGCGCGGACAGCCCGGCCTCGGCCGACGCGACCAGCTCACGTGCCCGGTCCAGGTCACCGATCCGCACCCACAGACCGGCCTCCCGCGCGTCGAGGAGAATCGCCATCTCGGGCGACGCCGAGCGCAGCGCACGCTCCCGGGTCGCGGCGATCATCTCGGTCGCCCGCGCGGCCTCGTCGAGCCGCACCTGCAGATCGATCCATCGCAGGTCGATGAAGATCTCGTCGCTGAGGCTGAGCGACCCGAACTCGCGGGCCAGCCGTTTGGCCTCGGTCAGGTCGGCCAGCGCGCCGTCCAGGTCGCCGTCGTACTGCCGCAGCAGCGCGCGCAGCGGCAGCGCCCTGGCCAGGCCCCAGCGGTCGCCCGCCCGGGCGAAGCACTCCAGGGCGGCGGTCACATCGCCGCGGACCGGATCGAGGCGGCCCGCGGCCTCGGCGGACTCGGCCCGGAACATGCGGGCCAGCCCGGCCAGCCACACGTCCGGTCCGTCGACCAGCCGCTGGATGATCGTCGGCGACGCTCCGATCTCCTCCAGGGAGGCCAGCCCGGCCGCGGTCAGCGCGCCGCCGAAGCCGCCGAAGCCGCCGGAGTCCGCCGACTCCGGCTGGCTCAACAGCCGGTCCGTGAGCGCCCGTAGCTCCTCGCGCCGTTCCTTGATCGAGTCGATGGCCGGCGCGCTCGGGGTGGCGATGGTGTTGAGCAGCAGCATCCCCTCGGCGATGTCACGCGCCACGCTCGGCCGCTCGGTCGGCAACGCGACCGCCTCGCCGAGCCAGAAGACCGCGTCGGAGTGGCGGCCGAGCATCTGCCAGTACCAGATCAGGTTCACCGCGAGCCCGATCGCGCGGTCGGCGCCACCGGTGTCGCTGGTATCGCCGGTATCGCCGGTATCGCCGGTATCGCCGGTATCGCCGGTATCGCCGGTATCGCAGAGGTGGCGCAGGGCGGCGAGCACGTTGTCGTACTCAGCGCGCAGCACATGGAGCGCGTCCAGCTGCCCGGGGCCGCGCAGCAGCGGGTCGTGGCGGGCGACCAGCTCGGCGAAGTGGCGGGCCGCCAGGTCCCGCACACCGGTCAGGGTGTCCCGCTCGGCCAGGCTCTCCAGGCCGTACTCGCGGATCGTCTCCAGCATCCGGTACCGGCCGGTGTCCGGCGCGAGTTGCAGCAACGACCGGTCGACCAGGCCCGCGAGCAGCTCGCGGATCTCGCCGGGCGGCACCGCGGTACCGGCACAGACCGCGGTGGCCGAGGCCGGCGTGACGCCGCCGGGCAGGACCGCGATCCGTTCCGCGACCGTACGCGCGTCCGCGTCGAGCAGGTCCCAGCTCCACGCGATGACCGCCCGCAGCGTGCGGTGGCGCGGGAAGGCGGTCCGGTTGCCGGTGGTGAGCAGGCGGAACCGGTCGGACAGCCCGGCGGCCAGATCGGCCAGCGCGAGCGTACGCAATCGGGCAGCGGCCAGTTCGAGCGCGAGCGGCATGCCGTCCAGGCCGCGGACGATGCGCAGCACCTCGCCGAGGTTGTGCGCGTCGATGTCGAACCCGGGCCGCACGGCCGCCGCCCGCTCGGTGAACAGGCGCACCGACGCCGTACGGCGGGCCTGCCCCACCTCCGCGTCGGCCTCGGGCAGGGTGAGCGGGCCGAGCGGAACCAGCCCCTCGCCGTCGATCGCCAGCGGCTCCCGGCTGGTGGCCAGCACCCGCAGCCCGGCGCAGCGGGCCAGCAGCGCCGATATCAGGTGCGCCACGGCGTCGATCAGGTGCTCGCAGTTGTCGACCAGCAGCAGGCTCTCCCGGCCGGTGAGCTGGTCGACGAGTACGCCCAACTCGTCGCCCTCGACCCGCATCCGGGCCTCGAACATCGCGCCGCCGCGCAGCCCGATCGCGGCCAGCAGCGCCGCGCCCACCTTGGCCGGCTCGGTGACCGAGGCGAGGTCGATCATCCAGGTGCCGTCGCGGTACGCGTGGCGCTGTCGGCGGGCGGCCTCGACGGCGAGGCGCGTCTTCCCGGCGCCGCCGGGACCGAGCACGGTGACCAGGCGCCCGGCGGCGAGCAGCGTGTCGATCCGGGCGAGGTCGGCGTCGCGACCGATGAAACTGGTCAGCGGCGCGGGCAGGTTGGCCAGACCGGTCGGCGCGGCGTCGGCGGCCGGGGCGGGCCGCTCGGCGCGCAGCAGGCGCAGATGGCGCTGGTGCAGGGCGGCGCCCGGGTCGGTGCCGAGGACGTCGGCCAGGGTTACGCGAATCCGCTCGTACAGGGCCAGGGCCTCGGCCTGGCGGCCCTGGGCGGCGAGCGCGTCCATGAGCAGCGCGGCCGCCCGCTCGTGGACGGGGTGCTCGGCGAGCAGGGCGGTCAGGCGGGCGGCGGCCTCGTCGGCCCGGCCCAGGGACAGCTCGGCGTCGGCGAGGTCGGCGACGGCCTCGACCGACGCGTGGGCCAGTCGGATCGCGGCGGCGGGCGCGACCGCGGCGATGACCATGGGCTCGGCTCCGGGACGGTCGTCCCATAGCGCCACGGCCTCGCCGAGCACGGCCGCCGCGGCACGCGGGTCGCCTGCGCGCAGGCGGGCACGGCCGTCGGCGGCGAGTTGCTCGAACCGCAGCGCGTCCACGTCGGCCGCGTCCACGTCCAGCCGGTAGCCGCCCGCGATCTGTGCGACGGCGGCGGCCGAGCCGAGGGTCCGGCGCAGCCGCGAGACGAGGGTCTGCAGGGCGTGGCCGGGCCCGGCCGGAAGGTCCTCGGCCCAGATCGCGTCGACCAGCACGCCCTGCTCGACCACGCGCCCACCGGCGAGCGCCAGGCGTACGACCAGAGCCCGCGACCGGACACCCGGAACGGGCAGGGCGACGTGACCGCGAGACACCCGAAAGGCGCCGAGCAGCGTCACGCGAAGCGCACTCCCGTCCATCCCCCGATCTTCGCGCACCCGCCCTCGGACCCCCACATCAGGGCCGTGCCGACATCAGGGCAGCGCCTGACGTCCGCCGTCCACGCCCGTACGCCACGTGCCCCCATGCCAGCGCCGTGTGTGCCCCGTGTGAGCGGCCCGCGTCAGTCTTCCCGTGCCTGAAGACCACAGGCTTCGGAAGGGGAGTTGTCGTGCATGACGTAGTGATCGTGGGCGCCGGCCCGGTCGGTCTGTTCCTCGCCTGCGAACTCGGCCTCGCGGGCTGCTCGGTCCTGGTGCTCGAACGGGAGCCGGAGCCCGGCTCCCCGTGGCGGGCGGAGCCGCTCGGGATGCGGGGCCTGTCCGCCGCGTCGGTCGAGGCGTTCCACCGCCGCGGGATGCTGCACCCGCTGCTGACGGCCTCGGGCGTCCACGACGATCCCGGCGCGCACCCCGACGCCGATGAGCCGTCATCCCCGCGCACCGCGGGCCACTTCGCCGGGATGATGCTCGATCCGGCCAAGGTCGACGTCGCCGCCCTGCCGTTCCGGCTTCCCAGCCCCGCACCGGAGGGCATGCTGACACACCTCGAAGCGGTCGAGGCGGTGCTGTCGGAGCGGGCATCCAAGCTCGGTGTGGACATCAGGCGCGGCGTCACGGTCTCAGCCATCGCCCAGGACGAGGAGAGCGCGGTCGCGCAAGCGGGCGAGCAGGAGTACCCGGCGCGCTGGCTCGTCGGCTGCGATGGTGGACGCAGCGTGGTGCGCGGGCTCGCGGGCTTCGCGTTCGTCGGCACCGAGCCGCAGTTCACCGGCTATACCCTGCACGCCACCATCGCCGATCCCGAGAAGCTGCGCCCCGGGTTCCACCTGACGCCGACGGGCATGTACATCCGGATGCCCGCGGAAGGGCACATCGGCATGATGGACTTCGACGGCGGCGTGTTCGACCGCTCGCAGCCGCCGACTCGCGACCATCTCCAGACGGTTCTGCGCCGCGTGTCCGGCACCGACGTGACACTGAGCGCCATCCATCTCGCCTCGACGTTCACCGATCGGGCGATGCAGACGACGACCTACCGGGCGGGACGCGTCCTGCTCGCGGGCGACGCCGCTCATATCCATTCCCCCCTTGGCGGGCAGGGACTCAACACCGGCATCGGCGACGCCATGAACCTGGGATGGAAGCTCGCGGCCACCGTGCACGGGCACGCGCCGGACGGGCTTCTCGACACCTACACCCGCGAGCGCCATCCGATCGGCGCGGCGGTGCTCGACTGGTCGCGCGCCCAGGTGGCGGCCATGCGGCCGGACGCGCATGGCCAGGCGATCCAAGCGGTGGTCCGCGACCTGATCGGGACCCGTGACGGAACGACCTATGTGTTCCAGAAGGTGTCGGGATCGTCGATCCGCTACGACCTCGGCAGCGAGCATCCACTGGTCGGCCGCAACGCCCCGGACCTTCGCCTTCAGGACGGCACGCGCCTCGGCGACCTGATGCGGGACGGACAAGGCATCGTGCTCGATTTCAGCGTCGACCGACGCCTGCACGGTGCAGCGATGGGCTGGGAGAGCCGGATGCGGTACGCGGCCGGGCCGGCGAGAAACGACCTCGGAGCAGGCGCCGTGCTCGTCCGGCCGGACGGCGTCGTCGTCTGGGCAGGTGATCGCCACCCCGACCGTGAGGCGTTCGAGCGGGCCGCGGGCCAATGGTTCGGCAGTCCGGCGGCTTGATGCAGCCATCCCCGTTCCCTGCTCGCCGCGCCGTCGAAGATGGCGGGCGCGGGTCACGGGGAGACGGTGGCGGCAGGCGGGGTCCACCGGTGGGTGCGGGGCACCGTGCCGGGGATGCCGTAGTCCTTCTTGAGCTGTTCGGGGATGGCGTAGTGCATGACGCGTCCGCGGGTGAGGGAGGACAGTTCGAGGATGGTGGTGAGGTGGCCGAGGCGGTCCAGCGCCCAGGCCCCGAGCGGGGAGCGGTCCTCGATGGTCTCCAGTACGCCGAGGAGGTGGGGCACGGCCTTGACGACCGTGTCCCAGGGGGTGCGTGACACCTGGAGCCAGTCGGCGCAGGTGTCGCCGACGAGGTGGCGGATGAGTGCGGAGACGATCGGGTCGAAGAAGGTCCCGGGCACGACCTCCTCGTAGAGGTCGATGAGCTGCCGGGTCAGGTGCGCGCCCTCCTCGGTCGGCCCCATGTGCCGGACCATGTACAGGTCGAGGAACCGGCGGGCGTCGTCGAGGGTCGTGGGGACGGCGTCCTGGTCGACGCCGAGCATGGCGCCGACCACGCGCCAGGCGTAGTAGTACGCCTCCGCGCCCTCCGTCGACATATGGATGCCGAGGCGGTGCAGGCTGTCCAGGACCAGGAGGGAGAAGAACATCTGCCCGCCGATCATGTCCTCCTGGCAGATCGGCGTCCCGAGCGCGTAGGTGTCCCAGCGGTTCTCCCGCCTCAGGTGGTGGCGGATGGAGGCGTGCAGCAGGCGGACCTTCTGGGCGGCGGGGATGAAGCGGCTGCCGGCCTCGAAGGCACCGGGCTGCATCAGGTAGACGGTGAACTGGCCGGTCTCCGCCATCCGTTTGGAGGGGTACTTCAGCCCGTGGGTGGCCGACAGCAGCTTCGCCACCTGCGGGACGAGGTAGCACGCGGGCATGGAGGCGAAGGACAGGGCGGTGGAGATGTGCACATTGTTGTCGATGAAGAACAGCCGGGCCTTCTCCATCTCCCCCCAGTCCACCCAGGCCGGCGGGGCGCTGGTGGCCCGAAGGTACTCCCGGGCGACATCGGGCAGCCCGTCCGGCAAGGGAGCGCCCACGGTGGAGACATAGCGCATCAGGGTGTTGAACGTGCCCACTTCCCCGCGCTCGAAGAGGGCGGCGACGGTGGCGTCGGCGAGTTCGTCACCGGCCTGCCGCAGGGCGTCCATCGATGCCTCGGTGTAGGTCATGACAGGACTCCTTGTCGTTGACGGGCCGTCCACGACAGGCGGGGGCGGCGACCGGGACGGCGCGTACTCCCGCCTGTGCGGGGGTCAGGACAGGCGGACCGCCGCCGAACGCGCCAGCGCGGTCAGGGCAGCGGCGGCGTGCGGGGGTGTGTCCAGCTCGTGCAGGGCGTCGAGGGCCTCCTCGACCCGCGCGGAGATCATGGCCTCGATACGGTCCGGGGCCTTCAGCCGGCACATCACCTCGCGGACCGTGTCCAGCCCGGCCGCGTCCAGATCGCGTCGGCCCAGGAGGACGCTGAGCTGCTCACGTTCGCCGTCACCGGCGATGCGCCAGGTCTCCGCCAGCAGGGCCGTGGGCCGGTGGCCGCGCACATCGTCGGCGTTGGCCTTGCCGGTGCGTTCCGGGTCTCCGAACAGGCCGAGCAGGTCGTCCCGGAGCTGGAACGCCTCGCCCAGCGGCAGCCCGTACGCGGAGTAGCCCTCGCGCAGCCGCCGGCCGGCCCCGGCCAGGGCTCCGCCGATCAGCAGGGGCTGCTCGACGGTGTACTTGGCGGTCTTGTACCGGATCACCTTGAGCGACGCCGTGGTGTCCGGATCGGCCCCGGTCCGCAGGATCTCCAGGCACTCCCCCGCGATCAGCTCCCGGGCCAGCACCGACCACAGCGGGCGGGCTCGTGCCAGGTACGCGGCGGGCAGACCGCTGGTGGCGAACATCTGCCCGGCCAGCGACATCAGCAGATCGCCCACCAGCATCGCCAGCGACCTGGCGGCGGCGACGGCGCGCGGGCGACGGCGTACGGCAGCGCGCAGGGCGATATGCGCCGTGGGCCGGCCGTGCCGCAGCGGACTGTCGTCGATGAGATCGTCATGCACCACCGCGGCCGCATGCACCAGCTCCATCGAGGCCGCCGCCCGCACGAGCGCATCGCTGTCCGGCTGCCCCACCGCGCGCCAGCCCCAGTAGCAGAACGCCGCCCGCAGCCGCTTGCCGTCCGCGACCGCCGCCTCCAATTGCCCGGCCACCGGGCCCAGGGCCGGGTCGATGGCCGACAGTTGCTCGGCCTCCTGGGCGACGAAGCGGTGCAGCACCTCGTCGACGCGGGTCTTGAACGCGGCCGGCCCCCATCGGTCAGACCTCCGCCGGTCAGACATCGCCGGTGGCCCGCCGGGCCAGGGCGTGCCGGGCGAGAATCTCCAGGTGGGCCGGGGGGACGGCCGCGGTGCGCCGGTCCAGCACCAGGCGCCCGCGTGCCATCAGATCGTGCTCCGCCTCCGCCGCCAGTTCCGCGGCGTCCGAGCGGCGCAGCAGCCCTCGCGCCGTCCCCAGCACCGAACCCAGCGTGCTCACCGCCAGATCGGCCAGCCCGGCCGCCAGCAGCACCGCCCGCTCGTCCAGCCCCCCACGTCGTCCCGCGCCTTGCGCCATCCCATCCCCCCACCCTCAGCCATCCGGGCGGCGCCGGTCACACGCCGTGTCGGCCAGCGTCGCATCGCACCGGGCATATGAAGGGACCAACTCACGATCGAGTGATGGCATCGCTCGTGTGTACGGACCGCTCTTCCCGCGGGGGTCGGGCGATCACGACCCAGCGGACCTCGCCCAGGGTCCTTCTGACGGATCTCCGTGGGCGAAGGAGCGGCATCAGGGGGCACCTCCCAGCGGTAGCTGGGGGAGCGTGCTCCCGGCGTGCCGCGCGGAGGCCCTCGTAGCGGAGCGGATTGGGTTTTCGCGCGGTGCGGCGAGAGGGCGTGCCGGGCGTCGCGACGCCGCGGAGATCCGCCAGAAGGGCCCTAGCCGCGGGGGCTGCTGATCCGTTCCGGCTGGATCACATAGAGCACCCGGACTTGATCGCGGCCGCCGAACCATGGGTAGGGCCCACCGAGGTACTTCTGCGCGAGCGCCTCGATGTGTTCGGCCGCTCCCTCGGTGGTCACCCGCACCACGCGGCCGCGGATCTGGACGTAGGAGGTGGGTTGCGCGGGGTCGGCGACCGCGATGGCCACCCGCGGGTCGCGCGCGATGTTCCGGGTCTTCTGATGCGACTCGACACTGTTGATCAGGACGTGCTCGCCATCGGTGTCGACCCATGTCTGGGTGAGCTGGGGCGAGCCGTCGGGCATCGTGGTGGCGATGTAGCAGGTGCTGGGGCGGCGCAGCAGCGCCAGCACATCCTCGCCGAGGGGTACGGGCACGGGATTCCTCCAGGGGGCGGTTCGGTGGGGTGCTGGGGCCACGGTAACCACGGCACGGAGCCCGGCCCTCCCCATCCCCGGGCTACGGCTCCCACCTGCACCGCATGAGCGGCATCCGCGAGGTGGGTGGGACCCTTCGACGCCATCGGTCGACGCACGCTCGCAGCCCGCCGTCCGCACCGGAAAACCCAGAGGGGCTCCGTACCGTGGCGGGTATCGACGTGACCTTCACCAAGGGCCCCGGCCGCTCGTACTCCGTCGCGGTTCGGCGTGAGTGCGGCCCGGAGCCGGCGCCACGTGGTGGGCCGGGCCACCACCCGTATCTGCCGCACGACCTGGTGCACTTCCTGGTCGAGGCGGAAGCCAGGCTGCGCGGCGGGGTCTACGGCCGGCTGGCCGCGGGCGAGCTCGGCTTCTTCTGGCCCGCCGACCCGGCCGAACGAGGACGCGCCCGGCACCGTGAGAAGTCGCGGAAGCCGACGCCGCGGGCGAGCGCGGACATGGGCCGCTCGGAGGAGCTGGCCGGCGCCTGCCTGATGCTGTGGGAGCTGCGGCGCGGGCAGCGTGCGGCGCTGCCGCCGTGGCTGTGCGGATGGACTCCGGACCCGGTGGCGGAGCGCATCGTGGTGCGGATGGACGAGTACGCCGATCGCTGGCATGCGCTGCCCGACGGCGGCAGCCTCAGCGTCAGTTGGAGCTGCGAGCCGGCGGCGTGGGCGAGAAGTGCCGGCGGTAAGCGGCGCGCACGGCGGGCCGCCGCCCATCGCCGCCGCTGATCGTGGCGCGGGGACCGGACACCGCGCCCGAGTGGCCACGCTCCGGGGGGGCCAGTGGCCGGGGTCGGCCGCAGGGAGCCGACCCCGGTGGGCGGGGCCCGTCAGGGGGCGATCCCCACACCGTCGATCCTGCTCCACGCCCGCTCCTGCGCCGCGGTCATGGCGGGCCAGCCGAGCCCGCCCGGCCGGGGACGGACCCGCGAGGCGTAGGGCGAGGGGTGGAACGCGGCGTCGTAGAAGCAACCGCTCCCGTAGATCTCGTCGAAGGCGCCGCAGGAGGCCGCGATCGAGGACGGGGTCGGCTTACGGCCGGAACGCACCCACGTGTCCAGCGCCGAGAGGGAGTTGGCGTACTCGGAGTCGCTCAGCGCACTGTGCTCGGTCTCCTTGGTGAACGTCTGGACGAGGTTCCCGCCCCGGCCGGCACCCCGGAGAGTGGCGCGGTAGGCCGCCTCGTGCTCCACGAAGGCGGTCGGGTCGCCGATCGCGTGCAGGGTGAGGACCGGAAGGGCGACCCTGCCGGTGAGATCGCTGTCGTAGGAGAGGTCACGGCGGGCAGTGGGATCGGCGGAGAACCGCTCGACCCCCGCGTTGAGCGCCTTGTCGTCGTGTGAACCCGAGTACCACACACCCCGGTTGCCGAACGGGTTACGGCCGCCGAGCCGGTTCCACACCATGTCCCGGAAGGTGAAGGTCGAGAACCGCAGATGCGATTCGAGGGAGCGCTCCGGGATGCGGGTGACGGCGAGGATGTCGTCGAGGTTGCGCTGCTGTGTCGCCGTCCGGTCCGCGGGGTCGGACGCGTAGCCGGTGCACTCCTGCAGGCGGGCGCGGAGCCCGGTGTTCGTCAGGGTGGAGTCCGGGCGCAGCCCCTGCCACAGGGGGTATTGCGGCTCGGTCGGCCGGGGGTGGTTGTGGCAGTAGTACTGGTAGACCACCCGCAGGTCGACGCGGTAGTCGTAGCCGCGCGAGCCGCCGCCGAGGACACCGCTGGTCAGCAGCGCCCCGTCGTAGGCCCCGGGCCGTGCGCCGTAGGTTTCCGCGACCTTCGCGGCGACGTTGCCGCCCCAGGACTGGCCGTGGATGTACGTCCGCTTCGGCTTGCCGAACCGTGCGAGGAACAGGCGGCGTACGTTCTCGGTGTCGGCGGCGGCCATCCGGGTTCCGTAGCCACCGCGGCGGTAGGAGGAGCCGGCCCAGGCATATCCCTGGTCGACCATCACCGCCCAGCGCTCCAGGTCGTCGGCGCTGCGGGACGGGTCGGACGAGTCGCCTAGATCGGGTCCGCCGTGTGCGTGCACGACGAGGGATCCGTTCCAGTGCGTGGGCACCGCGATCGTGTAGTACGCCCCGTTGGTGTCCTGGCCGGTGTAGCACGTCGCCTTCCCGGCCAGCTTGGGCGGGCAGGTGGCGGCCGCGGGCCGGGGGGTCTGGGCGTGGCTGGTGGGTGCGTTGCCGAGCGTGCCGAGAGACACGGCCGCGAGCACGGCCGCCAGTACCGCTGGACGGCGTCGGCGGTGGGAGGCCCACCAGGAGACATGCGTGGGCGCGTCAGATGTGTTCAAGGAGTGGCTCCTATCGTGCTCCGCGCGAAGCTGCGCTGCGCACGGGGATGCTAGGAACCGCCGGGGGCGAGCGCCATCCCGTCGATCATTGCGTTCATATTGTTCGCCGGGAGCGCCAATGACGGTGGCGCCAATGGCTTCAGGAAGACGCGCGGACCACCAGGCGTGGCTCGATCACCGTCTCGCCCGTTCCGGCGCCGGTCATCTGCGCCGCGACCTGCCGCACCGCGGCCCGGCCGAGGAGTTCCTTGTCGACCGTCAGGGTGGTCAGCGGTGGGTCCACGAGCCGGCTCAGCGTCAGCCCGTCGCAGCCGACGAACGCGCAGTCCTCCGGCACCCGCACCCCGCGGTCGCGGGCGCGGCGCATGGCACCGATGGCGATCAGGTCGTTGTACGCGAGCACGGCCGTCGCGCCGAAGCCGGTGTCCAGCACGTCGTCCATGGCCGCGGCCCCGCCGTCGAGGGAGTTGGCCGCCGGGAACACCCAGCTTTCGTCCGCGGGCAGCCCCAGTTCGGCGGCGGTGCCAAGGAACAGCGAGTGCCGGGTGCCACGGTCGCCCGCGTCCGGGCGCCCGCGGTCGTCGAGCATCGCGATCCGGCGGTGGCCGCGCTCGACGAGGTGGCCGACCACCTGGCGCATCCCGCTGGCGAAGTCGATCCGGCCCCCGCTCACCGCGGGTGGCCGGTGCTCGTTGTCCAGCAGCACGAAGGGCATCCCGGAGCGCCGGATGAGCTCGATGGCGCCGGGGTCCAGCAGAAAGGCGACACACGCGTCCACGTGGTTCACCACGGTCTCCGCCACCGCGGTCTCGCGTTCCAGGGCGGATCCGGTGCTGTAGACGGCGACCTGCCAGCCGCGCTCGTCGGCCGCCGCCAGCACACCGGAGACCACCTCGGGAAAGAAGGGGTTGAGCACGTCCGCGATGACCAGCCCCAGCGTGGTGAGCCCCGGGCCGACCATGCCACGGGCGAACCGGCTGGGCCGGTATCCCATGGACTGGGCCACCAGGAGCACCCGCTGTCGCGTGGCGGGGTCGATCTCCGGTTTGTCGTTGACCGCGCGGGACACGGTCTGCCGGGACACCCCGGCCGAGCGCGCCACGTCGTCGATGGTGATACGGCGCGACCTGCCGTTCGCAGGCATGGTCCCCACCCCTTTCCGCACCCGCGGACGTGGCACTCGGGCGCGCTCATGGATGCGGTCCCCGATCCACTTACGCCTTGATAATCACCGCGGCGACGACGGGCGTCAACGGATCGCCACCGCATAACACCCCACCGTCGCACACATATTGACACGGCGGCCGGGTGAGCCGGACAGTGCTTCGTGAGCGCTCACGGGAACGTTCACGGAGGACAGGATATGCCCACGCCGAGGATCCCGCTCCGCCCCTTCCACATCTCTGCAGCCCGACCGGCCTGGCCCGACCGGCCCGCTCGCGCCGCACGTGCCGCCCGCTCCCGGTGGCGCGCCGTGTGCGCGGCGGTCGTACTCGTCCTGGCCGTCGGCCTCCTCGCCACCCCCGCCAAGGCCGAGGTCCACCACCCCCGGCAGGAGTGGCTGCGCCAGTCCACCGCCGGGCTCTTCCTGCACTGGGGCATGTTCACCCACCCCCAGCACCGCGACTGCGCCGAGTGGGAGCGCGATGTCACCGAGGGCGGCTGGAGCGCCGACTACTGGGTGGACGAGGCACGCAAGCTCGGCGCCTCGTACATCGTGCTGGCCACCTTCCACAGCAGGCTGGGCTACGCCCGCCCGTGGCCGTCGAAGATTCCCGGCAGCTGTGCCACCGAGCGCGATCTGCTCGGCGAGCTGGTGGCCGCCGGAAAGGCCAAGGGCGTGCACATCGTCCTCTATATGACCGACGACCCGCAGTGGCACAACGCGGACGGCGCCGAGACGCTGGATTCGGCCGCCTACTCGGCGTACAAGGGCGAGAAGGTCGATCTGACCACGCGCCCGGGCTTCGGCATGTACAGCTACGACCTGTTCCTCGAGGCCATGGAGAAGTACCCGGATCTGTCGGGGTTCTGGATCGACAACGACAACGAGTACTGGGAGGAGCACGGCCTCTACGAGAAGATCCGCGAGCGCCGGCCGGACTGGCTGCTGAGCAACAACAACGAAGACACGCCGATCATGGACACGGTCAGCAATGAGCAGAAGACCGGCATGACCCCGGCGTACGACTACCCCGCCGCCGTGAGCGTTCCCATGCCCCGGCTGACCGAGGCCGACTACAAGCTGCCGACCACCGGCGACTGGTGGTACGACGGCGGTGACCACGAGGTCGACGCCCGGCTCAGCACCGGCCGCTACATCACCAACGCGGGCTCCTCCATCAAGTCGCTCATGGCCGAGACGCCCATGGTGAACGGCAAACTCCCGCCCCAGCAGGAGGAGTTCAACGACTTCATGGGCAAGTGGGTCGAGCCCATCAAGGAGTCGGTGTACGGCGTCGAGGGCGGCGGCTATATGTACGGCGGTATGCGGCCCGGGTTCTGGAACGACGGCGCCCACGGCGTGGTCACCGTGGGCCGGGGCGAGAACGGCGACCGCACCCAGTACGTACACGTGGTCACCCGGCCCAGTACCGACATGGTGCGGCTGGGCGACAACGGCTACACCGTGCGCCGGGTCACCAACCTCCGCACCGGTCAGAAGATGCGCTTCAGCCAGTCCGGCGGCCGGCTGTCCATCCTCGGCATCCACGACTGGGATCCGTACGACACCGTCTTCAAGGTCGAGACCGACGGCCGCCGGCCCTTCTACCCGCAGTCCGGTGTCGGCGCCACCGCCACCTCCGCGCGGACCGGCCACCCCGCGGCCGACCTCGCCGACGGCGACTACGAGACCTACTGGGACAGCGACGGCAAGCTGCCCGTCTCCGTCACCCTCGACCTCGGCGCCCGCAAGCACGCCAAGGCGCTGGCGGTGAACCAGCGCGAGTGGTCACCGACACACGCCCGGTCGTCCTTCGGGCGCCCCGAGGACTCCGCGCGCATCAAGGACTACCGCGTCTACGCCGGCGGTGACGGCAAGCGCTGGACACAGGTGCGCTCCGGCACCCTGCCCAGTGCCCGCGGGGTGCAGACCATCGACATCGGCGGCCACGACGCCCGCTATCTGAAGCTGGAGGTGCGCAGCCTGTGGGGCGGCCCGCAGGCACCGGAGTTCTACAACCAGCTGCGCATCGACGAGATCCAGGTGGCCTACGGCCGCTCGAAGACCACCCGCACCCCGCTGCCGCTGGAGGCCGAGGCACGGCAGAACGCGTCGTCGGGCGCGGTCCACTCCGCGGCATGCGGGGCCTGCTCGGGCGGCCGGCGCGTCGACGGTCTCGGCGGCGGGGCGCGCAACTCCGTGACGTACCGCGAGGTCCGCGCCGCCGAAAGCGGCGACTACCGGCTCCAGTTGGACCACACGGCAAAGGCCGCCTCCTCACTGTCCGTGAGCGTCAACGACGCGGCGCCGGTCGAGGTCCCCGTCGTCGCGGGCAGCCCCGAGGTGCCGGAGAGCACGGCGGTGTCCGTGCCGCTCAAGGCGGGCGCCAACACGGTGAGGGTCTTCAGCACCGCCCGCCGCGGCCCCGGGCTGGACCGGATCGCGGTCGCCCCGCTGCCCCCGGCCTCGTACACACCCAAGACCACGCTCACCGTCCGGCCCCACGGTCTGCAGTGGGTCGGCCCCGGCCGGCGGTCCCTCACCGTCACGGCGACCCTTAGGCTCGACGCCGACGAGCAGCTCGACGACATCAGCCTCGCCCCGCGGCTGCCGGCCGGCTGGACCGCGGACGGCGGCCCGGTCACGGCCCGGTCGCTGCGGCTCGGCCAGACGGTGCGGGGCACCTGGACGCTGACCTCCCCGCCCGGCCAGGACGCCGGTTCGGCCGACCTCCCCGTCACGGCGGACTTCGCGCTGCTCGGCCGGCAGAAGTCGGTCTCGGACCAGGTCAAAGTGCGGCCACTGCCCGCCGACCGGATATGGGCACGCGAAGCGGAGGACTCGGCCAACCAGTTCGGCAGCACGGGCCTCACCGGCTGCGGACCCTGCTCCGGGGCGGAGAAGGTGCGCAACATCGGCGGCAGCGAGCAGGCGGCCATGGTCTTCCCCGATGTCGTCGTCCCCGACGGCGGGCAGCACACGCTCCACCTCGACTACACGGTCAACGGCACCCGCTCGTTCCAGGTGAGCGTCAACGGCGGCCCGGCCACCAAGGTGACCGTGACCGACACCGGGAACACCACCCCGCGCACGACCTCCATCCCCGTCACCCTCAAATCCGGCGCCAACACCATCAAGATCTCCAACGACACCGAGTCCGCCCCCGACCTCGACCGGCTCTCCCTCGGCCGGACCACCTGAGGAGTCAGGCGATGCGTCCGAGACCATCCCGCCGCTCGGCGCTGCGCACCGGCGGTCTGCTGGCGGCAGGCGCACTGCTCCCCCAGTTCCCCGCGGGGCAGGCGTACGCGGCCACGTCGCACACCGGCGCGGCCACCGACTACACCGGGGCGTGGCGCACGGTGCCGGGGATCCTGGACCGGATCAGGCCGCCCACCTTCCCCCGCCGGAGCTTCAGGATCACCGACTACGGCGCGGTCGGCGACGGGCGGACGATGAACACGGCGGCGTTCCGGGCCGCCATCGCCGCCTGCCACCGGGCGGGCGGCGGCCAGGTGGTCGTCCCCGAGGGCCGCTTCCTCACCGGCGCGATCCATCTGCGCAGCCGGGTGAACCTGCATGTCACCGCGGGCGCCACCATCGCCTTCAGCCCCGATCCGCGCGACTTCCTGCCGGTGGTGCTCACCCGCTGGGAGGGCACCGAGTGCTACAACTACTCGCCCTTCATCTACGCGTACGGCGCGCGGGATGTCGCGGTCACCGGGCCAGGCACCCTCGACGGGCAGGCGCGGCTCGGCCCGTGGGAGAGCTGGTACCGCGACAGCGGACCGCAGGGGGCCGACCAGAAACTACTGCGCGAGATGGGCTCCACGGGAGCGCCGGTGGCCAGCCGCGTCTTCGGTGACGGCCACTTTCTGCGGCCGAAGATGGTGCAGTTCTACCGCTGTCGCAACGTCCTGGTCAGCGACCTGACCATCGTCGACCCGCCGATGTGGACCGTGCATCCGGTGCTCTCCAGCAACGTCACCGTGCGCGGCGCCACCGTGGACAGCACGCTCTACAACACCGATGGCTGCGACCCGGAGTGCTGCTCCGACGTACTCATCGCCGGCTGCCGATTCAACACCAACGACGACTGCGTGGCCGTCAAGTCCGGCCGGGACGAGGACGGCCACCGCGTCGGCGTGCCGAGCAGGAACATCGTGGTGCGCGACTGCCAGTTCTCCGGCCGCTGGGGCGGGATGACCGTCGGCAGCGAGATGTCCGGCGGGGTGCGCGACGTCTTCGCCGAGAACTGCGAGATCAACCCACCGGACTTCCCCGGCCGCTACCCCGTCAAGCACGCGCTGTACGTCAAGGCGAACAAGAAGCGCGGCAGCTTCATCGACGGTGTGCACATCCGGAACTTCACCGGACAGGACGTGGAGCGCGACATCGCGTTCGTGACCATGGCCTACAACGGCGGCGAGGACGGGACCCTGCCGGTGTCCGTGCGGAACATCCATATGGACCGCATGGCGATCGACGGTGCCCAGACCGTGCTGCGACTGGCCGGCCTGGACACCGACCACCTGCGCGGCGTGCACCTCTCCCGCTCCGCCTTCACCGGCATCCTCAACCCCGACAGCATCGCCTACACCGACGACCTGACCTTCCGGCGGGTCATCGTCAACGGCCAGGAGGTGCCACCCCTGCCACACCCCTGATCGACGCGCGGCCGGGAGCCATCGGCGCGGCTACTCGAACCGTGCCGTGTCACCCGCCCCCCGGCGTACGATCTCGGCCTCGCCGCTGGAGAAGTCGATGACCGTGGTCGGCTCGGTGCCGCAGTCCCCCGAGTCGACCACGGCGTCCACCACATGGTCGAGCCGTTCCTTGATCTCCCAGCCCTGAGTCATCGGCTCGTCCTCGTCGGGCAGCAGCAGGGTGCTGGAGAGCAGTGGCTCACCGAGTTCGGCGAGCAGGGCCTGGGTGACGACATGGTCAGGGATCCGGACTCCGACCGTCTTCTTCTTCGGGTGCGGCAGCTGACGCGGTACGTCCTTCGTCGCCGGGAGGATGAAGGTGTAACTGCCGGGCGTCGCTGCCTTGATCGCGCGGAACACGTCCTTGTCGATGTGCACGAACTGGCCCAGCTGCGCGAAGTTCTGGCACATCAGGGTGAAGTGGTGACGGTCGTCGAGGTTCCGAATCGACCGGATCCGGCCGATGCCGTCACGATTGCCCATCTGGCATCCCAGCGCGAAGCAGGAGTCCGTCGGATAGGCGACAAGCCCGCCGGAGCGGATCCTGTCGGCCACATTGCTGATGGTGCGCTGCTGAGGGTTATCGGGATGCACATCGAAATACTTCGCCATCCACCGAGCCTACGTGCACCGACGGTACGTCTCGACCTCGGTGGCCTGATCGGCGGCGCCGCGATGGCCGGGGCGGCGCACGCGGCGACCGTGGCCCAGACCGTGTGGAGGTCGAGACCCGCGGCCAGGCCCGCGTCGGAGGGGCCCGGGCCGTACGGGTGCAGCAGCGGGACGATGCCCGCCGAGCGGCCGTCCTCGTCCAGCAACCGGCCCATGTGCTTGACCGTGCGCAGGACCAGCGAACGGTCGTCGACGGTCGGACGTGGAGCGGTTCAGTCCGACAGGGCCCGGCGGTAGACGGCTGGATCGACGTTGCCGCCCGATGCCACGAGCGCCACGGTCCTGCCCCGTACGTCCACCTTCCCGGACAGCAGTGCCGCCAGGGACGCCGCGGCACCCGGCTCCATCACGATCTTGAGGAGACGGTGGGCCGTGCCCATGGCGGCCAGGGCTTCCTCGTCGGTGACGGTCAGGCCGGTCACATCGTGCTGGCGGAGGACGGCCAGGGGGCGCGCACCGGCCGCCGGGCCGGAGATCGCGTCCATGAGGCCGCCGGGCGGGTGAGGGTTGGCGCATACGTGGCCGGTCGCCAGGGACCGGGCCATCTTGTCGAAGCCTGCCGGTTCGACGATGTGGTGCGCCAGGCCGGGGAACGCGTGGTGGAGCGAGGTGATCACACCGGAGGCCAGCCCGCCGCCACTGCAGTTCACCAGGACCACCTCCGGGGTCAGGCCCAGCTCGCGCGCCTGCTCGGCCATCTCCAGGCCGACGGTGCCCTGCCCGGCCATGACCCCGACGTCGTCGAAGGGCGGGATCAGCGTCATGCCGCGTTCCTGAAGGATCGTCCGGGCGATCTCTTCCCGGTCCTCGGTCCGCGGGTCGTACAGGACGGTCTCGGCGCCCCACCAGCGGCAGTTGTCGACCTTGATGCTCGGGGCGTCCTGCGGCATGACGATGACCGCGGGACAACCGGCGAGCCGCGCCGCCGCGGCCACACCTTGCCCGTGGTTGCCGGCGGAGTAGGCCACGACCCCGGCGCGGCGCGCCTCCTCGTCCAGGGTGAGCAGGGCGTTGAGCGCCCCGCGCACCTTGAACGAGCCCGTCAGCTGCAGGCATTCGGCCTTGACCAGGACGCGGGCGCCGACCAGCTCGTCCAGCATCGGGGAGTTGAGCAGAGGTGTCCGGACCACGTGGCCGGCCAGGCGCCGCGCGGCCTCGTGGATGGCGTCCATGCCGAAGCCGGGTACGGGGCCGTCCGCGACGGCCGCCACGTTCACTTCCGGGGGCTCGGGCATACGTGGCCCCCGCTCCCCGGGTCGGTTGTGGATCTCGGACAACGGTGTATGTCCTTTCGCGTGGTCGGGGCGGGGTCCTCAGCGGCAGGGTACGCGCGTTCTTCCTTCCGCCCGTGTCGTCAGGGTACGAACGCGCGGCGCACGGTGGCGGCCAGGCTGTCGCGGTGGCGTTGCCGGTCGGTGGCGGGATCGGCCGTTGTCGCGGCGTAGGTGAGGCTGGCCGGTGACCAGGTCATGGCCAGGGCGATGACCATGGAGTGGATGTCCTTTACCGGCAGGTCGCGGGTCAGCTGCCCGGCTTCCTGGGCGCGGCTGATCGCCTGGATCTTCGGCTCCTCATCGGAGGCGCTGAACAGGTGGCCGGCGGGAGTGCGCTCCAGCCGTGCCCAGATGGCCAGACACACCAGCTGGGGGCTTGCCAGTAGGCGTCGTACAGCCGCATCGCGTAGCCGGGCAGGTCGTCCGGGGCCAGGGGCACGGTGTCGAGGATGGCGTCGACCTGGTCGGGCAGGACCGCGTCGAACAGGTCTTCCTTGCTGCCGTGGTAGGCGTACATCTGCGCCTTGCTCACCTTGGCGTCGGCCGGGATGCGGTCGACGCGCGCCCCGGCGAGGCCACCGCCCGCACCCTGGCCGGCCATGGGGCCACCGTCGCCCTCGTCGCCCGCCGCGCGCACCGCCTGGACCGCTGCCGCATCTGACCGCGGCCGCGCGGAACTTTCCGCGCGGCGTGGCCGACCTGGTCAACATCAGCTCCGTCGCCGGACGCCAAGCCATCGGCGGCGCCTCCGTCCGCCCTGCTTCGCCTGGTGCCCGTGCCGGTGTCCCGGCGCGAACCCCCCCTGCGCCGGCAGACCACCTTCGACGCACTTCTGGCATGCCGCGGCGGCGACCCCCAACTGGCCGCCGGGGCAGTGAGATCCTCGGCCGGCCGGCCACCGGCCCGTACGCCGTGGCCGTGTGCGCCGCATCGAGCAGCTCTGCGGCAGCTCGCCGGAGGACCACCGCTTCCTCCTGGCCGGCTGTCTCGGCCTGCCCACGCGCGACCTGCTGCCGAGCGCGTAACGCACATCAGGAAACGACGGCCTCAGCCCCCGGCCCGTAGCGCTTCCCTGACATCGCCCGCGGCCGGACCCGAGGCGCGGAAGGTGCGCCGGTACGCCGACGGGGCGACCCCCGCCTCCGCCGCCAGGTGCCGCCGCAGCGAGGTGGCGGTGGCGAAGCCGACCTCATGGGCGACCCGTTCCACCGGCAGGTCGCTGGACTCCAGCAGGTGCCGTGCCCGCCGCAGCCGCTGCTGGGTCAGCCAGCGGCCGGGACTCAGACCGGTCTCCTCCCGGAAGCGCCGGGCGAAGGTGCGGGTGCTCATCGCCGCGTGCGCGGCCAGCTCGTCCAGCGACAACGGCAGTTCCAGCCGCCGCAGCGCCCAGTCGCGGGTCGGCCCGGTGCCGGTTTCGCTCGCCGGCGGCAGCGGCCGCTCGATGTACTGCGCCTGCCCGCCGTCCCGGTAGGGCGGCACGACGCAGCAGCGGGCGACGTGGTTGGCCACCTCGCTGCCGTGGTCCTGGCGCACCAGGTGCAGGCAGACATCGACACCGCTAGCCGCCCCCGCGGAGGTCAGCACATCACCGTGGTCGACGAAGAGCACGCCGGCGTCCAGCTCGACCTGGGGAAACAGCTCCTGGAAGTGGCCGGTGAGCGCCCAGTGGGTGGTGGCCCGGCGCCCGTCCAGGAGACCGGCGGCGGCCAGCAGGAAGGCGCCGGTGCAGATGGACACCAGCCGGGTGCCGGGGCGGACACGGGAGAGGGCGGCGAGGACCTGCGGGTCCGGGGCGGCGGCCGAGGCCCGGGTGATCGCGTACGGAGGGATGACCACGGTGTCCGCCTCGGCCAGCACCTCTGGGCCGTGCCCGGGGGTGACGGTCAGGTCCGAGTCGGTACGCACGGGCCGCCCGTCCACGCTCGCGGACAGCACCTCGTAGCGGCCATCGGCGGAGCCCAGGACCCGGTGCGGGATGCCGAGCTCGAAGGGATAGACGCCGTCGAGGGCGAGGACGACGACCTTGTGGGCGCCGGGCCGCGGGGCCGGGCGCATCTGGCGGTCCAGTTCGGCCGCGCGGTCGGCGAGCTCACGGGCCCGGGAGGGCACGGCGGATCCGGGTCGGGCGGTGGGATTGGTACGGGCGCCGGGAACGCGGTGGGCGGCAGGGTCGATGGGCATGGCAGGAATGTATCGGAGGCTGACCTTCTGGCCATCGCCCCGGGCCCGACCGTGCGGCCAGGATCGAGCCATGACTTCGACCGACACCCCTTCGACGGACACCCCCGTGAACCTCAACTCCCCGGGCCCGGTGGCCGCCACGCACTCCCCGCACCCCGCCGCCCCGGACGGCGCCCCCGTGATGCTCGCCCTGCACCAGACGGCCCTCGGCGGCCCCGAGGTCCTGCGGCTGACCGAGCTGCCGCGGCCCGCGCCCGGCCCCGGCGAGATCCTCGTCGCCGTGCACGCGGCCGGGCTCAACCCCACGGACTTCAAGCACCGCGCCCTGAGCATCTTCCTGCCGCCCCCGCCGCTGACCCTCGGCTGGGACGTCTCCGGCACCGTGGTGGAGACCGGTTTCGGCGTCACCCTCTTCCAGCCCGGTGACGAGGTGTTCGGCATGCTGCCCTACCCGTACGGGTCGGGCTCCCACGCCGAGTATGTGACCGGCCCCACCCGCGCCTTCGCCGCCAAGCCCGCCGGGATCGACCACGTCCAGGCGTCCGCGCTGCCGCTGGCCGCGCTCACCGCCTGGCAGGCCCTCGTCGAGACCGCGGACCTGCGGGCCGGGCAGCGGGTGCTGATCCACGCCGCGGCCGGCGGTGTCGGCCATCTCGCCGTACAGCTCGCCAAGGAGCGCGGCGCGCACGTCACCGGGACGGCGAGCGCCCCCAAGCACGACTTCCTGCGCGAACTCGGCGCGGATGCCTGCGTCGACCACCGCTCCGAGGACTTCACCGACGCCGAGCAGCGCTACGACGTCGTCCTCGACGCCCTCGGCGGGGAGACCGCCACCCGTTCGGTGAGCGTGCTCCGCCCCGGCGGCGTCCTCGTCTCCCTGCTGCCGGGGGCCGAGGACACCCGGGCCGCTGCGGAGAAGGCACAGGTCCGCGCCGTCACCCTGCTCGTCGAGCACGACCAGGCCGGGATGCGCGCCATCGCCGAGCTCGTCGACCGGGGCAGGCTCCGCGCCCATGTCTCCGGCACCTTCCCCCTCGCCGAGGGCGCTCGGGCCCATGTCCAGGGGGAGACCGGCCGCACCACGGGCAAGCTGGTCATCACCGTGCGCTGAGGCGGGATGGCTCGGCGCCGTGCCGCGGCACAGGAGGTGCTGTTCCATCCAGCTCGATACCCATGCGCTGAGCGCCGCCGCCGCTCTCGCGGGCCGCCGGGATGCACACCCGGCGGCCCGCTCCCCACAGACACAGCACGCCTCCAGGCCCGCGCCACCTCGGCGGCCAGTCGCGCCGTTTCCTGTGCGCAGCCCCAGGACAGGGTGAATCCCGAGCCGCCGTGCCCGTAGTTGTGCACCAGGCGGGTGCCGGTCTCGGCCTCCAGGCGGACATTTCCGCGGCGTGCGGGCCGCAACCCCACCCGCACCGGCATGCCGCGGAGCCCCGGTGCCCGCTCCGCGGCTCGTGGAACGCGGGGTGCCCGGAAATGTGACGGCGCCGGTCAGGCTCTGGCTTCGGGCGGCCGCACAGCCACCGGACCCGGCACGATGTGCGGCAGCGCATCGTCCGACCTGCGGTGTCACCAGGAAAATGGATTGCGTCGAGGCCGGGTTCACGTTGGGCTGGGCACCATGGCTGAATTGCGTACCGATCGTCTCACCCTCCGTCGATGGCGTGACTCCGACCTTGGGCCATGGGCGGCGATGAATGCCGACCCCGAGGTTCGGGAGCACTTGGGCGACCTGCTCACCTGCGAACAGAGCGATGCCTCCGTGGCGCGGTTCCAGGCTGAGTTCGACCAGCGAGGCTACGGGTGGTGGGCGGTTGAGGTGCGGGCCACGGGCGAGTTCATCGGCTTCGCGGGCTTGGATCAGGTGGATGACGACATGCCGTTCACCGGAGTGGAGATCGGCTGGCGGCTCGCCCGCTCGGCCTGGGGCCAGGGCTACGCCACCGAAGCCGCGCTGACGGTCCTGGCCTTCGCCTTCGACACGCTTGAACTTCCCGAGATCCTTGCTGTGACCACGGCCGCCAACCTCCGCTCGCAGGCGGTGATGCGACGAATCGGCATGACGCGGGACCCTGCCGACGATTTCGACGACCCCACCGAGCCCGAAGGGCCACTGCGTCCGAACGTGCTCTACCGCATCGCCCGTGGTACGAGGGTCTGACGTGCTCCGCTGCCGCGCTGGGTCAGGCTGCGGCCGCGAGGTGCGTCGGGTTGGCTCACCCCTGGTTCAGGCGTCAGTGATCGCGGTGCGCCGGAATTCGCTGGGATTGGCGCCTCGGACCCGTTTGAATGCCGCGCTGAACCCGAACGGGTCGGAGTAGCCCACGGTACGGGCGACGTCCGCGATGGTCGCGGCCCTCCGCTCGACCAGGAGGTCTGCCGCCAGCGTCATGCGCCAGCGGGTGAGGTAGGTCAGCGGGGGCTCGCCGACCAGGTCGGCGAACCGCTTGGCCAGCGTCGAACGCGACACTCCGGTCTGCTCGGCCAGGGCGGCGACCGTCCATGGCGCCGCCGGTTCGGCGTGCAGCAGGCGCAGCGCGTCGCCGACCACCGGGTCCCGCTGGGCGGCCCACCAGGCCGGGGGCTCACCGCCGGGCCGGTCGAACCACTCGCGCAGCGTGCAGACCAGCATCCAGTCCAGCAGCCGGTCGAGTACGACCTGCTGGCCCGGTGTGTCGACGGCGACCTCGGCGGCGAGGTGGTCCAGCACGGGGTCGGCCGTGCCCCCGGCGTCCACGCGCAGCACGACGGGCAGTGCGTCCAGCAGGCGGCGGCTGATCTCGCCGCGCACGGGATAGGCGCCGACGATCAGGGTCGTCGCACCGCGGCCGTCGTCGGAGTTCCCGCCGGCGTCCCCGCCGGGGTCGTTCCAGCCACGCCGGTGCCGGGTCCCGCCCTGCTCGGGGGTCGCGCAATGCTCGCCGCATGCGATCGGTTCGGCCCGGGTGCCGACCTCGTCGACGAAGGTGAACGTCGCGGGGCCGCGCACCACGATGGCCTCGCGGGCGCGCAGCGGCTCGGGCGGGCCGTGCTCCGGCACGATCCAGCCCGCCCCGGTGAGGACGGTGCACAGGGTCAGCGGCGCGCCGTCCACGAAGTGCAGTGCCCAGGGCGGGGACAGGGTCGAGCTGCCGAACATCGAGCCGTGGGCTCGCACCCCGCGGATCAGGTCACTGAAGGCGTCCACCTCAGCGATTTTAGACGCATACACAGGCGATCCGGCTTTTTACCCATGGGTGCGTCCGAGTCGGCCGTGTTCAATCGGACTTATGAGCAACGACACCACTCTCGTCCTCGGCGCGACCGGCAAGACGGGTCGGCGGATCCTCGCCCGGTTGCGGCTGCACGGCACGCCGGTGCGGGCCGCCTCCCGATCGAGCCGGACCCGGTTCGACTGGTCCGACCCCGGCGGCTGGGACGCGGCCCTGCGGGGTATCGCCGTCGCCTATGTGGTGGCCCCGCGCGTACCAGGCCCGGTGCACGAGTTCGTGGCCCGGGCCGGGGCCGCGGGTGTGCGGCGGCTGGTCCTGCTCTCCGGGCGCGGCTCCGACACCTGGGGCGACTCCACGTTCGGCCTTGACATGCGCTCGGCCGAGGACGCCGTGCGCGGCTCGGCACTGGAGTGGACCGTCCTACGGCCGTCGAACTTCGCCCAGAACTTCGACGAGGACGTCTTCCACGCCCCGCTGGTCGCCGGGGAGCTGGCGCTTCCGGCCGGCACGGTTCCCGAGCCGTTCATCGACGCGGAGGACGTCGCCGACGCCGCGGCCGCGGTGTTGACCGAGACCGGTCGGCACGCCGGACGGATCTACGAACTGACCGGGCCGCGTGCGCTCACCTTCGGTCAGGCCGTCGAGCTGATCTCCCGGGCGTCCGGGCGGCCCATCGCCTACCGGCAGGTCTCCCCCGCCGAGTACACCGCGGCGCTGGTCGAGGAGGCGTGGGCGAGGAGGACGCCCACCACGTCGCCGAGATGTTCGTGCTGATGGGACACGGTCTGCTCGCCGGGACGACCGATGATCTCGCCACCGTCCTGGGACGGGCGCCCCGGACCTTTGAGGACTACGCCGTGCGGGCCGCGGCGGCGGGAGCCTGGGGGCGATGACCGCCCGGCGGCGGCCGAGCTGCCTGGCCATCGCGCCCATCGCCCGTCCATCGCCCGTCCTCGGAACACCCGCTCCGAACGAGCCGACGCCTCGTTCCACGACCTCGAAACCATTCCCCCTCACCCATCGGAAGGGCCACGATGAGCACCGACGCCACTTCGCTGACCACGCAGGACCTCGAGTTCCTCCGACGCCCCCTGTACGGGTTTCTGTCCGTGGCCGGGGGGCCGCTTCCGCCACAGCCCCGGCCGGTGTGGTTCGAGGCCACCGCGGAGGGCACGGTCCAGCTGTTCACGGGCCCGGACACGCTCAAGGTGCGGCGCCTGCGCCGTGACCCCCGCGCCTCGATCGTCGTCGCCGCCCCGGTGGGTGAACGCGAGCGCTGGCTGTCGGTCGCCGGCCGCACCACGGTGGAACCCGAGGGAGCGCACGAGCTGGCAGCCCGCCTGGCCGCGCGCTACTGGGACCTCGACGACCCGGCCCGTGCCGACGACCTCGCCGGGATCCTGGCCGAGGACTGGGTCCGTGTCGTCATCCACCCGGAGAACGTGAGTCGCTACGTGTTCTGACCTCCGCGACAACCTCTTCGAGTGCGCCGCCGCCCCGGTCAGTAGAACTCGACGGTGTTCAGGCGGTTGAGCAGCTCGTGCCCGTCGAGGAGCCGGGTGGCGTTGGTGGCGAAGAGTTCGGCGATGCGGGGGTCCTCCGCCGCATCGAGTGCGGCGGTGTGCGGGCTCACCAGCACACGGTCGTGGTCCCAGAGCGGACTGTGCGCGGGCAGCGGTTCGGTCTCGAAGACGTCCAGCGCGGCGAAGCCGGCCCGGCCGGAGTCGAGCGCGTCGATCAGCGCGGCCTCGTCGACGACACTTCCACGGCCGACGTTGACGAGGCAGGCGCCGGGCCGAAGGGCGCCGAAGAACCGTTCGCCGACGAGGTGCTCGGTGGCCTCGGTGCCGGGGAGGGTGTTCACGACGGCGTCCACGGTGGGAGCCACCTCGGTGATGCGGTCGGGGTGCACCACGGTGGAGACGCCGGTGACGCCTCCTGCTGGTGCCGATGACCGTGGCCCCCAGCGCGTGGAGTGTCTCGGCGACGACCCGGCCGATCCTGCCGAGGCCGAGGACCAGCACCGTCTGCTGGTTCACCTGCCCCATCGTCCAGCGGCCGCTCCACTCCCGGTCGTCCTGCTGGCGCCGCAGCCGGGGCAGGTCCTTGGCTCCCGCGAGCACGCCGAAGACGGCGAACTCGGCGAGCGGGCGTCCGTGCACACCGGCCGAGGTGGTGAACAGGACCCGGTCGAGCTCTTCGGCGCTCAGCCCGGCGGCCTTGACCTGGCCGCCACCACCCGCGGCCATCGTGTGCACCCAGCGCAGCCGCGGGTTGGCCCGGACCGCCCGCGCCAGGGCGGCCGGGTCCACGTCGGGACTGCCGTACAGGGCGTCGGCCGAGTCGATCGCGGCCTCGTAGGCGCGCTGCCGCTGGGGGCCGCGCCGCCACGCCGGGTCGCCGGCGAAGTCGGCGGGCCAGCGCATCGGCGGGAGGAGGAGTGGTCGACGACGAGGTCAATCCGCGGCTCCAACTCCCGGATGCGGTCGCAGTTCTCCTCGGACAGCGGGGCGGCGACCGCCACGCGGAGGCGGTCCGCCGCGCGGCCCTTGCCGGTCACCTGATCCCGCATCTGATCCTCCTCCCCCGTTATCTTCTTCGCGGTCCTGCAAGAGGACCGCTGGCCTCCGGGCCCGGCATGACTGTTCCCCCCTGTCGCAGGGATGACCTGGGGGGTGG
>NZ_JBIADZ010000008.1:305416-410622 GCF_042868035.1 Streptomyces sp. NPDC007875 | reverse complement strand
ACCCCGGTCGACCACATCCTGCACTGGTCGACATGGCGCCGCCGACGCCAGCACCAGGCCCGTGTCAGTCACTACAAACGACGCGGACACAGCCCGCCTCGGGATCGACCGAGGGCGTGCTCGTCCGGTTCGTCCTGCCGGTGCCGCCCCCTTTTCGGCCGGTGGCGGCGGCGTGCTGGTGGGCGCGGACGATAGTGGAGTCGATCTGGACCAGCCAGTCGATGTCGCCGGCCGCGTCGGCCTGGGTCTGGATCTGCTGCAGGGCCCGAGTGAACACCCCGGCGAGGGCGTAGCGGCGGAAGCGGGTGTAGACCGTCTGCCAGAGGCCGTAGCGTTCCGGCAGGTCACGCCAGGAGATCCCGGTGCGAATCTTGTAGACCATCCCGTTGATGACCTGCCGGTCCGACACACGCGGCCGACCGGTAGCGGCGCGCGGTATCAGTGGAGCGAGTAACTCCCGCTCCTGGTCAGTGAGTTCGTGACGACGTACCACGACACCATGATCTACCCGGATGATCTTTGCAGACGGACCCTAGTGACGTGAGTCAGAGATTCGGTGGCAGTAGGCGGCGACTTTGTCGAGGATCTCGTCGGCTGTCTTCGTCCAGATGAACGGTCGTGGGTGCTCGTTCCAGTCGGTCAGCCATGCTCGAATGTCGCGTTCGAGAGCCTGGACGGAGCGGTGGACGCCGCGCCTGAGCTTCTTCTGCGTAAGTTCGGCGAACCACCGCTCGACCAGGTTCAGCCAGGATGAACTCGTGGGTGTGAAGTGCAGGTGGAAGCGCGGGTGTGCCAGCAGCCACTTCTTGACCTCGGGCGTCTTGTGGGTCGCGTAGTTGTCCAGGATCAGGTGCACGCCGAGATCCGCCGGAATCTCCTTGTCGAGCCTGGCCAGGAACTTCTTGAACTCCACCGCCCGGTGCCGGCGGTGCAGGGAGCCGATGACCTTCCCGGTCGCCACTTCCAAAGCGGCGAACAAGGTGGTGGTGCCGGCCCGGACATAGTCGTGGCTGCGGCGTTCGGGAACGCCGGGCATCATCGGCAGGACCGGCTGGGAGCGGTCCAGCGCCTGGATCTGCGACTTCTCGTCCACACACAGGACCAGGGCCTTCTCCGGCGGGTCGAGGTAGAGCCCGACCACGTCGCGGACCTTGTCGATGAACAGCGGGTCCGTGGACAGCTTGAACGTCTGCGTGCGGTGCGGGGCCAGGGCGAACGCCCGCCAGATCCGCGAGACGGCCGACTGCGACATCCCCGTGGCCGCGGCCATCGACCTGGTGGACCAGTGGGTTGCGTTCTTCGGAGTCTCTTCCAGCGTCTTGACGATCACACGCTCGACATCGGCATCAGTGATCTTCCGCGGAACACCGGGCCGCGACTCGTCGGACAAGCCTGAAGGGTGTCAATATTCCATTTAGGCTGCTGAGCTGGGCCTTTCGTGTGGATAGTGAGGCGGTTCGGGATGGCGTGGGGTGGTACTCGTTGAGCAGTCCGCCAAGTACCTGTCGGCGCCTGACCGTGGCAGCAGGCAGGGGGATGACGTTCGGGTCGTCGTCGGGTGCTCGTAGGCCGAGGCTGCGGTGGGCCCGTGCCGCGCTGTAGTGCTCGGCGTACTGGTTGAGGACTGTGCGTAGGTGTCGTTCGCCGGTGATGAGGATTCGGTCGGTGCATTCTGCGCGGGCTGTGCGTATCCATCGTTCGGCGAACGCGTTTGACCGTGGGCTCTGCGGCGGGGTCGGGATGACGGCTGTGCCGTTGCAGGCGAAGACGGCGTCGAACGCGGCGGTGAACTTGCTGTCCCGGTCGCGGATGAGGAACCGGAAGCACCCAGCCCTCTCCTCGAGGTCCATGAGCAGGTTGCGGGCGAGTTGGGTGACCCATGCGCTGGTCGGGTGGGCGGTGACGCCCAGGACACGGACGCGCCGGGTGGCGATCTCCATGACGAAGAAGACATAGAGACGTCGGAGGAAGACGGTGTCCACGTGCATGAAGTCGCAGGCGAGCAGCGTGTGGGCTTGGGTGCGGAGGAAGGTGCGCCAGGTCCGCTGGGATGCGCGCTGCGGTGCGGGCGGCAGGCCGGAGCGGCGCAGGACGCGCCGGATGGTGGCGGCGGCGACCAGATGGCCAAGCCGTCGCAGTTCGCCCTGGATCCTGACGTATCCCCAGGTCGGGTTCTCTCTCGCCAGGCGCTGGATGAGCGCGACGGTCCCTTCCGGCAACGGCGGACGGCCGGGCCTGGCTGGTGCCTGTCGCCATTTCCAGCGCACCAGACGGCGGTGCCAGGTCAGCAGGGTGCCCGGAGTGACCAGGCGATGGCGGCGCAAGGCGGGTGGCAGGTGCCGGGCGAGAGCGGAGAGCACGGCACGGTCAGCCCATGAAAGCTGCGGCCGCTCGATCTGCCGACGAAGCACGGCGACCTCATGGCGAAGTGCGAGGATCTCGGCGTTGTTCGCGGCGGCCGACCGGCCCAGCAATAGGAGGCAGCCCAGCAGGCGGCAGAAGATCAGGTAGAGAAGTCGCATGCCCACGATCAGAGATCATGCCCATACTCGGACGATCGCAAAGCCCCAGGTCAACCACGGTACGGCAATAAAGACACCCTTCAGGTACGGGACTGCTACATGATCGGGTGACAGCGGGGTTTATGCAGCTAGGGCTGCGGGTGGGGTCATGATGGTCTCGTACTCGACGGGGGTCAATCGGCCCAGGCGCTTCTGGCGCCGGCGTCGGTGGTAGGTCCGCTCGATCCAGGTGACGATCGCGATCCGCAGCTCCTGCCGGGTGGCCCAGGTACGGCGGTCGAGAACGTTGTTCTGCAGCAGGGCGAAGAAGCCCTCCATCGCGGCGTTGTCGCCGGCGGCCCCGACCCGGCCCATCGAGCCGACCAGGCCGTGCCGAGTGAGTACGGCAGCTACCTTCCGGGACCGGAATTGCGATCCTCGGTCGGAGTGCACAATGCACCCTGCAGCGGGGCCGCGTCGGGCAACGGCCGACTCCAGCGCGGCCACCGCGAGGCGGGACTTTATCCGGGCGTCGATGGAATAGCCCACGATGCGGCCGGAGTACACGTCCTTGACCGCGCACAGATACAGCTTGCCCTCGCCGGTCGCGTGCTCGGTAATGTCCGTGAGCCACAGCCGGTTCGGCCCGTCGGCAGTGAAGTTGCGGCGCACCCGGTCGTCGTGGACCGGCGGTCCGGCCTTGGCGTTCTTGCCGCGGCCCCTTCGCTTGCCGAAGACGCTCCACCAGCCGTTGTCCCGGCAGATCCGCCAGGCGGTCCGCTCGGCCATCGTCTCACCGGCCGCGCGGGCTTCGTCGAGGAGGAAGCGGTGACCGAACTCGGGATCGTCGCGGTGCGCGTCGCGGAGGGCGTTGGCCCGGTGGGCCTCGGTCAGCTCCGCGTCCGTCACCGGAGAGGCCAGCCACCGGTAGTAGGGCTGACGGGCCAGCCCGAGCACCCGGGACGTCACCGCCACCGGCACCCTGCGGGGGGCATCGGCGGCGGCCAGCTCGCGGACGAGCGGGTACATCATTTTGCCGGCAGGTTCGCCTGAGACAGATACGCCGCGGCCCTCCTGAGCACCTCGTTCTCCTGCTCCAGCAGCCGGATCCGTTTGCGGGCCTCGCGCAGCTCGGCCGACTCACCTGACACCGTTGCGGGCCTGGCGTCCTCGTCGGTGTCGGCGCGGCGCAGCCACTTCGAGAGCGTGATCGGGTGGACGCCGAAGTCGGCGGCGATCTGTTCCAGGGTGACACCGGGCTCGCGATTGCGCGCGACCCGCACGACGTCTTCGCGGAACTCCTTCGGATACGGCTTGGGCACTGCAACATCCTTCCAGGCCGCCTCTCAGCAAGCCAGGTCAGGTGTCACCCAACTCTGCTGCAGTCCCTACCCCTACGCGATGACTACGTGGCTACTGACTTCAGCGGGCAAGTGCGTAGGTGATGCTGGCGTCGTGGCAACTGTCCGCGAGATCGGTGAGCGCGGTCACTTCGCGCGGGTCCGCCGACAAGCCCCAGCGGGACTTCACCACGGTCCACTCCTCGATGTACCGGCAGCGGGCTCCTGGATTAGCGGGAAGCCACTGGCTGGGGTCCTGATCGGCCTTGGAACGGTTCTCCCGAGCACTTACCGCCGCCAGGGATCTGGCGTCGCCGAGGTCGTTGGCGTAGTCCTGGCGTTCCTGCGCCGACCAGGTGGAGGCGCCGCTGTCCCAGGCTTCTGCGAGTGGCACCATGTGGTCGATATCCAGGGCACGGGCGCCTTGCACGTCAATGTTGTCGTAGTACGAGTGCCAGATGCCGCCGCTGATGGTGCACCGGCCGCTGACCATGGGTGGCTCGATCGCCTCGGCGAGCAGGACCTCGGCGCGTGTATTACAGCCGTTCCGGTCCGTGTCCACCCAGTGCCGGAACTTGGTGCGCTCGTACCCGGCCCGGGACTCGTCCGCGACCGGCAGTTCCGCGATCGCCTGCATGAGCGTCCTCGTCACCGTGTCGCCCGGCGCCGCGGACACCGCCGAGGCTGGTGTCGCTGAGAGGCCCAGCGCTGCGCCGACAGCGACCGCAAGGGCAACCGCCCTGATCTTTCCCATGCCACTCCTTCAGTAGGGGTGGCATGGGCATACCGAAGCTGCCGCTGTTCATGCTGATACGGACGCAAGATCACCCAGATGTGCGGCTTATCATCCAGCACGTGGACATCCCGGACTGTGAGGATAGGAAAGGCACCGCTCGGGGGTCTGATCCAATCCCGATTGCCGCTCCGGCTGTCCTCAGTCTGAATCGTCGACCTTGCGAGCGGTGCTGTCGCGTGCACCCGCTCAGCGATCGTGAGACTGCCAGGCCAGTAGCGAAGGCCTCCAGTCAGCCTATGGAGTGATAAGAAGTCAACTGCCGTAATCTCCTGACAACAGTTCCGTTGAGCCGACCATGAAGAAGATGATCTGTGCAGTCGCTGCGACAGGATTCCTTTTGGGCGGCGGCGCCTGGCCCGCGCACGCCGACGCCACCGTAAAGAAAGGCAAGGTGGGATTGGTAGTTAAGGGCAAGAAGCTCTCGGTGAAGCAGGCTGGTGGCTGGATGGATGGTCACGGCACTGGTGTCAAGGCACGGCTGTACAGCGTATACAAGGGGGTACGAACTGATGTCACTCGGTGGAAGGGCGCAACCCCCACATCTGCAGGAATGACGAAGTTCTCGAACGTGAACTGGAAGTTCGAAGGGCGTAAATTCGCGAACGGCACCTGGTTGTGCATCGAGTTCAACAAGACCGACGTCGCCCCATGTGCGAAGATCCACCGTTGAGCTCTGCGCCGGGTCGGGCCTCGGGCAGGCCTTGCCCAGTTGATCACATTGGTTCTGTCCGGGCGACCTGATGTCGCAAGGTCGGCACGTGCCATTGGGTGGGGTACACCATTCCAAAGGTATGCGGCAAACAGGTTCGTAGTCTCCTCCCCCTTCTATCGGGGGAGCGTCCGGCTTGCCGCCCCGCTGTCCCCCGGTGTGTGAACACCGGGGGACGCTTCCGGTTCTATCCAGCACCGAGCGCCCGGACGTGGGTGACGACCGTGGAACCGACCAGCCCGGTGGCCTGCTAGCCGTGGAGGCCCGGTGCCGAATCTGCCGGACAGAACTCGCCATGCCCGCCAGTAGCACGGTGGAAGCCAGGTGCAGTTCGGCTCTCGGTCAGTCCGGCCGGTTCACAGCGTGTGCCGTCTGTCGGCTGCAGCGGGCGGGGAGTGTGCCGGTGTTCGTTCTGCTCGGACGTCACGACAGTGGCCCTGTGTGTGAACTGGACCCCGTAGGAGCCGGTGGTGTAGCGCGCGGGCGAGGCGGTGCTGGATGTGAGTTACGGCCGCACGTGGTCAGGACGTAATGGACTGGGGTTCTTGAGGGCCGAGGTTGCGGCGATAGCGTTCCAGCGCACGGTGCCAGCGGGTCTCGAGACCGGCGATGAGCCGGGCGTCGATGCTTGCGGTGACGTGGGAGTAGATGTCGTCGATCTTGCCTTCCATGATGTGGCCGAGTCTGCGTGCCTGGGCGACTTGAGGGACGCCGTCTTCGATCAGCCAGGTTTTGTGGGAGTGTCGCAGGCCATGGAATGTCAGTCCCTGCTGGACGGGGTCCCACGTCTCGCCGCGATAGCGCCCGCCGCATACCGCTGGGGTCCAGAGGCGACGTTGGAAGCCGGAACGGCGGAGGTGTTTGCCGCGTAGTGTGGTGAAAACGAAGGGTCTGGCGGAGGCGGCGAGGTCTGTGGCGAGGAGTTGGGTGAGGAAGGGTGGGAGGGTGATGGTACGGACGCTGGCGTGGGTCTTGGGGTGACCGAGGGTGAGGTGGCCGTTGACTTCGTGAAGAGCGCCGGCGTCGGCGGTGATGTGGATGCGGCCGTGTGTGAAGTCGAGGTTGTCGCGGTGGAGGCCGGCGAGTTCCCCCCAGCGCATGCCGGTGTAGGCGGCGGTGATCACCAGCAAGCATTGGTTTCGGGAGGCCAGGCGCAGGATCCGGTGGGCGATGGTCAGGACTTGGTGTTCGTCAGCCCAGGCACGCTCGTGCCGTGGTTCGACTCGGCCTCTTCCTCGTTTGCGGGGGCGTACCGGGTTGGTGGTCAGGAGTTGGTTGTCGACCGCGTCGGCCATGAGCATGGCGAAAAGTTTGCGGAGGCTGGTGATGGTGCTGACGGAGTAGGTGTCGCGGAGTCGGTTGAGCCAGATCTGGATGTCGGCGGGGGTGATCTGGTCGACGGGGGTGGTGCCCCAACGAGGCAGGATGTGGCGGGTGAGCAGGCTGCGGTAGAAGGCTTCGGTGTTGGCTCCGACGTCTACGGTCTGCCACCAGATCTCGGCCCATTCGGACACCCTTACCGCAGGCTCGGGGTCAGTGGTTTGGGTTCCCGGTCGGGGCCGGGTGGCCGGTGTGGTGGGTGGCGGTACCGGCTGGCTGGTCTCAGGAGGTGCGGCGATTTCAGGGATGGTGGTCAGTTGTTCGGCATGGCTGCGGGCGGCTTGTTCGGTGTCGAAGGACCCGGGGATGCTGCCCGCTCTGCCGTCGGGCTTCCAGTACCGCACGCGCCATTTGCTGCCGCGTCGTTCGACCCATGCCATGGCAGACTCCTCGTGACGTGATGAGTTCGGGCGTCCCGTCTGACGCCGGGTGTCCATGGACGCTCCGTGGGGTGGCAGAGCGGAGCCACCCAGTCGGGTGATTACCGCTAGGAAGGGGTGTGGCGGCGGGGGCCTCGCGCGCCGTCGCGGATGATCGCGTTCAGGTCATCTGTGGAGAACCTGAGATGACGTCCGATCTTGGTGTAGGGGATCTGGTCCGCTGACGCTTTCTTTCGCAGCCAGGAGGCTGGGACCTGGAGCAGCGCGGCGGCCTGTTCCGCGGTGTTGAGCAAGCGGCTCGGGCCATGCTGGGGCTGATGGGGCTCCGTCCTGGAAGTCGTGACTGACTCGTCGTCTGGTTGGTGGGACGGGGCGATAGCAGTCGATGCCGTGCAGTGTGCGGATTGAGGGGACGTGATGTGGGAGGTGCTGGCTGGCTGGTCCGTCAGCAGCGGGGGGCGCATCCTGTTGGAGCCGCCTGTGGTGTGCGGTTTCTTCATGGTGTTCCTCGGAGTGCATCTCCAGGGTGTGTGAGGGTGCCGGTACACGTGGGGCTGTGAGCTCGGGGCGTCATCTTGGTGCGTAGGCCGTCCTGCTCCGGGCTCATGTGGGCTGAGACCGCTGGAAGTGGGGTAGGTGCGCGGGTCTGGGGTTGCCGTTCCGGTTCACCGGCAGCGGCATGCCTACTGTGGTCGGGATGTCCGGGGTGAGTGCTCAGCGCAGGATGCACGGCTCTGGGAAGGGCAACGACGACCGGCTGGCCCAGTTAGCGCTCGCCTCTGCTTGTCGCCCCGGCTCTGCTCGGGCGGCCGTTGGGGTGAGTTCCCGCTGGTGGTTTGGACACAAACGGGCTCCGCACGGCCCCACTCGACGGCGCTCATATCGCCGAGGTTGGGCACGGGTGGCCGGTGCCGAGCCGGGACACGAACCCTCGCCGCCGGTCTTGGCGTGCCAGCTCCCGGGCACACACTCCGGCTCCGCAAGGCGTCAAGGCCGTGCGGTGTTGGGATGCTGTGGCCGATTCACTGTCTGGTCCCGTGACCAGTTTCGCGGTAATTGCAGCGCTCGGGCCTGAGGGACGGCTGGCGATTAGTGCACAGCGGCCGGGAGGCGGCTGAGGGCTTCTCGGGGCGGGTGAAGACGAGAACGTCCTCGTGCTGTACGAGGTGAAGGGGGATTCCTTGGCGGCGGGCGTCGCGGACGTTCTTCAGCTGGAAGAACGAAGGACGATCGATGAGCCGGCCGTCGCGGATGCCCGCGAGGAGAGCGACACAGCGCTCCGCCGGGACGAGCCCGGCGGCTTGTCCGGTGGCCAGGACTCCGGAGGGCAGGTCGATGAGTTCGCCGTGGGTGCGCCAGGGCCGGGTGGTGACGACGACGGTGCCGCCCGGGCGCAGTACCGCCCGGCATTGGGTGAGGATTTTGGAGAAGCCGTCCAGGAGTTGGTCGGTGGAGACGTGGGCGAGGTTGTGCGGGTCGCGGCCGTATCGGTAGTCCGTTTTCACCACGCCGCGCTCGCCGGTTTCGCTCGTGCAGTGGACCCGGCCATGGGCCGATCGTCCGTATGGCGGTGAGGTGACCACCAGCGCGACCTTGCCGTGAAGATCGGCATTGATGAACTGAGTGAGTTGTCGGGCATCGCCGCACACCACCCGGCCGCTGCCCTGCTCAACATGCCGGATGGTCTGGGCGACGTTGGCCCGGGCGATCCGGGTCCAACGGGACTCATACTCGACCCCGAGGGCGTGGCGGTGGAGGCGAATGGCCTCGACCAAGGTGGTGCCGATGCCGCACATCGGGTCCAGGACCAGCTCACCCGGTTTGGTGTAGGTGCGGATGGCGTGGGCGGCGATCGCAGGCAGCATCTTGGCGGGGTGCGCGTTCGAGCCGGACACGTAGCGGTCGGCGCGCTGGGCGGGGGCGGAGGTGGGTGCGGTGTTCCACACCGATTCACGGTCGGACATGGCGTCGTGCCCCTTCGGTCAGGCGCTGGTGATCGCGGACAGCACGAGCAGGTCGGAGTGGATGAGTCCGGGCGGTGCGCCCTCGGGCGGGGTGGGCGTGATGCGGTCGCCGCCGGGGTGTCCGTGGATGATGACGATGTGCTGGAGGTAGCGGAAGCCGGCGGTGCGGGCGGAGGCGATGAGGGATCCGAGCGGGTCGGCCAGGCGTCCGGCGTCGCGGCGCTGTCTGGTGGCGAGCAGCAAGATGCCGTCACGGGGCAGGAGCCGATGAGTTCGGTGGAAGAATCCGGACCAGCTGTTCTCCGATGCGCCTGGCATCTGGTCACAGGCGGGGTTCGGCTCGTCTTGGGCGGGGAGGGTGTCGGGGTGCAGTTCCGCGAGCAGTACCGGGGCCGTGCGGGCGCTGCTGTGGTCCTCGTGGGGAGCCAGGTAGGTGACGCGGGCGCGGGCGTCCATGCCTGGTTCGGTGTCGCGAATGTGGATCTTGATCAGGCGCGCGGGCGGGTGGCCGGGTCGGTGAGTGAACTCGGCGCGGATCTTGTCCAACGCCCAGCCAGGCAGTACCCCGCCGGGGGCGGCGTCCTTGCTCGGGTCATTCAGGGCCGGGGTCCAGACGGTGGTCGGCAGAGGGCGGGATGCGCCGGGGCGGCTGGTGGTGGTGCGCTGGTGGTCGGACTTCGTCATCGGCTGGTGGCGCCCGGGTACGGGGATCCGGCCGTCTGGTGCTGACGTGATCAATAGAGATTCAGGCTGCTGGCCTTTGTCACTGTCTACGCACTCAACTTCTGCCGTGCGTGCCAGCTGTTCCGAACGGATCGAACGCGACATGGCCGAACGGTTCTCTGATTCCGCAGGTGGGCGCGGGTGCGAGCCGGTCGCGAGCCATGAGCGAGCCATGGGCGGGCCCGCGTATGGAGGGTCGCTGGTGAAGTTCGAGCGCATGCCGACGACGGGCAACCACCCTTTGTGCCCATCTGTGGCCAGGACTGGTGCCACTCCCGCGCGTCAGGTGTGACGCACAACACGCGGGTCCTGTTGTGAACCCGCGTAATGGCTCCGATGTCGCGGCCTCTCTCGTCACCAAGCGCCGTCGAAAGCGCGGGCGTGCCGTCACCTCGGAAGGGGCCTCTACTCATGCACGGTCAGATGGATCAGCGCATGGCGCTGTTGTTGCTGACGGGCAGCGTCACTGTGTACGTCGCCTTTGAGCATCCTTCGTTCGGTACGGCCCTCTTGGTCGGAGTGGGCGTAGTGACGCTGCTGCACCTTCTCCTCAAAGATCGCTGATCCACGCAAGCGGCCAAGTACCTGCAGATCCCGAGCACGGACGCCGATTTCAAGATTCTTCATGTTCGATTCTTGTCGGCTCTGTACGGGCTTTGGTCCTGTTCACTGCTGCCGAGCCGGAGGTGGGCCATCGCACATGGCGGTCCATGGGGCGGTGTGTTGTCCGGTGGTGGTGCGCGGGTGGGGCGGTGGTGGCGCGATGGGGTGAAAGGGCTGGCGGCGGAAGTTGTCCGAAACTCTTCTCGCAGGAGTCGCGCCATGCATCACCGCCCCGTACACCGTCCGCACACTGCCCGGCTCTCGCCGCTGGAGGAGCTGGAGCAGTCCTTCCTCGCGCTCGCCCGTACCGCCACGCCACTGACCATGCCCGCACACCTGGCGTGTGACGACCCGTCGGAGGAGGTGTGGCCGGTCGACCGGATCCGTGTCCGGCTGGCTCACCCCAGCACCCGGCCCGAGCTGCGGGCACGCACATGGAGCGAGGTCGTGCGCCGCGCGCACGAGCTCGGTGAGCCGTGGCCGGTGGTGGCCGTGGCCATGACGGTTCCGGTGTTGCGCCGGATGCTGTCCCGCCTGGCCCGCCCAGCTCATCTGGAGCGTCAGGAAGTCGAGCAGGAAGCTCTCGCCGCGGTAGCGGTCGCCCTTGCGGGGGTGGATGCGGGTGATCCGGGGGTGGACCGGGAGCTGTTCGCGGCTGCGGACCGCGCGGTTCACCGCCTGGTCTACGCGGCTCGTCGCCGCGGGGAGCGGGAGGCGGGTGAGCCGATGGTCCATCTGGGACGGCTGCGTGCCCGCGCAACCGTCGAGGACCTGGAGGGCTTGACGGTGTCGGATGAGTACCAGGTGTTGGCTCGTGCGGTGCGGGCCCGGGTGGTGGACGTGGCCGAGGCGCAGCTGATCGCCCGCACGCGGCTGCAGGGCGAGTCGATGGGGGCGCTTGCCGGTGAGCGTGGGGTGAGTACGCGTCAGCTGTACCGGCATCGCACTGCCGCCGAACAGCGCCTGGCTTCTCACCTGCGTCATCAGGGCCGGTAGGGAGCCATGCGGGGGACGTCCGGGGCCGGGGCGTCAACGCTCCGGCCCCGGAATCTCTATCGATGGGCAGACGAGGGCTTCTTCCGATTCTCCTGGATCGGCAGGAGCCCCGGGCCTGGCAGGAGCTGTTTGTGAATCGCTCCTGCGCTGTCAGGCCGTGTTGTTGGGTGGGGTGGGCGCTCCGTCTCGTGCTGACACCCCGAGAGCCATCCGGTAGCCGCCGAAGGAGGCCGGCCCCGGGCGAAGGATCCGGCTCACCCCGCCCATGCCTGTCGTACGCGCGTTTTCTGTCTGTTCTCGTGCCTGATGGAGGTGCCCTGTCATGCTCAGCCGCTTCCGTCCGCGACCGGCCACCGCACGTCAGCTGATGCGCTGTGGGCTCCGGCTGGTGTTCACCACCCCTGTGACCGTCGTTTTGCTGTTGGCGGATCCGCCCGTGGTCTGGGCGGTGGCCACGATCCCGGAGGTCATCTCCAATCTGCGGGATGAGGTTGTCGGCCTCCTCGCCGGGCTTGCCACGCTCTTCCTCACCTTCGGCGGCCTGCGCTACCTCATGGCCGGGGGTGACCCGGGAGAGGTTGAAGCGTCCAAGCGGGCGCTGAAGGCCGCGGCGATCGGCTACGGGCTGGCGATCCTCGCCCCGGTGCTGGTGGCCTTGTTGAAGCAGATCGTGGGCGTCGACGACGGCGGCGGGCAATGACCAGCACCCGCCGCCGTCTTCTCTCTGTCCTGCTCCTGACGCCCGCTGCCCTCCTCATCGTAGCCGGGCCGTTCACCGGGTCGCCCGCGCAGGCAGTCGCGCTCTCCACGGCGGTCTTCCCGGCACGTGCCGTACCGGCCGATCCAGAACCGCATCCCCATCCCGGGCCCGCGACAAGCGCTCCCGAACCCCGAGCGGGTCCCACTCGGCCCGAGGCCACGCCCGGGCCGAGTCCGGCTCCTGGCCGTCCGTCTCATAAACCCTCACAGCGGCCGAGGCTGGAACCGGCTCCCGGGCTGACACCACCTGCCTGCAAGGTCACCAGCGGTGACTGCTCCCCGGCGGGCTGGGGCCTGGACGGTTTCCTCGACATCCCGGGGATGATCGTGAACGCGATCACTTCGTTCCTGGGGATGATCGTCGAGCAGATCATGAAGCCTCTGCGGGAGCTGCTCGCCGACACCCTCCTCGCCACGCCCGACGTCACCCGGCACGCCGACCTGAAGCGGCTATGGGCCGGGTCGATGGGCATCACAGCCGGGATCTACGTGCTGTTCGTGACCGCGGGCGGGATCACGGTGATGGGATACGAGACCGTCCAGACCCGGTATGCGCTCAAACAGATCGCCCCGCGCCTGCTGATCGGGATGATCGCCTCGGCGATGTCGCTGACCGTGATGGGCAAGGCCATCGCCCTGGGCAACGTGCTCTCCCACGCGATCGTGGGCATCGATACGGCTGACGCCGGGCAGGGGCTGGTCGAGCGAGCCCTTCCCTTCTCCTTGTTCGGCGCCCCGGGGCTCAAGATCTATCTGCTGATCGTGTCGATCGTCATGATCGTGCTGATCCTGGCTGTGCTGATCGGCTTTGTCGTACGGGTCGCGGTCATGGCTCTGCTTGCCGTCTCCGGTCCTTTGGCGCTGGCCTGCCATGCCCACCCGCTCACCGACCCGGTGGCCCGGCTGTGGTGGCGTGGTCTCGCCGGGTGCCTGGTCATTCAGGTCGCGCAGTCGATGACGTTCATCGTTGCGCTCAAGCTGTTCTTCGCCCCCGGCGCCACCGCGCTGGGGATTCCGTACTCGGACCAGCTGGGCACGATGCTGGCCGGGCTCGCCTTGTTCTGGGTGTTGTTCAAGATCCCCGGCTGGACGATGCAGGTCGTCTTCCGCGCCAGCCCGATCCACAACCCCCACGCCCCCACCGCCGTACGCCTCCTGCGGACCCTGGCCCTGTACAGGCTCATGGACCGCTACCTCCCCGGCACATCCCTGCTGCGCCGCGGCCCTGGCGGAGGTGGTCGGCCCGGTGGCGGGGGTGGACGTCCCGGCCGTGGCGGCGGAGGTCCGCCAGGGCCGGGGCCACAGCCAGGCTTGCCACTGTTCCGCAGGTGGCTCGGCACTGGCCCGGCTTCCGCGGCGAGCAGAGCGCCCGGTTCGGGACCCGGAACAGCCAATGGCTCTCCTACGCCCGGCAGCCCTTCCGGGCCTGCGGGCACGGGCCCGGCCCGAGCCGGAGCCCCGGCGGCCAGCTCGACAACGGCGCCCACGCTCCCGAGGGGACCGGCGGGCCGCCTGAGCACCGGCTCGCGAATGGCCTCACCCGGTACTTCTCAGCAGAAGGGTCCACGCACCGTGGTCCATCCCGCACAGGCACGGCGCAAGCGGCAGCTGACGTTGCCCGTGGCCGCGCAGCGCGTCTCCACCCGTCCGCCGCGCTCGGTCCAGACCTGGTTGCCGATCAGGGCCGACCGCGTCCCGCGACCACACACCACCAGCGGCTCGGCCTCGCCCTCGTCCGCGCGACCGTCGGCCGGCCAGTCCGTTCCGCGGATGGCCTCGCGGCAGATGGTGCTGCGGATTCCGGCCGTGCGGGTGCGTGTCCGGCCTGTACGCCCGGTGCAGTTGCGGCTTCCTCTTGAACCGCCCCGGAGGTGAGTGTTCATGACAGATGTGTACGACGATGGTGTTGCTACGACCCGGATTCCGGCGGATATCGCGCGCCCTGACCGGGTGCTGGGCCCGCTCACCGCGCGGCAGACCGCCATCCTGGCCGGGTGCGTACTGGTGCTGTACGGCGGGTACTGGCTCGCGCGGCCGTTCATGCCGCCGCTGGCGTATCTGGTGATGGTGGTGCCCGTGGCCGGAGCGGTCACCGCGGTCGCGGTGGGCGCCCGGGAAGGCATCGGCCTGGACCGGTTCCTCCTCGCCGCCCTCGCTCACGCCCGCATCCCCAAACGGCGAGTACACGCTCCGGAAGGCGTGCCCGCGCTGCCCGAGATCGTGAACAAGGAGATGGGCAAGGCAGCCGGGCCGATGCCAGTGCCGGTGCGGATGCCGTATCGCGGTGTCGGCCCGGTGGGCACGCTGGATCTGGCCGAGCAGGGGCAGGCAGCGCTGGGCGTCTGCTCGCCGGTCAACTTCGACCTGCACAGCGGTGCCGAGCAGCAGGGTCTGGTCGCAGGGTTCGGGCGCTGGCTCAACTCGCTGACCGGCCCGACCCAGCTCCTGCTGCGCTGTCACCGCACCGATCTCGCGCCTCTGGTGGACCAGCTCCACCACGGTGCCCCGGCTCTGCCGCACCCGGCGCTGGAGCGGGCGGCCCGCGCGCACGCCGACTACCTTGCCCATCTCGCCGGGACCAGGGACCTGCTGACCCGCCAGATCGTCCTTGTCGCACGGGAAGAGACACCGCCGCGCCGAGCCCGGCCTTCTGCCTGCAGCAGACGGGCCATCCAGCGTCTCCAGGAGGCGGTTCGCGGGCTCGCTCCCGCCCGTATCAGCGTCACCCCACTCGACCCTGAGCAGACCACGGCGCTGATCAACACCGCCTGCAACCCCGATCCCCCTACACCGCCGCTCGATACGGAAGCGCAAGGAGACGAGACGTGATCCGACGTCCCCGAAACCGGCGCCGTGCGGACCATGAGGTCGTCCGGGCCGGAGAGCTGTTGCAGCCTGTGGGTCCGGAGGCTCTTGAGGTGCATGCCCGCACCCTCGCGATCGGGGGCCACCTGGCCTCCACCCTGGTCGTGACCGGGTACCCGGCTGAAGTCGGCCCGGGCTGGCTGGCGCCCCTCCTCGCCTTCCCCGGGCACTTGGACATCGCGCTCCACATCGAACCGGTCCCCAACCTCGTGGCGGCGGCCGGTCTGAAGAAGCAGCGTGCCCGGCTGGAATCCGGACGGCGCGGCGCGTTCGACAAGGGGCACTTGGACAATCCGGAGGTCGAGGCCGCCGCCGCGGATGCGGCCGATCTCGCCTACCGGATCGCCCGCGGTGAGGGAAAGCTCTTCCACGTGGGCCTGTACATGACCGTCCACGCCGCGGACGAGGAGACCTTGGCCGAGCAGGTCGCCGCCGTCAAAGCGGTCGCGGAGTCTCTGCTGTTGACGGTCGCACCGACGACCTACCGGGCGTTGCCCGGCTGGCTGGCCACCCTGCCTTTGGGCATCGATACGCTGAAGATCCGCCGCACCTTCGACACCGCGGCGCTCGCCGCCTGCTTTCCCTTCGCCAGCCCCGACCTACCCGCCCCTGCGGGCGAGGCCGGAGCGGGGTCGCAGGTGCTGTACGGGCTGAACGCCGTCTCCGGCGCGCCGGTGTTGTGGGACCGCTTCGGATGCGACAACTACAACTCGGTCACCCTCGCCCGTTCCGGGGCCGGCAAGTCGTATCTGGCCAAGCTGGAGCTGTTGCGGCTGCTGTTCACCGGGGTGACCGCCTCCGTGGTCGACCCGGAAAACGAGTACGTACGCCTGGCCGAGACCGTCGGCGGCAACGTCGTCGCGCTCGGTGCCGACGGCGTACGCCTCAACCCCTTCGACCTCCCTTGTCACGGCGAGGCGGAGGTCGAGGACGTCCTGACGCTGCGCGTGCTGTTCCTGCACCGCTTCCTGGCTGTGCTCTTCGGCGCCGAGGTGAAGGGCGCGGAGGAAGCTGTGCTCGACCGGGCGCTCCTGGCCACCTACGCCCGGGCGGGGATCACGGCGGATGCGCGGACCTGGACGCGGACCCCGCCGGTCCTTGCCGACCTCGCGGAGGTTCTGGATGAGGATGGGAGTGAGGTGGCTGCGGGGCTGGTGGAGCGGCTGGCGCCGTATGTCACCGGTTCGCATGCCTGCGTCTTCAACGGCCCAAGCACGGCGAGCACCGCGGGCCATCTGGTGGTCTTCGCGCTGCGGCAGCTGCCGGAGGAGGTCAAGGCTCCGGCGATGCTGCTGGCGCTGGATGCGATCTGGCGCCAGGTCACCGATCAGGCCAGGGGCGGCAAGCATCTGGTGATCGTGGACGAGGCGTGGCTGCTGATGCGTGACGAGGCCGGGGCACGCTTTCTGTTCCGGATGGCCAAGGCCGCTCGCAAAAACTGGACCGGGCTGGCCGTCATCACCCAGGACGCAGATGACGTCCTCGCCTCGCCGCTGGGCAGGGCGGTGGTCGCGAACGCGGCGACCCAGATTCTGCTCCGGCAGGCCCCACAAGCGATCGACACCATCAGCGCCTCGTTCCGGCTCTCCCACGGTGAGCGGGAGTTCCTGCTGTCCGCCGGGAGAGGCGAGGCGTTGCTGCTGGCCGGGGAACGCCGCAAGGTCGCGCTGATCTCCGTGGCCGCCCCGGGGGAGCACGAGATCATTACCACCGACCCCGGAGAACTCGCCGCCCAGCACTGGACCGAGGACACCGATCCCGACGCCGCCCTCGACCACGATCTCGGCGAAGAGACGTGGAACCAGTGACCGTCACCGCGCCCGTCACCGGCCCGGTACCCCGTGGCCCGGTGGTGGACTTCCTCACCGACCCCGCTGCCTTCTGGGCCTCCACTGCCCGAACCGTTCTCGGCTGGGCCGTCCCGTACATGCCCGTGCTCGTACCGGTCGCAACGGCGGCCGTCGTATGTGTCACCACCGCCTGCGGCCGGATCCGGCGCAGTCGCCAGCGGCGCTTCGCCGACGACGCACACTGCGTCGAAATCCTCGCTCCGCCCCAGATCCCCGCCAAAGGGGGTGACGTGCTGTGGGCGCAGCTGGCGGGTTTGCTGCGGCCGTGGTGGCGGCGCCTTACCGATGGCCAGCCGCATCTGGGGTTCGAGTACGCGTGGTCGCCGACGGGGCTGGGGATCCGGCTGTGGGTGCCGGGGACGGTGCCGCTGGGGCTGGTGCGGCGGGCGGTGGAGGCGGCCTGGCCCGGAGCCCACACTCGCGTCCAGGAACCACCGGAGCTCATCCCGCCTGGCCATGTGGTGACGGCGGGGCGGTTGCGCCCGGCCCGGCCAGAGGTGCTGCCGCTGCGCACCGAGCACGCGGCCGACCCGCTCCGGGCGCTGCTGCAGGCGGCCACCGGCATGAGCGAGGGAGAGACCGCGCTCGTACAGATCCTCGTCCGCCCGGCAACCGGCGCCGCTGTGCGGCGGGCCCGCCGCTCCGCGCGGCGGTTGAAAGCCGGGTACTCCACCCCGCGGCTGCCCGCGCTCGGCGCGCTCCTGCTGCACCGGCCACAGCCCTCACTGGCCCGGCGGCAGGATGTCGAGCACGGTGCCGCGGTCCGCCAGTCCGCCGCGAAACTCACCGGCCCGCAATGGCACACGTCCATCACCTACGCCGCCACCTGCACAGGTGAGGAGGAGCGTGCGCGGGATGTGGTGCGGGGGCGTGCGCATGCGCTGGCCTCCGCGTTCGGCCTGTACGCGGAACTCAACTGGCTCGCCCGCACCCGGCTCGCCCGCCCCGAACGATGGCTGGAAGGGCGGGTCTTCCCGCAGCGTGCGGCGCTGCTGTCGGTCCCGGAACTGGCGGCCCTGGCCCATCTTCCCGTCGACGCGGACGCCCCTGGCGTGCGGCGTGCGGGGGCCCGTTCGGTCCTCCCACCCCCCACGGTCCCCGAGCCCACCCCCGGCGCCGGGGTCAAGCCGCTTGGCCGCTCCGACACCGGCGCCCGCCGCCCGGTCGGTCTCGCGGTCGCGGACGTCCGCCACCACATCCATCTGATGGGCGCCACCGGCTCCGGTAAATCCACCCTGGTCGCCCACCTCGTTCTCGACGATGTCCGCAATCATCGGGGCGCGATCGTCATCGATCCCAAGGGCGACCTCGTCACCGACCTCCTGCACCGGCTGCCCGACACCTGTGCCGACCGCCTGGTCCTCATCGACCCGGATGACTCCCACGCCCCGCCATGCCTGAACGTGCTGGACGGGGCCGACATTGACGTGGTCGTCGATAACCTCACCGGCATCTTCCGCCGCATTTTCACCGCCTTCTGGGGCCCGAGGACCGACGACGTCATGCGTGCCGCCTGCCTGACCCTGCTCAGACACCGCGTCCACACAGGTCAGCTCGTCACCCTCGCCGACGTCCCCCGGCTCCTGGGCGAGCCCGCCTACCGCCTGCGCCTGATCCCCACCATCAAAGACCCCGTCCTCCGCGGCTTCTGGGCCTGGTACGAGTCCATGTCCGAACCCTCCCGCGCCGCCGTGGTCGGCCCGGTAATGAACAAGCTGCGCGCCTTCCTGCTGCGCGACTTCGCCCGCCGCGCCATCTCCGCCGGCCCCTCCACCTTCGACCTCACCCAGGTCCTCGACGGCGGCATCCTCCTCGCCCGTCTCCCCAAAGGCGCTCTCGGTGAGGAGACCGCACGGCTGCTGGGCTCCTTCATCGTCGCCGGAACCTGGCAAGCGGCCTCAGCCCGCGCCCGCACCCCCGAACACCAGCGCATCGACGCGTCCCTGTACGTGGACGAGGCGCACAACTTCCTCACCCTGCCCTACCCGCTGGAGGACATGCTCGCCGAAGCCCGCGGCTACCGGCTGTCCATGGCACTGGCCCACCAGCACCTCGCCCAGCTCCCCCGCGACCTGCGCGAAGGCATCTCCGCCAACGCCCGCAACAAAATCTTCTTCAACACCTCCCCCGAAGACGCTTCGGCCCTGGAACGCCACACCCTCCCCACCCTCACCGCCCACGACCTCGCCCACCTCGGCCCCTACCAAGCCGCCGCCCACCTGCTCACCGCCGGCGCCGAATCCCCGGCCTTCACCCTCACCACCCGGCCCCTCCCACCCCCCGTCCCCGGCCGCGCCACCGATCTCCGCACCGCCGCAGCAGCCCGCACCCACACCCGCACCACCCGCCCCTGACCACCGCATCCGCCGCCCACGCCCCCTCTTCCGCTCACCCGGCCTTCTCCCGGCCGATGCCCTGGTGGTGAACCGTCGTGCCCGCTCTGCCCCGCCCCGCCTCCGGACCCGGATCGCGTTACACCGCGCGCGCCGCACTCACCCGGCCCCGGCCCACACCAGCACGGCACCGCACGGACCCTGCTGCCCTCACCCGCAGCCTCACCGCCCGCGACCTGTGGATCACCGCCATGGTCCACGAACACCGCGTCCTGACCAGTACACAGATCGCCCGCATCGCCTTCACCAGCCAACGCTCCGCCCAACGGCGCCTGCGCGTCCTCCACCACCACGCCGTCCTGGACTCCTTCCGCCCCCTGACCCAGACCGGCTCCGCACCCGAGCACTACACCCTCGGCCCCACCGGCGCCAGCGTCATCGCCGCCCACGCCGCATGCGAACCCGCCGCCCTCGGCTGGCGCCCCACCACCACCGGCCGCATCGCCTACTCCCCATCCCTCGGCCACGACATCGGCGTCAACGAACTCCTCACCCACCTCGCCGCCCCCACCCCAAACACCACCCACGGCCACCTGACGCTATGGCTGTCCGAACGGTCCTGCGCCAGACGCTGGGACGACATGATCCGCCCCGACGCCTACGCCCACTGGCACGACCCCACCACCCCCGACGCGGACAACCCGGTCCTGCTGCCGTTCTTCCTCGAATACGACACCGGCTCCCAGCCCCTGCCCCGCGTCGAAGCCAAACTCGCCGGCTACGCCGCCTTCACCACCTCCACCAACACCCGCCCCGCCCTCCTCATCCACACCCGCACCGCCTCCCGCGACCGCGCCCTCCGCCACCGCCTCGCCCAACCCGCGCACGACCTCGGCCTGTACGTCGCAACCTCCTCCGCGGACTTCACCACCCACACCCCCTGGGGCCCCTGGTGGACACCCCTCCACCCCGCAGCCCGCCGCACCACCCTCACCGGCCTCACCACCCACTGGCCCCACCTCACCCCCGCCAGCATCGACCCCACCGACGCCGACACCGCCCTCACCCTCCCCATCCCACCCCGGCCACCCACGACGCCGGACGGCCGATGAGCCTGCTCGCCAAGACCACCACCGGGATCGGCTGCGCCCTCATCGCCCTTCCCCTGCTCGCCGCCATCGCGATCACCGCACTCCTCAGCTCCCTCATCCCCGGCACCAGCGGCACCACCACCGCCCCGGGCAGGAACGCGCTGCAGGACATCCCTGCGAGCATGCTGGCGCTGTATCAGCGGGCCGCCCCCGAGTGCCCGGGCCTGTCCTGGACGATCCTCGCTGGCATCGGCAAGGCCGAGACCGACCACGGACGCCACCCCACCATGCGATCCTCCGCAGGAGCCGTGGGCCCCATGCAATTCCTACCGTCCACCTTCAAGCTCTACGCACATCCGGTACCCGCCGGTGGGCGCAGACCGCCGACGCCGTGGGACCCGGTCGACGCGGTGTTCGCCGCAGCCCGCCTGCTGTGCACACACGGTGCCCGACACAACAAGAACATCGAGCGGGCGATCTACGCCTACAACCCCTCCCACGCATACGTGACAGACGTTCTACGGATCGCGCGACGCTATGCCGCCCTCCCCACAACCTCCGCTGCCGGCCGGGAGGTGGTGGCCTTCGCCCGCCGCCAACTCGGCACCCCCTACGTCTGGGGCGGCGACGGCCCCGCCGAAGGCGGCTTCGACTGCTCCGGCCTCACCAAAGCCGCCTACGCCACCATCAACATCAACCTCCCCCGCGTGGCACAAGCCCAGTACGACGCCGACCCCCACCTCCCCGTCGGAACACCCCTCCTACCAGGCGACCTCCTGTTCTTCGGCACCAGTCCACGCGCTGTCACGCACGTCGGCATCTACAGCGGCCACCACCACATGATCGACGCACCCCACCCCGGCGCCACCGTCCGGGAAGCCCCCGTAGACCTGACCAGCCGCACCTACCAAGGCGCGACCCGCCCGAGCCCGCGCGGTGCACGGTGAGCACGCACCCCACCCCCGCCGAGGTCGACACCTTGATGCGCACGCTCGTCCGCATCCTGGCCGGCATCGCCGCCCTCGCCCTCATCTTCACCGCCGTCAACGTCACCCTCTTCGCAGTCGACCACCACATCCCCTGGCCCATCGCCCTCCTCCTCGACCCGATGGTCGCCCTCACCCTCGCCACCGTCCTCTACGCCGACGCACGACTCGCCGCCTGGAACATCCCCCCCACCACGCTGGTCCACCACCCTGCGCTGGTCCGCCGGCCTGGCCGCCACCGTGATGAACACCTGGACCTCCCTCTGGCCCGACGACCACATCGGCTGGCCCCGCCACGCCGACCCCGCCGGAGTGCTCCTCCACGCAGTACCACCCCTGCTCCTCATCGGCCTGACCGAAACCGTCGCCGCCTACCGCCGCTGCACCTCCCAGACACACCCGCACCCCACCACCGCACCCCACGACCACCACCGCGAGGAGCACCCCAGGAACACCCCGGGAGCACCCGCACCCCCCACTCCACCACCGACTGCGCGCACCGATGAGGAAGACGGGGACCCGACAGCGGCCACCACACGCCACGACAGCCACGAACCCACCCCCGATGGACCCGTGGACCAGCCCGATGAACACAGCCACGCAGACGCCGATGTGTACGCGCGGGCTCTCGCACTGGATCTGGCGGCCCGCCAGCACACCGGTCAGCCGGTCAGCATCCGCCAGCTCCGCCGCCACCTGCACCTGGGCCAACACCGCGCCCGAGCACTTCGCACCCGGCTCGACACCGAGCGCACCCCGGGAGCACCCGCACCTCACCCCGCACCCGGCGGCGGGTCACCCCAAGAAGCACCCGCGGGGGTGACGGGAGCGGCTTGACTAGTCGGCCGCCACAGAGCGTTCATAGTCGTCGCCGCGGACCACCGCGTAGGCCACGCGCCGCGAGCAACCCCGGCCGGGGCTCTCTCCACAACCACCCACCACCCCACGCGGGAGACCCCACCATGCCAACCACCACCAAAACCGACAACACCACAACCACCCCCAACCAACCCCACCCCGCTCAGCTAACCGGCGCCACCGCCGCCGTATGGGCCGCACTGAACAACCAGCCCGGCACCACCAGCACCGCCCTTGCCCAGGCTGCCGGTGTCGGCCGGTCCACCACGACCAAGGCCCTCCGCCACCTCGAACAGACCGGCCTCGCCCACCGAGAAAGCGCCGCCCCCGATGGCACCGGCCGCCCCGCCAACTACTGGTACCCCACACCCACACCCACACCCACACCCGACCCTGACACCAGCACCTCACCGGACACGACCGACGAGCCGCCGACCGCTGAGGACGACAGCCACGAGTCGCCCAACGAGCATCACGACCGCCCCGCGCCCACTGCAGAGTCCCCCGCATCCGAGGACGACGCATCAGAACACGGCGATGCTGATGAAGACGGGGAGCGAAGTTCCGTGACCGAACCCTCGCAGGGAGTAGAAAACGACGATGCGCCGGCGCCGACGCCCGCGTCCGAGCCTCCGACAAGCGAGGCGGCCTCGGAGGACACAAAGACGGAAGAGACCCAGCCGACCGCCAGCCAGAGCGGCCACCGGACCCGCCTCGCCCCTGGCGCCCTGCGCCAGATGGTCATCGGCCACCTCACCGCCCACCCCGACGAAGCATTCACCGCCACACGCATCAGCCGGATCATCGAGAAAAGTTCCGGCGCCATCGCCAACGCCCTGGTCACCCTGACCAAGCAAGGCATCACCGAACAGGTCACCGAACGCCCACGCACCTACCGCATCACCACGGCAGCAACCAGGAGCAGCGAGGCATAGACCGGCACGAACGGACCAGCGGCCGGGTACCGCCACTCAGTCAGGACGGTACCCGGCACCTACCGTCCATCCGTATCGTGTTCGATCGTTCGCTGTTGGCTTTCAGGTGATGGGACGAGCAGCTTGGAGTCATCAGAAGCCAGTTCGGAACGCGTCGCGATAAACCCGGCGACGTCGACGGTCATCCCGGGACACTGGCCGCCATGGATGAGGTCAAGGTCGTCGCCCACTCCGAGCGCGCGACCCTGCGCGTCGGCGACGTGTTCCTGAAGGTGGACGCCGATCAGGCACGCATCGACGTCGAGGCCGAGGCGATGGCCCTGGCGCCGGTCCCGACCCCGGAGGTCCTGTGGCGCAAGCCGCCCGTACTCGCGATCGCCGCGGTCCCGGGGACGGCGCTCTGCCGCCTCGGCGAGCCGTCGATCGCGTCGCCGGCGGCGTGGGGGCCACGGCGGGTGCCGCCATCCGGAAGTTGCACGACGCGCCGTTGCCACCGTGGCCCGGCCGGGGCCTTGACGAGTTGGCGGCGGATCTCGAGGGCGAGTGCGAGTGCGAGTGGCTCGTGACGAACGGCGTCCTGCCCGCCGACCTGGTCACCCGCAACCGCCAGGTCGCCGATGCCGCGCTCCGGCCGTGGACTCCGGTGTTCACGCACGGCGACCTGAAGATCACTCACCCACCTTGACGCTCGGACACGAGGAACACCTCGGCGACGTCGGCGTCGGCTATGGCACCGACGTCGACCTCGACGTGATCCGCGCGTGGTGGTCGTTGCGAAGCCTGCTGGCGGTTCGCTGACTGGTCGAGCACGGCTTCGACCCGACCGCGCCGGGCTGTGAGGTTGGCGTGCTGAGATCCCGGCTGTGAGGCTGCGCGGGCCCGACTGCTACCAGTGCGTTCTGACGCATCGAACAGGCCAGCTCCTTGGGGCGCATCGCCTACCCTTACCCACTCTGCTGCGCATTTCGCTGGAGCGTGGGGGGTGACCGTGTCGGGGGCCGGCAGCTGCGAGGTGACGTTGGGGTGTCAGGTCTCCTTGTGCCCGCTCAAAACAGTGCCAGGCCCTCGCCGTTGGTGTCCGCGATGACTGGCCGGAACTGGGCGGGGAGTCCGTCCAAGCGGTCAGGACCGGCCGCGGCGGCCACGGCAGGGGCCGTCTCGGCCAACCAGAGACGAAACCGCTCGGCGGCTTCGCGGTAGGGGACTCGCGCCAGGACACGGTGCTCGCCGGAGGGGCAGAAATCGACGGCGACAGTGAGCAGGCAGGAACGGGGCGCGTTCTGACTGCCCGTCCAGGACACGCGCAGGACACCGCAGGGCTCGCGTCCGCCGGGGGCGCGGTGGGTCGGGCGCAGCGATCGGCAGGCTATGTGGGCGGTCCATGCGGCGAGGTGCGGCAGGGGCAGGGTGGTGCGTGCGCGGCAGCCGGGGCAGCGGTGCCAGTGGCGAAGCCAGTCGTCGGCGTCGGTGTGGAAGAGGCGTGTGTAGCGGTTCGCCACGCGGATGTCGTTGCTGTACAGGTGGTCGGGGCGTTCCTGTGTGTTGCAGGACTGGCAGACAGGGGCGCGGACGTAGCCGTGTTCGTGGCAGTGGTCGAGCACGGTGGCGGGCGCGGTGCGGCAGACGGCGCACGCCCAACCGGCCACTCTGCGGGAGGTACTGGGCTTCCTGCTGAGCACCGAGTACAGCTGGCCTTCCAGCTCCGCATTGTACGGACGCAGTGAGGCGGTGGAGCCCTCCGGGCTCGTCGTCTGCCGACCGCCAGAGTCTCGGGCCTGCCGGAGGTGGGAGGGCGGCTCGGTGACGGCTGTGCTTGCCTGGCGGGTCCGCGCGGCTTGCACCCACTGCGTTTCGGCGTGCTCGGCCGCGTCGAGCAGCCTGACCACAGCACGCGGCAGCCACCACGTCCGCTGCGTCCCGTCGCGGGTCCGCTCCACGAGTATCTGTCGCCAGTCGATCCCCGCCAGATGGCACGGCCGGCCGACCTCACGTCGTGCTGCCCGCTCGGGGCCGCCCAGCTCCTGCAGCTCCCCCGTGATGCGCCGGCGCCAACGCAGCTGCGTTTCCTCGTCGCACTCCTGTCTCGGCGTCCCACGAAACGGACCGATGCGGACCATGTCCTGCCGATCCATCCCAACCGCGTTCAGTTCCGCGGCCGCCCGGCGCACCTCAACCTCCAAAACACTCCACTGACCGCCGCTCGCCCTCACCGTCGCCACTACACGGCCGCCGAGCAGGACGTACCCCACCGCGGCATGGGCAGGAGAGCAGGTGAATGCCCCAGAAGCCGTCGGCACAGCACTGTCGGCCGTCAAATCGACCCACAGAGCGTCCGCGGCACCCAGGGTGATCAGGCCGTCCGTGCGACCGGGCATGACACGCTCTGACATACCGACAGGCTAACGGCCCGCAACCCGGCAACGGGTTCCAAACGCCTTGGTCAGCCGGGCCGCCGCCCACGCCGCATCTGCCGTGGAAGACCCCGAGACCGCTGGACGCGCCGCAGAAATCCTGGAACAGCTCGTCGAGATCATCCACGGCAAGACCCGACCCGTTGACTCTCCCAATGGCACGCATGGAAAGGCCCTGTCAGCGGCCGTCGTGCAAGCCGCTGACAGAGCTCCTCATGTGATCGCGTTACCGGCCACCGCATCCGGCGTGTCCGCAGCCGCCGCAGGAGCCGCCGCTGTTGCACGCGCACGGGCAGGGGTTTACCCGTCTGCGGCTTGCGGTGGGGGCGTCGGTGCGCTGCTGGGGCAGGGAGACGGTGGGCGGTGTGGTGGGGCGGTCGGGGTTGGCGCGGTGGGCTGCGGTGTCCAGCAGGCGCAGCCGTGCCGGGTGGGGGCGTTGGTCGAGGCGGGTCAAGTAGTGCGGGAGGGTGGGGTCGGTCAGGCCGGTGAGCTGCCATCCGGCGGCGTTGATCAGGTGGGAGGCGGCTTCTGCTTCGAGCCATGCGGCGTGGTGGGGTGAGACGCGGGTGGCGTGCTTGTTGCAGACGTGTTCGGTTGCGGTGTTCAGCACGCTCGCGAGTGCGGATCGTGCGCTGACGGCGTCGCGCATGAGGAGGCGTTGGCTTTGGGTGAGGATCTTGTGGACCAGGGCGCGGTGGTGGTGGAGGTCGGGCGTCGCCATGGAGGCGGTTCCTTTCACCTGGTATCTGGTGCTGTCCGGCGCGTGCGCGCGGCAGCGCATGGCGGTGGTGCGGGGATGCGAGCTGCGGATTGGCACAGATGGCCCCGGCAGTCGCGTCGGGGCGCGGGTGCCCGGCGGACTGTTCGTGGGCCGTGGCGGCTCGGGGTACAGCGGTGCCCTGCGGGAGGCGGCGAGTGCCGGGTAGATGCCTGTTACACGGCGAGGAGGGCGAGTTTGTAGGCCTCGATGACCAGGTTGAGCTGGTTCATCTGTTGTCCGTAGCGGGTGGCGTTCACGTCGATGGCGCGACTGGTGTGTTGCAGGAATCCGAGCGGGACGGCGTCGGTCTGGTTCGCGTGGGCTGGGACGTGGCGTACGTGGTCGCAGGTGTTCCTGGCGTAGTAGCGCAGTTCGGCGTGGAGGCGGTCGGCTTCTTGTGCGGTGGTCCAGAGCAGTTCGGCCAGGGGCCCCAGCGCGGTGTCGGTGAGGCGGCGGTGGCGGCGCAGCGTTGCGTAGCCGTCGTTGCCCAAGGCGGTGCGCAGGGCGGTCTCGCCAGGACCGGTGAAGGTGGAGGGGCTGGTGTGGGACCGGGGGCTGCTGAGAGGACTGTCCATGGGGGTGCCCTTTCGACCGGTTTCCCTACGCGCCGCCGTAGCGGCAGGTCGGGGCGTGTCCTTCGTCGGTGTCGAAAGTGTCGGGGTAGGTGGCCGGGGTCGGGCCGTTGCTGAGTGGGGCTGGTCCGGTGGCCAGGTGGGTGCCGAGGTCGGCGAGGTGGCGGACGGTGGCCAGCGGTACGGGTGCGGCGCACACGGGACAGGGGCCGAGGAGTTCGAAGGGCTCGTCCTCGTAGAGGGGGTAGCGGGCGAGGAAGGTGTATTGGGTACGGGTGGTCGGGCAGGTGGCGATGGCCAGGAGGGGTTCGCCGGGTGTGGTGCGGCGCTTGCTGTCCGGGGTGATGGTGATGTGCTGGAGGCTGAGGCCGAGGGTGCTGGCGAGGCGCACGGCGGTGCGGGCGTGGTCGGCACCGCGGTGGGGTCCGTACTCACTGGCGGCGGCGGTCTGTTGGATGAATGCGGAGGCTGCCTGGGCTTGTTCGGCGATGAAGGTCATGGGTGGTGTTCTCCTTGTGGCCCGGTGCTGGCGGTGGCGGCTTGGTGTGTTGCCGGGAGGTGGTTCGCGTGGGTGGTGGTCAGGTTGGGGGGATGCAGGTGTTCAGAGGCATCGGGTGACGGTCAGTGCGCCGACCTCGGGGTCGGGGAGGGTGTGGCGCGGGACTGGTGTCGGGTCGGTGAGGGCGCGGCATAGGGCGGCCATCAGGTGGGTTGGGGTGGCCGGGGAGGCTAGGGCGACCCACAGCACCATGGCGTCGGCGGCGCGGCGGGCGGCGCACAGCCAGTTCGCTCCGCTCTTCCCGGTGGTGGTGGGGACGGTGGCGGTGATGACGACGGCCTGCTCGTTGGGGGAGTACCAGGAGTCGTCTTGGTGGCCGATGTCGCGGATCCATCCGGCTGTGGCGAGTGCCTCGGTGGCCTTGTGCGGGGATTGCGACAACAGGAGGTAGCGCGGACCGTCTTCGGGGGTGGGCCCGGGGGTGTCGTCGGCCACGGCGGCGGCGAATGCGGCGGTGATTTCGGGTGGGGTGTCGTGGGAGAACCACGCTGTCCAGGTCACACGTGCGGTGGGGCAGGGACTGGCCGTGAACTCCCAGGCCATCAAAGGCTTCCCGGGGTGCTCGGCCCGGCTGTGGAGATGGCGCGCGTGGCGCTGTCCGCTGGGGTCGCGGTAGTCGGTGTGGCACGGCTCGCGGGTGGCCTTCCATCCGGCTGCCAGGAGCACGTCGTCAGCTGTGGTCACGGCGGCGGGGTCGGGCCCTGCGAGGTAACGGGGCGAGATCAGATAGCGCGGTGTGCTGGGGCGATTCCGATTCTGCATGATGAACTCCTGGCGGGGTATCGGGTGGGGGATCTGTGCTGTCGGCGTCGTTACGGGCTGTGAGGTATTCGGGGTCCCGCCGCTCCGGTCACCGGAATGGCACTGTTCTGCGCCGATCGCTGGTGGCGTCGACTTCGGAATGCGTCGCGGCATGTGGCGTGATGGTGATGTGACATGAGCTGTCGCTCCTTGTGAATGGAATAGGGAAATCGGGGGCGGCGTGTTGTCATCCGGTCGTCGGGGCGGAGCAGCAGGCCTTCGGTTGGGACCTCTGCCAGGGCTGCTGGGCACGTCAGGTGACACTTAGCTTGCGGCTGCTTTTGATACGGCCTCTGAATCCGCATTCGGCCGCACCTCCCACCGCCCAGCCTCATGGGCACATGTCACCCGTAGCGGCTTCTTCGAGTTAATTCTCTGCAGATTTCCGATTCCGATCATTGCCGGGAATGCGACCAATGTAGCTCGATACTCGGAATGGGTCGACATTGATGGCGGCTGCGAATTGCTGGAATTATCGCGAATTCACGACCGTATCCGAGGGGTATTCCATGGCTGGGTGACGCATAGTGTCGTCGGGTGTGCGGCGTCCGGCGAGTGCCGGGTTCGACCGGTCAGGCAACGGGCGCGAGGTTCCGGGTGGGGGCGGCGCCCCGGCCCGGGTGGGCCGGGGGCGTGTGGGGTCCGGTGCGGGTGGCGCGGTGGGGTGGTTATCGGGTGGTGGTGAGGGCGGTGGTCGCGGCTTTGGCGATCGCGGTGATGGCCTGGGCGGGGTGGGTCAGTTCCAGCGGCGTGGCGCCCGGCAGCGGGCACGGGTCGGGGGCGAAGGCGAGCCATAGCACCGCGCATCCAGCGTCCTTCAGGGTGGTGATGCGTTGGGCGGCGCGGTTGGCTTCGTCGGGGTGGTAGTAGCCGTCGGAGGCGATGACCAGCAGGCGGCCCGTTCCGGGCTGGGTGAGGGCGAGCCCGGCGCACAGGGCGTCGATAGCCTCGGCGAGGCGGTGTCCCAGCCCTCTGGCCTCGAAGCGGGTGACCTTGGTGGGGGCACGGCCGGGTGCGGTGATGGCGGTCAGGGCCCGGTCGTAGGCCACGGTGGCGGTGCGTGAGTCGGGGTCGGTCAGTGCGGTGGCTTTGGCCAGGATCCAGGCGGCCGAGGCGATCGGGTCTGCTGCGGCGTTCATGGATCCGGACACGTCGACCGCGATCCCCACGCGCAGTGGCGGTGTGGGGTTGGGGCGGCGCAGGGTCCGGGTCCAGGGTGTGGCCGTGGGGGTGGCTCCGGCCGCCTTCTGGGCCTCCCGGGCGAGTGCTTGGCGCATGTTGAGGCGACCGGGCGGGGCGGCCGAGGCGGTATGGGTGGTGGTGCGTTCGCGGTAGGCGGCGGCGCGCAGGGCCCTGGCGAGCTGTCCGGCGGCGGCCTTCTCACCTGCGGTCGGCAGCCGGGTGCCGGTCACCGGGGACGGGGTGTTGCCCTTGCGGGGTTTGCCGGGTGTGAACGGTCGCGCTCCGGGCGAGAAGACCCGTTCCGCCGTTTTGACCGCTTGCCGTTCGTGGGCAGCCTGCGCGGCTTTCGCCTCGGCCCGGGCGGCCCGGGCGGCGGCGACCCGCGCCTGCGCGGCGGCCTGCGCGGCTTCGTTCGCCTGCACCCGTACCGTCACTTTCCCGATGGCCTCGGCGATTTCGCCCCCTGGTCCGCCACCGGTGGGTTCGGGTCCGGTGGCTGGTGTGCCGAGGGCTTGGCACCAGGCATGCGCGTGATCCAGCATGCCGGGCGCGTCGTCGTCGGCGGTGGCGTGGGCCGCCGTCCAGATCTGGGTGAGGGTGTCCAGCAGGTCGGGACCAAGGATGCTGGTCACGGCCTGTTCAAGGGGTTCGGTTTCGTCCGGGTCGAGAATTCCGGCATCCCTACGGGCGAGGATCAGACCGGCCGCCTGGGCGGCCTGCCAGCGGTTGCTAGGGGTCTGGGCGGTGATGTCGGCGAGGATGAGGGTGTTGACAGCCGATCGCAGGAACGGGCGGTCGGCGGGGCGGCGGGTGAGATGAGCATGTTCGGCGCGGGACTCCTCCAACAGCTGTGCCGCCCTGTCCAGCGCGGTCCCGCGCAGATTGGGCGGGGTGGTCCAGATACTGTGCGCGGCGTGCGCGGCCTCATGGACCAGGACTCCCCAGGCGACCGGGTAGCGTTCCTCATCACCGCGTCGATCGGGGTTGATGGTGGCCGGTGACAGCGGGCCGAAGAGGGCGGCATCGATCTCCAGCTCGGCCGTGGTGGGGTAGAAGGCGCCCGGGGCGCCGGAGCGGGTGCCGTGCTGGCAAGTGACAATCACGTCCTTCCGGTCCGCCAGTTCGGGGAGCCGTCCGGTCAGAGCTGCGGCGATCCGCATCCATTGCCCGGCCTGCGCGGCCGGACCGGGTTCGAACGGCGGGCCGCCATCGTCCTCCCACCTCGCCTGGGCCCATTCGGCCTCAGACAGTGCGGGCGGCTGATGCTGTACGTGGACTGTGGTCTGCGCGGGCATGGCGGATCGGTCCCTTTCTGCGGGCATCGGGGGTGCGTGGGGTGGTGGCCGATGAGCCGGAGACCCGGGTCAGAGTTGGCGGCCCAGGGACAGGGCGCTCACCGGCTTACCCAGGGCTTTGGTGACGATTTCGGCGACCGTGTCGCGGTCTTCGAGCGGGGCGATGCCGACCAGATTGGCGAACGCCGCCTCGGCACCGAGGACATCGGCGATCTTCTGAAACGCAATCAACTCGCGTAGTTGCGGCGCCCAGCCGACCTCACCGGCCTGCTGGCAGGTGGCGAGGTTCCGGGCGATCCGTACCGCCGTCCTGTTGATCTTCAAGGCGGTCGCCAGGTCGTAGTCCGACCCCACCTGGACCTGTACCGAGAACCGGCTGGCCAGGGCCTCGGTCAGCACCGCTCCGTGAACCCCAGGGTTGTGGCCCGCGATGACGTAGAAGCCCTCGGCGGCGGTGATCGTCTCACCCTTGTGCGCCTTGACCTGGATCTGGCGCCGCCCGTCCATCGCCGGATACAGCGCCGCCAGCACCTTCGGGGAGATCAGGGTCGCATCGTCCAGCAGAAGGGCCCGCCCCTCCTGCATGGCCGCCACCAACGGCCCGTAGATGAACTCATAACCACCGCGCTGATCCTGGGTGTACTCCCCGATCAGGTCACCGACCGTCGTGTCACCGTCCCCGGCAACCGTGATCAGGTCCGGAAAGGCAGCCTCGATCAGAGAGGTCTTGCCCGTCCCCGGCGGACCGTAGAGCAACACCGGCACACCCGCCTCGCGCAGCCGCCGCAACGCCTCGACATCAGGAAGGTTGGCCAGCACCCGTGGGTGATACTGCTGCCCGTTCGGGCGGGTCACCGGCCCGGGCCGCCCACCCGGCGGGCCAACGGCAGGCGTCGACCGAGCACTGGATGGCGAGGCCGGGGGCGTACACGCCGGGGCGGATGGCCCGGATGCCGTGGCCTGTGCGGCGGCTGCGGCGGTGGTCGCTGTCGCCCGGTACATACGGGGGTTGAAACCGACTCGCACCGCTTCACCCCGGCGCACGAGGGTTTCACACGCGTTACCGATCGCACCGCCGGAATGCCCCAGCATGTTGACCAGCTCCGTGACACTGAATTGCGCCCCCGGCGGGCCTCCGACCAGGGCCTTCGCGATACGGGCCCGCAACTCGCCCGGGCGCGCCTTCCCGTTCACGGGGGCTGTGGAGGCCGACGGGCCTGCCGGAGGGTTCGGTGTGGCCGAGTTGGGCGTCGGAGACAACTGAGCGGCACTGGTCATCGCAGTCTTTCCTTTTCGCAGCCCCGGAGCCTTTCGGGCATACTCCACCTGCAATACGTATTCAGGCGGACCCTGTTGGCCTGGATTTCTTTCCCGTAATTTCCGGGAACACGACCAATATAGCTCGACTCGCGGGTTGCTTCGATATCAATCCGGGCTGGGAATTGCTGGAATTCTCGCGAATTCACGACGGGAATTTATGGCAATTCGCGGGTGCACGACGCTTTGCGTCGTGCACGGCGGGGTGGACGACGCTTCCCCAGGCCACCCGGCGCGGCCACCCGGCGCGGCCACCCGGCGCGGCCACCCGGCGCGGCCACCCGGCGCGGCCACCCGGCGCGGCCACCCGGCGCGGCCACCCTCGGCTGCGCCTGGGTGCGCCGCGCCTCACCTCGAGGCGTCGGCCGACTGCAATGTGCCGGCCGGCGAGGAGCGTGTGGGGTTAAGGAATGGAAGGTGGTTGAGAGCGGGGCACGCGTTGCGGGCAGGTGAGCGGGCAGCGGTTGCAGGGTGAGTTGTGGTGGCCGGGGCCGCCGGGTCAGGTAGATCGGGATGCTGTGCTGTACCGATATACAGTCGCCCTCGCCAGCAGGTGGCTCGTGTGCGGCCGGGCCTGCCGTGATGCCCCGCGCGGAGGCGTCGCGTCCAAGGACGGCCCCGGAAACGCCGGGGGAAACGACGATGGAAACGACGGGGGAAACGCCATCGGCTCATCTGAGCCGTTCGCGCGACCCACCTTGGACATCCAGGCCCCTTCGCCGCTTTCCACCCTGATGTGCCGCCTGGTCATCCGTGGCGGGAGAGCTGCGTGTGCTGCTGGTCACCAGCGCGCGGGTAGCCGGATCCGGCTCGAGGCCGAGTTCGTTGAGATGGTCCGTCAGGAGGGCGAAGGTACGGCGGGCGGTGTCGTGTCGCCCGGCGGTTTGGTGGAGGCGGATGGCGTGCTGGTAGAGCAGCTCGTGGGTGGGGTGGAGAGCGGTGATCTTCTCCAGCAGGGCAAGCGCGGTATCGGTGTCGTGCTGGGCGCCGGTGTGCTCGGCGTGGTGGGCGATGTGCGCGACGGCGTCAGTGGCCTTGCCGGCGAGCGATTCGCGGAGACTGTCGCACCAGGGGTAGTCGCCGCCGTGAGCGAAAGGGCCGTGGTAGAGGTCCACCGCGTTGCGCAGGGCGGACAGCCGGTCGGTTTCTTCAGTGGCGGCCGCGGCCTGCTGGACGCTTTGAGTGAAGGCGGCGAGGTCGGTTTCCACCAGCGCCGGGTGGAGTTTATGCAATTCTCCATGGAGCTGGATGAATTCCGCTTTGCTGTGGCCGCTGGCAGAGCGAAGTGCGCGCCTGACGGCGCGGCGGAGGTTCTTGAGGTCTTTCGCCGATTGCTCGGGGTCTTCGTGAAGGCGGAGGTGGCGTGCGATGTCGTCGGCGATCAGTCCTCGTGGGTGGGCGGCGAGAAGGGCGAGGAATTCCCGTACTTCGTCGCGTAGCCCCGAGCCGACGGGTTCGGGGTTCCCTGCCACGTAGAGGGTGATGGGGCCCAGGACGTTCAGGCGGACTGGTTTGGCCTGGCGCGCCTGGCCGGGTGTGCCGGGCTCTGCCGGTTCTGATCGGGCGTCGGGTACCTCGTCTTCCGGCTCCTGCCCGGCGTTCGCAGCCGCATCTTGCGGTGGGTCGGCAGTTGCTCGGGCTCCGGGAACGACACGGAGCTGGGGGCGCTTGCCGTGCGCTGTGAGGAGGACGTCCAGGACATCGCGGCCGGCCGGGGCGGTGAGGTGGAACAGGCGCAGGTCCCGGACGCGGTGGCGGCTTTCCTGTTCCTCGGTGACGGCACCGTCTGCTGCGATGTGCCAGGAGGCGGCGCCGGGCAGGTCGCCGAGGGCGAGGACGATGAGGGCGCTGTGGGTGGACCGGTTGGCCAGTGCCGCGAGGTGCTCGGTATGTGCGGTGTCCGGCTGGGCGAGAAGAACGAGGATCTCGGGTCCGGAGTTCTCCTCCGTGTCCTCGTCCATTGCCTGGTGCGGTGTGATTTCGGCTTCCTGCGTGTCCTGTCGGTAATGGGCGTGTGCGAGGAGATGCTCTTCCGCTCGGCACAGCGCCTGGTCCAGGTCCACGGCCAGCGTCAGGGCACTGAAGACGGTCGGCATGCCTAGCAGAAGCCGGTCAGCCAGATCTTGGGTGAGAAGTCCCCTGACATGGGGTGTTCCAGGGCGGAGGCGTTCGGCTGCGGTGAGAATCCCGATCAGCAGTGCGCGAGCAGCTGCCTCACTGCCGGGGCCGGTCCATGCGCAGCCTCCGGTCAGGGCGAGAACCTCAAGTGGGACTTCGGCTGCGTTTTCGGTGCCGATGGTCACCGTGGGAGCAGGCTGGGCACGTTGGGGAGGGGTACGCCGGGTAACCAGCAGGCCTGGGTCTGGGGTGGTGGCACTCGGCAGGGCGGCTTCGCGGGCGGTCAGCACGGCTTGTTCCACTACAGGGCTCAGCCGCGGTGGTTGTACATCGAGGCTGAGGCGGCGGGAGCGGTTTTGGTAGAAGCGGTAGAAACGCAAGGCGGCCAGGAGCCCGGCCGCAGTGGTGATCCCGATGACGCCCGCTGTGCCGACGCTGATCGCGACAGGCCCGGACCGCGCGTGGCTCGCCACATGGTCGCTGGTGGCTCGGTGGTCAGTGACTCTTTCTTCGCTGCGTCCTCCGGTTCGTTCGTTGAGCAATGGACCGGTGTGCGCATGCGGAGTGGACCGTTCCCCCGACGTCGCAGAGGGCGCGGATGGGATGAGGTGGCGCGGTGTGGAGGCGGATGAGGCGAGAGAGATGGTCAGCCGCCAGCCGGGGGTGATCAGGTCCGGATCCGTGAGTCGTTTGCCATCGGCCTGGACACGGGTTTTGTTCAGCGCGTAGATCCGTGGCCACTTCAGCGCATCACCGAGATGTGCCTCGGCAATGGTCCACAGGGTGTCGCCGTCCACCACCGTGTACTCCACACAGCGCGTCGACGATGGTTTCTCTGCCGCATGCGGCAGGTGATGGTTGGCCTGAGCCAGTCCAGGGTGGGCGGGGGCCGTCGCGGCGATGTGGGAGCGCAGTGCGTCTGCGGAAGCGTGCTGGTAGGCGTGCGCGGCGGCGGGTCGCCAGAGACTGATCAGAGCGAGGGCGAGTGTGCCGATACACAGGGCGGCCAGTGCGCGCTGTACGGGCAGTGTCTGCAGATGTGCTGTGTGAGCCGTACGGTCACGCAGCAACTGCGGGAGGTGTGCCGCGTACCAGGCGGCTTCTGTGAGGAGGGAGAGGGCGAAGGCTGCCCAGCACACCCAGCCGACCATCGCGAGGAGTTCGACCATCGCCGGGTCGGTGATGGGCTGCGTGAGGTGGTCGCCGAGCTCGCGCCAGGAGGCGATGCGGTCGGGCCAGGGCACGGCGGTCGCCTGCCAGAGCACGTACGGCATGCCGCCCAGCAGAGTGAGGACGACGGTGGCCGTCGCGGTGACGGTGAGGATGGCGCGCAGCCGCTCGCGCGATGAGGATCGGTGAGCCATATGCGGGGTGCGCTCCTCTTCGGCGTCGCAGGTTGCCCTATTCGGTGGTGCGTTCGGCGCGCACGGTGGCGTGAGCGGTGACGGTCAGGGTGCGGACACCGACCAGTTGCAGGATCTGGGCGCGCTGGTGGTGGGTGACATACACCGTGACCTCATCGCCCCGGACCGTGGCTGTGCCGGTATCGCCGGTCGCCGTGATGTAGGAGGCAGCGGCCTGGGCCGCCTTGCCGTGCAGGAGCCGGACGTCGTCGGCGGTGCGCAGGCGGGCGATGTCGAGTTGCTGGGCGCCGGTGCGGGCGGCCTCCTGCGCGACATCCAGCGCGCGGGCTTTGCCGGCCAGGGCCAGTCCGCCGTCGACGACGATTCCGGCGAACAGCCACAGCGCGGCAGCGACACCGACCATGAACGCGGTGGCCTGACCGCCGTCGGCGTTCTTCACGGTCATCGGGTGTGTCACGGGGTGCTCCGGTGCACGTCGATGGGAGAAACGGCGGTGCTGGTGAGGGTCACCCGTCCCGGGAAGCCGGTGTGGGTGAGGTCTCCCAGCGCGACGGTGCAGGTGAGGTGCGCGGTCACGGCGCTGCCCGGCTGGAGCCCGCGCGTGGTGAGAGTCACCTGGGACCGGGAGCATGCGGCCCCTGCCTGGTGCAGTGCTGCGTGCGCGGTGTCCCGGGCGGTGGCGCGGGCCCCGGTTTCGGTGCGGGCGAGGGAGGCAGCCCGGGCGGTCTGGTGGGCGGCATCGGCGACAATGAGCCGGGCGTCGGCCAGACGTCCCAAGGCGACGACCGTCATCAGGACGAGCACCAGCAGCGGGGTGATCAGGACGAGCTCCACGGCTGCCGAACCGTGGTCCGCCGACGTCGAGGCGGGGCTCCTTCCCGCGTTCACGAGGCGTCTCCGGCTGGGGTGGTGACGCGCTCGACCGCTCCCGATGCGGTGCCGCTCGCGGTCAGGTGCAGCCCGGGCACCACCGGCATCACCGCCCCCTGGACACGCACCGTCGCCCGTGTAGAGGTGCGGCGGACGGTGACGGAGGGCGAGGTGAGGACGCGGCTGCCGAGCTGGGCGAGGGCGCGTACGCCTCGTCCGCGGCCGTCGGCTGCACTGCCGTGCTGGACTCGAGCGGCGGCAAGGGCGCGTTCGGCTGCGTACTGGGCGATGTGCCGGGCGTGCCAGGCCAGCGCGAACTGCACGACCAGCAGGGCCATCATCAGCAGCGCGGGGACGACGATGACTAGCTGAGTGGTCGCGGAACCCCGGTCACTGCGAGCTCCGCGCCTTCCGTGCAGCAGGTGGTCCACCGGCTTATCCCAGGTCGATGGAGTGGGCCTTGCCGAGCACCTTGCCGACGATGATGCCGACCACGGTGATGGCCAGGACGGCCAGCAGGGCGGTGACAACCACGGTCTCGGTGGTGTAGCCGGCGTCGCCGTGAGCGCGCCGCCTCACGCGGACGGCGTGGTCACGCAGGGCCACGGCGAGTGCCCACAGGTGTGGGTGGAGCATAGGAATCGTTCTCCGGTATCGGTGTTTCGGCAGTCGTATCGGCTGGTCAGGTCACTGCGAGAACGTGGGCGAGGGCTGGATAGCCGATGAGGAAGAGGAAGGCGGTGAAGAGGAGCACCACAGGAAGGGACATCTGCTCGGTGGCCGCTTGAGCTGCTCCGTCGACCTCGGCCAGGCGGCGGCGCCGCATGGCGCGGGCCTTCGCGGCGAGTGATGCGCGTACTTTGGCGCCCTCGGTGCCGGCCAGGTTGAGTGTGGCGGCGAGTTCCGTCAGGTCGCTGACGCCTAGGTGTTGTCCGAGGTCGCCCAGGTGCTGCCAGGGGCTGGTCCGGGTGAGCTGGGCGACGTGCAGGGAGTGGCGGAGTTTGGATGCGGCCCAGCCACGGGGGCTCTGGACGGCGTCGGTCAGGGCCTGCTGGATACCGGCTCCACCGGCCAGAGCGATCACGGTCAGGTCGAGGATGAGGGTGAGCGTGTGCCGCATCTGTTGTCGGCGTTCGGCTGCCTGCTTGCGCACGCTGATGTCCGGGAGGAAGAACAGCACGGCTGCCAGGACCAGGGAGCCGGACAGCGGCATCCACCAGCCGATGTCAATGCCCGCACCGAAGCGGACCAGAGCGAGCGCAATCCAGGGCGTCAGCAGTCCCGCGGCGGCGCAGGTTGCTTTGCCAGCCAGGTGCTTTTCCACATCTGTCCCGCAGACGGCGAGGTCTGCGCGCAGGGACACGGTCGGAAAGCCGAGGGCCCGCACCAGCGGCACGGCCCTGCGGCCCAGACGCGTTGCCCATTCCGCCTCCTCATGCGGTGCTCCCGTCTCGGCCGAAGGTGGTGTGGCGTCGAGGGAGGCGATCACGTCGGCGAGTGCGGGCCGCGGTGGGCGCAGCCCGTAGGCAAGGGCGACCAGTCCGGCGCCGAATGCAGCGCCCAGCACGACGGTGATCACCGTGTCCTCCCTTCAGTGACTGGAGCTTTGGCAGGGCTGTGGCCGATAAGACGTACCGGTTCGTGGAGACGTCCGATAGCAGTGAGCCAGGTGAAGGAGGCTGCGAACAAGGCGCCGACGACGGCCAGGACCAGCTGGCCCGTGAGGGAGTTGAAGGGGTCCAGGTAGGGCCGGTTGAAGACGGTCAGGCCGACGGCCATGCCGAGGGTGACGGTCACGGTGACTCTGACGCCGGTGCGGATGCTGGCGCGGCCGGCGTCGATGCGCTGGCGCATGGCGACCTGTTCGCGGACCGAGTCGGCCAGTTCCCCCAGGAGCGCGGCGAGTTGGCTGGCCTGCCGTTCAGCGGCCGTCACCAAGGCGGCGACCACGACGTCGGCGAGCGGGTCGTCCACCTCGTCGGCGAACGTCCGCAAAGCGGCGGGCAGCGGCTGGGAGGATCGGATCGATGCGGCCAAGCGATGCAGTTCTCGTTGCAGCGGTGCGGGGGCGATGGCGGCGGTGGTCAGGACAGCCTGTTCCAGTCCGGCAGCGGCGGAGAGGGTGTCGCGCATCATCTCTGTCCACAGCGCGAGGGCTTCCAGCCGCTCGGTCCGCCGAGCGGTGGCCCGGTCCGGTCCGAGGAGACCGGGCAGGGTGAGCATGGCCGCAGTGGTCAGCACGGCGGCCACAGGCCACCTGGTCAACGCCCCCGTCGCCACTCCGGCTGTCAGGGCGATGGTGAGGCGGCGCCTGTTCCACGCGGCTGGGAGGCGGCTGGCCATCCGCTGCCGCCACCCGTCGGCTGCTGCGTCGTGGAGGACGGGGCGGCGTAGCGCACCGATAATGATCAGCAGGAGGCCGGTGCCGAAGGCGGCACCGAGGATCGCGGCGAGGACGCTGGTTGCCTCGCCCAGCCGTTCCGTGGTCATCGGTCTGCTCCCCACCAGGTGAAGCCCGCCGCTTCGGCGTGCAGCCCGGCCCCGATCAGGTCCTGGAGTGTTTCAGCGCGCAGGGGTGTGGCCGGGACAGCCCTGCCGTCCGGCCCGGGACGGTAGATCTCGTTCGAGACCAGCTGCGGCCCGTCGGCGTCGACGACCTCACGTACCGAGTCGATCACCCGTTTCCCCTCGGCGTCCCACCCCAGATGCACCACGAAGTGGACAGCGGAGGCCACCAGCAGGTTGGTCGCCTCCAACGACAGGCGCTCAGGGGCTTGAGCGGCGTAGGCCGCGAGCTTGGTGAACACCCCTCGGGACGTGGAAGCGTGGATCGTGGACAGCGAGCCGTCGTTGCCCTGACTCATCGCGTTGCACATCGGGATGACCTCGCTGCCGCGGATCTCGCCCACGATGACACGGTCAGGTGACATGCGCAGTCCCCAGCGCACCAGCTCCGCCTGATCGATGGCGCCCTGGCCCTCGATGTTGGGCTCCCGGGCCTGCATCGCCACCACATTCGGGTGAGCACCCTGATCCGCGTCGAGGCCGAGTTCGAAGGTGTCCTCGATCGTGATCAGCCGCTCGGTCGAAGGAATCTGGGACGCGAACGCGCGTAGCACGGTGGTCTTCCCAACATTGGTGCCGCCGCCGATGATGATGTTCTTCCGCGCTCGTACCAGCGCCGACAGAAGAGCGGCCATGGGCTCATCGCACACGCCGAGCCGCACCAGATCCTCCATCGAGGCGGCAGGGAACCGGTGACGGCGCACCGACAGTGACACCCGCCCGGTGACGGCCATCACCGCGAACAGCCTCGAGCCGTCCGGCATCTGCATATTCAGCCGGGGCACGCCGCGGTCGAAACGGCGCTCCTCGCCCTCCACGCTCGTTGCAAGCGTGCGGACCATCTCCACCAGCTCGGCGTCCGAGGCCGCTACCGCGGGCCCTGAGCTCCATGTTCCATCCGAGCTGCGGACCCATACGGTGTCGCACCCGTTGACGCAGATGTTCTCGACCGACTCATCGGCCAGCAGCCGCTCCAGAGCGCCGGTGCCGAACAGTGCGTCGATGACCGTCTGCGCGATTCGCTCTTCCGCTGCTCGGTCGAACGCGATACTGCCCTGGGCCAATGCTGCCCGAGCCCGCGCAGCCAGTTCCTCCTCCACCAGTCGCTGCGTCGTTGCCCTGCGCTGAGCCTCGCCTTCGGGCGGCAGCCCAGCGGCTTCCCGCTCATCGGCATACGCCGCCAAACGAGCCACTACCCGCTGCCGTACCGTCTCCGCCAGCTGCCGGTCACCAGCGCCACACACAGCACGTTGCACGATCGCGCTCACGAGTCGGCCTCCTTCGCCGCCAGCCCTGCCAGGCCATGCTGAGCAGGGCCGCCTTGAGCTGGCATGGCGCCCAGCCCCGCGAGATCGGCACTCAGTCCGGAGAGCGCCGCCTCACCGGACCCGTTCAGCTGCCATGCCACCTCACGCGCCGCCGTCATCAGCCGCAGCCCCTTCCACCTGCTGATGCGCAATGCCGCATGGGAGTCGCCGGCCAGGACTGCGGCTGCCTTCGGATCCCATGGCAAGAAGACGACCCGCGTCACTCCGAGCGTCGCGCTGATCTCGCCCGGCCCGTACGGGCACGGGCCGATCACAACCAGCACATATCGCTGCGCCAACGGCCCGACCTCCGTCAGGTACGCATACACGTGCGCCAGCGCATCCGCCCCACCACGCGACACCAGCACCACCGTCTCAGCCGCGTCCAGCAGCCCCTCGGCACCCGCACCGAGACGGCCTACATCCAGCACGACCGTGCCCTGATCACCTACCTCGCCCAGCAGCACCTGCTGCCCAAACTCAGCAACGAGACGAACCGCCTCAGCACATGCCCTTCCTCCCGCCGGCGAGACCACCACCCGCACGCCGAGCTGGAGTTCAGCCGTCGCTCCCAGCAGCGAGCCCGGATGGTCCTTCCTGGCCGCAGTGGCTACATCCAACAACCCCGGCGTATGCGGACAGCCGAACCGGACCGCGAGATCCCCACCCGAAACATCGGCTTCCACGACCACGGGCCGCACCCCGTCATCAGCCCGGTCCGGCCAAGCCGCCGCAAGGGCCAACACGGTTGTGGTCACCCCGGGCGCGCCCTTGAGTGACCCCACTGTGATCAACCGCCTCACGGCGCCTCCCGCCCTTCAGCAGGGAGCACCACCACACGCGGATGCTCCATGCCCGCGGCCCGACGCACCGCTCCCGTCTCCACCAGCACCGTCACCACACGAGCAGCGCCCGGAGACTCAGGAGCCTTTGCCCCCGTCACCGTCCCCACGACAACAGCCGAAGCCGCCTCCCTATCGCTGACCCCACCCCCCGTGCCGCCGGGTCCCTCCAGTACCGCGACGCGGTTACCACGCGCCACGCCCGGCGACACGCTGCCCGCCTCAACAGCGAAGGCCACCTCCGACTGGCCCTTGGGCGGAAAGGCTCTCCTCCCGCCGAACTCCCCTGGCGCCAATAGCGACCCAGCTAGCAGCGGCACCCTCGTCAGCCGCCCCAGCACCTCCGCCTGGTCCTCTGCAAACACAACGCCAGTAGCGGAAGCGACCTCCGTCCGACGCAGGTCACCGGCCGTAAGAACATGACCGGACGGCAGATCTCGCGCCAGCACCAACGCATCTCGTCGCTCGCCCACTGACGAGGCGACAAGTGCGAAGCCGACGGCCGAGACAACTACCGTTCCCGCACCAGCCCAGATCCATCCTGGTCTGCGCCGCACCCCGCCCGTCGCCGCCGACGGCCGCTGCTGCATTTCGGGCCGCCGCGCCCCCGGCAGCCCGGTGCCCGTACGCTTCGGCCGCAGAGACGAGATGGAGGTACCCACAATCCGCTCCAGAGGAAAGAAGAATTCGCTGATCAGGTCCAGCCGGCATCTCACCGAACCGCGTACTGTTGCGGATTCTCAATGCACGACGACTGCTTGCACCTCATCGACCGCAAGCGGCCTCTCGGCGGTTATCACCAACCCTGGCACCCGCCCAGCCTGCCCACCGCCATGCCACTCAACATCCCATGCAACCTGCACCGAGACCTTGAATTTCCGGTCCGCCTCAGCCAACGACGACGTCCGGTAGGTGTAGCCGCAATCCGGTGACGGCTTTTCCGGACTGAACTTGCGCGAATACGAGGTCCCGGGTCCGGAGCACGTCACCACGCCGCCCTCCCCCATCGACCACACCGCCTTGCGCGGACTGGCTGTCGCGGTCACCCTCAGCCCCGGGACCTCAGCCGTCTGAGTAACTGGTGTCCAAGTGCTGTGCTGAACCCACATCCATGTCGGGACCCCCACCACCTGTACATCATCCTCGTCCGGACTCGTACGAATCACTGGCTTCGGCAACCGCAACTTCTCCACAGCCTGTCGAACAACAACCTCGACCGGCACCTTCTGCTGATGCTTAAGTCTGGACTTCTTCGGCTTCTCGCCATCGAAGCGAGGCAGAATCCCCATACCCTCACCGAGATCGAGCTCCCAACCATCCGACGCGATCGTCGGTCGCCCGGAGGGAGCGCTCCTGCCACGGGATGATAGACCTCGCCGAGAATGAACACTGCGTTGTCGGCCAACGCCTGTGGCACGTCTGCCACGAACTTCAGCACGCACCTCGCATCCACCAAGAGCGCACGTCACCCCGCCAAAGTGGCCGCCTGAACCATCTGCCCATGCAACGGGGGCCACCGTCGCTCCGATCATCAAGCACCCGGTGGCAGCCAAGAGCCGTGCTGCCACCCTATGCTCGATCAACACGACCCGGCCTCGTGCATGTAGAGGTAGGAGACTTTCCATACACCGCCGACCCGGTTCACCGTTGCGTCAGTTCTAAAATGCCCTCCAGGAACATTGTTCTTCAATTCGCCATCGAGCTTGTACTGAAGCCAGTTCCTGTCATCCACACAGTCACGAAGCTCGACCTCGCTATCGATCGCTGACACGACCTCCGGGTCTACAAGTGGCGCCCCCTTGCTAACCAATTTTTCCTTCTTGGCCTTCTTTAAGCCGTACTTCATCACTTCAAGAGCACCATCCCTGGCATGGTCATCCAGCGACGGGGAGGCCGCATTGGAGGTAAGCGACGCGGCGGTTAGGTCACGCCACATCGCACGGTAAGCCGCCAAGGCAGGGTCTTCTTTTCTTTCACTCATACTCGGAGACAGTGTCGGCAATGACTCTCCCTCATGTCCGATCGGCGACTCGGCACTCGAATTTGTCTTCGAGCAGCCAACCAGGAACACTCCGACCACCAAGATGGTTGCAGAGAGCCCGCCCGCCCTCAAAGAGCCAAATCTGCGCACCATCTCCGCCTTCCTCTTTCAAGCACATCCGACAGCGGAATACTGATCTCCACTTACCGTGGCAGCTTCCCTCATCCTGCGGCCCCCAATCCCACGGGAGATGAAACATCGCCACGTTCTCACTATTCCGACAATCACAACAGCCCGAGGGCGCTGAGGATCACTCACCACGCCAGTCCTTCCATTGCACCAGAACTGCCGCGACTCTACGGACGCAGCATCCGCATGTCATCCACGCTGGCGACCTTCGCGTGTCCGTAAGTACATTGACGGACACGGGACGGTCAATCTGGCCACACAGACCACCCTCGTTGATTCATTTGTTGTCTGGAATCAGCCGCTTCCCGAGCCGACGATCCCCATCCATGCGACCTTCGCCCCAGGCCCCAAAGGCCGAAACCCCCAGCGCCCAGAGGTAAGTTGGTTAACGATGCACATACCCCTACCTCGTTCGTGCAACGATTCAGTCAGGTTATCGAGTCCGCCGCCAGGACCTTGAGGCTCTGAACCTAGGGGCACAACTGCGGGGGAAACGGTAATCTCCGGGATGCGCGGGTCACCATCCTGGATCTCGCAGGTGAGCCCGGCATCGGTGCGACATAGGCGCATTTCGTACGGACCACAGGCATGTTCGATGGCGTTAGCGACGAGTTCGGAAGCAGCGAGCACCGCGTCACTGATTGCCTCGCCTGGCAGGTCTAGTTGGGCCAGGGTACGCCGGAGCGCCGCACGAGCATGAGCTGCAGCATCAGGCGTGGAACTATTCCAGCGCCAAACAGTCTCCTGGCGACCACGCTCCAAGGTCATCGCTCTGTGCCTCGCGCAGCATGTCGGCCATGCTGGACACGGCGATGGCGACCACGGCCAGAGCGCAGGGAGGCACTCGCCTCATGGAGTACGAACGGTGCAGTATGGGCGACGAATGGAAGAACGGATGCGGCACTGAAGAGGATGAATGCCATGCGGACGACCTCCGGATTGATCGCGTTTGGGACCCGACCACGACACCGTGAACTCGTCGAGAGCGGAACTACCCTACCGCTGGATTATTTTTCTGACCATGAGTGCCGCCTACAGGTGAATCAGCATTCGAGATCGACGACTCCAATGACACATGGAGACTTCCCAAATTTAGAGACAAAACACGCCGCCTTTGTCACTTGCCTCAGTGACGAACAGTCCCTTATTTTCGGCGGGTTGATATCAACTGGACACCCCATTTTGCTGCGCGTGAAAGAACTGCGGGATGCCACTCGTTCGGGCAATAACGTGGCAGTGGGCGTTTCCTTCAGCGAGTTGGGGATGTTGAAACGGCCATGCGGAATATTACGTGGACAGCGTTGGTGGTCATGGGTGTTCTCGGTGGGAGCGTGTGCCGTTCAGGAATGCGTCGCTGCAGGTCGTAGGTGGTCTGGCGGGGTCTGCGGACGCGCTGGGACCATGTCCAGGTGATCGTCTCACTGGTGTATCAGGTCACACGGAAGCTGCTCTCGGTCCCAGCGGTGTTGCTGCGTCGGCAGACGGCCAGAGACGCCGAATTGCTCGTGCTCCGGCACGAGAACGCGGTGCTCCGCAGGCAACTTGCGAGTCCGGTGCGGTACCAGTGGACGGACCGGTTGTGGTTAGCGGCACTGTCCTCGCTGATACCCCGGCGTCGCTGGGCGCAGGCGTTCCCCCTGTGACACCAGGGACGTTGCTCCGCTGGCATCGGCGTCTCGTTGCACGCAAGTGGGACTACAGCGAGTGCCGGACCAGGCCGGGCCGGCCGGCGACAGCGGAAGCCGTGAAGGAGCTGGTGCTACGGCTGGCACGCGAGAACCCGCGTGGCTGCCGCAGGATCCAAGGGGAACTCGCCCGGCTGCCGTCAAGATCGGAGCCTCCACAGTCTGGAAGATCTTGACGGCAGCCGGTGTCGACCCGGCTCCCCGCCGCAGCGGGCCGACATGGCGCGAGTTCCTGACATCCCAGTCCGAGGCCATCATTGCCTGCGACTTCCTGCACATCGACCTGGCAAGCCTTCGCCGGGTCTACGCGCTGGTCTTCCTCGAGCACGGCACGCGCCGCCTCCACATCGCCGGCGTCACCTCATCCGACTGCGCAGTGGACGGCCCAGCAGGCCCGCAACCTTGCTCTTGAGGTGGGCGTGCGCCTCGAGTCGCTGCGCTTTGTGATCCGCGACCGGGACAGCAAGTACACCGAATCCTTCGACGCGGTCTTCGAAGCCGAGGGCATCGAAACCCTGAAGACCGCCCCGCGGTCCCCGCGGATGAACGCGCACTGCGAGAGAGTCATCGGGACACTGCGGCGTGAACTCCTCGATCACGTGCTGATCTGGAACGACACCCACGCTCGCTGATGGCGATTCCTGAAAAGGGCCGTGGTCGCTCCTCGCCTCACTTGGTTGGTCCTTGATGTGTGTGGGGAAGGTGGGGAGCGAGGATCGGGGCTTGGTCACCTGTGGGTAGGTTCTGGCCATGACTGGTGACTGGCGGATTGATCGGATCGGGGCTGCTCTGCGAGGGGAGAACCCGACCGTGCTGCGGCGGCTTGAGTCGGGATTCGCGGTGATCGGCGACGTTCAGTTCTTGCCAGGTTACTCGGTCCTCCTCGTGGACGAACCCGGTGTTCAACGGCTGTCTGACCTGCCGAAGGCAAAGCGGCTGGCGTTTCTGTCCGACATGGACCAGCTCGGGGAAGCGGTTGAGCGGGCCTGTCGGCGGCTGGATCCCGATTTCCGCCGGGTCAACCTGGAGATCCTCGGTAACACGGACCCGTTCTTGCATGCCCACGTCTGGCCGCGGTTCGAGTGGGAGCCGGCCGAGCTGGTGGGAAAGCCTGTGTGGCTGTATCCGCATGAGCGGTGGAGTGATGAGCGGTTCAGGCTCGGTCCGCAGCATGACGTGCTGCGGGATGCGGTCAGCGGCGAATTGGACCGGTTGCATTCGACGGTCTGACGGTGCGGGCCCGCCGACCGTCAGGTCGGCGGGCCCGGTGAGCGGTGACGGTCAGTGGATGGTCATGGAGTCCTTCGCAGCGGAACGATGTCGGGGATGGCTGTGGGGACAGAGGGGCGGGCGGCTTCCGGGGTCGCAAGCAGCGCGACGATGGTGATCGGCTGCTGACAGTGCGGACAGTTCCGGGTCGCGGTCGGCTCCAAGGGGCGCGTTCCAGGGTCGGTTGGCGTGATGACGCTCGGCCGACCGGTTTGGGCTGCGGTGGCAACTCCGGTAGTGGCGACGGTGTCGGTGTCTCACCGAGGCGCCGGGCCCGGTCTTCGTCCCGGGCTTGGTCTCGTCTGCGTTCGGCGTCTTTGCGGCAGGCCGGCGAACAGTAGATCTGGCGGACGGTCCTGAGGGCATCGAAGGGGCCCTCGCAGACGGGGCAGGTTCGTTTCTCCCGGGCGTCCTCGCTGGTGCGGGAGGTGGTCCGGCACTCGTCCGAGCAGTAGATCCGGCGTTGGCCGACCGTGGTGGTGAATGCGGTCTGGCAGGTCGGGCAGGTCTGCTGGACGGGTTTGCTCTGGCGGTTGGTCTCCTTGCAGGTGGGTGAGCAGAAGACCTGGCGGCTGGTGGCGGTGGCGACGGTGAAGACGGTCGTGCAGACCGGGCAGCAACGGGCCATCTCGGACGTGACCTCGGTGGTGTCGGGGATGTTGTCAGGAGACACGGGCGTTCACCCCGGCTCGGATGGCCTCGGCCTGGTTCTGGTGGCCGCGGAGCCGGTAGGAGGGACCGTCGATACCGGCGACCGCGGCCCGGTGCAGGAGCCGGTCGAGCATCGCGGCGGCGACCGTGGCGTCGCCGAAGGCGCCGGCCCAGTCGGCGATCCCGACGTTCGTCGTCAAGATCGTCGAGGATTTCAGATACCTCTGATTGATCACCTGGAACAGGGCGGAGGCCCCGTCTTCAGGCAGCGGGAGGTAGCCGAGTTCGTCGATGACCAGGAGTTTCGGTCCGGCGAAGAAGTTCATGCAGGTCTTCCAGCGGCCTTCGAGTGCGGCTTTGTGGCACTTGGCGGCCAACTCGGCTGCGGTGGTGAAGTAGACACGGTGTCCGGCCTCGACCGCAGCCCGGGCCAGGGCGACCGCGAGCATGGTCTTTCCGACGCCCGGCGGGCCGACGAACAGCACGTTGGAGGCGTCGTCGAGGAAGCGCAAAGTGGCCAGGTCACGGATGAGTTTCTCGTCGACGCCCGGCTGAGCGGCGAAGTCGAAGTCGTTGAGTGTCCACGGTTCGGGCAGGCAGGCGAAACGGAGCCGGGCGGCCAACCGGCGGGCTTCAGTGGCCTCGACCTCGATCTCCAGCAGCCTCTCCAGAGCCGCGGTCAGCGACATCCGTTCGGCGCGGGCCTGGTCCAGGACCCGGTTCAACGCCTCGGCGGCGTCGTTGAGTTTGAGGTAGGACAGGTGGCCTCGCAGCTGCTGGAAGCGGCGTGCTTCGCTCATCTGCATGGGCGACGTACCCACTCCGGGTTCTCCTCCTTCGTCGGTGGGGGAACACTCCGCAGCCGGTCGGCCACGGCGGCATAGTGGGACAGGTCGATCACGACCCGCTCGGCCGGATCGCCGGCCGCGGTCTGCCCGCGCAGACGCTCGGCTTCCACGAGAGCTGCCGCCGAAGGCGGCTTGCGGACCTTGTTCTTGCACGGCGCCCGGTCGGAGAACGACGCCAGCACCGCCCGCTCCAGCGCGATGACGTGACCGTCGTCACGGACGATCTGCCCGGCGCCCCGCGGGGCCCGGCGGTGCTGGGCGATCACTGCCCGGCCCGCCGTCGCGATCCGCAGGTCGTCCTCGCCCAGGCGGTGCAGAACCTTGACCTGGACCCCGGGCAGTCCGGGAGGCACGGAGTAGAAGTTGCCGTCGAACTGCACCAGACTCTGCGGGCTGACCGTTCGCTCCACCTCCAGCTCGGCCGGGAAGGGCCTCACCGGCATGTCCAGCAGAGGTTCAGCGGCGCCGAGTTCACCGACCGTGGTCACGACACCGTCAATGCGGCGGCGCCGCTCGTCCATCCGGACAGCGAGCTTGTCGACGCCGGACTGGGCCTGGACCACGGTCAGCCCGTCGGGAACCGTGCGCCACCAGCGCTGAGCGGCCGAGTGGTTGACCTTCTCCACCACGCCTTTGCGGTTGCCGCGGCGAGGTGGGCAGATGTCCACCCCGGCCCCGTAGTACTTCGCGACCGCGGCGAACGCTGCGGTCATCTGCCCGCTGGAGGGATAACAGACTGTCGCCATCCGGTCGAACCGCCATCGCCGAGTGGTCCCGCCGAGCTTGCGCATCACCTCGTCCAGGGACTGGACCAGGTGCGGGAAGTCCTCGGACTCCGACAGCACCGCCCGCCACCGGCCCGAGTGCGCGAGCGCCCCGACCAGAAGATGGGCATGCTCACCCACTCCCCACCCCTCCGGGGCCTCCGGTAGCTCCAGCCAGTCGAACTGGATCTCCTCGCCCGGCGGGTGCGCGATCACCGCGACGTTGCGGCCGGTGGAAGCGTGGCAGGGCTCGCAATGAGGCCGGACCTGACAACGGCGAAGCGCCCGCGTGAACGTCGAATACGCACCCTGATAGCCGAGCGCGGTCACCTCGTCGAACAGCGTCGAGGCCCACAAGTGGGGGTCGTCTGCGAGCCGCTGCCTGCAATACGGCAGAAACGGCACGAACGCATCCGGCGTCTGACGCCGCTGCCCGGGGACTCGCTCACCGTTCAGATAGGCGCGGATCGTCTTGCGGTCCCGGCCCAGGTGCCGCGCGATCGCCGAGATCGTCCATCCCTGGCGACGCAGAGCATGAGCGTCCACGTCTTCCTCCCGCGTGAGCATTCAGGCCCCCGACCAGGCCGAACTCGTAACTCACGCAGGCTCTCCACGACACACCCAGGGCCAATCGACACGCCGGGCAACATCACGCGAAAGGACCGAACAAGGTCGCCCGAAGGGTGGGGAGATCAACAGAGCAGGTTTGCCCCACGGCTGAGCAGCAGGTGAGGAGATTCAAATAGCCCCATCATCGCCACGTCCTCGACGTCTACACCCGGCACTACAACGGCCATGGCCCCCATCAGGCCCGAACGCAACGTCCGCCCTTACCGACAGCCGGACCGCACCATTGACCGACTCGAGCACTCCGCGACGACTACTCCAGACTCGCGTCCTCGGCGGCCTGATCAACGAGTACAGACACGCGGCCTGACTAGCCGCGACGGGTTTCTGAACGGCACAAGCCGTGTGCTGCTACGGATGGACGAGCACCTCCTCCACTCCATCAGCAACGGCCGTGTCGTGAAGACCATGCCGCTGCCCATCCCTGCAGGCAGGCTCCCACTGCTCCAAGGTGTTCGAGCTGCCGCAGGCACCCTGCCACCCGCCAGACCGGCCAGACCGCTGACCGTTCAGCGGCTGGTCAACAAGACAGGTCGCGTGATGGTTGCCCGCCAATCGCTACTCATCGGCTATCCGCACCGCGGCAAGATCGTGAACGTCATCGTGGAGGACACACACTTCCGCGTCGTCCACGAAGGCGAGGAATTGGCCGTCTACCCCCGCACCAGCAGCGCACCCGTCACCCGGATCAAAGCATGGCCAAGCCAGCAATCACGAGAACCCCGTCAAAAGAGTCATGAGGACGGAACGTCAAGCAAGTCCTGAGCCCTCACACATCAACATCCAAGCAGCTTTGACTGGGTGAATCGGGCACTACAGCCGACACGTCTGGGCATTGCTCGCGCGTAGGCGCAGCCCCTGGCTGGGGCTACGCCCATGGCGGCTGTAGTAGAAAAGCAGGGCGTCGTCCGCTTCGGCGCCACATCTCCTGCCGAGGATCTCCGGCGAGTCGGTCTCCGAAAGGGGCCCCGGCCGTCGCAGCCGAGGTGGATCTTGGCGGTCAGTCCGCCTCGGGATCGGTCGAGAGCGTGATCGCCCGGTTCGTCCGGCCGGAAGGACCCCTTTTTCGGCCTGTGGCAGCGGCGTGCTGATGGGCACGGACGATGGTGGAGTCGATCTGCACCAGCCAGTCGATATCCCCGGCTGCATCCGCCCAAGCCTGGTCCTCCTGCAGGGCACGAGTGAAGACCCCGTAGAGCGCATAGCGGCGAAAACGTGTATAGACCGTCTTCCACCGCCCGTAGCGGTCTGACAGGTCACGCCAGGACAGCCCTGTGCGGATCACGCGCACAACGCCCGAGGTCGACAGCTGCCTGGAAGGTTGGTTGTGAGGTCGGGGCGTCGTCCAGGAGTAGGGAGTCGAGCAGTGCGGCCGTCGTCGCGGGGTCCGTGGCGTGGTGGATAGCGCGGATGCCCAAGACTTCGACTGACGGCAGGTTCTCGGCGTGATCGTCGACGAATAGGCATTCCGAGCCTTGGAACTCCGAGGCTTCTAGTGCGCCGATAGATGAGTGGCGACGGCGTCCGCAATAGTTCTGTATGCCCGGATGCGTCGTGCTGGTCAGCTCAGGTAGATGTGCTTCCACTCGGCGGACGACATGCCTTGCGCCGCTTCAGCGAGCGCGAGCGCGGAGGGCGTCTTCAACTTCGCCCGCGTAGTGTCCACCCATTCCTGGGCATTGCGGTAACCCTGCTCCAGGTACTCCATGCCTTGAAGCATGCATTCAAGCCTGTCAGCGTCGTGTGCCACGAGAACCTCCAATGAGTCGCCGTTCTCATACTCGTGGACCACGGCCTTGATCCCCTCCGCTACGGCCGGAGGCGTCTTCGAGACCTGATCGGCAGTAACCTTCTCGTTCGACGCGGCATCCAGGTAGCGGCGCCCGATCCACGGGATGTCCCCGACACGGGTCTCCTGGGTGTCGTGGAAGGTGCACAAAAGGGCGACCTTCGCTGGGTCAGCGCCTTCCATCATCGCCAGCACCGCGCCGATGATCGCGGTGCGGAACGAGTGCTCGGCGATGGTCTCGGGGTCCTTGATGCCGGCGATCCACCAGCCACTCCTCTTTCCCCGCTTGAGGGCACCCATCTCAAACAGGTAGCCGACAGTTCCCTTGTCAGCCTGGTCATCAGTCATGCAGATCGTCCCCTTCAAGCGGATCACCGGCTACTCAGTCTCAGACCGTAATGCACATTCTCCAACTCACGCCTGGCCTGGCGTGAGATCACATCGCTGTCGAGCAGGCGGCCGACTCGGGCGCTCAAGTCGCGGTGCAGTTCCAGGTCAGCTGACAGAACACCGGGCTTCGAGCTGATCAGCGCCCACACCGAGTGGATGTTCAAATCCACCGCGCCCCGTGACGGATCAAGCCGGTCGGCAAGGTTGCGAAGGAGCGGGAGTGCCTCCCAGGACCGGCCGTCGACGTCGCTCATGAACGCGTCGCTTGCACGGGGCACCGGGTCGAGGCCCAGCCAGTGCGCCCAATAATTGAGGTTGGCCATCTCGCTAGCGTCTTCTCCCATGCCCCGCTCGATGAATGCCTGCAGCGTCTCGATATCTCCATAGCGGGTCAGGGACGTTGCCACCGACCTGGCGTCGGACCAGGCCGGTGTCCACGATGCGTGACGCAGCGGAGTTGGACGGCGTTCCCGCATGTCAGCGAGCCAGGAGTGGGTGTCGACGCTGGTGTCGTACGCACACAGGTAGAGCGCCTGTCGGCGCAGAAGCGAGCCGTCTTCCCCCGCCCGGTCCGCGATCTCCGCTGTGCGGCGGAGATTGGCGAACAGCTTGTCCCGCTGAGGGGTTGGCAGGAGCGGTGAGCCAGGCGTGGGGCCCCTCCGCCGGGGAGTCGACGCGGGGGCGTTGGGGAGAACCGTGGGCTGCTCACCGGTCAGGGCCCAGGTGATCATGTGAGTCGATGCTCGGGTAAAGACCCAGCTGTGCAGCGGGTGCTGGGTGAAGTCATCACTGTTGAGCGTGTCATCGAGTGAGTACTCGATCACGGAGTCGGCCTCGACTGCGAGATCCAGGAGAGGCAGAAGCATTGGCTGCGCACCGCGTCCTAGCAGGCATCGCTTCAAGCGCAGGAATTGCGCGGAAGAGACGGCCGCTAGGGAACGCCGGCCTGATTCCCAGCTCTGGACGGTCGTCGTGTCGATGCCGAGTTCTTCGGCCAGCCGGGACTGAGTCAGCGGAATGCGCTCCCGGATGATCTTGAGTAGATGGCCGCAGACGATGCCACCCGCAGCGCGGGCTCGGGAACCCTGACCGGCAGTCAGTGTTCCTGTCTTGGAGCGCGATCGCTTCTGTGGTGCCATGCCGTGCTCCCACGTGGTTCGGCGTGTGCAACTCGTACTCTGTGTCAGTTTTTTTGCCCGCTTGGTCACAGTAAGTTCATCCACAGCCGGTGACCCAACGCATACCTTGTCCAGCTTAATAGCGGTGAGCGATCAAGCGACTACTCAGGTGGTGACCACGTATGCGCCCTACTAATGAGCAGTGCCAGAGAGTCCGTGGGTGCATGAGGTATGAGAAGCGAGACCGCTGGCAGAGAGGGCGGCAATGAGCGCCAACATCCACCTCCAGGGCTTCCACGCTCCGTCGTCGCTGATGTCGGTCTGGCAACAGAGTAGTGAGCGCACTGGTGACGCGGTGCCCAGCGGGAAGCCATGCGATCGCGACCTGGTGGTGACCAGCCTCCAGATCGCCGCAGGCGGGTCGGGGGAACCACTGGCTCCGGAGGTTGACTCCCGCGTCGGAGCGATGCGCAGCCCTCGGGGGGCCCGTTGATGACGACCTCTGTGTGGCCCCCGAGAAGCCGGGACGCGCTAGCGGCCACATATGCGGATGCGGACCTACTCGGCTGGCCCCTGTTTATCGACGCGCAGCCGATGAACGTAGAACAGGTGCAACATGCCTTCGCTCGCAACTCCAGCACCGTCTTGTTGGCCGCCTGCACCAAGTTCGACGCGGTGACCACCTCACGCAAAGCCGCCACAGCTGCGCTTGTCCGGCTCGATCGGAGAGGTACGGCCCTGCCATGCCTCTTGTGCGGCGAAACGGGCACGTTCCTGGTCGCTCGCGGCAGCGGAGTTCATGTCTCCCCACTCGCTGGAGTTCAGGTCATGTCTGGCGCTGACGCACGGATCACTCTGCCGCCGACACACGGGGTCCGCTGGGACACTCCGCCGTGGCACCTCACCGAACGAGCTCCACTAAAGATGCCCAGCGCGATCGACCTTCTCTCCTGTCTGGAAGAGGCGCTGCGCCTCTACCCGCGCCGTGAGACAGGGATCAGACCGTGATGGCGGTGGCTCCGACGGTGAGCGTCCAGGAAGCCGACAACTGATGGAGGACCTTCCCCTACCGGGCACATCGATGTCATTTCATGACCGTGCCAACTGGACCCCCTCATGTCTGGTGAGGGTCGGCCGCCGCCCCAGCTCCAACTGCCAGGAAGGGAGGGGCGGCGGCTACACCAGGCGTGACGCGAACCCGCTACTCCCTCTTCGGTGCTTTCCTTTCCGTTCCCCCCGCGGGGTCTCAAGGCCGCCGAAGAGGGGCTTTACCTGCGAAGAGCACACATCCGAAAGGACTGAACATGCGTCGGGACGAGTGCCCGTCCACCACCGGCGGGCTGCCGCCGGACTGCCCCAGTGCCCCCCTTCGGCTTCGGCGTCCACGACCGCGTCAGTACTTCGCGGGCAACGTTCGCGTGCCGTACATCGCTCCATGGACAGGTGAAAACGTGCCGCCCCGCCCCGCGATCACGACGCGGCACGGCCGCAACGGCATGGGGATCGGTTACGCGGATGAGTACGGCATTGCCGACCGTCGGCGGGGCGCGCTGTGGATCAGGGTCCCGGTCAAGCCCGGGGCTGGAGGGCCACTGCTTGACCGTGTTCACGCCTTGCGCCAGCGGCAGGCGATGACTCACATACTGTGCCAGTACTGCGGCCGACCCGCTGATGATCGATCCGATGGCCGGTATGTCTTCTTGCTCCCCGCCGTGACTGGCAGGTTGATCACGGATGGCGAGAGGACCTCTACGCCGCCTGTGTGCGGTAGCTGTGTCCCTGAAGCAGTACGGGGCCGCGCTCCGTTGCGGCGGGGGTGTGTGGCGGTGCTGGCGGAGGACGTCACAGTCTGGGGTGTGGCTGGGATCGTGTATGCGCCCGAGCCCCTCAAACCGGTGCCCAGCGCCGGCGTGCAGTTCACGCTCGTGGCGTATGGCGACCCGCGAATCCCTTGGACGCTCGCCTGCCGCGAAGTCGTCGCGCTCCACGGCTGCACGGTCGTGGGCTTTGATGACCTGGCCGAACAGACCACCGCCTGAGCCTCCCCGTGCCATCGCACCAATAGGTATCGCAACTGGAAAGGGCCATTGTGACTAGCCAACTGCCTGGTCCTTTGAGGCTGTCTGCTCGCGAGCGTGAAGCCCTCCAGCTCATAGCGAGCGGTATGACTCCGGCAGAAGCGGCCACGGAAATGGGGGTGTGTACCTCCAGGGTGAACCGCTGTTTGAGATATGCCTCGGCGAAGCTCCACTCACCCGAAAGGCCGGGTGCCGTGCATCGGGCCTACAGGCTCGAGGAAATCTCCCCGTCCGAGTCAATCGACGATGCGGACATCGTGCTCAGCGCAGGACAGCACGGAGTGCTCCGCGGCTTGGCTGGTGGCCAGGATCTGGGGTGGATTGCTGCGAATATCGGGGTCCGTGCGGACGTCGTGCGCAGAGTAGTGCGTGAGCTGATGACACTGCTGGGCGCCCAAACACAGACACATCTCATTTACTGTGGCTGGGAGTTCGGTCTTCTCGGGCCGACACGGCGTGACGCAACCAGCTCCTCGATTGTCGGGGCCTTGGGTGAATCTCCCGACGGGACCAGTCCGGGCAACTGCCTATCGGCAAGTCGAGACCGCACGACGCCGGGCCCACTACGCGCGCTCCATCTGGCGATCCTGTTAAGGGAGTGATGACGATTACTGCTTCGAGTATGGTGCCGAGCAGCGTCGGTGTATTCGCATGGCGGGGCTTCAGCCGGGGCCACGGGACCGGGGACGATGCTCTTGCTTGCTCCCGTATACGGCATCGGGGCTGGGTGCAGGGCGTCGACGAGGGCGGCCTGGTTCTGGCGGTGGCGGTGTGCGGCCGCGATGGGGAGCTGGCGGCTGTCCTGTCGCTCTCCAGCCCCTCGCAGAGGACACGCCGTGGAGGCTCGTACGGCTGCGAGGTGATCAAGGGCGCGGTGAAGGCTGCCGCCCGTATCTCCAGCAGCCTCTGTGCCCAGGGGGCAACCAGTCGAGTCAAGGATCTGGAGTACCGCGTCCGGCAAGTCGGACCGGGGTCTGTCGAATAGGCCCCGCTCGGGGCATCGGTCGACACCGGTCCCGGTGCCCCGAGCGGAAACAATCTCCCGGCGCGAAACCGTGGCACGACGTTTCGTACCGGGCTCACGAAGGAACCGATCACCACGAAAGGTGTGGGATGAAGACCTCATACGTCGTTCTCACCGCTGCCGCAGTCGGTATTGCCCATCTTGTGCAGTCCGAGAGGCAGAACCGGCAGCGGCTCGCCCTTCATGCCGAGGAGATACACCAGGAGCTGATCACCGAGGCGCTGTCCAACCCCGCGCTGCGGGCGATGTGGACCGCCCCGGGCAAGCTGCCCGACGAGGAGTACACGCAGATCCTGCATTGCAACCGGCTGATCTCTTTCCTGTCGGCCAAGTTCCGGGCCGGACTGCTCGATACGGCCTCCTTGCGGGTCCAGGCGCGATGGGTGATGGCACGCGAGGCCGGCCGGACGTACTGGGCGACGCTCGGGGGCTTCCGTGAGGAGGAGGCCGTGGACCGCATCGACCGCACCTTCAACGCGATCATGGCTGACGAGCACGCTGCCATGGTGGCTGTGGACGCGATGGCCACCTGACCAAAATGCCCCGTGCTACCGCGAACCGGTACGGCCGGGCTGGCGCTCGGTCCATGGCAGCCCTCGACTGCCGCCCTTGGGGATACAAGGGCAGCCGGGCTCAGCATCCCCGCCCGACCGGCCGCGGCCACGACTGCCCCTCCAAGGAGAATCATGCTCACACCCCTCAGCCTCCCCGGCCTCGAAGAGGCATACCTGGCCTTATTGAGGCTGGTATCCGAGGATCACGATCACCACATCTCCGCCCGTGGAAACGACGCCCATGAGGTGATCGGCGCGAGCTTCCGCTTGTCGGACCCGCGCCAGCGACTGCCCTTCCTGGCAGCGCGTAAGGCGAATCCGGTCTTCCACTTCGCCGAAGCACTCTGGTACCTGGCTGGCCGCAGGGACCTTGGAATGATCGGCTACTACGCGCCGTCCATGCGCTCCAGCTCCCGGGACGGCATCCACGTGGGTGGTTCCGCATACGGCCACACGATCTTCAGCCCGGCCGACGGCGACACGGTGTCGCCCTTTGACCGCGTCCTGGAGCTGCTCCGCGGCGAGCGGGACAGCAAGCGGGGCTACATTCCCGTCTTCGCCGCTGACGAGCTGGCAATCAGTGACAACCCGGATATGGCGTGCCTCGCCGGGCTGCACTTCCTGGTGCGGGATGAACGGCTGCACATGGTGTGCTACATGCGGGCCAACGATCTCGACTGTGGCCTGCTTTCGGACGTCTTCAGCTTCACCATGCTTCAGGAGTTCGCAGCCGTCCAGCTCGGCCTTGAGATGGGCTCGTACACCCACTTCATCGGCTCGGCCCACATCTGCGACCGCAACGCCGAGCGCGTCCACCGAGTCCTTGTGGAAGCCGTCACCCGGTCGGCGCCGATCCAGTTCCCGTTCCCGGCGATGCCACCGAGCACCACCGCAGCGACCGTGGCGCGCGTCCTTGAGCACGAGGAGGTGCTGCGCACGAACAAGGCCCACTACAGCGCGGCACACATCACGAGTTCGGACCTCGATCCCTATTGGCAGCAGGCTGTGCTGCTGTTTGAGGTCTACCGGCAGATCGAGCACGAACACGTGGACACGGTGAACCCGGAGGTTCTCACCGCTATGGATCCGGGCTTGCGGTGGCTCGTGGGCCACCGCTGGTCTGCCTGCGCTGGCGCCCTGAGCGGAGGCGAGGAGTGAGCCGGAAGCCACCGAGCGGCGCCGTGGTCGACGGCATCGATTTCGACCGGTGGGCGGTCATCCTGTGCAAGCCGGACTGCGTGGAACGCGGCCTGGTCGCGCGCGTGCTTGACATGATCCGCGCCTGTGGTGTCGCGGTCACGGACGGCATGGACCTTGTGGCGCAGCCGTGGCAGGCCCACGTCGTGTACCGCGATCTGCTCGCAGATGCCAAGCGTGCTCCCCGTGATCTGCCGACCTACCTCGATGAGGCGTTCGCCGACCGCCCGGTGTCCGTGGCACTCGCCCACGGTGAGCCCGGTATCCACTCCCGTCTGCGGCAACTCGTCGGGCACACAGACCCCACCCTGGCCGTGGCCGGGACGATCCGCGGCGACCTCGGAAACGACAGTCTGAGCGTTGCGCTCGCCGAGCGGCGCCTGGTCCGCAACCTCGTGCACACCAGCGATGATCCGGATGCTGCCCGTCGCGACTTCGGCACCTGGTTCGGGGACGGCCGTCGCCCCGCCGATCCCGACTTCGAGCGGTGCTCGGTCATCCTGTGCAAGCCCGACGCGGTCGAGCGCGACCTGGTGGACGCCATCCTGGACCGGATCGGCGCAGCCCAGGTCGCGGTGTCGGGTCGGCTCGACCTGACCGTTCAGGCGTGGCAGGCACATGTGCACTACTGGGATCTGCTGGTGGACGCCGACTGGTTCCCTGACCGCGACATCCCCGCTTGCCTGGACGCGGAGTACGCCGACCGCCCCGTCACGGTGGCACTGGCCCATGGAAATCCGGGCGTGCACCACCGTCTTCGTCAGCTCCTGGGGCACTTCGACCCCACCCGGGCCGCGCCCGGCACCATCCGCGGTGACCTCGGGGACGACAGTCTGGCCGCGGCGCTCGCCGAGCGGCGCCTGGTCCGCAACCTCGTGCACACCAGCGATGATCCGGACGCTGCCCGTCGCGACTTCGGCACCTGGTACGGCGCCCATCGCCGCGCCCTGCTCTCCCCACCGAGTCCCCCGCGCCAGCGCACGTCTGCCAACACCTGACGCCATTCCCTCGAACTGGAGGCATCATGAGCGAGCCGTACCAGCAACGCCCCTTACCAATCCTCCCCACGGAAAAGATCGGGGAGTTGAAGCCTGCTCTGGCGGATGTGATCGAGTACCGCAAGTCCGGGCTCTCCTTGAACTGGATCGTCGGCTGCCCGCTGGACTGTGGTTACTGCATCCGGCACACCTTCGGCAATTTCGAGATGAAGGTCCCCCGTCGGCTGGTGAGTGACGAAGAGGCGGTCACCGCGCTCGTGGAGCATCCGTACTTCCGGCCGCACACCACGCCGATCCAGCTCTTGAACCGGGCGACCGACCCCATGCTGCCGGCCGTCAAGCCGCACCTGTTCACTGTGCTGCGGCGCCTGGACGAGCGGGGCTTGACCAACCATGTCCTGGTCATCACCCGCTGGCGCGTTTTCCCGGAGGACTGCGCGGCCCTCAACAGCTACGAGAACCTGCGCCTGACCGTGCTAGTCACCCACTCCGGCATCGACCACGAGGCCATCGAGCCGGTGGACTCCCAGATCGCCGCCGAGAGCCTGCGCACCCTCTACGAGCACGCCGAGCTGTACCGCACCATCCTGTACTGGCGGCCGATCGTCCCCGGTCTCAACGACTCCGACGCCCATCTGGAGCGGGCGCGCGAGCTGTCCCGACACGCGCACGCCACCGTCTTCACCGGCCTGTTCTACCGCCAGGAGATCGCCGCCTACTACCAGGCGCACGGTCTGCCCACGCCGTACGAGGACACCGCCCGGCGCAAGATCCTTCCCGAAGTGGCCGAGCGACGGGTGCTCGATGCCTTCCGCAGCCTCGAGGACGTCTCCGCCCCGTGGGGAGCGTTGTTCCGCAAGACGAGCTGCGGCGTGGCCTACGCCCACGGAGAGGCCGACTACAACGGCCACTACGGCGTCCGCGAGCTGTGCGACATCTGTCCGGAAAAGCAGCTCGCGCTGTGCCACGCGGCCTGGGACAAACCCGACCTCGCGGACGTCACCGAAAGCGCCCGAACCCTTGGCGCGACCGGGCCCGTTGAGATCACAGACAGGGCCATCATCGTGGAGGGCCTGGACGAGCCGCCGCGCTACTACCTCCAGCACGGCTACGGCTACCAGTGCCACGACCGCGAGAAGCCTCACCACTACCGCCAGCACGGCCGCGCCCCCATCGGCTGGCCGATGGAGAACGGAACCCCCGCACCATGAACTTCGACCCCTGGCCCACCCTGTTCGTCGTAGACGTCGAAGGCAACGGCGCCAACCCGCCCGATCTGGTCGAGGTGGCCGCCCTTCCCGTACGCGACGGCGGGCCAGACACCAGCACGGCCGGAGCGTGGCTCATCCGCCCACCCCGTCCCGTCACCCCCCGCGCCGCCGGGATCCACGGCCTGACCAACGGACTCCTGGCGCAATCCCCCGCATGGGGAGAGCTTACCGACCAGGTTCACGCGCTCCTGGGCACGGCGTGGATCTGCGCCCACAACGCCCACACGGACTACCGAGTCCTCAAGGCCCACCTGCCCAACTGGGAACCGGCCGGAGTCCTCGACACCCTCCGCCTGGCCAAGGCCACCTACAAGGACCTGCCCCGCTACACCCTCGACTCCCTGATCAAGCACACCGCGCCGGACCTCACCGCCGCTCCCGCCCAACGGCACCGTGCCACCTACGACGCCTACGCCACCGCGCAGCTCCTCATCGCCATGGCCAGCCACTACGACACCTGGGACCAGCTCGTCGCCGCGGCCGTGCCGCCCGGCCTGCCAGGCGCCCCCGAGCCAGAAGAGGACCCCACCCTGTGGTGACCCACCAGCAGACGCCCATCCGTATCGGCGTGCTCGGCACCCACTCCACCGGCAAGACGACACTGCTCAAGCGGATCCAGATGGAACTGCGCGGCCACGGGCTCACCGTGGCCCGCACAGGCCGACTCGCCAAAAGGGCCGCGGCCATCGGCCTGCCGAAAATGCAGCACCACACCGCGGCCTCCACCGAGTGGATCATCACGCAGGGCATCGCCGACGACATCGCCGCCGCAGCACAAGGCGCCGACGTCGTCCTCGTCGACCGCGCCTCCTTCGACGCCCTCGCGTACTACCACGCCGCCCTTGAGCACCGCGGCGAGCACGCCCACCGGCTGGAGAGGGAACGCCTGCGACTCCTCGCCTCGACGCAGGCACCGAAGTACGACCTCCTTCTCGCGACCGTGCTCGACCCGGACGTACCCGTCGACCCGAGCCACGACTACGACCACCGCTACCGCCCCCTGGTCGACCGCCACGTCCACGACCTTCTGGCGGACGACGGGATCCCGCACCATCGCGTCACCAGCGACCACGAAAGCCAGGCCCGCGCCATCGAACGCGCCCTTCAGCTCCGCCTCCAGGAGGCCGCCGTATGACCATCACGCCGCCCGCGGGCACCATCACCCTCGCCGGGAAGACCGTCTCCCGGCTCGGCTTCGGCACGATGCGCCTGACCGGCCCCGGCATCTGGGGCGACCCAGCCGACCGCGCCACCGCACTCACCGTGCTCCGCCAAGCCGTCCACACCTACGGCATCACCCACATCGACACCGCAGACGCCTACGGGCCCCACACCGTCGAACACCTCATCCACGATGCCTTACACCCCTACCCCGAGCACGTCCTGATCGCGACCAAAGTGGGCCTGGCACGCCCCGCCCCGGACACCTGGGTCCCGCACGGCCACCCCGTCTACCTGCGCGCATGCGTCGAAGCGAGCCTACGGCGACTGGGCACGGACAGGCTCGAACTCTGCTACCTCCACCGCATCGACCCCCAAGTGCCCGTCGCGGACCAGATCGGCACACTCCAAGCCCTCAAAGACGAGGGCAAGATCGGGCACATCGGCCTGTCGAAGGTCACGCCCCAGCAGATCCGTACCGTCACCAACGACACCACCGTCGCCGCCGTGCAAAACGTCCTCAACATGAACAGGGACCGGCACGACCCGGCACTCGAACTCTGCCGCGACCTCTCCATCCCCTACGTGCCGTACCGGCCCCTCGACGCCGGCACTCTCGCACGGCACGGGCATACCGACGCAGCTCTCAACTGGCTGCTCCACCTCGGGAACCACGTCGCACCCATCCCCAGCACCAGCTCTCCCGAACACCTCCGCCAACTCGTCACCGTCGTGACAGGCGCCCGGTTATGACGCGAACACCCACGCCGACCACCGCGACTCCGGCTGACCGACAGCGGCACATGCGGAAAACAGCTCCCTACGAGAACTGGCGGCCGCCACTGGTAGCAGTGTCCTTACTCGTGCCCGTCGAGACCAGCCACCTACTCCTCGCCGAGCTCCGCAGCGACCTGCTCGTGCCCTGCGGCCCTGCCCACAACGGGCAGGCCCCAGAGCGAGCCGCCCAAAATATCCTCCTGGGAGCGCCAAGCGGCATACCCGTCCTTCGACCGGTCGCCGTTGACTGGGTGCAGATGCGGCGCCGACAGATCTTCACCTATGTCGTAGCCACCAACCCCCTCACGCGCGCCGACGCAGCTTGTCTCACCTACCTCGACGGACGAGCGGACTTGCTGATGCTCCCGACCGCGCAAGCCACCGCAGCTCTCCCCGCCCTGGCCCGAGCACGGGTCCTTGCCGGGCTCAAGGCTCTCGCTGATCACGAAATGGCTCATCTCGAAGCCGGAATCGAAAGCCGCACCGAACTCGCTACGCCTTGTCCGCGATGACCGTTTCGGGTCTGCGCCACGGCCGCCCGGCACCGGTGCGAGGCACCTGCACGGATTCCAGCACAGCGTAGTCGGCATTGACTACGCTGAGCACGGGCGCGCCCTCCCGACCCGCGCTGCGAACGCGGGCCTACTCGGTGACCTTCAATCGATCACTCGGGAAGGTACGCCCTTCGCGTGCTCCCCGAGCTCCGATCCACAGGTCATGAGCATTGCTCCCGTACAGAGCCTTACCAGGGACGAGCCCTGACCGATTCCGCTGCTTGGCATACTATTTTCCTGCTGAATCGCCCCCTCATCGAACGCCTCGACCGTCTTTCGACACCTACCACCTGAGACCCCATGGATCGAGCCGAAGAGATAGATCGCCCCAGAGCGACGGATATCGGTTGTATATAAGGAAAGGATGTCCTACGGGAACCTTCACTTACGCCTTCGGAGGGGGAACCGGTGCGGGGGCAAGGGCACGGTCACAACGAGTTGAGCGGCACGGTGCACGGAGCTGCTGTACAGGCTGGAACGGTGTACGGCGGCATCCACTACCGCGTCGAGACTGGGGCCGAAGAGCAGATTCGGCAAATTCCATGGCAGTTACCGCCGTTGGTTCGCATCACCGACCGCACAGTGGAGTTGGACGCACTGGAGCGGCATCGCGCGCGCACCGCTCACGAAGGCTATCCCGCGCTGGCCGCGGTCAGCGGTCTGGGTGGGGTTGGCAAGACGGCAGTCGCGCTGACCTGACTGCACGCACTGAGCCCTCACTTTCCCGGTGGCCAACTCTACGCAGACCTGGGCGCACAGTCTCCAAACGGACCGGCAGCTCCCGACGAGGTGGTTGGCCGTTTTCTACGTACCCTGGGCGTATCGGCCAAGCAGATGCCTTCGGCCCTTGCTGATCGAGCAGCACTGTACCGTTCGTTGACGGCGAGCAGGCGGCTTGTGGTGCTGCTCGATGACGCTGCCACTGCAGCCCAGGTCCGGCCGCTACTGCCAGGCGGTCAGAACGTGACCGCCGTGACCAGCCGCTGGCGGATGCCGGGCCTGATCGTAGACGGCTGCTACGCGCTGCATCTTGAACCTCTCGCCACGGAGGCGGCGGTCGAGCTACTGGAGATTACCCTCGCCGATGGCCGCGTGGCCGCCCAGCCTGAGGAAGCTCGCGCCTTGGTCAAGCTGTGCGCAGGGCTGCCACTGGCGGTACGTGTCGCCGGTGCTCGACTTGCGGCGCGCCCACGGCGTGAGATCACTACCATGGTGCGCGCGCTGACCGAGGAGCGCGGCCGTTTGGAGGCATTGGCCATCCAAGGCGACCACAATGTACGGGCGGCATTGGACCTGTCGTACCAAGGGCTGCCGCCCGAGGCCGCTCGCCTTTACCGTCTCATGGGCTTGCACCCGGGATCGGAATTCGGAACTCCGGTGGTCAGAGCAACACTGGCAAGTGATGCGGCAGACGTACTCGACCTGCTCCACGACGCGAATCTGCTCGTCGATGCTGGGGAGGAACGCTACCGATTCCATGATCTCGTACGGCTGCATGCCGCCTCGAAGGCCGAGGAGGAGGAATTACCCCAGGAGCGCGTCGCGGCATTGCGCCGCATGGTCGACCACTACCTCGCCACTGCCACGCGCGCCGAGGAGATCGTCGATCCTCAGCATCGTACGATGCCGCGCAGCTACGGTGCTGAACCGGTGATCATGGCGGACCTCGGTGATGATGCCGAGGGTGCACTGGACTGGCTGGAGCTTGAGCTACCCAACCTGATGGCCGTGATACATCGCGCACGCCCCGCAGGTTTCCCGGCCGTCGCCTGGCAGCTTGCAGACGCCCTGTGGCCCCTTTTCCTGCGGCGCAAGTTCTACGACCAGTGGCGCGCCGTGCACAAGGAAGGACTGACGGCAGCCGAGGAGTTAGGGGACACGGCTGCCCAGTGCCGGATGCTCACCTCCGGCGGTGTGGGTGAACTCGGTTTGGGAAGCCACGAGCGCGCCCTTGAGATGTTCGAGCGCGCGGCACGCACGTTTTGCACCAGCGGAAACGCCCTCGGCTACGCCCGCACGCTCAACTATCAGGGACTGGCACATCAAAGACTCGGTCGGCTGGACAAGGCGGCCAAGCTCTTCACTCGTGCCGCCACAGAGTTACCCGCATGCGGCGACCGACGGGCCGGCGGACTGGCTCGGCTGAATCTCGCCGATGTCGCACTCGCGAGGGGCCTCCTCGAGCAGGCGACCACGGACGCCGATGCCGCCTACACCACGCTCCGGGAAGCGGGTGACATGTACAACGCCGCGCGCGCGGCCACTTTACTTGGCCGCGCGTATCTCGCGCGGGACCACCTCGACCCGGTGGAGGACCTGCTCTCCACGGCGCTGAGCACGTTGCGCGGCATGGCCGCCGACTATGAAACGGCCCGCACCCTGGAGAGCCTGGCCGTACTCGCCGAGCGGCGCGGACAGCAGGGCCTCGCCCGGGACTACTACCGGGAAGCGCTTGAGCTGCATTCCTCGGTAAGCCGTTCCGAATCGGCGGATGCCGAGGCGGTGCGGGCCCAGCTCGCACGGTTGGAGGGCCATGCTGTGGATTGAAGCCGCAGTAGCCGTACCGCCGCCAGTTCCATAGCTTTGGCCGGTAGCCCGGCCACCAGCCAGGTGTGGGCCAGCGAGGCCCAGATGCCCCATGGCGGAACCGGCGATAACGATCGTGCTCGGAGGGTTAGTGTGAGGCCGCCAGGTCCAAGCCGCATCCAACACCTGGGGCCGCGCTGTACCGCAATCACCAACGCGCCCGGATTGCGTGCACGCAGCTTGGCGATGTCCTGCTGCCCCCTGCCCGTAGCTAACAGCACATCGGCGAGCAGTGACCATGTGTCCGGGGCGGGAAGCTCGACACGCAGATGCTCGTCCACGACCATGGCACCTGAGGTCGGGTGCTCCAGCACGACCCGAGTACGACGCGCTGGCCCTTGCCCAACGACTCCCTCGGACAGGACAACGGTCAGCGCCGTCATGACACGACGCTGCCAGGCTCGTCGTAGCGCACCATGGACGGCAATCGCGCAGGCTCCGTGATAGGCCGGACGGCGGGTGCCCGCAGCCGCAGCTTCCGGTACATCAGCACACGCATCTTGCGAGCAAACTGGCCCGGCTCCGAGCTGATCCGAGCGGCGACCCGCTCATAGCGATGTGACTGGTATGCCGCGGAGCTGCGGTTGAGCTGCCGACGAAGCGGGCGGTCGTCCAGCAGTCGAGGCGCGAAGGAGCTCAACTCAGCCATTGGCGAAGCGGAATCCACATCAGCGTCGGGGAGACTTGCCATCAGCACAGGAGCACCGGTCATTGCCCCATAGAGCGTGACGGAGCCGTGGTCACCCACTATGTAGTCTGCAGCAACAAGCGCCCCGACCCAGTCGGTGTACTGGCTGACCACCGTGAGCCCCCAGCGGGCAAGCTCGGCCAGCCAGCTACGAATCTGCCATTCGCCGTGGGCGTTCCACACGTGCGGATGCAAGAGCACAGCAACGCGATACTCTTCCCGAGGCAGCTCGCTGACCAGCCGCTCCAGTAGCTCCCACCTCTGTCCCAGCAGAGAATGAGGCCCCCAGGTGGAGCAGGCCAGAACCAGTCGCTGGTGGGCCCTGGTGCGCAGGGCCTCCCGGTACAGCGCCCGCGAGGGCAGACTGGCGGTGATGCGGTCGAAGCAGGGGTCGCCCACCACCTCCGCGGCACGCAGAGCCTCGGGGCATTCGCGACCGAGCCGGGTGAGCTCCTCCTGATGCGCCAGAACGATCGTCTCGGGTACCAGTACACCGTCCCGAATGAGCCGCTGCCTACTGAGGCCATACACGCCTCGATCCGCCACCAGGTGTCCCCGGCGCGCACCACGCACGATCTTGTTATGCCCGGCGCCGTGCGGGAGCACGATCACGGGAGCGTACAGTTCATGGAGGCTTCCGTGGCCTGCCGCCAACGCAAGGTCGAACTCTGTCCGTATGGCCTGGCTCCACGGCAGCACCAGCCCATTGAGCTCCTCCAGGAAGGCAGCTACACCGTTACTGAACACGTCAGGCGCCGACGTGAAGAACAGTTGTACGCGGCAGTCACCCTCCAGGAGACGAACCGCCTCGAGCAGCCGCTGCCCGGCGGTCACAGTGTGCACCACAGCCAAGACCCTTCTACGGATCCGGCGTGTGGCCCAGCGCTCGACATCCAGACGCACCGGCACATGAGGCCCGTGCGCTTCTTGCGTTACCACGCTCATCGACATCAATCCCCCGGTTCCTTCCTCCGGACCGGTCACTCGGTCCAGTCGACAGCGACGGTTTGCTGTCACTGACACAGAGGTGCCCCCAGGGGTGGATGGATGACTTGCAGGAATCCTGCACTCCACGTGATGGAAATGACCATGGCGAGATGTGCGCCCGTCGCGCTCCCATGCGCCTCTGCCCGCTACCCTAGATAGGCAGCGACAGTAAATTGATGCCGCGCGTATGTGCGGGCGCTGCCGGAGGCGGCAGGAAGTAGAACACCCATCGGGGGCGATGGTGGAACTTCTTGCTCTTGGATCCCTTGAACTATGGCATCACGATCAGCGATGCAAGCTCGGATCGGTGAAAGAACGCTGCGTGCTAGCCGTTCTGGTCCACGCCCGGGGCGAGCCGGTCAGCGTTGAGACCTTGATGGATCGCATCTGGGACGGCGAGCCGCCCCGGACAGCCTTGGACACTCTGCACAGCTACCTGTCCCGGCTACGCAGACGGCTACGAAGGGCAGTCGGAGACCTGGTTCAGGTGGAACGGCCCTCCCCCGGGCTGTATCAGCTCCGGGTCGACCCGGAGGATATCGACCTGCTGCGCTTCCAACGGCTGCGCACGGACGCGGGCTCAGCAACTGCGTGCGGTCAGAAGGATCTGGCCGTTGGTCTGCTGCGTACTGCCGAATCTCTCTGGCGAGGCGAACCATTGGCAGAGTTTTCCAGTGCCTGGGCCATGTCGACGCGCACCCGGCTGATCGAGGAATACCGTCGTGTTCGGGAAGAACGGATCCGGGTGGAGCTCGAGTTAGGACATCACGCAGATCTCATAGGTGAGCTGCATGAGCTCACCTCGCAGAATCCGCTTGCTCAGAAGCTGATTCGTTTCCTTATGTTGGCGCTCCATCGCTCCGGACGGCCCGATGAGGCACTTGCCCTCTACCGGACCACACGCCAACGCCTCCGGGACAGTCAAGGGATCGAGCCCGGACCCGATCTTCGAGAACTCCATCAGCGCATCCTCAAACAAGACCGTACACTGGTGGAGATCCAATCCGATACCGCGCTGCCTCCCAACAACCTTCCTCGCACAACCCGAGACTTCACTGGACGTACCAGCGAACTCCGCATCTTGCTTGCAGAGCCGGCCTCACCGGACAGCACAATAACGCCCCTGCCGCTCACCGTCGTCCATGGTATGCCAGGCATCGGCAAGACCGCCCTGGCCATTCGCGCCGCGCACGGGCTACTTATGTCCTATCCTGACGGCCAATTCTACGTGAACTTACACGCCTACAGTAGCCAGACGTCCTACGACCCCGCAGAAGCACTCGGGGTCCTACTCCAGGCAGCCGGATTGTCAGGGGACCTGCCCGATTCGCTCGACGAGCGCGCGGCCAAATGGCGGCAGTGGACGGCTCGGCGTCGTGTGCTGGTGATCCTGGACAACGCCCGTGATGCTGCTCAAGTCATCCCTCTACTGCCTGGTGCCCCCACCTGCCGTGTGATCGTAACCTGCCGGAACCGACTCGCAGGACTGGACGGTGCCTCATCCCTCTTCCTGGACGTGCTGTCCGAGGCAGAGGCAGTCGCGCTCTTCACCCGGATCGCAGGTCCTGCTCGGTTGTCCGTCGACGCCGCAGCCTTAGGACGTATCGTAGCTGCGTGCGCTTGCCATCCCCTCGCCATTCAGCTGCTCGCTAGCCGCTTCCGGCATCGCGACTCCTGGGACCTTTATCATCTCCTCGATCGGCTCACCCAGGCGGCTGACCCGCTGGACGAGTTCGACGATGCCGTCGCATCGGCTTTCCGGTTCTCCTACACAGAGCTGAGCGGTCCAGCGCAACAACTGTTCCGCTTCCTTGCGCTGCACTCAGGCCCTGATATCACCCTTCATGCGGCAATCGCACTCACAGGATTGAAGGGTGTGCAGTTGCGTAAGAACTTGGAGGAGCTTTTGGACAGCCACATGCTCGACGAGCCCATACGAGACCGCTACAGGTTCCACGACCTCACCCGCGCCTTTGCCTTCCAGATCTGTTCCCAGACGGAACCAGAGTCGGCTCGTCGACAAGCGGTCGACCGGCTCCTCCGCTACTATCTCACCGCCGCACACCGTGCCGATCAGCTCGCTCACCCACACCGTCGCACCCTGCCCTTAGGGTCGGAGCGGGAATCCTCATACGCGCCCCAATTCGGCAACGCAGACGAATCGACAGTATGGCTCGCCTTGGAACGCGCCAATCTCCTAGCCGCCGCCCGCACATCAGCTGCTGAGGCTCCGAGATTCGCAGCACTCTTCCCCCACGTACTTGCCATGTCACTCAAGTTGTGGGGCACCTGGAGCATCGCGGCCGAACTCTATGACGCAGCAATGCCCGCCCTCCGCATAGAGGGCGACAAGGCAGCTCTGGCCCGAACTCTGGTGGAACGCGCGGAGGTTCTGGCCCAAAGAAAGCACCAGGAGGCCCGGAGCTGCACGACCGAGGCCCTAGCTCTCTTTCAGGCGCTCAACGATCCAAGCGGCTGCGCCGACGCTCTCCTGCAGTCAGGCCGCGCCCACCTGGCGGGGGGCTATGGCGATATGGCCTTGAGCGCACTCGATCAGGCACTGGATCTGTACCAGACGGTTGGTGATCGGTTAGGAGAAGGAGAATGCCTTAATGTTCAAGGAGCAGCACTGCATTACGCTGGCCGCTATAAGGAAGCAGCCCATAAGGTCCGGGCCATGCTTAGCATTCATGAGGAACTCCAGGATGAGTCCGGCCAGGTACGGGCCCTAAATAATATGGGCGAGCTCTACTATCGCCAAGGACGCTACGAGGACGCCCGTGGCTACTACGAACGGTCCCTTTCACTCGCTCAGCGCTGTGGCGGCCGCCAGGAACTCGCCATCTTGGACACAAATTTGGGTGCCGTCTATCAAGCAACTGGTCAGACGGTTCGAGCACTTGCCTGCTTGCAACGAGCTCTCGACAGCCACCGGGCTGGCAGTGACTCTCTGGGAGAAGCAAATGTACTGATTAGCATGGGCACGGCTTACGCGGAAACTGGACGAAAGCGCGAGGCCCTACTGCACTTCAGCATGGCGGAAGAAGTCGCCCGCAGCATCGACAACTCCTACGAGAGACAGCGGGCGCTGATAGGTGTAGCTAATATTCAGCGCGAATCGGGACAGCTTGGCAGCGCGCTGACAGTTTTCAGGCAAGCATTGCATGTGGCCCAGGACGCTGGCTTCCCTCTCGGCTCCGCGCAGGCACTCGCGGGACTCGCACAAACCGCCCTATCTTCTAACAATCTCGAAATGGCACGTCACTACGGCGAGCAGGCAATCACTGTCTATAGAAACCTTGAAGCGGACGCGGAGGCAGAGGGGGTTCAATCTCTCCTTGCAGGCCAGGGATTGACCGGCTCCTGAGCCTCGCAGGAGCCGGTATGCCTATGCCGAGAGACCGGGTCAGCCAATCACGCGATTACCGGTGCTACCAGCGTCACCACATCCACTGCGCCGCGCTAGCCTGCACCGTCGTCGACTGACTGGACGAGCTCACGCCGTCCACGCTCGACGCGATGACACATACGGCAAACGCAGCAACGGCAGCGGCAGCGGCGATTTTGTTCAACGTGCGACGCACCAAGACCTCGAATCCGGTAATAGGTTGAGAACCAGAGCATATATGCAGCCCAGGGGTGATCAACAGTACACCCTGCGCAACGATGTTCGGGTACACTTGTCGTTCGCCGATCAAGGTGATATATAGCGCCTGACCGCACTCCGGTAGCACAAGCCAGCACCGTGCTGCCAAGTCCGGGGAACAGCGCGCTCCGCGCAGCAGGCTCACTTACACGAAGAAAACCGCGACCACCGGTGCTGCAGCGCCAGCCTAAGACCAACCGGCAAATGGTTGGGGCCGCTTGTCGACGGAAGGTGCAGGACATGAAACAGCCACGGGCTAGCGTGATCGTGGAGTTCTCTACGCTCAGTGATCACACAAAGGACCGGTGCCCGCGGTGCCATCTTGCCTGCTCGAACCCCTGTGGAACCAGTTCACCGCTGTACGTGCCAGAAACCTCATCCGTGCTGGTCACGACGGGCGAGCGCTGCGGTGGGTCCGCCGGTCAACCGTGAGTAGAGGCCCTGTGGGTGCCGGGAATTATGCCACCCGGGCTGACCCGCTGCTTCGGATCTGCCCAGATCTCAGGAGCGGCGAGCCGTTTTGAGGCAGCGTGCTGGTCGTGGTGATACGGCTGATCTACCTGCTCGCCTGCCAAGCCTTCCGATGGCTTGCCCTGCTCGCCCGTTCGGATGCCTCGAAGGACGCGGAGATCTTGATGCTTCGGCATCAACTGGCGATCGCACGCCGTGCCCAGCCACGGCCCCGCTTCTCCTAGAGCGACAGAGCCGTCATGGCGGCACTGCTCCGGCTCGTCACCAAGCAGCAGCGTACCCAGGTGGCCTTGCTGGTCACTCCGCGATCGGTCCTTCGCTGGCACAACGGCTCATCGCATGGAAGTGAACCTGCCCCTCCCGTCGTCCGGGCCGACCACCCAAACCAGAGGCCCTGCGCCAACTGGTCGTGCGTCTGGCGCGGGAGAACCCGGGATGGGGATACCGCCGCATCCACGGTGAGCTCCTCCGCCTGGGTCGCAAGGTCGCGGCCTCCACCGTCTGGTCCATTCTGAAGCAAGCAGGGATCGACCCGTCGCCGCGGCGTGTGGACTGCTCCTGGGCCGCTTTCCTCAAAGCCCAGGCCTCCGCGATCGTAGCCACCGACCCGTTCCACATCGATACGGTCTTCCTGCGGCGCTGGTTCGTGCTGTTCTTCATCAACCACGGCACCCGGCGTGTGCACATCGCCGGCATCACCCGACACCCGACCGGCCCCTGGATCACCCAGCAAGCACGGAACTACCTCATGGACCTCGGCGACCATGCCGAGTCGGTCAAGTTCCTCATCCGGGATCGCGGGGCCTACTTCACCGACAGCTTCGGCGCCGTCTTCGAGGCGATCGGCGCGCACGTCCTTCCGACGCTGCCCCGGGTGCCGCGGATGAACGCCATCGCGGAACGCTGGATCGGATCATGCCGACGCGAGGCGACCGACCGCATCCTGATCACGGGAGAGCGCCACCTACGCCTCGTCGTCGATGAGTACGCGAAGCACTACAACCAACACCGGCCACACCAATCCCTCGGACAACGGGCGCCGGACCGGCTCACCGAACCCGGACCACCTACCGCCACCGACCACACTCGCGTCCTTCGACGCGATCGACTCGGCGGCCTCTTTCACGAATACACGCAGGTCGCATAGGGTGACACCGTTTTCGACACCCACACCCTTCACGACGCCTGCCATCCCACCTGTTGCTCCTGCTCACTGCAATGAGACACAACGCCTCAGGACAATAGCCGCTTGGCACACTATTTACATGGCCACACCCCTTGCGGACTGTCCCTTTACAGCGCCGCAGGTCCTGCTACGGCGCTCACGCCCTGGGAGTGCCCTATCTACCGGCGGACACCAAGGGGCTTTGCCACGTCTTGACACAAGCCCTCCACTGCGGCCAAGACACCCGCGCGCGAGCTGCCTGCGAAAACTGTGCCCTTGCTGGAAACCTCATCCGTCCTGGTGGGAGCCGGTGCATCGCGCTTCCCGAAATCTGGCCGCGGTCACTTGAGTTGGCGCTCTCGCGCAGCTGCCGTCAGCGCGTCATGATGATCATCGATCGTGCTGCTCCGACTGGCTTACCTGGGTGTGACGAACGCGTTCGCGATGCTTCGCCTGCTGCCGATGACCGACCAGGACAAGGATGCGGAGATCCTCGCCCTGCGCCACCAGATCACCGTGCTGGAACGACAACTTGGCAAAGACAAGATCCGGTTCAGGCCGAGCGATCGAGCGTACCTGGCGGCGCTGTTGCACCGGCTGCCGATGCACGTCCTGCGACAGTTACGGCTACTCGTACGCCCCGACACGGTGCTGCGTTGGCACCGCAGCCTCGTCGCACGCCGCCATGCCTCCTCCTGCCGGCCCAAACGCCCGGGGCGGCCACGCACCGTGCGCTCGATCCGCATCCTGGTACTGCGGCTGGCGAAGGAGAACCCGAGTTGGGGGTACAGGCGTCTGCACGGCGAGCTGCTTGTGCTGGGGGTGAGGGTGGGCGCGTCCACTGTCTGGGAGATCTTGAAGGATGCCGGCATCGACCCGGCGCCCGAGCGGAACTCCAGTACCTGGGCCACCTTCCTCCGTGGCCAGGCTGATGCCCTGCTGGCCTGCGACTTCATGGAAACAGTCACCCTGTCGGGGATGCGGATGTACGTGCTCGTCGTGATCGAACACGGCAGTCGCCGGATCCGCGTCCTGGGCGCCACCGCGCATCCGACCGCCTCCTGGGTAGCGCAAGCGGCGAAGAACCTCGTCATGGACCTCGAAGACCTCGGCTGCCGGGCACGGTTCATGATCCGAGACAGAGACGGGAAGTTCCCCGAACTGTTCGATGCCGTCCTCAAGGACGCGGGGATCGACGTCGTCCTCAGCGGCATCCAGATGCCAAGGATGAACTCGATTCCTGAAAGGTGGATACAGACCTGTCGCCGCGAACTGCTGGACCGGACGTTGATCTGGAACCAGCGACACCTCTTCCACACCCTGCGCGAGTTCGAGCACTTCTACAACGGACACCGACCACACCAGGGCATCGCCAACGCCAGACCGCTGTACTCCTTGCCCCCGCCGATCGACGATCCGGACACGTTATCCCGCCTCGCCATACGTCGACGCGATCGCCTCGGCGGCATCCTCCACGAGTACCGGCATGCTGCTTGACCTGCACGGATGAAGTTTCCGGCAAGGGCAGTGTTGGCCATGGCGGCGACATCCTTGGAGAACTCGTTCCACTCGCCCTTGACCTTGGCCTCCTCTGGGACCATCTCCTTCCAGTCCAGGTCGTCGCTCTCTGCGAGCTTGCGCTGTACTGCTTCAGCAACCATGTCGTACGTCAAGGGCCCCGGCGGGTGACCGAGGTACTCGTGCAGTCGAGTCCAGGAACATGCCATCCCGGCACCCTATTCGGCGAGAAGCCCGGTGGCCGGTGCTTTTCCCATCCGTCCGTGTGACAGGCCTCCCTGCCCGGTGCCGGCAGCGACGAATCCACGTCGGCCTGCTCGCTAATGACCGCGCAGGACAGAATGGGCAGGTGAGCCCCCGCGCCCTCGCACGGGCGATCGGGCTACCGGGCACCGCCGGTCCGGACCGTCTCAGCAAGCCGGTGCAGGAGTGAAGCCGCCATGCCGTTAAGCGTGATGGCGTCCGATCGCACCCACGAGGCAGTGCCGATCGCGCCGTCGTTGTGCTGGGGGCCGCTGGCCTGGGTGAAGACAGCCTGAACCAGGTCGGCGTACGCGTCAGCCTGGTCTGCGAGCCGGTCGAGGATGATGCCGTACCGGTCGTCCTGGTCCTGGTCGTCGCGCTTCTTGCTGCCGTTCTGCGGCCAGATGTTCAGCTTGCGCATAGCGCCCACGGCCAGCCGGGTCTCCCGGATCGCGTCCGGGTACTCGCCGGCCGTAATCTGCCGGTCCGCCGTCCGCAAGTGCTTCGCGGCGGTGGCGAGCGGGCCGCCGTTCATCGGCAAGGGCACGGTGACAGTGAAGGACACGGCGAGGCCCAGCTGCTCGATCTGGTTCTCCCAGACGCTGGCCGGGACCCGCTGCTCCTCCTGGACACAGGCGAACGGGTGCCCGGAGCTCTGCGGCAAGGCACCCTCCACATCGAGCAGGACTGCCATGTCCTGGCCATTGCGGTGCCTCTCGAGCTCCAGAACCTGCTCGGAGATGAGCGGGACGATCAAGTCCACGGACACCCGGTCCGCCTTGGTCCGCAGCGGCACTGGCGTTGGAAGGAACGACCCAATCCAGCCGAGGCCACCCGCAGCCCGCAACTCCCCTGAGAGCGTGGCTTGGTTGACGGCTTCGGCGACGTCGAGCCGTTCAACCTCGACCCGCACCGCCAAGCGGTGTGCGCCAAGGCCCGGCATCAGGGACAGGAGCGGCACGCCTCCCGGCTCCGGCGACCTCAGCCGCAGCAGCGTACCGTCCTCAAACTTCATGTCCGAAACCATCGTGCCTCCCTGTTCAGAAGGCGATTGTCGGACATCAAGCGTCATGTGCGCACAACTTTTCGGACGACACCGGGCGTCGCGTCAACACCAGTACCGCCACCCCCTCCCGTTTATGCAGGTGAGCCACGCATTTGGAACACGAAAGAGTGCCGCCTCAGTCGGGCTCGATGCCACAGTGCATCGAGCCCGTTTCACTTACCACGCCAGAGCCACGAAGCTCCCGAACTACGCCTTGACGTACGGAACGCCCTTGGCGTCGAGCAGCGAGGCAACTCGGTCGGTGTGCTTGCGATGAACCGCGCACACGAGCAGCTGCTGTGCCCGGGAGCCGCCGACGTAGAGGACGCGCCGGGCCTCGGTATTGTGGTCGCCTTCCCAGTCGTCCAGGACCGTGCGCTCGGTGACCTTGTCCACTCGTAGCCTGTCCGGCAGCACGAGCACGACTCCGGGGAACTCCATACCCTTGACGCCGTGGACCGTGGAGTAACGGATCGAGGGGTTGTTGCCGAAGCTGGCGACGCCGGCCCAGGCTCCCTCAGATGGCGCCTTGAACAGGTTGCCCAGGTCGCTGGAGGCCGGGGCCAGCACGGTGCCCCAGTCGGCCGTCTTCAACGAGTCGCGCACCGAGGCGGCAAAGTCACTCCGGGTCTTTCCTTCGGCATCCAGACTCAGGGCGAGCCGCACCGCGAAGCTCTCCAGCCACCGAGGCTCGACACCAACCTCTTCGCAGACCGCGGCAAAGCTGTGGTGCTGTGTCTCCCGTCCCACGGTCAGCGCCGCCAGGATGGCCCGCTGGACCTGGTCGACAGCCTTCTTGCGAGCCTTGGGATCCGTCTCCCGTGACCTAAGCTTGCAACCGGCGTTGGCGATGGCCAGAACCCGGTTGCTCCCGGCGCCCTCCAGACTCACCACGCCAGCCGCCTTCATCCCGTGGGCTTCGGCATGCGACAGGACTACAAGTTCATCCGCGACCAGCTTGTACTGCTCAGCGACGTCCAGCGCCGCCGGCACGATCTGGTCGAGCGCCGAGAACTCGATCAGGTGGACCGGGGTCTGCACTACGGAGTGCTCTCCGCGAGCGCTCTCGAGGAGTTGGCCGGACCTCAGCCCACTGTTGAAGGCGACAATGGCGGGAGAGCTGCGCCAGTTGTCTTCGAGCGCGAGCTGGACGGGCAGGCTGGCAGCGAACTCCTGGACGACGGCCGGGGTCGCGTTCCGGAACTCGTAGATCGACTGGTCGACGTCGCCGACCATGACCACACGGACGCCGCAGTCCCGGAGGAACTCCAGGATGCCAAGCTCTTCTCGGCCACAGTCCTGCGCCTCGTCCACGATGACCTCGGCGAAACGAGCTCGCAGCAGCCCTTCAAGGATCGTCCGCTCTTCGGCGCTGCCCAGCCAGAACGTGGCCAGAACGCGGGCCGCCTCGCAGGTGATGGTCCCGGCTCTGAGGAGCCGGCCAAAAATGTGGGAAGCGCTGACTTCCGTTTCCTGCTTGCGCTGCGCCAACATGCGGTGCGCCCCAGCGTCCCCGAAGTCCTGCGGCACCCGGTTCAAGTTCAGGTGAGCCCGACCATCTGGATCAAAGTCGAACCACTTCAGCTCCAGGTTCTTCGTCCGTCCCATGTCCCGCAAGCGAAAGCTCGTGCAGGCCACGTCATGCCAGGACTGCACATAGTTCGGCTTCCGGCGGTAGGCCTTCAGGTACAGCGGGGTGACGATGAAGCGGTGGATAAAGGTATCGAACGTGCCAACGAAGTGGGGCGTCCGCAGGGCCTCCCCCTGGTTGCCACAGCGACGTCGGACCTCGTCCACGGCTGCGTTGGTGAAGGAGATCAGAGCGATCCCACGTCGGGGCTCCTCTGCGGTCCGCTTGAGGAAGCGGGCGACCATGGCGCGCGTCTTGCCGGCGCCAGGGCAGGCGGCCGCGAACAGACTGTCTTCGGCGTCGACGAGCGCCTGCTGGTCGTCGGTGAGCTTCACCTCGTTCAACGTGCCTCACCCGACGCGTCCGTCAGGACGCCCCGGACGGCGTCAGTCAGGTATTGAGGGGCCTCGAAAGTCCCTCCATTGGCGATCGTCAGGGCTACATCGTGCGCGAACTCGCCCTTGCCGATGAACTTCTTGTGCTTGCGGAGCTTCAGGTAGAAGCCCCAAGCAGGCCCTCGCTCGTTGTCGAGGATCTCCTGCCACTTCTTCTTGGATCGCGGCTTCTGCTTCAGGAAAGCCGCCTTGAGCAGCGGCTCATTGGCCTCGGGCCCAAGAAGGTCAGCCTCAAGGGTGTGGGGAGCCTCGGCGACGATGAGGTGGTCGGCGGCCCCGATGGACTCGGCGTGAGCAGTCAGCCGGTCCTTGCGGTTGTTCACTGCGGTGTCGTCATCGTCGTCTTCCGGCTCGTCCTCTTCTGGTTCGGCGTCCTGGTCGCCGGAGTCACCTTCGGCTGGGACGACCGTCGGCTCCTGGGCCTCGCCCTGGCCGTCCTCGGTCTCCCCGTCCTCGGCCTTCTTCTCCTTGGGGATGTCCGGGTCGCCATCGGTGATGACGGTCAGCTTGTCCAGCAGCCGGCAGCCGTTGACCTCCGACAGCAGCAGCGTGATGTACGGGGCGAAGTCGACGCTGCCCACGTTGATGATCGTGACACCCTGGAAGTCCCGGCGCTGCTTGGCCTGGTCCTCGCCGCCAAAGACGCAGTGGCGGGCGATGACCGGCAGCAGAACGGCCTCGGCTATGCCTTCGACCAGAATGACGCGACGGGCAAAAAGCAAGCCGGCCCGAGTGGCATCCAAGTACTGGTTGATCTTCCGTCGCTCGTCGTCGGTCAGGGCGAGCTTGGCCAGAGGGAGCGCCTGGGTCTTCCGGCGCAGGACCACCTTTTCCTCGCCCTTCGCATCCCGGACGGTCTCCTGGTCCACCCGCGTGCGCAGGGCCACGACGTTCTCGATGCCGACGCTGCTGGCCAGGTTGGGCGAGTGCGTGCTGGCGATGACCTGAATGCGGCCGGCCGGACCCTGGGTGTCGTCCTTGAGGGAAGCCTCGGCCTGTTCCTGGAGGTAATCCAGCAGGACGGCCTGGAGCTGCGGGTGGAGGTGAGCCTCGGGCTCCTCGACGAGGAACAGCGTCAGCTCCATGTGCTGGGCGTTGCGCAGTTCCAGGATCACCGTCGCGATGAACAGCAGGTTGGCGTAGCCCAGGCCCGACTCGGCGAGGTCGGCCGGCGGAATGCCGGCCTCGGCCATCTTCACCCGCAGACTGCGCGCCAGGCGATGCAGCTCGTACTCGGCGAAGGTGACTTCCACCGTCTGCCCGCGGACGGAGTCGGTCAGCTCGCCCAGGTGGCCCTGGATCTCCTTGGTCGTGGCGGTCAGGACGGGATGCTTCTTGAGCTCCGTGAACGAGTCGTTAGCCTGCGCCCGGAACTCTTCCTGTTCGTCTTCCTCGGTGAGGTAGCGGATGATCCGCAGCAGCCGGTTCCCGTCCGATGAGTCCAGCTCGCGCTGCGCGTCCCTCAGCGGCGCCAGGTAGACGTGCGCGATCTGGTCGCGCTTGTCGGGCTCGGCGTCCGGCCCGTCCACCGGACCCGCGGTCACGGTCGGACGCATCTGTTGCCGGACCTCGTCCCGCTTGTACGTCGTCGTGTACGCGGCCTGGTTCGATTCCACGTCGAGCGCGGTGATGTAGTGGGCCCGTTGGGCTGTCGACAGGCCGTCGTAGGTGGCGCGAAACTGGGCCTCCTGGCCTTCGCGGCCATGGGACAGGTCGACCTCGTCGAACCAACGCGTGGCCCGGCGGTTCAGCGGTGTGGTGGCCAGCCGGAGCGCTTCGATGACGTTGGACTTACCGGAGTTGTTCTCGCCCACGAGCAACGTGATGCCAGGTTGGAAGTCGACCTCGATGTCGTAGCACGACCGGAAATTCTTGATACCGAGCTGCCGCAGATACATTCCGGCTCTTGGCTTGTCCTGGCTCACTAACGCACCCCCGCTAATCCATGAACCCATAAAATCGGTCACCTGCACCATGCGACACATAGGGCAGCCCTTGCGTACTTTGACACATCATCCACACGGCGCTCGAATTAACCGAAAAGTAACATAGCGTGGTTGGGCACATTGCGTTGCTGTCACGCCGACCGTGACTGCTCGTCGGACCCTGTGCCGCTCGAAAAGTCATCGCTGCACGTCATGCCGCATATCTTGTGCCGCTCGAAAAGTCGTCGTCGCAGGTGGGAGTGGTACGGCCAGTCCGCTGGGATCATGTCCCCCGCGATCGTGCCCTTGCTGTACAAGGTGACCCGAAGCCTGCTGACTGTTCCATCGGTGCTCCTCCGTCGCGGGACAGCGAAGGACGCGGAACTGCTGGTGCTGCGGCACGAGAACGCGGTCCTGCGCCGCCAGTTAGCCGGACCGGTGCGCTACGAGCCCGCCGACCGGCTCTGGTTCACCGCCCTGTCCTCGCTGATACCCCGGCGCCACTGGCGTGAGATCTTCCCTGTCACCCCCGGCACCCTGCTCGCCTGGCATCGCAGGTTCCTCGCCGCGAAGTGGGACTACACCGCGCGCCGTCGCACCGGACGCCCACCCACCACGGCAGCGATCAAGAAACTCGTCCTACGGCTGGCCCGGGAGAATCCGAGGTGGGGGCACCGGCGGATCCAGGGGGAGCTGACCCGACTCGGGCACCGGATCGCCGCGTCGACAGTCTGGGAGATCCTGCATGCCGCGGGCGTCGATCCGGCGCCGCGCCGCGCAGGCCCCACCTGGCGCGAGTTCCTGACCGCGCAAGCCGAGGGCATCATCGCGGCAGACTTCTTCCACATCGACACCGCACTCGGCAAGCGGCTGTACGCGCTGGTGCTCCTCGAGCACGGCACCCGGCGACTGCACATCACCGGCGTCACCGCCCACCCGACACAGGACTGGGCCGTGCAGCAGGCGCGGAATCTCACCTCCGACCTGGGCCCACGTATCGGCTCCCTGCGCTTCTTGCTGCGCGACCGCGATGGCAAGTACGGCGAGACATTCGACGCCGTCTTCCAGGCCGAGGACATGGAGATCCTCAAAAGTGCGCCACAAGCTCCCCGTATGAACGCACACTGCGAACGCATCATCGGCAGCATCCGACGCGAAGTCCTCGACCACCTCTTGATCATGAACGAGGCCCACGCCCGCCATGTCCTTGCAGCCTATGAGCGGCACTACAACCAGCACCGACCCCATCAAGCCCGCAACCAGTTACCGCCCGACGCTGACCACCAACCGGCCACGGGGCACGACATCAGCCCCCGCAAAGTCCTGCGCACCCGGATCCTCGGTGGCGTCGTCAACGAGTACCGATATGCGGCATAACGTGCAGCGACGACTTTTCGAGCGGCACAGGCTGGCGGACACTGTGCAACGCCATCCGAAGATGGCTGCGCGCGGTGACTGAGCACACCGCAGTGGTCGTGGCACCCGCGCTCCGCGCTCACCCCGGCGCCCATCAGTGACTCGTGGAGCACCTCACGCGCCGAGGTGCGGTCCGCCTGGCGGGCTGTCTGGGTGGTGTCCGTTGGCGGACTGGATCTGCGGTGCGAGGGCACGCAGACGGGCGGCAAGTTCTGGCTGGTCGTAGCGGGTGAAGATCTGGGCGAGGCTGTCGACGAGGTTCATTCGGGCGGGCGTGGGGAGGTCCTGCACGAAGGTCTGGAGCAGGTGGGCGACTTGGACCCAAGCGGTATGTGGGGCGTAGGCAGTGATTTCTCGTGTCAGCTGACTGAGGGCGTCGATGGTGTTTCGGTCGGCGGCTTCGGGTTGGCGGATGAGCCAGTAGGCGAGCGCCAGGGTGGGCGTCGTGGACAGGGCTCGGTGCAGTTCTTCTGCCTGGTGCTGACGTTGACGGTTGGCATGTTCGTTCTGGGCCTCGTCGTGCATCCGGCGCTGGAGGCAGACGACCGCGTCGATGTCTGAGCTGTCAACTGTCAGTTGCACCTGGGCCCACAGGAGGCGGACGGGAGCATCGTCGAGGTCGTGTGAGCTGCCCAGTCGGCTGTTGATGTGGGTTTGGGCAGTCTGGTGTTCCGTAAGGGGATACAGGCCGCTCACGGTGCGGGCCGTTTCTAGGGCGTGGTGGGTGGCTGCCGCACGGGGGTCGTGGTGTTGCCGGGCGGCGGGTGTTTCCTCCCATCGTCCGGTCAGGTGTGCCTGGAAGTTGTAGCCGGGGGCGTTGCTGGGCAGCGCGTAGGTGATGTTGTTATTGGTGAGCTGGCCGGCCCGGGGAGCGGGCCAGCCAGCTCGGTTACGGTTGCGGCGCATGGGCGTCAGGGGGTGCGGCGGGGTCTTCGGCCCTCAGGCGGGTCAACAGCTGGTCGCGCAACTGGGTGGCGTCGCTGGGTTGTTGCGAGGGCGGTGCGGGGGTCCAGCTGTAGAGAAGGTTCTGCATGGCGATCATGCGTGGTGCGCTGTAGTGGGGGTCAGCGGGGCGGTGTACGGCGTGCAGGAAGATCTGCTGAATTGTGGGGCTGAAGTCGGGTGTGTCCAGTGCAGTCTGCATCCAGTACGCGAATGCCTGGGCCACGATCGGGGACCAGGCATTCGTGGGCAGGGCGCTGCGCCACATGTCGGTCAGCCACTCAGTCGTGATCTGTGAGTCTGTCAGGAGGGCTGGCCCGTTGGGCGTGCGGCGGGTGGCGAGGTGGGCGAAGGTGCTTTGTGCCGCCGACTGCTGGGGCTTGCGGTGGTCCCCAGCCCACTGGGTGAGCTGCTTATGGATGGCCGCTCGTTGGTCGTCCTGGTCCCACAAGACGTTGAGCGCCTGACTGATGGCTGCGGTGGCCTTGTCGCTGTGGACGGTGTCCTGGTGTGCGGGGGTGGCCAGTTCAGCGATTCTGCTCAGCATGCTGGTCGGGTAGATGGTGGCAAGTCTCTGGAAGGCCTGGATGAGGACGACTTTGAAGTCGGTGCTGAGAGCGTCCGTCTCTTTGGCCCATCTCCGGTAGGCGCTGCGGGCCAGAGCGCCGGCGTGGTCGTCGATTGCGGCGAGCACCAGCAGGTCGCATGCGGCGTCGTCGTAGGAGGAGGACCATTGTTCGGCCAGCGAGCGCAGGAGGCTCGTCCTGCGGTGGCGCGCGGTGTAGTGCACGGTCCAGTGGCTGACTCGCTGGGCCAGTGGTGCAGCCAGGTCTGATTCGCCCAGCGTGGTGACTTGGGCAGCGGTCCAGCGGGTGAACTCCTCCAGAAGGTGAGGGCGGTCGTCGAGGAAGTAGTCGACGACTGCTTCGGCGTAGTTGTTGTACCGGAAGCGGATGGTGCCGTCGGGCTGCAGGTCGGCGTTGGCTGTGTGTGTCAGTGCGACGACCCCCAGCCCCTGCTGGCCGCTGCGGGGCTCGGGCGTCTCTTTGAGTGCCGCGGCCAGGCTGGCGGACGCCTCGTAGATCTTGTCCGAGCTCGCGCCCTCCAGTACAGCGGCCGCCAGGAGGTAGTTGCGGTAGGCGCTGTCGCTATGGGTGTTGTGCCAGTTGAGAAGCTCGGTGCGCCAGTCTTCAGCGGCCTTGACCACCTCCAGGACCAAGCCCTTGAAGTAGTCGGTGTCGGGCGACGCGTCGGATGCCGGGCGGCCGTTGCGGCGTTCGATGTCCTCGGTGGTGATGATGGCATTCGCCCAGGCGGCCACTTGCGCCGGCAGAAGGGAGTCGAGGCTCCTGCTGATGGGCTCGGGCGAGAGCCATTTCTCAATGTTTATGGCGAATGGAGCCTGTTTCAGCTGCTTGCGCAGGATGTCCTTGCGTGGTGGCCCTTCCAGGGGGCTGGCGATTTCCGTTGCTCCCTGACCGCATTTGGCCCATGCCGTGATGCTCATCAGGACGACGAGACAGGATCCCTCGGGCAGCCGGTCTGCGTCCTCGACCAGTTCGCGGCCGAAGCCGGCGGAAGGCTGCTCCGCGCGCAGATCCAGGATCCATCCAGTCTTGGTCTCTTGCAGTCCTGCCATGCCGAACGGCGCATCTGGTTCCCGGCGCACTTGGCGGATGTTCTCGCCAACACGACGGCCCAGTACGTCAAGGGCGGTACTGAAGCGGCCACTGCCGTGTACTCCCGTCAGGACGACGACCGGCCATTGGTTCAGGATCTTGTGTATGGCCTGGTCGTCGTCTTCGTTGCGGACGTAGGTCTTCAGCTGTGCAGCGACTTCTGCCGGGGGCAGTGTGACGCCTCGTAGCCGGCGGAATCCCTGCTCGATGAGAGTGCCGATGACGGTGCCGCGGTTTGTGCCGATACGCTGGCTGACCTGTCCGGTCCAACCGGGTTCGGTGATCTCCTCGTGGAGGTCGGTGTCTTCCAAGCTGCCGTCGGCTTCAGGGGTTCGTTGTTGCGTGGGAGCGTCCGGCTTCTCCCGGGTTTGGGGTGTCGGGACGTCTTCGGGGAAGCCGGGGACAGGGGAGACTCCATGCTCGCCAGGTTCGGATGCGTTGGACGACGCCGTGGTTGGGTCAGGAGCGGGCGCCGAGAGGGGGTGTGGTGCAGGGGATGGGGAAGTGGCCGGGGGTGCGTCCGGGGTTTGCGGCGAGGCGGCGCTGGAGGTCACAGGAGGTCCTTCTGGAGGCTGGCACGGGAAGTGAGGATTCAATCCTGGGATCGCCTGGCAGGGCTTCCGATGTTCCGGGCACGCATGCCGGTGACTGTGGCCCCTTCGGCGACAGTGGTGATGTCCTGGTCTGTCTCCGCGTATCCACTGATGGTTTCGTCGGCATGCATGCCGGTGACGTGGCCGTGCACGGTGTCGATCTTCTGCCGAGAAAAGGGACCAGAAGGCTGCCGGTCCCCCTCCCCCTGGAACGTCAGCCGCTGTCCGTAGAGCTCCTCTAGCCTGCCGCGCAGCCGCCCCAGCACCCGTAGCAGCTCGGGATTACCCACGTCGACGGGCGACTCACCGCGGTGGTACGAGCCGAGAGCATCGCGCAGCAGCTCCAGCTCTCCCCGGTGCGTCGCGAGTCGCTCCTCATCGACGGTCAGCGGCAGGGTCAACTCGCCCCGCAGCGGCACGGATGCCGCCAAGTCGGCCTCCGGTGCGCCATGCCGGTCCAGAAGGTTCGCAAGACGCTGGTAGAGGAACGTGAACGTGGCCGGCAGCCCGGCACCGAGCAACGCGGATAGAGCACTGAAGTCAGACATGAACTCCCCCTGGCTCGCGTCGATTCATGCCAGAAATTCTCACTCGCACACCAACGGCGAAATCACCTCTTTGAAAATATGACCGAAAGGCATCCATTCCCCCTCCGTCACAGACGTTTCTCCTGTATCAGGAGTCACTTAAGTGAGAACGCTTATGACTTCACGTCTCGTATTCGCGGCCTGGTTCCGCCCTCGGTTTCCCGTGTACAGGTCCCTTGTCATGTCCGGCTCTTGGGCTCTGCGGCGGGAGATGCCCGTGCAGCCGGTAGACCAACTCATCAGGGTGCCTGGCCAGGCGTTCTCGGCGCCAAGCGGCATCGAAGGAGAGCTGGCCACGGCTACGGGCCATGGCCCAAGCGGCACGGCTGCTAGTGATGGGCGACAGCAGTAATCGCGCGAGAGTCAGACGCATACCGTTCAGCGTGACCGTTCGGATTCCGGGCGACTGATGCTTCTCTCGCACTCTTGGGACGCAGGACGCACCCGCATCGCGAACCAGACATCGCGATATTGGCGAGCGAGGCTCTTCCCTCTTGGAGCCTGCACCCTTTAGCTCCTACAAGGCCAGGTCGATCTCTCCCCGAAATCGCACCTAAAGCGATTTCCTGATCGCATTTCCTGACCGGACGCAAGGGCGCGTTCTGGCCTGTGCCGCTCCTCAGGCCCCAGCGCAGGCCGACTGCTCGGCGGGATCGCACCGCGTGGGCGTCTGGAGGCACGCCGAGATTGCCGTCCAACCGGGAGGCAGTTACTCAATGTCCCTGTGGGTGCCGGAAACTGTGTCACCCGAGGTGACCGGCGGGCTCGGATCTGCCAGAGCACAGGAAGCCGGCGAGTGCTGTGCGGCATCATGCTGGGTCGTGGCGATACGTCTGATCTATCAGCTCGCGTGTCAGCTCTTCCGATGGCTTGCGCTGCTGGCCCGGTCGAGTGCGGCGAAAGACGTCGAGATCTTGATGCTCCGGCACCAGCTCACTGTCGCGCAACGCATCCAGCCACGACCTCAATTTTCCTGGAGCGATCGGGCTGTCATGGCAGCGCTGCTCCGGATGGTGAACAAGCACCAGCGTGCACGGCTGGCGTTGCTGGTCACTCCACGGTCGGTCCCGCGCTGGCACGCACGCCTCGTCGCCCGGAAGTGGACCTATCCACACCGCCGTCCAGGCCGACCGCCGACGCCGGAAGCACTGCGGCAGCTGGTCCTGCGCCTCGCACGGGAGAACCCGGGGTGGGGATATCGACGGATCCACGGCGAACTGCTCGACCTGGGACGCAAAGTCGGCCCCTCGACCGTCTGGGAGATCTTGCAGAAGGCCGGGATCGACCCCGCACCCCAGCGCACCCTGGCCCGTCTTCCTCAAAGCCCAGGCCTCCGCCATCGTGGCCACCGACCTCTTCCACATCGACACGGTCTTCCTGCGTCGCTGGTTCGTGCTGTTCTTCATCGACCACGGCACCCGCCGCGTGCACATCGCCGGCGTCACCCGGCACCCGACCGGCCCCTGGATCACCCAGCAAGCGCGGAACTACCTCATGGACCTCGGTGACCGCGCAGAGTCGATCGGATTCCTCATCCGGGACCGCGGCGCCTACTTCACCGCCAGCTTCGACACCGCCTTCCAGACGGCCGGCATACGCGTGATACCCACACTGCCCGCTGTGCCACGGATGAACGCCATCGCCGAACGCTGGATCGGATCATGCCGACGCAAGGCCACCGACCACATCCTGATCACCGGAGAACGCCACCTCCGCCTCGTCACCGGCGAGTACACGAAGCACCACAACAGACACCGGCCGCACCGATCCCTCGGACAACGGCCACCAGACCAACTCACCAGCCCCGAGCCGCCCATCGCCAGGGACAACACTCGCATTCGTCGACGCGACCGACTCGGCGGCCTTATCCACGAATACTCGCAGGTCGCATAGCGTGACACAGATTCCGGCACCCACAGGCAAGCGCTTGTCCGCTTGGCACACTGTTTTTCGCCGAGAAACCCCCGCCGACTGTCTCGCCACAGCGCTCCAGAGCCGGATACGGCACTCGCGCCCTGGGAGTGACCTATCTGCCGGCGGACGCCAAGGGGCTTTGCCTCGCCTTGACGCAGGTCGCTCGCAACGACCAGGACGCCCGCGTGCGACCTGCCCGCGAAAACCGACTCAGCGACATCACCGACAGTCCCCCCATCCCTGTCGCATGGGGAGCGCGACTCCGTGCTCCCACCCTGAAAGGAGGTCGAAAGCCGACAAGGGCCCTTATGCCTCTCGATGCAGAGAGCATCCGAATCGACCGGGTGACCCCAGGGGCCTACGGTTGACGACGGCACACAGGGGCGCGGTACGGCGCTGTAGGTGTACCGGATCGGGTGACGGACAAACCGGGCACCGTTGACACGTCTGCGAGTTGGGAGCACGAGGGCTCCCAGAGGGCTCCCCATTGCTCCCAGCCCGGAAACGGTTAAGGCCGCTTCCGCTACCCGCGGAAACGGCCTCCGACCTGCGAAAACGCTGGTCGGGACGACAGGATTTGAACCTGCGACCCCTTGACCCCCAGTCAAGTGCGCTACCAAGCTGCGCCACGTCCCGATGCTCGTTCGGCTTGGGCTTTCCCCTCGCCGACCGCGCATGAAGAACAATACCGCACCTCAGGGGGTGGCCGCTGCCACCCCCGGGTGAAGATCGGGAGTCCGGCGGGACCAGCTGGGGTGTTCGCACAGCGGGGTGGGGTGGTTGCTCAGCGTTAGCAGGGGCTGTGGGTGGCGGGGTTGGCGGGGAGGTGGCTTGACCTGAAGTTGGGTTTAAGTTGCACGCTCGGTCCATGACTTTCACCGACGTTCACACCGCACATGGGTACGACGATCTTCCTCGGCTGATGAGTCTGATGACCGGGGACGAGAAGCACGGGCCGGCCGCGACCTCGACGCTTGACGTGGTCTGGGTGCTCTACGACCGGGTGCTGCGGGTCTCGCCGGAGGCCGTGGATGCTCCCAACCGGGATCGCTTCCTGCTGTCCAAGGGGCACGGGCCAATGGCGTACTACGCCGTGCTCGCCGCCAAGGGGTTCCTGCCCGAGTCGCTGCTGCCGGGGTTCGGGGCGTACGAGTCGCCGCTGGGGCACCATCCGGATCGGGTGCTCGTACCGGGTGCCGAGATCAGCAGTGGCTCGCTCGGGCATGGGCTGCCGTTGGCCGTGGGGAGTGCGCTCGGGTTGCGGGCGCGGGGGCTCTCCGGGGCGGCGGTGTGGGTGCTCGTCGGCGACGCCGAGCTGGACGAGGGCAGCAATCACGAGGCGATCGCGTATGCGGGGGCCATCGGGCTGGAGCGGCTGCACACGGTCGTTGTCGACAACGCCTCCGCCACCCATGGCCGGCCCGGGGGCATCGCCGCGCGCTTCGAGGCCGCGGGGTGGTCCACGGCGATCGTGGACGGGCGTGATCACCAGGCGCTGTACGAGGCGTACACCGCGCCGCACCCAGGGCGGCCGCATGCCGTGGTGGCCCGGGTCGAGGCCAAGGTCTGATGCGTTTCCAGGGTGAGAGGAACTGTCTTCATGGACACCATGCGTGAGCGTTTCGCCGCCACCGCCTCCCGTCTTCTCGACGACGACCCCCGGCTGGCCGTCGTGCTGGCGGAGATCGGTAAGGACGGCTTCATCGACGCGGCCCGGGCGCATCCCGACCGGGTGATCAATGTCGGCATCCGCGAGCAGTTGCTGGTCGGCGTCGGCGGTGGACTGGCCCTGACCGGGATGCGGCCGATTCTGCACACCTTCGCCAGTTTTCTGGTCGAGCGGCCCTTTGAGCAGGTCAAGCTGGACTTCGGGCATCAGGGCGTGGGCGGGGTGCTGGTGAGCGCGGCCGGTTCGTACGACTGGCCCGCGGGCGGCTATACCCATATGGCCCCCGGCGATGTGGCCCTGCTGGACACGCTCGACGGCTGGACCGTCCATGTGCCCGGCCATCCGAACGAGGCCGAGACCCTGCTGCGGGACGCGGTCGCGGCCGGTGACGACTCGGTGTACGTCCGGCTGTCGGCGCACTCCAACTCCGCCCCTCGGGACATCGCCCCTGGCCGTTTCCTGACCGTACGGGAGGGGCGCGGCGGCGTGGTGATCGCGGTCGGGCCGATGCTCGACAGCGTGCTCACGGCCGTCGAGGGGCTGGATGTGACCGTGTTGTACGCCACTACGGTGCGGCCCTTCGACGAGCGGACGTTGCGAGCGACGGCCGGGGCGGGCGCGGGAGCCGGGGCGGCAGTCGATGTCGTGCTTGTCGAGCCGTATCTCGCGGGCACCTCGACCGCCGCCGTCAACGACGCGCTCGCCGATCGTCCGCATCGGGTGCTCGGCCTGGGCATCCTCCGGCGCGAGCTGCGCCGCTACGGCACGATCGACGAGCATCTCGCGGGTCAGGGGCTGGACCCGGCGTCGTTGCGCGAGCGCATCTCCGACTTCCTGCGCTGAGGCGGTGGCTCCGCCGGGGCCGGGCGGCCCACGGTTCAGAGGTGCTTTTCCAGCCAGGTCAGCAGGTCCTGCTGGACCTCGTCCCGGTTGGTCTCGTTGAGGATCTCGTGGCGGGCCCCCTGGTATCCCTTCCAGCTCAGCTCCCGCGTGCCGCCGTAGCGGAAGTCCTCCAGGAGTTCGTAGACGAGCGTCATCCCCTGGTTGCACGGATCCTCGGTGCCCACCGCCAGATGCACCGGCAGCGCGGCCGGGATACGGGCCTGGTGGCGCGGGTCGTTGATCTTACGGACGCCATGGACCCAGTCCAGGGACAGCCCGGCGCTGAACGCGAAGCCGCACCGCTCGTCCGCCGCGTACGCGGCCACCTCCGCCGCGTCGCGCGAGAGCCACTCGAAGCCCGTCCGGTCCTGAAGGGACTCGTACGGGTCGTTGAACGAGGCGAAGAGGGCCGGGGTGAAGGTGGACGGGGCGGTCCGGCCCCGTTCCGCGATCTCTTGGGCGATGCCCTCCAGCGCCTCCTCGGTCTCGGCCCCCGGCAGGGAGCGGAAGGTCCCGGAGAGGATCAGCCCGGCCAGTTCCTCGCCGTACTCCTGGGCGCAGTCGCGGGCCAGCATCGAACCCATGCTGTGGCCGAGCAGGACCAGCGGCGCGCGGGGGTGCGCGGCCCGGGCGCGGTCGCCGATGGCACGCAGATCCGAGACGATCGCCCGCCAGCTGTCGCCCTCCTCACCCACGACGCCGAAGCCGCCCGTCGACTCGGCGGTGGCTCCGTGGCCGCGGTGGTCCGAGGCGACCACCGCATAGCCGTGCGCGGCGAGGAAGCGGGCGAACCGGTCGTAGCGCCGGGCGTGTTCGGCGGCGCCATGGGCGATCTGGACGATCGCGCGCGGGGCGCCGTTCGCCGGCAGCCAGGTGTAGGTCGCGACCCGCACACCGTCGGGCATGGGCAGATGGTCGGTGCGGTGGGTGATACCGCCGTCGGGCATTCCGTCTCATCTCCTGGTGCTCATCGATCTGGTGCACATCGATCTGGTGCTGGTCGGTCTGTGTCTGTGCTGATCGGTCTCGTGCTGATCGGTCTCGTGCTGATCGGTCTCGTGCTGATCGGTCTCGTGCTGATCGGTCTCGTGCTGGTCGGTCTGTGCGAGTCGGTCCGGTGGGTCTGGTGTGAGTCGGTCTGGCGTGCAGGGGTGCCGACGGAAGCCCACTCTCCCTTTGCCGGGCCCGCAAGCCAAGGGCATCGACGCGCTCTTGTCCTCCGGGGCGTGGGGGGTGTAACGATCAAGGGCTTGGTACCGCGTATCGACTCCTGATCCATGCAACTCCCTTGCTCCAGGAGGACCGTTGGACACCCACGACGCTTCGCTCTCCCCCGCCTCCGCAGCCGCCTCCGCCCTGTCGCGGCGGCGTTTTCTGCAGGCAGCCGCCGCGGGCACCGCCGCTGCCACCGCGGCCACCCTGCCCTTCGAGACGGCCGCCGCCGCACCGGCCCGGCCGGGCTCGCTCTCCTTCACCGCCGCCACCAACGGCGCCGCGACCCTCTCCCCGTCCGGCGACCGCATGATCGCCGAGGTCCAGAACGTCCTGTGGTCGGTCGCCCGTAAGGGCGGCGAGGCGATATCGCTCACACCGGCCGATCTGGAGCCCACCCGGCCGGTGTACTCCCCCGATGGAAAGCTGCTGGCCGTCTGTGCCTACCGGGGCGGCGGATTCCATATCTGGACGCTGCGCCCCGACGGCTCCGGCTTGCGCCAGCGAACGGATGGTCCGTGGGACGACCGCGGTCCGGCCTGGTCGCCCGACGGCACCCGGATCGCCTTCGCCTCCGAGCGCGGCGGCGACCCCGTGGCGGGCAGCCCGTACCGGATCTGGGTGCTGGAGGTGGCCACCGGTGAGCTCACCCGGCTCACGGGCGTGGACGGCCAGGACGGGCCGCTCCAGGACGGCGCCTGGGAGGACTTCGACCCCACCTGGTCCGCGGACGGCGAGCGGGTGCTGTTCGTGCGCGGTGCGCTCGCGGGGACGACGCTGAACGCCCGTACGGTCGCCTCCGTACGGGCCGACGGCACCGGTCCGGTCACGGCCGAGCACACCGATCCCACCGCCGACGCCCAGGTGATGACGCCGTCCGTGTCGGCGGACGGCCATCTCGCCTATCTGCGGACCACGGCCGCCCCGGCCGCCTCCTGCACGCTGGTCGTGGCCGGGGAGCCGGTGGCGATCACGGGGGATGTGCAGCCCGTGCCGCCCCGTTGGGTGTCACGGGAGGAGCTGCTGCTCACCGTCGACGGGCGGTTCCGGGTGTTCCGGGTCTCCCCGGCGGTACGGTCCGGCGCGGCCGGAAACGGTGAGGAATCCGACCGTAAGGACGTCGCGTACGAGGAGATCCCCTTCTCCGCCACCCTCCCGGTGGACCGGCCCCGGTATCGCGTCAAGCGGTACGACTTCGACGGTGGCGGGGTGCGGCCGGTGCGCGGGCTGCATCTGCCCGCGCTCTCTCCTGACGGCCGTAAGGTGGCCTTCGCCGCCCTCAACTCCCTCTGGGTCGCCGATGTCTCCGGCGGCCGCGCCCCGCGCCGGGTCGTACGGGCGGCCCCCACCCGGTATCTGCTGGCCCCCACCTGGACGCCCGACGGACGCGCCCTGGTCTACGCCGACGACCGCGACGGGCTGCTGGCCGCGCGCCGCCGGGACCTCGCCTCGGGCGAGGAGACCGTGCTGGCCTCCGGCGGCAGGGTGCATCCGGCGCTCTCCCCTGACGGCAAGCGGCTCGTCAGTGTCGACATGTCGGGAAACCTGGTCCTGCGCGATCTCGGCGCCGGTACGGAACGGGTGCTCGCCGCGCCGATGGGCGCCGGCGGACTGCCCGGCCGGCCGAGCTGGTCGCCCGACGGACGCTATGTCGCCCTGTGCGATCGCAACCGGCTGAACCAGCGATTCCGCGAGGGCTACAACCTGATCCGGGTGATCGACACCGACACCGGTACGGCCAGGCAGCATGCCGTCGCACCGCACACCTCCCTCTCCGACCGCTATGACTCCGGACCCGTCTGGTCCCCCGATGGCCGCCATATGGCGCTCATCGTCGAGTCCGCCCTGTGGCTGCTGCCGGTGAGGGCGGACGGCACTCCCGACGGCGCGCCGCGCCGGCTGACCGACGAGGCCGCCGACCATCCCTCCTGGTCCGGCGACTCCCGCCACGTCCTGTATCTGTCGGCGGGCCGACTGCGACTGCTGGACGTCGAGCGCGGCACCGCCCGGACGGTCCGCGTCCCACTGGACCACCGGCGGCCGCGACCCGCGGACACGGTCGTCCACGCCGGTCGGTTCTGGGACGGCACCGGGGGTGAGGGCGACGCCGGTCGTGACGGCAGTAAGGGCGGCACGGTCCGCGAGGACGTGGACCTCGTGGTGCGCGGCGGACGCATCGCGGCCGTGGAGGCCCACCGGGCCGGGCGGCCCGCGAAACGGCGTGTCGACGCGTCCGACCGCACCGTCATCCCGGGGCTGTGGGACGCCCATACCCACCCCTGGCAGTACACCTATGGCGGCCGTCAGACCGCCCTGCAGCTCGCCTACGGCATCACCACGGCCGTTTCCCTCGGCGGGTTCGCCTATGAGCAGGCGCGCCTCAGGGAGGCCGTCGCGGCGGGCGCCCTGGCCGGGCCGCGGCTGCTGGCCACCGGCGAGCTGCTGGACGGACCGCGCGTCGCGTACAGCATGGGCCGGGCACATCGCACCCGGGACGGTCTGCGGCGCTCTTTGGAGCGCGGTGCCGCGCTCGACTGGGACTTCGTCAAGACATACGTGCGCGCGCCGGGATGGATCATGGAGGAGGCGGCCCGGTTCGCACATGAGCGGCTCGGTGTGCGCACCGGCAGCCATCTGTGCTCACCGGGCATACAGCTCGGACAGGACCTGACGACACATCTGCAGGCCACTCAGCGGCTGGAGTACGGGCACGCCACGACGGCGTCCGGGCACTCCCAGCAGGACGTGACGGAGATCTACACCGCGACCTCCGACTTCCGGCTCATCGCCACGCCGTTCACGGCCTCACCCCTGGTGGGCGCGGACCCCTCGCTGGCGGAGGACGAGCGGGTCACCCGGCTGATGCCGCCGTGGGACACCGCGCTCGTACGGCAGCTGGCCGGGACGCCGCCGACGTCGGACCAACTCACCACACTGGGCACCGAGATCGGGGTCTACCGGCGGATTCTGGCCGAGGGCGGGGTGGTGGCCCTGGGGACGGACCAGCCGCTGGTGCCGGTGGGCCTCCATCTGCATCTGGCCCTGCGCGCCCTGCACCGGTTCGGGCTGTCACCGCAGGAGGCGCTGCGGACGGCGACCATCCTGCCGGCGCGGGCCTTCGGTGCCGATCGCGACCTGGGGACCCTGGAGGTCGGGAAGCTGGCGGATCTGACGGTCGTGGACGGCGATCCCTTCACGGACTTCGACACGCTGGTAAGGACGGTGTCGGTGCTGCGGGGCGGGGTGCCGTACGAACAGCGCGAGCTGGTCGAGTCCTTCCCGGGGGCCGGTGCCGCGGCGCCGCACGGGCGGTCGGCGGATGAGTGGCTGGAGGTGGGGCGGCTGTTGCGGCGCGACTCCTGCTGCTCCGTGGAGGGCTGAGGGCGCTGGGGGTGGGGCGGGGGCTCCGGTCCCCGCCCCACCCCCGCCCCCGCCTGGTTCCCGGCCGCCTCGCCCCGGTTGCGGCCTCGCCTCGCCCTGGCCCGTGGCGTCCGGTCCCGTTCCGCGATGGCCTTCAGGGCCTCGTGGGGCACCGCACTGCGGGCCGGACAGCGCCGGATGGCCGGGGTCGGTCAGGACGCGAACCTGGCGGTCGAATTGGCCCCGGACTCAAAGGGAGTCCGGCCAAGGGGGTTCCTCTGGTCGGGGGTTCGGATGGCGGGCGGACCGAGGATCGGAGCCGGGGGCCGAGACGGTCACCGAGGGACGTCGAGCCTGGCCAGGGAGCCCGTTTCCAGGGCGCACCACAGCGCGCCGCCGTACGGGGCGATGCCGTGCGGTTCGCAGTCGGCCCGGGGCAGGTCGTACGCCGTGATCCGGCCGTCGGTGGTGATGCGCCCGATCCCGCCGCGGCCCCATTCGGTGAACCACAGCGCCCCGTCGGGGCCGTGGGTGATGGCGTGCGGCCGCGCCTCGCGGTCGGGCAGCGGGTACTCGGTGACGGTGCCGTCCACCGTGACGCGGCCGATCTGCCCCGCGCCGATCTCGGTGAACCACAGGGCGCCGTCCGGCCCTTGGGCGATGCCCACCGGCGCGGCGGCCTCGGTCGGCAGGGGGTGGGCGGTCGTCAGGCCGTCCATGGCGATCCGGCCGATGGCGTTGCCCTGGTTGAGGGTGAACCACATCGCGCCGTCGGGACCGGCCGCCAGGGCGGACGGGAAGGCTCCGGGCGCGGGGTACTCGGTGATGTCGCCGTCCATGGCGATCCGCCCGATGCGGTCGGCACCCGACAGCGTGAACCACATGGCCCCGTCCGGGCCCGCGGCGATCCCGAAAGGGCCGCCGTCGGCGGTCGGCGGTTCGTAGGAGGAGGCCGTGCCGTCCACGGTGATCCGGCCGATGCGGTGGGTGCCGTACTCGCTGAACCACAGGGCGCCGTCGGGCCCTTGGGCGATCACCGTCGGCTTGGCTCCCACGGGGTGGACGGTGATCCTGCCGTCCGCGTCCCTGCGGCCGATCGCGCCCTGGTGGGCCAGGGTGAACCACAGGGCGCCGTCGGGGCCTCCGGTGAGCGCGTAGGGCCCCGCGTCCGGCTCGCTGACGGTGAAGACGCGGACCGGGTCGGCGAGCCATCGGCCGATCCGGTCCAGCAGCACCTCGCCCGGCTCGGACAGGTGGAAGGCGTGTGGCATGTCCTCGTACTCCTCCAGGCACACGCTCACCCCGGCGGCGTCGGCCGCCTGGGCGAAGCGGCGGGCGTCGTCCAGGAGCACCTCATCCGTGCCGACGGCGATCAGCAGTGGCGGCAGCCCGCGCGGATCCCCGTACAGCGGCGACTGCGGAGCCTGGTCGGCGGGCGCGCCGGCCAGGTACTGGGCGCGTATGGAGCCGAGGGCGGCCCGGCTCATGACGTCCTTACCGTCGTTGGCGGCAAGCGACGCACCGGTAAGGGCGAAGTCGGTGACGGGTGAGACCACGACCGCGGCGCCGGGCCGCGGACCGCCGGTCCGCCCGATCTCCAGCAGGGCGGACAGCACCAGCGTGGCCCCGGCCGACTCACCCGCGAGTACGACCTCGGCGGCGGGGACGCCCTCGTCCAGCACCCTCCGCCAGGCGGCCAGAACGTCCTCGATCGCCGCGGGATAGGGGTGTTCGGGCGCCAGCCGGTAGTCCACCCGCAGGGCGGGGCGTCCGGTCGCCTTCGACAGCCGATAGGCCATCACCCGCTCGGCCTCGGGCATGGTGTGGGCGAACCCGCCACCGTGCACATAGATCACCGCGCCGCCCCGGGCGCCGGGCGCGCGGACCCAGTCGCCGCGCACCTCGGCGTCGTCCGGGAGCGGGGCGGCGATCAGCGCGTCGGCGCGGTGCCGGACCGCTCGGGCCGCCTCGGGCGTCGTGGGAACGGCGATGACGTTCAGCAAGGGTCCTCCGTCGTGGGGTGGTCCGGACTCGCGAGGGCCGGGATCAACTCCCGTAGGGAAAATCACTCTGCACGACCAGCACGAGGAGGCCCTGGCCGCCGCTCTCACCGAGGCGTCCGGCGTCCTCGAAGCGGAGGCCACCCGGGCGTTCGCCCTGCTGGCACGCTGCCGTCCGCGCGTCGGTCAACGCGCCACCGTCAGCGCGCCGCCCTCAACGCGGCCGTAAGGGCGGCGGGCGCCTCCGCCAGCGAGGGGCCGTACCAGGTGAGGTGACGGCCGCTGACCAGGGCCGCCGGGAGGCCGGGGAACGCCTCGGGGCCGTCGTCGGCCGTGAAGCGATACGGCTCGTCGGGCAGCACCACCAGATCCGCGTTCCGCGCCGTCAGCTCCTCGATCGGGATGCGGGGATAGCGCTCGGGATGCGTGCTGTAGAGGTGCCGTACGCCCAGCCGGGCCAGGATGTCACCGGCGAAGGTGTCGCGGCCCAGCACCATCCACGGACGCCGCCACACCGGTACGACGGCCTGCCGCGCCGGGCCACTGGCCCGTACGTCCGCCCAGGCGGCCTCGGCCGCGTCCAGCCAGCCGGGCCGGGCCAGTCCGCAGCCGCGCACCAGGACCCGCTCCAGCTCGGTGAACGCCTGGTCCAGGGTGCGCACTTCGGTCACCAGGACCTCGAGACCGGCGGCGCGCAGCGCGGCGAGGTCGGAGGGGCGGTTCTCCTCCTCGTTGGCGATCACGAGATCCGGTGCGAGGGCGGCGATCCGGGCGGTGTCGGGGTTCTTGGTGCCGCCGATGCGCTCGGCGGCCAGGCCGGGCGGATGGGTGCACCAGTCGGTCACTCCGGCCAGCAGCTCCGGCGCGGCGGCGGCGACGGCCTCGGTGAGCGAGGGCACGAGGGACACCACGCTTCGTACGGGGGTGCGAGAGCTCATCGCTCCACCGTACGGCGCGACCGGTCTCGCGGTTCCGCGATGCCGGATACGGGCCGTAGGGCCCCCGCATGAGCCGTAAGGCCGGGATGCGAGCCGTAAGGCCCGCACTGGGCCGCCTCCCCCAGCGCCTCCCACGGCCAGGCGGCCCGGCCGCCGCTGCCGCGGTCGCCCTCCGACAGCAGCCCGACCATCGTGAACAGCTTGTCGCTGAAGCCGCCGATCTCGTACCGGTTCGGCCGACCGGTGTCGATGGACGTGGCCGCGTAGCCGGTGGTGTTGACGCCGAACACCGGCACCCGCGCCGGAACGGCCTCCGAGACCGGCACGGACCGGCCCCCGCGCGCAGGGGCGAACGCCTGCATGTCCGAGACGATCACCACCCGGTCGTGGCCGCGGTAGGCCGCCCGCAGCGCCGCCCCCGTCTCCGTGCCATGCCCGACCTCGCCGATCCGCGCGCAGAATCCCTCGATGTCGCGGAGCACCGAACCCCCCGGGGTCAGCCGGTGGCCGAAGTGCCCGGAGGCGAAGCCGACCAGGTCCACCTGGCAGCCGCGGTGCGCGAGCGCGACGCCGAAGAGCGCGCCGATGTCCACATGGCGCACCTGGGCGCGGCCCGAGACCGGCGCCTGCATGGAGCCGGAGGTGTCGACCAGCACGAGGGTGCGGCCCGGCAGCGCCGGGACGGCCGCCGTGGCCGCGGTCAGCGCCCGGTCCAGGGCGTGGCCCCAGCGCAGCGACGGCGCGGCCCGGTACGCGGACAGGAAGCGGTACGGGAACTGACGGGAGCGGGCCACCTCCGCCGGGTCGGCCAGCCGTGCCGCGACCCGCTCGGCGACCGCGTCCGGCAGCCCGGCCTCGTCGAGGTTGCGCAGATTGCGCAGCAGCGCCATGTAGCCCATCGAGGGCAGCACGGCCTGCCAGGCCACCGCGTCCATCGGCCCCTGCAGCCAGCCCGCGAGCGCCTCCCAGGTCATCCCGGCGCTGCGGAGCGCTTCGGCGGCGTCCGGGCGCTCCAGCACGGCGCGCCGCTCCCACTGCGGCAGGGCGGTCAGCCGGGCGCGGGCGCGCAGGGCGCGCAGCGAGACCGGGGGCGCGGCGTCCCGGTGGTGACGGCGGTCGATGGCGTGCCGGAACAGCTCGCTCTGCCACGGCTTTTCGGGGTCCGGAGCGGCGTGCACCAGCTCCAGGACGTCGGCGAAGCGGAAGCCGTGGCCTTCGGTGTCGTGCTTGAGCAGCGAGCGCTCGGTGTAGAGACGGCGGGCGGCGTCGGCGAGGCCGCGCTTGACCGGCTTGGGCAGCGCGCGGCCGTGGTGGGCGGTCCAGTAGGCGAGGAACTCACCGGGCTCGTCGGCGCGCAGACACGCGGCGTCCACGATGCGGCGGTTGCCGCCGTGCAGCCCGGCCGCGAGACGTGCCACGACGGCCTCGGCGGCGGCGACCAGCGAGGCGGTGCGCATCTGTGCCTCGCCGCGCAGCCAGGTGATGAAGCGCGCGGTCCAGTCGGCGTCCTCGACGGCGACGGTGCGGACGAGGGTGCGGAAGCGGTCGTCGCGGTCGCCGGAGGACTCGTAGAAGGTCTGCTCGCCGACCATGTTCACCACGGCCAGGAGCACCAGTTCGGACTTGCTGTCGCGGGTGACGGCGGCGCCGCCCTCATAGGTGGTCGTCGGGGCCGTGGTGGTCGCCGTGGCCGTGGCGCGCCGGATGGCGCGGTTGAACTTCGTCATGCGGTCATGCCTCTCCCCCGAGTGGGCATAGGAGGGAGGCGGCGCACCGGTGCGTCGGCAGCGCCTGAGGTCGAAAGTGGGCGGCGGACTGCTCTGGGAATGGAAGTAACCGCGGCCCGCGCACCAGGCGCTCCGATGCCGTGCGCGCGCCTCCCGAGATCAGAGTCGACGACGGTACGTTTCCCACCCCGCACCGGCGGGGTGTTTCAGGAATCGAACCCAAATCGACCGAAGTAACCGTCGTCTTCGCACCGGGAGGTGCGTTCACGGATACGACAGTAGGGGGCCGGTTCCTCGGCCGTCATCCGGTTTTCTCCGCCCGGAGGACGCAGACCACAACACCGCGGCCCGGAGCGGGTGCTCCGGGCCGCGGTGTGTGCGTGGTGTCCGCGGTGGGTCAGCAGACCACCTGGTGGCAGGTCAGGAAGCCACCGGCGCCATCTTGTCGACGATGCCGGGGTGAGCGTCCATCCACTTCTGGACACCCTTCTCCTCGTTGCCCTTACCGGCGTCCTGGATCGACGCCTCCAGGCTCGCGAGTTCCTTCTCGGTCATGTGCCACTTCTTCAGCCACCCGTTGAACTCGGGGAACTTCTTCGGGAAGGACTTGTTGGCGAGCGTGTGGAGCTGGTTGCTGGCCCCGAACGCCTTCTTCGGGTCGGCGAGCTTGGTCAGCTTGTACTTGCTGTAGGCCCAGTGCGGGGTCCACAAGACGACCGCGACGGGCTCCTTCTTGGCGTACGAGCGCTCCAGCTCCGCCAGCATCGCCGGCGAGGAGCCGTCACTGACCTTGTACTCCTTGTCCAGTCCGTACTGCTTGAGCACCTGGCCCTTCAGGATCTTCATCTCGCCGGTCCCGGGTTCGATACCGACGATCTTGCCGCCGAAGGTGCCGGCCTTCCCCTTGAGGTCGGCGAGCGACTTCACGTCCTTGACGTAGGACGGCACCGCGATCTCCAGGGAGGTCTTGTCGTACCACGACCCGACGTCGACCAGGTTCTTCTTGTATCTGTCCCAGTACTGCTTCTGGGCGACCGGTAGCCAGCCGTCGAACTCGACATCGACCTGTCCGGTGCTCATGCCGGTGAACATCGAGCCGACGTCGTACTGCTTGATCTCCGGCTTGTAGCCACGCCGCTCGAGGACGTTCTTCCACAGGTAGGTGGTGGCGATGTCCTCGTCCCACGGGAAGTAGCCGATCTTCGGCGCGGCGCCCGCGTCCTTGCCCTTCTGCTCGCCGCCGGGCACCGGGGCAAGCTTGTTGACCAGGCCCGGGTTCTTCTTGAGCCAGGCGCGAACGCCCTCCTGCTCCTTGCCCTTACCGGCGTCCTGGATCGCCGCCTCCAGGCTGGTGAGCTGCTTCTCGTCCAGCTTGAAGTTCTTGATCCACTTGGCGACCTGCGGGTTGTCCTTGGAGAAGCCCTTGCGCGCGAGGGAGTCGATGCGGTCGCCCTTGCCGAAGGCGCCCTTGGGGTCCTTCAGCTTGACGAGGTCGTACTTGTTGTACGCCCAGTGCGGGGACCACAGGGTGACCGCGATCGGCTCCTTCTTGGCGTAGGAGCGGTCCAGCTGGGAGAGCATGGCCGCGGTGGAGCCCTTGACCAGGGAGAAGTTCTTGTTCAGGCCGTAGCCCGGCATGACCTTGTCCTGCATCAGCTTCATCTCACCGGCACCGGGCTCGATGCCGACGATCTTCTTCTTGAAGGTGCTGGACTTCTTCTCCAGGTCCTCCAGGGTCTTGACGCCCTTGACGTACGAGGGCACCGCGACCTCCAGGGAGGTGGGGCCGTACCAGGAGCCGAGGTTCTCCAGCTTGTTCTTGTACTTCGCCCAGTACGAGGCGTGGGTGGTGGGCAGCCAGGAGTCCGTCTCGAAGTCGATGTTGCCCGCGGCCATGCCGGTGTACAGCGCGCCGACGTCGTACGACTGGACCTTGGGCTTGAAGCCGCGCTGCTCCAGAAGCTCCTTCCACAGGAAGGTGGAGGCAACGCCCTCGTCCCAGTTGATGTATCCGATGTTGACCGACTGGCCCTTGCCGACGTTGGCGGAAACCTCGGGTCCCTTTTCGTCGCCGCCGAACATGCTCATGCCGCCGGCGACCAGCGCCAGGACGACGACGCCGACCATGGCGACGGAGGTCGCCGGGCGCCAGTGCAGCACCTTGAGGCCGCTGAGCGCCTTGGCCTTCTCCTTGGCCAGTGCACGGCGGGCCAGCGGGGAGACGCGCTGGTTGAGCGCGCTGGTCATCCGGTCCAGGTACATGGCCAGGATGACCACCGCGATACCGCCCTCGAAGCCCATGGCGACGTCGACGGAGCTGATCGCCTGGAAGACGGTGGAGCCCAGACCCTCGGCGCCGACCATGCCGGCGATGACGACCATGGACAGCGCCAGCATGATCACCTGGTTGACGCCCGCCATGATGGTGGGCAGGGCCAGCGGGAGCTGGACGCGCAGGAGGGTGCGGCGCGGATGGGTGCCGAAGGCGTCGGCTGCCTCGACCAGCTCCGCATCCACCTGCCGGATACCCAGTTCCGTCATGCGGACGCCCGGGGGCATCGAGAAGATGACGGTGGCGACGACGCCGGGGACCACCCCGAGGCCGAAGAAGAAGATGCCGGGGATCAGGTAGACGAAGGCGGGCATCGTCTGCATGAAGTCCAGCACCGGACGGATCACGGCGCTCACCGCGCGGTTGCGCGAGGCCCAGATGCCCAGCGGCACCGCGAACACGATGGTGATCACACCGGCGACCAGCACCAGTGCGAGGGTGTTCATCGCCTCGCCCCACAACTCGATCGAGTCGATGAGGGCGAATCCCAGGAAGGCGAGCACGGCGGGCAGCAGCCCGCGCAGCCACCAGGCGAGCAGCGCCAGGATGCCCGCGAACAGCAGCGGCTCGGGGCCGCTGAGCACGGTGTTCAGCCCGTCGTACATGCCCTGCACGACGCTGGAGATGAAGTCGAAGAGCCAGCTCAGATTGTCTCGGAGCCAGTTGACGCCGGAGTTGATCCAGTCGCCGAGCTGAAGCCTAGGCACCGGTGATCACCTTCTTGGCGGCCTGGGGCGCATCCGGGCTGTCACCGGCCGGCGGCTGCGCGCCGTCGGGTCCGGACTCCGGCTCGCCGAGGACGGCGAGCAGCCGGGCGCGGGTGACGACGCCGACGAGCGCACCGTCGTCGTCGGTGACGGCGACCGCGACCCCGCTGCGCGAACAGGGCCGGAACAGCTCGATGATCGGCGTGGACTCGGGGACGGTAGCGGGGGCGGCCGCCAGCACGTCCTGCTCGGTACGGAGCGTGGTGCCGTCGTCGGTCTTGCTGCCCAGTGCCTCGCTCGGTTCGGCCATGATCGCACCGGCGGTGAGCACCCGGCTGCGGTCGACGTCCTGGGTGAAGGAGGCGACGTAGTCGTTGGCCGGGGTGACCAGGATGTCCTCGGCGGTGCCGATCTGGACGATCTGGCCGTCGCGCATCACGGCGATACGGTCACCGAGCCGCATGGCCTCGTTCAGGTCGTGGGTGATGAAGACGATGGTCTTCTTGAGCCGCTTCTGCAGCTGGAGCAGCTGGTCCTGCATATCGCGCCGGATCAGCGGGTCGAGCGCGCTGAAGGACTCGTCCATCAGCAGCATGTCGGCGTCGGTGGCCAGGGCGCGGGCGAGCCCGACGCGCTGCTGCATACCACCGGAGAGCTCATCGGGCCAGGACTTCTCCCAGCCGGCCAGGCCCACCATCTCCAGCGCCTCGGTGGCGCGCCGGACGCGCTCCTCGCGCGGCACACCCTGCACCTCGAGGCCGTAGGCGGCGTTCTCCAGCACGCTGCGGTGCGGGAAGAGGGCGAAGTGCTGGAAGACCATGCTGATCTTGCGGGACCGCACCTCGCGCAGATCCTTGGGGCTGAGCACGGTCAGGTCGTCGTCGTCGAACAGCACGCGTCCCGCGGTCGGCTCCAGCAGTCCGTTCAGCATGCGCAGCAGCGTGGACTTACCGGATCCGGACAGACCCATGACGACGAAGATCTGACCCTCCTCGACGGTGAAGGAGGCATCGATGACCGCTGCTGTCGTCCCGCTCGCGCGGAGCTCTTCACGGTCCGCGCCGCTCTCGAGCTGCGCCACCGCCTCATCGGGTCGTCTGCCGAACACCTTGTACAGGCGTTCGGCTCGCAATGTGGCCACATGTACCTCTCAGATCGCACCAAAAAACGACCCGCCACCCCCGCCGGCGGGTCGTGGAGCGGCACGGCATCGGACCGCGGGACCGCCGCAATAGTTGAAGTACTGAACGGGTTCGCTCCGGGGGCGCGCCTGCCCTGATCGGTTTGGCGTAAACCAAACGGTGATCCAGCTCACATTATCCCAGGAGTTCCGCCCGTCGGGTAGTGCATGATCGGGGGTGTGACGCGACGCCTGATGCTCCTCGACACCGCCTCCCTCTACTTCCGAGCCTATTTCGGAGTGCCGGATTCGGTCCGGGCCCCCGACGGCACGCCGGTGAACGCCGTGCGCGGGCTCCTCGACTTCATCGCCCGGCTCGTCCAGGACCACCACCCGGACGACCTGGTGGCCTGCATGGACTTCGACTGGCGCCCGGCCTGGCGGGTCGCGCTGATCCCCACGTACAAGGCCCACCGGGTCGCCGAGGAGGCCCCGGAGGGCGCCGGGGTGGACCAGGAGGAGGTGCCGGACACCCTCTCCCCGCAGGTCCCGGTGATCGACGAGGTGCTCGACGCGATCGGCATCGCGCGAGTGGGCGCCGCGGACTACGAGGCCGACGATGTGATCGGCACGCTCACGGGCCGGGCGAGCGGCCCGGTCGACATCGTCACCGGCGACCGCGATCTGTTCCAGCTGGTGGACGACGAGCGCGGGGTGCGGGTGCTCTACCCCGTCAAGGGCGTGGGCACGCTACAGCTGGTCGACGAGTCCTACGTACGCGAGAAGTACGGGGTCGACGGCCGGGGGTACGCGGATCTGGCGCTGCTGCGCGGCGACCCCAGCGACGGGCTGCCGGGGGTGCCCGGCGTCGGCGAGAAGACCGCCGCCAAGCTGCTGGCCGCCTTTGGCGACCTGGCCGGGATCATGGCCGCGGTCGACGACCCCGCCGCCAAGCTGACCCCCACCCAGCGCAAGCGGCTGGACGAGGCGCGGCCGTATGTCGAGGTCGCCCCGAAGGTGGTGCGGGTCGCCCCGGATGTGGCGCTGCCGACCTTCGACCCGGAGCTGCCGCGGTCACCGCGCGACCCCGGGGCCGTGGAGGCGCTGGCGGAACGGTGGGGCTTGGGCGGATCTTTGCGCAGATTGCTATCCACTCTCGAGGGGTGAGCTGTTAGGTTAGGTATACCTAACTCTAATTGATCAGGGAGGCGCCATGGCGGACCGTCCGGCCCGTAAGACGCGCACGCCGCATCGCGCACAGGTGGTGCGCACCGACCGGCTGACCCCGCACATGGTGCGGGTCGTCCTGGGCGGCGACGGCCTCGCCGACTTCCACGCGGGCGAGTGGACCGATCACTACATCAAGCTGCTCTTCCCGACCGGGGGCGCCACCTACCCCGAGCCGTTCGACCTGGAGCGGATCCGCGCCGACTTCCCGCGCGAGCAGTGGCCGGTCACGCGGACGTACACGGTCCGGGCCTGGGATCCGGCGGCCCGCGAGCTGACGGTGGACTTCGTGACCCATGGCGACGAGGGGCTGGCCGGGCCGTGGGCCTCGCAGGTCCAGCCGGGCGAGGAGATCCACTTCATGGGGCCGGGCGGCGCCTACGCCCCGGGCGCCGAGGCCGACTGGCATCTGCTCGCGGGGGACGAGAGCGCGCTGCCCGCGATCGCCGCCGCACTGGAGCGGCTCACCGACAGCCTGGCGGGCGGCGCGGCCGCAGTGCCGGTGCACGCGTTCATCGAGGTGGCGGACGAGGCGGAGGAGCTCAAGCTCACCGTGCCCGAGGGGGCCCGGGTGAGCTGGCTGCACCGGGGCACCGCACCGGTCGGCGAGGCGCTGGTGGCGGCCGTCCGGGAGCTGGAGTTCCCGCCCGGGCAGGTGCACGCCTTCGTCCACGGCGAGGCGGGCTTCGTGAAGGAGATCCGCCGCCATCTGCGCCTCGAGCACCAGATCCCGCGCGAGCGGCTGTCCATCTCCGGTTACTGGCGGCGCGGCCATGACGAGGACGGCTGGCAGGCGTCGAAGCGGGAGTGGAACCAGCAGGTCGAGGCGGAGCAGGAGAAGGCGCGGCCCGAGGAGGCCGCGGCGTAGCGGACGCGGCGCGTACGACCATCAGGCCCCGGCCGGGAGCATCCGGCCGGGGCCGTTGTGTGTTCCTGCCTCAGCAGGCACGGCAACGTACCGGCGTCGATCCGGCGGCGGAGAGCGCACTCCGGCTCACAGGAAATGACCGCGAAGCATTGACATATGGTCATATGAGCTTCACACGCGCCCTTTTCGCACCTTCCGCACCTATCGCTCTTTTGGTTCACTCGCATCGAGCGAGAGTTTCGGCACCGCAGTAGATCTCGGCGCCGACCAGTTCTCTGCACGACTCGCCCTACTACGGCCGGCACCCAGGCACGAGTCACTCTCAAAGTCGCCATCACCGGTCATGCCCTCTCCGCTGAGGGCCGTGGCGTCCCGGGGCCGTGGGGCCCATCTCCCTCCCACACCTCTGCACAGCGGAACCCGGTGCGGTCAACGGTCGCGTTGCCCATCCCTCCCGCTCCCGGCACACCCACACACCAGATCAAGACGATCAAAGAGGAGAAAGCTCATGCCCATCACCTCCCTCACCCCCAGCCAAGGCACGGTCGGCACTACCGTCAACATCAACGGCACGGCACTGGGCACCACCGTCTCGGTGAACTTCGGCGGCGCCGTCGTCAGCCCGACGTCGGTCTCCGCCACCCTGGTCACCTTCGTGGTTCCCTCCAGCGCACCGTGCTCGGGTCAGGTCTCGGTCAGCACCAACCTGTCGAACGGGACCAAGACGAACGCGGTGCCGTTCTTCGTCATCGTGAGGCCGACGACCACGGGGCTGAGCGAGACGTGCCTGCCCGCCGCCGGTGGTGCCATCACGGTCTTCGGTACCGGCTTCGCGGCCGGGGGCACTGTCAACGTGGGCGCCCTCACCCCGGTCGCGTTCGCCGCCGGCGGCAGCAACGCCCAGGTCACCGTCACCGCTCCGGCCCACACCCCGGCCGGCTGCTTCGACACCCAGCAGGTCACGGTCACCACGGCCGGCGGCACAGGCACCGCGGGCACCGCCCTGATCGACTACTACAACGCGCCGAGTCTGACCGCCGCCACACTGGCCCCCGCCACGGGCCCGGCGGGGACCGAGACCACCATCTCCGACGCCACCTGCCTCATCGGCGTCACCGACGTCACGTTCACCGACTCGGCAGCCACCGTCTTCGCGGGCCTGCCCTTCACGCCCATCGACGACACCTCCCTCGTCACCGCGGTGCCCGCCGCGGCGGCCGCGGGCGCCGGAGCCTTCACGGTCACCACGTGTGGTGGCACATCCGGCCCCGCCGCCTTCACGGTCACCTGATCCACCGACCGTGGCCGGGTAGGAACGACACCCCGCACGGTCCCCGCTCGGATCAACGCCGCGTGGCACACGCTGAGCGCCGATCCCCCGCGCCCTGGCCGACAGCCGCCGGTCAGGGCGCGGTCGTCCTCACGCCATAAGAAGGAGAACGAGCATCATGGCTCCCGTAGTGACCAGCGTGACTCCCTCTCAGGGCAATCCATCGGGGGGCACCCCCGTCACGATCAACGGTTCCGGTTTCACCGGCGCCACCGTGATCAGGTTCGGTTCCAACCTGGCCACCCATGTGGTCGTCGTGAGCAGTACGCAGATCACTGCCAGAACCCCAGCGGGAAGCGGCACGGTGAAGGTGACCGTCACGGGACCGACGGGGACCAGCACCCAGAACGTGTTCTTCACCTATACGACGGTCGCGGCTCCGGTGCTCACCGCGCTCAGTCCGGCCTCGGGGCCTACCTCCGGCGGCAACACCGTCACCATCACCGG
>NZ_JBIADZ010000008.1:281237-305319 GCF_042868035.1 Streptomyces sp. NPDC007875 | reverse complement strand
CGGCACCAACCTCACCAGCGCCACCCAAGTCCTCTTCGGCGCCACCCCCGCAACCATCCTCACCAACACCCCCACCCAAATCACCGCCACCGCACCCGCAGGCACCGGCACCACCAACGTCACCGTCACCACCCCAGGCGGCACCAGCAACCCCCTCACCTACACCTACGCCACAACCCCCGCACCCACCATCACCACCCTCAACCCCACCTCAGGACCCACCTCCGGCGGCAACACCGTCACCATCACCGGCACCAACCTCACCAGCGCCACCCAAGTCCTCTTCGGCGCCACCCCCGCAACCATCCTCACCAACACCCCCACCCAAATCACCGCCACCGCACCGGCGGGGCCACCGTCCGTGGTCAATGTGACCGTCACCACGCCGGGGGGCACCAGCAATCCGCTGCCGTACGTCTACGTCGCCGCCCCGGTCGTCATCGGTGTGAGCCCACAGTTCGGTTCGGACGCCGGCGGTAACTCCGTCACCATCACCGGCAGCAACCTGGCCCTGGCCAGCGCTGTCCACTTCGGCCCCAACCTCGCCACCGGCCTCACGGTGATCTCCGACAATCAGCTGACGGTGACCGCTCCCCCCGGAACCGGCACGGTCGTGGTCACCGTGACCACACCGGGCGGCACCAGCACTTTGGGCCCCGGGAACCCGTACTACACCTACCTCGGCGCTCCGGTCATCAATACGCTCGTCCCGAACCAGGGCTCGGAGTTGGGCGGCGACTCCGTCACGATCAACGGCTCCAACCTCACGTACACCGACTCCGTAACCTTCGGCGGAACCCCGGCCTCCTTCAGCGTGCTCTCGGACACCCTGGTCGTGGCGACGACGCCGACCCACGCGGCCGGAACGGTCAATGTCCAGCTCCACACCCCCGCGGGCAACAGCAACACCCTCCCCTTCACCTACGACCCGGCCTGAGCCCGCCCAAGTGAGTGACAGGCTCAGCCGACGACAGGTTCAGCCGACCGAGGAGTACGCCACGACCCCGCGCAGCAGCCCGTCGACCGCGCGGCGGGCGCTCCGCGCCACCGAGCCCTCCGGGGCCGCCGCGGCGATCTGGCCGAGCACATCGATCAGTTGCTTGGTCCAGCGCACGAAGTCACCAGCCGGCATGTCGATTTCCCGCAGCACCTCGTCGAGCCCGTGACCGGACGCCCAGCGGTAGGCGGCCCAGGCGAAGCCCAGGTCCGGCTCGCGCTGGCCGACGCCCTCCGCCTGATTGATCTTGTGCTCCTCCTCGAGGGCGTCCAGCCGCCCCCATATGCGGACCATCTCGCCGAGCGCGTCCTTGGCCCGGCCCGGGGGCAGTTTGGGCGGCAGCGCGTCATCAGCCGTCCGCGCCTCGTAGACGAGCGCGGAGGCGCAGGCCGCGAGCTCGGCCGGGGGCAGCCCCTCCCAGACGCCCTCGCGCAGGCATTCGCTGGCCAGCAGGTCCAGCTCGCCGTACAGCCGTGCCAGCCGCTTCCCCACGTCCGTGACCTCGTCGCCGCGCAGATAGCCGAGCTCGCTCAGCAGGGAGCAGATCCGGTCGAAGGTGCGGGCGATGGTGTTCGTACGGCCCTCGATACGCCGCTCCAGCTGCCGGGTGTCGCGCAGCAGCCGCTGGTAGCGCTCGCCCCAGCGGGCGTGGTCCTCACGGTCGCTGCAGCCGTGGCAGGGGTGGGCGCGGATGGCCGCGCGCAGCCGGGCGATCTCGGTGTCGTCTGCGGCGGCCGAGCGCTCCTTGCGGCGGCGCCCCACATCGTGGTGGCCGGCCTTGGTGCGCAGCGCGGACGCCAGATCGCGGCGGGACTGGGGGCTGCGCGGATTGAAGGACTTGGGGATCCGCATCCGGTCCAGCGGCTCGACCGGGACCGGGAAGTCGATCGACGCCAGCCGCTTGACCTGCCGCTCGGCGGTGAGCACCAGGGGCCGCGGCCCGTCGTGGTACTCCATGCCGCGGTGGCCGCCCACCCGCCCGGCGGGCAGCCCGGGGTCCAGCACCAGCGCGAGCCCGGCGAACTTGCCGGTGGGCACATGGATGACATCGCCGGGGCGGAGCTTCTCCAGGGCGCCCGCGGCGGCCGCACGCCGCTGGGCCGCGCCCTGCTTGGCCAGCTCGGTCTCGCGGTCCTTGAGCTCGCGGCGCAGCCGTGCGTACTCGTCGAAGTCGCCGAGATGGCAGGTCATGGAGGCGCGATAGCCCTCCAGCCCCTCCTCGTTGCGCTGCACCTGACGGGAGATGCCGACGACCGCCTTGTCGGCCTGGAACTGCGCGAAGGAGGTCTCCAGCAGCTCGCGCGAGCGGTGCCGCCCGAACTGGGAGACGAGGTTGACCGCCATGTTGTACGACGGTTTGAAGGAGGAGCGCAGCGGATACGTCCGGGTGCCGGCCAGTCCGGCGAGCGCCGCGGGGTCCATGGTGCGCTGCCACAGCACCACCGCATGGCCCTCGACATCGATACCGCGCCGCCCGGCCCGGCCGGTCAACTGGGTGTACTCGCCGGGGGTGATGTCCGCGTGCTGCTCGCCGTTCCACTTGACGAGCTTCTCCAGCACCACCGAGCGGGCGGGCATGTTGATGCCGAGCGCGAGGGTCTCGGTGGCGAAGACGGCCTTGACCAGGCCGCGGACGAAGAGCTCCTCGACAACTTCCTTGAAGGTGGGGAGCATTCCGGCGTGGTGGGCCGCGATGCCCCGCTCCAGGCCCTCCAGCCATTCGAAGTACCCCAGCACATGGAGGTCTTCGTCGGGAATCCCGGCGGTGCGCTCCTCGACGAGGGCCCGCACCCGGGCGCGAGCCGCCTCGTCGTTGAGCCGCAGCCCCGCGTGGAGACACTGCTGGACGGCGGCCTGGCAGCCGGCCCGGCTGAAGATGAAGGTGATGGCGGGGAGCAGCCCCTCGGAGTCGAGCCGGTCGATCACCTCGGCCCGGCCGGGGGTCCAGATCCGGCTGCGCTGACGGCGCTCGCGCTCCCGGTCGGCCTCGCGCATATTGCGGCCGCGGCGCTTGTCGCGGCCGAAGGTGGGGCGGCTGCTCTCCATCCGGGCCAGCCGGACGAGGTCCGGGTTGACCTCGCGGCGCCCGCTCTGGTCGCCGTCCCGGCCGCTCTTCTCCTCGAACAGGTCGTACATCCGGCGCCCGGCCAGGACGTGCTGCCACAGCGGCACGGGGCGGTGCTCGGAGACGATGACCTCGGTGTCACCGCGGACGGTGTCGAGCCAGTCGCCGAACTCCTCGGCATTGGAGACGGTCGCGGAGAGTGACACCAGCGTCACCGACTCCGGGAGGTGGATGATGACTTCCTCCCAGACGGCGCCGCGGAACCGGTCGGAGAGATAGTGGACCTCGTCCATCACCACATGGCCGAGGCCGAGCAGCGACTGGGAGCCGGCATAGAGCATGTTCCGCAGCACCTCGGTGGTCATCACGACCACCGGGGCATCGGAATTGACGCTGTTGTCCCCGGTGAGGAGGCCGACCTTGTCGGCGCCGTAGCGCTTCACCAGGTCGGTGTACTTCTGGTTGGACAGCGCCTTGATGGGCGTGGTGTAGAAGCACTTGCGGCCCTGGGTCAGCGCCAGGTGGACGGCGAACTCGCCCACGATGGTCTTGCCCGAGCCGGTGGGGGCGGCGACCAGCACGCCCTTGCCGGACTCCAGGGCCTTGCACGCCTCGATCTGGAAGGGGTCCAGCTCGAAGTCGTACATCTCGCGGAAGGGGGCCAGCGCGGTGGCCTGCTCGGCGGCCCGGGTGCGGGACGCCGCATAGCGCTCGGCGGGAGATAGCTCGTCGGTCATCGTATCTACGAGCCTACCGGCCACCTCCGACAGCGCACGCGATCTTTATCGGGGCTTTGTTCGGCCCGCGGGCCGGGACGGGGCCGTGGACGGCCGCCCCGCCCGTGCCGGGACCGGTTACGGACGGCTAGGTGACGTCGTCGTAGCCGTTGCGCCGGGCGGTGCCGGAGTCGTCCCCGTCGGTGAGCTCCGGCCTGGCACTGGGCGCGGCGACGGCCTCGGGGGTCAGATCCAGCGCGGACGCCTCGTCGTCGCTCAGGCCGAAGTCCGGGTCGGCGGCCCGGCGGCGCGCCCTGCGCCGGTCGTTGGCCAGGGAGACGCCGACGGCGCCGAAGTAGAGCACGACGACCGGCCCGGCCAGGGCGAACATGCCGATCGGGTCGGTGCTGGGGGTGGCGATGGCGCCGAAGACCGTGATGCCCATGATCATGGCGCGCCACCAGCCGAGCATCCGGCGTCCGGTGAGGACGCCGGTGAAGTTCAGCAGGATCAGCAGCAGCGGAAGCTCGAAGGCGAGCCCGAAGACGACGATCATCCGGGCGAGCAGATCGAGGAAGTCGTCCAGCGGCAGGAGGTTGTTGGCGCCCTCCGGGGTAAAGCCGATAAGGACCTTGGCGCTGGTCGGAAGGATCATGTACGCGAAGTACGCGCCGGCGACGAAGAGCGGTACGCCGAGCCCGACGAAGAACAGGCCGTACTTCTTCTCGTTGCGGTGCAGCCCGGGTGCGAGGAAGGCCCAGAGCTGGTAGAGCCAGATCGGGGTGGCGACCACCAGCCCGGTCGTGAAGGAGACCTTCAGCATGATCGTGAACGGCGACAGCAGACCGTTCACGGTGAAGTAGGCGCAGTCGTGCCCCTTGCTCCCCTTGCCGGAGAGATCGGACAGCGAGACCCCGCCACAGCCGACGGCGTCCAGCACCGGCTGCATCAGGAATTTGGCGATGTCCATGTAGAAGAACATCGCGACGATCGTGACCACGCAGATCGCCAGGACCGACTTGAGCAACCGGTTGCGCAGCTCACGCAGGTGCTCAGCCAGGGGCATCCGCCCCTCGGGGTCCTTCTCCTTCTTGCGGGCAGACTTGAGCAACCCACGTCCTCATCTCGTGCGTCCGGTGGCGGCCTTCCACTGCCGCCTTCAAGTGGCCCTGGGTCAGCGCTTGGTGGTGTCGCTCGGCTCCGACACCGGGCGCGAGCTGGTCACGTCACCGGGCGCGGCCTGGATCGTACGGTGGGTGGACTCGTCCTGGCCGGGCTGGGGCGGGTCGGTCGGCGCGGTCTGCTGCTGCTGACCATCCGACTTCATGGCCTTCGCCTCGCTCTTGAGGATCCGGGCCGACTTGCCCAGAGAGCGGGCCATGTCCGGAAGCTTCTTGGCACCGAACAGCAGCAGCACGACGACAAGGATGAGGAGAATCTCGGGAACGCCGATCTTTCCGAACAGCATAAGCGTCTTCCTTCTCACCGAGGCGGCTGGGGGTGGGGCTGCCCGACCGGTCGGACAGGTGTCCGGCAGCCGTGCTGTCAGCGATCGTAGCGCGCAGGGGTAAACCGGAAGCAATCCCCGTGCGGACTCCGGGTTGCGACCCTCCGCCTCGCTACCAGGGCCGCGAAATCTCAGCGTACCCCGCTTGGCTGTGGCACAGCAGAGCGCCCATCAGCCTCGGCCTCCACTTCCTGGCACGCAGCGGGCTCTGACTCCCGGCGCAGAGCGGCTCTCACTCGCGACGCAGAGCGGCTCTCACTCGCGACGCAGAGCGGCTCTCACTCGCGACGCAGAGCGTCCACCGTTGATCCCAGCGGAGCAGAGGCCCGCTCCAGGTCCTCGGCGGCCCGGGTGATCCGCTGCGAGCTGTCCGACACCTGCCGGGCCAGCCTGCGGACCTCCGTGTAGACCCGCACCGAGAGCACGGCGAGAACGGCGATTCCGCAGAAGGCGAGGGCGAGGGCGAGCATCGGCCAGAGCATGCGCCAGAGCCTAGACGGTGGAGTGCAGCCGCAGTGTGCGCACCCCGCCACCGGTGAGCAGCTCCACGATCCGCTCCCCCGCCGGTTTGCGCACCATGGTTCCGCAGTCGGGGCAGGTGAAGGAGTAGAAGGTGGTGCGGTCGCTGGCCCCGATCGCCAGCCGCAGCGCGCCCGCGGCCAGCTCGAAGCGGCCCCGGCACTCCGGACAGGCTGCCTTGAAGACAACCGAAGCGGCACTCCCCCGTGCGGTCACTGTATGCGTCCCTTCACTCACCGTACGCCGCGAGCGCCTGCCGCGCCGCGTCCCGGGCACTGTCCGCGAGACCCTGTGGCGAGACGATCCGGCCGTCCCTGCCCAGCCGCAGCGCCAGGCGCCGCAGCGAGCCGGGGTCGGGTGCGCGCAGGGTGATCCGGAGGCCGCCGTCGGGCAGCTCCTCCGCGCTGTCGTGCGGGTAGTACTCGGCGACCCAGCGCCCGCCGGGGCCGACCTCGACGACCACCTCGGGGTCCTCGGCGCCGGTCTGCACCAGCGCGGAGGACAGCTCCGACAGATCGCGCAGCTCGATGGGCGGCGGATCGGACGCCTCGTCGAGCAGCTTGATCTCGACGACCCGGTCGAGCCGGAAGGTCCGCCGCGCCTCGGAGAGGCGGCACCACGCCTCCATGTAGGTGCGACCGACGGCGAAGAGCCGGATCGGGTCGACCTCGCGCTCGGTGATCTCGTCGCGGGCCGGCGAGTAGTAGCGCAGCCACAGCCTGCGGCGCTCGGAGATGGCACGGTCGACGTCGGCGAAGACGCCGCCCTCCGATTCGAAGATCACCGAGAGCCGGGAGCTGGCGCCCGCCACCTCGCCCGCCGCGGCCTCCAGCTTGGCGGTGGCCCGCAGCAGCGCCTCCCGGTCGCCCTCGCGCAGCCCGGGGAGGGTGGCGACGGCGCGGGCCGCGACCAGCAGTGCGGTGGCCTCGTCGGCCGCCAGCCGCAGCGGCTCGGCGACATCATCGGGGTTGTGCCACCAGATCCGCTCCCCGTCGGTGTCGATGTCCAGCAGATCGCCGCCGCGGAAGCTGGTGCCGCACAGCGGCAGCACATCGAGGTCGGCGATCAGCTCGTCCTCGCTGATGCCGAAGGCCCGGGCGACATCGGCGACGCGGGCGCCGGGGCGCTCGCGCAGATATGTCACCAGGGAGAGCATCCGCCGGGTCTGGTCAATGGCGTTTCCGGCCATGATGAAGTGATCCGTCCCCTCAGCCCTTGGCGACCGCGCGTAGCCGGTCCACGACATCCGCCCGCAGTTCGTCGGGTCCCAGTACGACCACGTCCGGGCCGAACTCCACGAGCCAGGCGTCCAGGCCGTGCCCGTAGGGAATCTCCAGCTCGTCCCAGCCGTCGTCGGCCGGCCGGGTGGACAGCGCCTTCGCCCGCAGCGGATAGCCGTGGCCCGAGCGCAGCCTGATCCGGGCGGTGCCGGTGGCGGTCTCGCCCGCCCAGGTCTCCACGGTCTCCCGGACGGTGACGTGGTCGGGCACCTCGGCGGTGAACGCGTCGGACCGCAGCCGGACCCGGCCGGTGATCCGGGAGAGCCGGAAGACCCGCTCGGCGGCGCGCTCGCGGTCCCATCCGGCGAGATACCAGTGGCCGCGCCAGGACTCCAGGGTCCAGGGCTCGACCTGCCGCTGCTCGGGGCGCGCGGCGTTCGACTTGCGGTAGTCGAAGAGAACGGGGCGGCGGTCGCGGCAGGCGAGCATCAGCGGCTCGAAGGCGGCCTCGTGGACCGGGATCCGCGGCTCCAGCGCGCTGTGCCCCGGCGTGTCGTACGGATCCTCGGCGACCGGCATCCCGGCGGCGCGCAGCTTCTGCAGCGCGCCGCTGGCGGCGCCCGCGAGCCGGGCCTGCTGCCAGACCTTGGCGGCCAGGCCCAGGGCGGCGGCCTCCTCGGCGTCGAGGGTGATCGGCGGGAGGCGGTTGCTGTCCCGGCGGGCGAGATAGCCGATCTCGCCTTCGAGGCCCTCCACCGTCTCGATGATCAGGCCGAGTTCGCGCAGATCGTCCTTGTCGCGTTCGAACATGCGGTTGAACGCATCGTCGTTCGCCGCGTCGGTCTGGAGGTACGCCTCTATGGAGCCCCGCAACTCCCGTTTGGTCAGCGGACGCCGCGTTCCCAGCAGGCACAGGGCCAGATTCATCAGCCGCTCGGCCTTGGCAATCGCCATCGACGCCCTTTCTTCGTGACCTTACGCACGTGACCGTACCGCTACCGGGACGCGCGGCAAAAGCCGAGGGCCCCTGCCCACTGGCAGGAGCCCTCGGCGCGACGGACCGCCGGTCTCAGACGGAGACCAGATCGCAGACGAAGATCAGCGTCTCGCCCGGCTTGATCCGGCCACCGCCGGCGCCCCGGTCCCCGTAACCGAGGTGCGGCGGGACGATGAGCTGCCGGCGGCCGCCGACCTTCATCCCCTGGAGGCCCTGGTCCCAGCCGGTGATGACCTGGCCGACGCCGAGCTGGATCCGCAGCGGGGTGCCGCGGTTGTAGCTCGCGTCGAACTCCTCACCCGTACTGAAGGAGACGCCCACATAGTGCACGGCGATGTTGTCGCCGGCCTTGGCCGTGGGCCCGTCGCCCTCCCAGATGTCCTTGATCTCCAGCTCGGCCGGCGGCTCGCCGCCCGGGAAGTCGACCTCGGGCTTCTCGATGCTCACGAAATTGCTCCTTGTGACGTTGTGGGCAACCCGCACAGGTTACAGAACGGTCAGGATGTCCACGGAGAACACCAGCGTGGAGTTGGCGGGGATGCCCTTCTGGGCCGCCTTGCCGTAGCCCAGGTCCGGGGGCACGACGACCAGCACCCGGCTGCCGACCTTCTTGCCGGTGAGCCCCTGCGACCAGCCCTTGACGACCTGCTGCAGCGAGAACTGGGCGAGCTCACCGCGCTTGTAGGTGGAGTCGAACTCCTTGCCGCCGTCCCACAGCACGCCCTTGTACTGGACGAGCAGCGCGTCGGTCTTCTTGACCTCCTGGCCATCGCCCTCGATGACGTATTCGGAGACCAGCTTCTTCGGCGCGGCCTTCTTGGGGAGGGTGATGGTGGGCGCCTTGCCGTCGGTGTTGGCGGACACCTTGGGCAGGTCGGCGTCGGTCTGCTCCACCTTGCTGCCCTTGGCCGAGCTCTTGGCGTTGAAGGCACCCACGAGGTCGATCACGAAGACCAGCGTGTCGGTCCCCTTGATACCGGCCTGCGGCTGGCCCTGCTTGCCATAGGCGTAGGCGGGCGGGACGGCCAGCTCCAGCCGGCTGCCGAGGTTCCGGCCCAGCAGTCCCTGGTCCCAGCCCGGGAGGACCTGGCCCTTGCCGATCGGGAAGGCGGCGGTCTTCTTCTTGTCGAAGGTGTTGTCGATGGTCTTACCGGTGTCCCAGATCTGCGCCAGGTAGTTGATCTGGACCCAATCCCCCTTGACCGTCTTCCTGCCGTCCCCCTGGCTGATCGTCTTGACCGCGAGATCGTGCGGCGGCTTACCCGTGCCCTTGGCGACCTTCGGCTTCTCACCGAACTTCTTACCGGCGGTAATGGGCGGCACCGGTCCGGAGACGATCTTGCCGCTGGGGGCCGGTGAGGGACTCTGGTTCGTCGGCTCCTGTGACGGCTTGGTCTTGTCGGACCCTGATTTGTCGTCACCACAGCCCGCGAGGGTCAGCAGGCCCGCGGGCACGGCAAGGAGTACGGAGCGTCGGCGCACGGAGTCCTCGTTAGGTAGATCTTGCGATGGCCAATGCGCGCCACTCTACGACGTGACTCGGGCCCCGTCCGGAGAACGCACGGGGCCCGAGGGCAAGGTAAGCCGTACGCCGGTCATCACATACCGGCGATGAGTTTCTCCACCCGGTCGTCGACCGAACGGAACGGGTCCTTGCACAGCACGGTGCGCTGTGCCTGGTCGTTGAGCTTCAGATGTACCCAGTCGACGGTGAAATCGCGGCGCTGCTCCTGGGCCCGGCGGATGAAGTCGCCGCGCAGCCGGGCGCGGGTGGTCTGCGGTGGCACCGACTTGCCCTCGAAGATTTTCAAGTCGTTGCAGACCCGGGCCGCCTGACCACGCTTCTCCAGCAGGTAGTAGAGGCCGCGGCGGCGGTGGATGTCGTGGTAGGCGAGGTCTATCTGGGCGATCCGCGGATGGGACATGGTGATGTTGTTCTTGGCTCGGTACCGCTCGATGAGCTTGTACTTCATCACCCAGTCGATTTCGGTGCCGATCCGGTCGAGCTCCTCGGTGCGGATCGCGTCCAGGGTGCGGCCCCACAGCTCGAGGACGCGCTCGACCATGCCGGTGCGGATGCCACGGCGCTCGCAGAAGTCCACGGCCTTCTCGTAGTACTCCTGCTGCACTTCCAGGGCGGACGCCTCGCGCCCGCTGGCGAGCCGCACCTTGCGCTGCCCGGTGATGTCATGGCTGACCTCGCGGATCGCCCGGATGGGGTTCTCCAGGGTCAGGTCACGCATCACGGTGCCCGCCTCGATCATGCGGAGCACCAGATCGGTGGCGCCGACCTTGAGCAGCATGGTGGTCTCGGACATGTTGGAGTCGCCCACGATGACATGCAGCCGGCGGTAGCGCTCGGCGTCGGCGTGGGGTTCGTCGCGGGTGTTGATGATCGGCCGGGAGCGGGTCGTCGCGGAGCTGACGCCCTCCCAGATGTGCTCGGCGCGCTGGCTGACGCAGTAGACCGCGCCACGCGGGGTCTGGAGCACCTTGCCCGCACCGCACAGCAGCTGCCGCGTCACCAGGAACGGGATGAGAATGTCGGCGAGCCGGGAGAACTCGCCGTGCCGTGCCACCAGATAGTTCTCGTGGCAGCCGTAGGAGTTGCCCGCGGAGTCGGTGTTGTTCTTGAAGAGATAGACGTCGCCCGCGATTCCCTCCTCGTGCAGACGACGCTCCGCGTCGACGAGCAGACCCTCGAGAATGCGCTCGCCTGCCTTGTCGTGGGTGACCAGCTCGGTCACGTTGTCACACTCGGGGGTTGCGTATTCCGGGTGCGAGCCCACGTCGAGATAGAGGCGGGCGCCGTTGCGCAGGAAGACATTGCTGCTGCGGCCCCAGGAGACGACACGGCGGAAGAGGTAGCGCGCCACTTCGTCAGGAGACAACCGGCGCTGTCCCCTGAATGTGCACGTGACGCCGTACTCGTTCTCCAGCCCGAAAATGCGGCGGTCCATGCCTGAACATTACGCCTGATGGCGTGCTCTGAAACCGGGTTCGACGGCACGGTTGCGATCATTTTCCGCACAGGGTTCATCCGGTGTTGGGTGAACGGTCGGCCGGACGACGGGGCGTGGCCGGTCCAGGAGGAACCGCTGGGCGGCCAGCAGCACCGCCAGCGCGGCCACTCCACCGGCCGCGGGCACCGCGAATCCGGGGGCCACTCCGCCGAGCTGGACGGCGGGCCCCGCCACGGCGGTGCCGACCGCGTTGCCCACCACGAACGTGGTCACCAGCCAGGAGAACGCCTCGGTGACCGTGCCGGTGGGCGCGTGGCGGTCCACAACGACGAACGCGCAGGCCAGGGCCGGGGCCAGGAACACCCCCGCCACCCCGGCGAGGACGGTCATCATGACGACGCCCGGCACCAGCATGAGCGGCAGATAGCCGAGCGCCAGTGCGGCCACGAGCAGTCGCAGCCGCCGTTCGGGCGCGCCGGGCCAGGTGCGGCCGCCGTAGACGATGCCACCGACCAGCGCGCCCACGCCGAGGGCGGAGAGCAGCGCGCTGGAGACCACGCCGCCGCCGTACTCGTCGGCGTAGGCCACCGCGGCCACCGCGATCGCGCCGAGGGCGAGCCCGATGAAGAAGAACGACCCGAGCAGCACCACCAGCCCCGGCGAGCGCAGCGCGCCCAGCCAGTGCGCCTCGCGCGGCGCCGAGCGCCACTGCCGGGACGGCCGCGAGACGACGACCCAGAGCGCGCCCGCGACCCCGATGGCGTTGATGACCAGCAGCGCGGCCGCCTCGGACCACACGGCCACGCTCAGGGTGACCAGCAGCGGGCCGACGGCGAACATCACCTCCTGGGCCACGGCGTCCAGCGCGTACGCCGCGTGCACCTGGTCCTCGCGCCGCAGCACCGAGGGCCACAGCGCCCGCAGCCCGCCCTCAAGCGGCGGCGTGAACAGGCCGGCGATCAGCATCGCGGCGTACGCCACGGGCAGCGGATCGAGCCCGACGACGGCGAACAGGACCATCCCGAGCGCGGAGGTCACGGCGGCGGGGAGCATCACCCAGGGCTGGCCGAAGCGGTCCACGGCCCGGCCCAGCAGCGGCTGGCCCACCGCGTTGGCCACGCCGTAGACGGCCGACAGCCCCCCGGCGAGGGCGTAGCTGCCGCCCTCGGCGCGGGCGAAGAGCAGCACGGCGAGGGCGGCGGTGGCGTTCGGAAGCCGTCCCAACAGCGTGCCGATGAGCAGCCGTGCCGCGTGCGGGGTGCGCAGCAGTTCCCCGTAGCCAGCCGCCATTTGCCTGCCCCTTCCTTGCCAGTTCCTGCTTCAGGCCCTACTTCAGGTCCTGTTTCAGGTCCTGCGGATTCCTGTGGGTTGTCACGAGCGCGTCGCGGGTGCGGCGCGGGTCGTGTGTGACGTTGTACGTATAACTGCCAGCGTCATACGTACCATGGCCGCCACCGCGGGTCCACTCGCGGACCGAAATGAGCAGCCGGCGGCGGGACGCACGGCGGCGGAGGGAGCGGAGGCGATGGTGGCGAGCGCGGACCGCGCCCACGCGGCGGACGGGGCCGCCGGGAAAGGTTCCCGGGGAACCGGCCGGACGGGTGAGTCCGCGCGGCGCAAGGGCCCGAGCGAGGGCACGGCAGCCGCTCGCCAGGGGGACGCGGCGGCCGCCGGCCCAGGTGGCGCGGCGGCCGCGGGGCGGCCGGTCGCGGGACGGGCGACGAGCCGGGATGTGGCGCGCCTGGCGGGCGTGTCCCAGGCGACCGTGTCCCTGGTGCTCGGCGAGAAGTGGCCCGGACGGGTCTCCGAGCGCACCGTGGAGGCCGTGCGGGCCGCCGCCCGCGATCTCGGCTACCGCCCGAACCTCGCGGCCCGCAGCCTCCGCCTGGGCCGCACCAGGACCGTGCTCCTGGTGGTGCCCGCCCTGACGACCGAGTTCTTCGCCCGCGTCTACACCGGCGCCGAGCGGGTCGCCGCCGACCACGGCTTCGGGGTGGTGCTCTATCCGTCCCCCGAGGGCGTGGGCCCGGCCCGGGACCCGTTCGACTCGGCGCGCGCCTCGCTCGACGGGGTCATCGCCTCCTCCATGGCGGCCGACGCGCTGGCCGCGGTGCGCGGCGGCGGGCTGCCACTGGTGATGCTCGACAGCGATCCGGACGACGCGGCCGCGGCGGCCACCGTCAACCTCGACATCGCGGACGGGGCGCGGCAGGCGGCGGGGCATCTGCTGGGGCTCGGGCACCGCCGGGTGGCCCATCTCGCGGCGGCGGTGGACTCCTGGACCTTCCAGGTCCGCGCCCGGGCCCTGGCGGAGGCGATGGACGAGGTCCCGGGCACCGCGTTGGGCACCGAGCCGGCGGGGCTGACCGTCGAGGAGGGCCGCCGCGCCGCCGAGCGCGTCCTGGCCCGCCCCGGGCCCCGGCCGACCGCGCTCGTCTGCGACGACGACATCCTGGCCGCGGGGGCCTGCAAGGCGGCCCGGCGGCTGGGCCTGCGGATCCCGGACGACATCTCGGTGACCGGCTTCGACGACCTGGCCCTGGCCACGGCGGTGGAACCGGAGCTGACCACGGTGCGGCTCCCGGCGGAGGCGGTGGGCGCGGCCGGTATGCGGGCCCTGATGACGCTCATGGACGGCGAGACGCCCCGGGACACCGTGCTGCCCGTCGAGCTGATCCCCCGGGGCTCCACGGCCCCTCCCCCACGGTCCTGACCGGCCTCGGGGCCACCACTGCGGTCGTTGCACGGGGCCCGGGGGCCGTGTGGGCTCCTCGACCCGCCCCGTGCGGCCCTACACGACGTCGCCGCCGCCCCGGGTGGGCCCGGGGCGGCGGCGACGGAGAAACGAACGGCAGCGGCCGGGTCAGTCCTCGGACTCCGAGGTGGACTCCTCGGCCCCTTCGGAGTCGGACGACTCCTCCGAGTCCGCGGCGCCCTCTCCCGACTCCAGGAGCCGGGAGAGCTGACCGCCCAGGACGCGCTTGAACTTGCGCTTCTGGGGGCGGTTGCGGTCCAGGACCGCAACCTCGAGCTGCTCGGCGGTGAGGCTGCGCTCCCCGCCGTTGTTGTCGCGGGAGAGCGAGTCGACGGCCAGCTTGAGAGCCTCGGCGAGGGTCATGCCGTCCCGGTGGCGCTGGTCGAGATAGCTGCTGATCTGGTCGGCATTGCCACCGACGGCGACCGAGCCGTGCTCGTCCACGATGGAGCCGTCGTGCGGGAGGCGGTAGATCTGGTCGTCCTCGGGGCCCTCCCCGACCTCGGCGACGATCAGCTCGACCTCGTACGGCTTCTCGGCGGCACTGGAGAAGATCGTGCCCAGGGTCTGGGCGTAGACATTCGCCAGCCCGCGGGCCGTGACATCCTCACGGTCATAGGTATAGCCACGCAGATCGGCGTAACGGACACCGCCGATGCGCAGATTCTCGAATTCGTTGTACTTACCGACCGCCGCGAAGGCGATCCGGTCATAGATCTCGCTGACCTTGTGCAGCGCGCGGGACGGGTTCTCCGCAACGAAGACGATGCCGTCGGCGTACTGCAGCACGACCACGCTGCGGCCGCGTGCGATGCCCTTACGGGCGTATTCGGCGCGGTCGGCCATGGCCTGCTGAGGAGAAACATAGAACGGCGTCGTCACCGGCTGTCCGTCCCTTCTGTCAATGGCGAATGCATTCCGGCTGGACCGTCCTCTCAGAGAAGGGCGGCGCGGGGGCCGTCCGGCTCTTCGAGGCGCCGTTCATGGATGGCACGGGCGAGCTCGGAAACCTCGTCCTCGCCGAACCTCTTGAAACCGTCCTCGGTGATGGAGGTGATGATCGGGTAAATGCGGCGGGCGAGATCCGGCCCGCCGGTCGCCGAATCGTCGTCGGCGGCGTCATAGAGCGCCTGGAGCACGGCGGTGGCGGCCTGCTCCTCGGTCAGGTCCTGGCGATAGAGCTTTTTGAGCGCGCCCCGGGCGAACATCGAGCCCGAGCCGGTGGCGGCGAAACCGCGCTCCTCCGAACGCCCTCCGGTCACGTCGTAGGAGAAAATGCGGCCCTTCTCCCGGTCGACGTCCCACCCCGCGAAGAGCGGGACCACGGCAAGGCCCTGCATCGCCATGCCGAGGTTGCCGCGGATCATGGTCGACAGCCTGTTCGCCTTGCCTTCGAGCGAGAGAACGGTGCCCTCGACCTTCTCGAAGTGCTCCAGCTCGAGCTGGAAGAGCTTGACCATCTCCACGGCGATACCGGCGGTCCCCGCGATCCCGACGGCTGAATACTCGTCGGCGGGGAAGACCTTCTCGATGTCACGCTGCGCGATGACATTGCCCATGGTGGCGCGGCGGTCACCGGCGAGCACCACGCCGCCGGGGAAGCTCACCGCCACGATGGTGGTGCCATGGGGGGCCTCGATGGCGCCCTGTACCGGGGGCAGCGGACGGTTCCCCGGAAGCAGCTCGGGCGAGTGCTCGCCCAGGAAGTCCATGAACGACGAGGAGCCGGGCGTCAGGAAGGCAGCCGGCAGACGCCCTGTGCTACGAGTGTTGGCTTCCACACGTTTCCTTCCACCAGATCTTGAAATACTGCACGGACCATACCCCTGGCCATGGAAGTCATCCGTCCTGCGCCCCCTTCGCGGGGACGCAGGACGGAGAAGACGCGCTTTACTGCCCGCCCTTCTGGACGAACGACCTCACGAAGTCCTCCGCGTTCTCCTCGAGCACGTCGTCGATCTCGTCCAGCACGGAGTCGACGTCGTCGGAGAGCTTCTCCTGCCGCTCCTTCAGATCCTCCGCGGCCTGCGCGTCCTGCGCCTGCTCCTCGACCTCTTCGGTCGAGCGCGACGCCTTCTGCTGACCGCCGCCGGTGTCCTTGGTCGCCATATCCCTCACCCCGCTCGGTTCGCCCGCTGATTCGATCGGTCTCAAGATCAGACCCTACAAGCCGGGTCCGACATCGGCCTCCCACTCGCTACAACGTACGGAGGCCACCTCGATGATTCCCGGCTCAAGGGCATTTCAGCCGCCGGACAGCACCCGGACCAGGTCCTCGGCCGTGCGGCAGCGGTCCAGCAACTCCTTGACGTGGTTGCGGGTGCCGCGCAGCGGCTCCAGCGTGGGGACCCGTTGCAGAGAGTCACGACCCGGCAGATCGAAGATCACCGAGTCCCAGGAGGCCGCGGCGACGTCGTCCGCGTACTGCTCCAGGCAGCGGCCGCGGAAGTAGGCGCGGGTGTCCTCCGGGGGCTTGTTCTGGGCGCGGGCGACCTCCTGGTCGTCCAGCAGCCGCTTCATCTTGCCGCGGGCCGCCAGCCGGTTGTACAGGCCCTTGTCGGGGCGTACGTCGGCGTACTGCAGGTCCACCAGGTGAAGCCGGGCCGCGTCCCACTCCAGGGTGTCGCGGCGGCGGTAGCCCTCCAGCAGCTCCCGCTTGGCGATCCAGTCCAGCTCGCCGGACAGGCTCATGGGATCGCGCTCCAGCCGGTTCAGCACGTCCTCCCAGCGGGTCAGGACGTCCCGGGTCTGCTCGTCGGCATCCGCGCCATAGCGGTCCTCGACGTATTTGCGGGCGAGCTCGAAGTACTCCATCTGGAGCTGCACCGCGGTCAGCGTGCGACCGCTGCGCAGCGTGATCAGACGGCGCAGCGTCGGATCGTGCGAGACCTGGTGCAGGGTGCGCACCGGCTGGTCCACCGCGAGGTCCACGGCGATGAAACCGTCCTCGATCATCGACAGCACCAGGGCGGTGGTGCCCAGCTTGAGGTAGGTCGAGAGCTCGGAGAGATTGGCGTCCCCGATGATCACGTGGAGCCGGCGGTACTTCTCGGCGTCGGCGTGCGGCTCGTCGCGGGTGTTGATGATCGGGCGCTTGAGCGTGGTCTCCAGGCCGACCTCGACCTCGAAGTAGTCGGCCCGCTGGCTGATCTGGAAGCCATGCTCATGGCCGTCCTGGCCGATGCCGACGCGGCCGGCGCCGGTGACGACCTGGCGGGAGACGAAGAAGGGCGTCAGGTGGCGCACGATGTCCGAGAAGGCGGTCTCCCGCTTCATCAGGTAGTTCTCATGCGTGCCGTAGGAGGCGCCCTTGTTGTCGGTGTTGTTCTTGTAGAGGTGGATCGGCTGTCCGCCGGGCAGCTCGGCGGCGCGGAGCGCGGCCTCGGCCATGATGCGCTCGCCCGCCTTGTCCCAGAGCACCGCGTCCCGGGGGTTGGTGACCTCGGGCGCGGAGTACTCGGGGTGGGCGTGGTCCACATAGAGCCGCGCACCGTTGGTGAGGATCACATTGGCCAGGCCGATGTCCTCGTCCGTGAGCTGGCTGGAGTCGGCGGATTCGCGCGCGAGGTCGAAGCCGCGGGCGTCCCGCAGCGGGTTCTCCTCCTCGAAGTCCCAGCGGGCACGACGCGCCCGGTGCATCGCCGCCGCGTAGGCGTTGACGACCTGGGATGAGGTGAGCATGGCATTGGCGTTCGGGTGCCCGGGGACGGAGATCCCGTACTCCGTCTCGATTCCCATTACGCGCCGTACGGTCATGCGGCCCTCCTTGCCCGGCGCCGCCCCCGGCTGAGGTCGGCGCTCAAGTACCGCTGCGCTCCCGGTCCATATACGGCCCTCGATCCCCCGTGCCGCGATACTGCGGTACCGAAGAGCCTAGAACGGCCAAGCGGTGCTGCGGAGATCATTTCAGTCATTGCTCCGGTCGGGCTCGTAGGACTCATACGAAGAATGCGGTCCGAAAAGCGCATCCGGCTGCGGATGCCCCGTCCAGGACATCCGCAGCCGGACTGCGGTGTTACAGGTACTGACCGGTGTTCGCCACCGTGTCGATGGAGCGTCCGGTGTCCGCGCCCTGCTTTCCGGTGACCAGGGTGCGGATGTAGACGATCCGCTCGCCCTTCTTGCCGGAGATCCGGGCCCAGTCGTCCGGGTTCGTGGTGTTGGGCAGGTCCTCGTTCTCCTTGAACTCGTCCACGCAGGCGGCGAGCAGATGGGAGACGCGAAGGCCCTTCTGGTTGTGGTCCAGGAAGTCCTTGATCGCCATCTTCTTGGCCCGGTCCACAATGTTCTGGATCATGGCGCCGGAGTTGAAGTCCTTGAAGTAGAGGACTTCCTTGTCGCCATTGGCGTAGGTGACCTCCAGGAAGCGGTTCTCCTCGGACTCGGTGTACATCTGCTCGACCACCGACTGGATCATCCCGCCGATCGCGGCCTTGGGCGACTGGCCGTGCTCGGTGAGATCGTCCGTGTGGATCGGCAGGGACTCGGTGAGGTACTTCGAGAAGATGTCCTTGGCGGCCTCGGCGTCCGGACGCTCGATCTTGATCTTCACATCGAGGCGGCCGGGGCGCAGGATCGCCGGGTCGATCATGTCCTCGCGGTTGGAGGCACCGATCACGATCACGTTCTCCAGGCCCTCCACGCCGTCGATCTCGGAGAGCAGCTGGGGGACGATGGTGTTCTCCACGTCCGAGCTGACCCCGGAGCCACGGGTGCGGAAGAGGGAGTCCATCTCGTCGAAGAAGACGATGACGGGCGTGCCCTCGCTGGCCTTCTCCCGAGCCCGCTGGAAGACCAGCCGGATGTGCCGCTCCGTCTCACCGACGTACTTGTTGAGCAGCTCGGGACCCTTGATGTTGAGGAAGAAGCTCTTCCCCGCGGGCTTGCCGGTCACCTCGGCGACCTTCTTGGCAAGGGAGTTGGCCACGGCCTTGGCGATCAGCGTCTTGCCGCAGCCGGGCGGGCCGTACAGCAGCACACCCTTGGGCGGCCGCAGTTCGTGCTCCTTGAAGAGGTCGGGGTAGAGGTAGGGGAGCTCGACCGCGTCGCGGATCAGCTCGATCTGGTTTCCCAGACCGCCGATCTTGGTGTAGTCGATGTCCGGAACCTCTTCGAGGACGAGCTCCTCGACCTCGCTCTTCGGAACGACCTCGTAGACATAGCCGGACCGGGACTCGAGCAGCAGGGCGTCACCGGGACGGATGGTGGTGTGCAGCAGCGGCTCTGCCAGCCGCACCACCCGCTCCTCGTCGGTGTGCCCGATCACCAGGGCGCGCTCGCCGTCCTCAAGGATCTCCTTGAGAGTGACGATGTCCCCGGCGCGCTCGAACTCCATGGCCTCGACCACATTGAGCGCCTCGTTGAGCATGACCTCCTGGCCACGCTTGAGGTCGTCGAGCTCGACGCTTGGGCTGACATTCACCCGGAGCTTACGGCCCCCGGTAAAGATGTCGGCCGTACCGTCCTCGTTCGCCTGCAGAAAGGCTCCGAAACCGGCCGGCGGCTGGGCAAGCCGGTCGACCTCCTCCTTGAGGGCCACGATCTGGTCGCGGGCCTCACGGAGTGTGTTCGCGAGCCGCTCGTTCTGTGCGGAGACTCCCGCCAGATTGGTCTGCAGCTCGACGATCCGCTCTTCGAGAATCCTCGTATGACGCGGAGAGTCGGCGAGCTTGCGGCGCAGGACGGCGATTTCCTGCTCGAGATAGGCAACCTGGCCGGCAGGGTCGTCAGACCCCCGCCCCGGCCGGATGCCGCGGTTGATGTCGTCGTCGTGGGCTGCCACGGTCCTCACCTCCTCCAAGGGGAGCTGGACGCTTCCTGACCCTACCTGGGCCGGTGCGGGTTGAAACCCCTAGATCACAAACCCGGTCGGCGTGTGTCCGATCTTCACCCTTGCGCACTCCCTCACACCAGCCGAATACCCACCCAACAACATCGGAAAGCGACCGGTTGTATCGTCGACACGGTCAACACCCGTCAGGGCTGGCGATATTTAGACACTGTTGAATGGCGTATCGAAGGAACAGCAGGGGGCACACCGTGCGGAACGAGGAGCTCGGCGATCTTGAAGTGTGGATTGACCAGGACCTGTGCACCGGCGACGGGATCTGCGCCCAGTACGCTCCCGAGGTCTTCGAACTCGACATCGACGGTCTAGCCTACGTCAAGAGCATCGACGATGAGCTGCTACAAGAGAAGGGTGCCACCACTCCGGTCCCCCTGACCCTGCTCACCGAGGTCAAGGATTCGGCCAAGGAGTGCCCCGGCGACTGCATCCATGTACGCCGCGTCACGGACCGGGTCGAGGTCTACGGCCCCGACGCGGAGTGACACTCCGCGAGCAACCGCTCACACACTCCCCGGAACCGGCAGCGCCTTCAGGACGAACCTGCCGTCCCGCCACCGCCAGTTGACCTTGCGCTGCTGATCCGGACAGCACCGCGGCACCTTGGCCGACGAGTATCCCAGCAAGGTGGCCGAAACCGTCTTTCCGTCCACCGCGAAATCGCTGACGCTCATCCCTTCCTTCGGGTCCACGAACGTGGCCACCACGCGGGGCGCGGCGCCCGCACGGGCCGGCTGGGAGAGCACATACACACCACTGGGCGGGGTGCCGAACGCCGTCCGGCAGCGCACCACGACGGCGGTCTCCGGCCGCCCGTCGCCGTCCAGGTCCGCCGAGGCCCGGTCGATGACGTCGGGCTTGGCCCGTCCGCAGTTCATCGGATAGTCCGCGGCGCGGGGATCGGGGGCCTTGGCCGCCGGAAGCCCCCCGGCACGCGGGGCGGAGGCGGCGGCGGACGTGGTGGCCTTCGCGTCTGAGGGCTGGAAGAACGACCCCCCGGCGATGACGGCGGCCACGGCGGCCGCGGTCGCGACCCAGTGCACCGGACGGGGATGGGTGTGCGCGAGATCCGGGCCCAGAGGCTGCACGCGGGATGACTCCATGTAAGGGCTGAGGCGGGAGATGCCCCGCATCGTGCCACATCTCACAGGGGCGCGGCCACCGCCCGCACACGGGGAATTCGGTGGCCGCGCCGAGCCGTTGTGGCGCCGGTGTCCGTCAGGCGTCGCCGGACGGGGTGTCCTGACCGCCGGAAGCGCTCCGACCGCCTCCAGAGGCGTCCGCGGCGCCGGTGTCCTTCGCGGTGCCCCAGCCCACGTAGTCCTCGCCGTAGGCGCCCTTGGCGGGCCTGCGGCGGCGCATCGGGGGCTCCACACCGTCCGCGAGCCGGCGGGCGGTGAGCAGGAAGCCGGTGTGGCCGATCATGCGGTGGTCGGGCCGTACGGCCAGGCCCTCGACGTGCCAGGTGCGCACCATGGTTTCCCAGGCCGACGGCTCGTTGAAGGTGCCGTGCTCGCGGATGCACTCCACGGTGCGGGCGAGCTGGGTGGTGGTGGCGACGTACGCGCACAGGATGCCGCCGGGGACGAGCGCCTTGGACACCGGCTCCAGGCACTCCCAGGGGGCGAGCATGTCCAGGATCACGCGGTCGACCTCGGTGTCGCTGAGGTTGTCCTGGAGGTCGCCGACGGTCAGCCGCCAGGCGGGGTGCGGGGCGCCGAAGTAGCGCTCGACGTTCTGGGCGGCGATCTCGGCGAAGTCGGCCCGGCGCTCGTAGGAGTGCAGCATGCCCTGGTCGCCGATGGCCCGCAGCAGAAACATGGAGAGCGATCCGGAGCCGACGCCCGCCTCGACGACACGTGCGCCGGGGAAGATGTCGGCCATCGCCAGGATCTGCCCCGCGTCCTTGGGGTAGACCACGGCGGCACCGCGTGGCATGGACAGGACATAGTCGGGGAGCAGGGGGCGCAGCGCGAGATACGCGACGTTTCCCGTGGTACGCACGACGGTTCCCTCAGGGGCACCGATCAGCTCGTCATGGGGGAAGGATCCCTTGTGGGTGTGGAAGTTCTTCCCGGCCTCGAGCGTGAAGGTGTAGTGGCGTCCCTTGGGGTCGGTGAGCTGGACCTGGTCCCCGACCTGGAAGGGCCCGCGACGGCGGGCGGCACCGGTCGGTTCGGACATGTGAACAGCCTACCGGGCACTTCACCCTGCCCGGACCACACCGGGGGCCTCAGGAGGGACCCGCGGGCGTCCTGGCCATGGCCGCCACGAAGGCGCGCTCGACATCCGCCGTGGAGAGCACCCCGTAGATCTCGCCGCTCTCCTCCACCACCAGGTACTCGGTGGCGGGGGTGACCCGCAGGGTGTCCAGCAGCTCCTCGCCGGTGAGCTCGGCGGAGACCCGCATACCGTCCTTGAGATCCTGGGCGAGACCGCTGACCGCGACCCAGGGGCGGCGGTGCTCGGGGATGCCCACGATGGCGGCCTCGCGCACCACGGCGGTCGGGGTGCCGTGGCCGTCCACCACGACCAGGGCGCGGGCCCCGGCCTCGTTCGCGCGGCGCAGCGCCTCGGAGAGCGGGGTGTCGGCCGCCACGGGGACGGCGCGCCGGGTGAGCGTACGGGCGCGCAGGTCCGGCAGCCGCTCCCGCAGCCGGGCCATGCGCAGGCTGTTGCCCGCGCCGGTCCAGATGATCGCGGCGAGTATGGCGGCCAGCAGCGCGTCGGTGAGCGAGTCGACGCTGCCGAAGCTCTCGGGCTCCTCGCCGAGCCCGCCCGCCTGGGTGAGCAGCGGCAGTCCGACGAGCACCGCGACGGCGAGCGCGCGGCCGCTCCAGGCGGCGGCGACGGTGCCGGTCATGGGCCTGCCGCTGATCTTCCAGACGACGGCGCGCAGCATCCGCCCGCCGTCCAGCGGCAGGCCGGGCAGCAGGTTGAACGCGGCCACGATCAGGTTGGAGATCATCAGCCCGGCAAGCAGCACCCCGGGCACCGTGCCGGGCTCCACGACCATCATGCCCAGGTAGAACACGCCCGAGAGGACCAGGGAGAGCAGCGGGCCGACGAAGGCGAGCACGAACTCCCGGCCGGGGGTCTCGGTCTCCTTCTCGATCTCCGAGACACCGCCGAAGAACTGGAGCTGGATCCGGCGCACCGGCAGCTTGAAGCGGAGCGCGGCCACGGTGTGGGCGAGCTCGTGCACCAGCACCGAGGCGTAGAAGGCCACCGCGAAGAAGAGCGAGACCAGATAGCGGGCGGCGCCGAGCTCGGGCAGCACCCGGTCGAGCTGACCGCCGAAGACCCAGGTGATGAGGGCGGCGACCAGGAACCAGCTGGGCGAGACGTACACGGGCACGCCGAACGGGCGGCCCATGAGAATGCCGCCGCCCGCCTCGCGTGGGCGCGGCTGTTTGCCGTCCTCGGGCTCGGTCGTGCGGTCCGATTCCCCGTTGTCGGACTGCCGCTGCCCGCTGTTGTCCACGGTGTCCCCTCGTCGGATGCTCGGTCGCACCCCTCTTTTGATACGGTCCCCACGATCATGCAGTGCGAGGGGCTCGGACGTCGATGGTATGCGTCCGGCTGTCAGTGGCGGGTCGTAGGGTCTTCGCCATGGGAACCACCACGGGAACCACCACCGGGAAGGCCGAACCGTCGGACGGCCCGCGGAAGTCCGGTCCAGCCGCCTCGTTGTCACCGTCACGGGCGGCCGATTTCATGCGGTGCCCGCTGCTGTACCGCTTCCGAGTGATCGACAAATTGCCGGAGAAGCCCAGCGCGGCGGCCACCCGCGGCACGGTGGTCCACGCGGTGCTGGAGCGGCTCTTCGACGCCCCGGCCGCCGAGCGCACCTCGCCGCGGGCCCGGGCGATGGTGCCGGGCGAGTGGGATCGGCTGCTGGCGGCCAAGCCCGAGCTTGCCGAGCTGTTCCAGGAGGAGGACGGCGCCCCGGCGCCGGACCGGCTGGCCGAGTGGCTGACGGGGGCTCAGACGCTGGTGGACCAGTGGTTCTCGCTGGAGGATCCGACCCGTCTGGAGCCCGCGGAGCGGGAGCTGTTCGTGGAGACGGAGCTCGAGTCCGGGCTGCGGCTGCGGGGAATCATCGACCGGATCGACATCGCTCCCACGGGTGATGTGCGGATCGTGGACTACAAGACGGGCAAGGCTCCGGCGGCGCAGTACGCGGGCGAGGCCCTGTTCCAGATGAAGTTCTACGCGCTGGTGCTGTGGCGGCTGCGCGGGGTCATCCCGCGGCGGCTGCAGCTGGTCTATCTGGGCAGCGGCGATGTGCTGACCTACGACCCGGACGAGCGGGATCTGCGGTCGGTGGAGCGCAAGGTGCTGGCCCTGTGGGAGGCGATCCGGCTGGCCACGGAGACCGGTTCGTTTGTCCCCCGCCAGACCAGGCTCTGCGGCTGGTGCGACCACCAGGCGCGCTGTCCGGAGTTCGGGGGTACGCCGCCGCCGTATCCGCTGGCGGTCGTGCCCCCTCAGAAGG
>NZ_JBIADZ010000008.1:0-281140 GCF_042868035.1 Streptomyces sp. NPDC007875 | reverse complement strand
AGGAGGTGCCGCGTAGCGCCCCCTGAGGGTGGTGGTGGGCGACGGGCAAGAAGGAGGTGCCGCGTAGCGCCCCCTGAGGGTGGTGGTGGGCGACGGGCAAGAAGGAGGTGCCGCGTAGCGCCCCCTGAGGGTGGTGGTGGGCGACGGGCGGGCAGAATGGACGCGGTCTAGCGAAGGAGTTCCCGTGGCGATCCGCGTCCTACTGGTCGATGACCAACCGCTGCTGCGCACCGGCTTCCGGATGATCCTCGAGGCGGAGCAGGATCTGGCGGTCGTCGGCGAGGCAGGGGACGGTCTGCAGGCCCTCGACCAGGTGCGGGCGCTGCAGCCCGATGTGGTCCTGATGGACATCCGGATGCCGCGGATGGACGGCGTGGAGGCGACCCGCCAGATCACCGGTCCGGGGCGGGACGGCCCGGCCAAGGTGCTGGTGCTGACCACCTTCGATCTGGACGAGTACGTGGTGGAGGCGCTGCGCGCCGGGGCCAGCGGCTTTCTGCTGAAGGACGCGCCCGCCACCGAGCTGGTGCAGGCCATCCGGGTGGTGGCGGCGGGCGAGGCGATGCTGGCGCCCAGCATCACCCGCAGGCTGCTCGACAAGTACGCCGGGCATCTGCCGTCGGGCGAGGAGCCGGTGCCGGACACGCTGCACACCCTGACCGAGCGCGAGGTCGAGGTGCTGAAGCTGGTGGCCCGGGGGCTGTCCAACGCGGAGATCGCCGCGGATCTGTTCGTCAGCGAGACCACGGTCAAGACGCATGTGGGCCATGTGCTGACCAAGCTGGGGCTGCGCGACCGGGTGCAGGCCGCCGTCTACGCCTACGAGAGCGGCCTGGTCCGCCCCGGCGCGCAGTAGCGGCCAGCGGCCCCGGGACGGTGGCGGTACGGCGGGAGGCCCGGGGCGCGCGCCCCGGGCCTCCCGCCGTACCGCCGTAAAGCCACGCGTCCCCGTCAGCTGTCGGACGACTTGCCGATCTCCCAGAAGCGGAAGACCGTCGAGGAGTCGAGGGTCCACTGGAGCCCGGAGATGTCGTCCTGGGCCACCGCGTACTGCTTGCCCTGCCACAGCGGGAGCATCGGCACCTCGTCGGCGACGATGTCCTGGATCCGCTGGAAGTCGCCGACCGTGGCCTCGCGGCTGGGCTGCTCGGCGGTGGCGGGGATGAGCTGCGCGGACAGCCGCGGCGAGGTGTAGTGGTTGGCCAGGACGTTGCCGGCGCCGAAGAACGGGGCGACGAAGTTGTCCGGGTCCGGGTAGTCGGGCACCCAGCCCTTCACATAGACGCCGTACTTCCCGCCGGCGACGCCCTTCTCGTACGCGGCGACGTCCGCGCTCTTCACGTCGACGTCGAACAGCCCGCTCGCGTTGAGCTGCCGGGCGATCTGGCGCAGGCTCGGGACGGTGCCGGGGCCGTACCGGATCGGGGTGCCCCACAGCGTGAGCTTGACCTTGCCGGAGATGCCCTCGTCCCGCAGCGCCTGCTTGGCCTTCTCGGGCTGCGGGCGGTCGCCGTACTTGTCGTAGAAGGCGGTGTTGTGGCCGGTGATCCCGGCCGGGACCACCGAGTACAGCGGTTCGGCGGTGCGCTTGTAGACGTCCCGCACCAGGGTGGAGCGGTCGATGAGGTACGCCATGGCCTTGCGCACCCCGAGCTTGCCCGCCACCGGGTCCTTCATGTTGAAGACCAGGTGCTGGACCTCGGCGCCGGTGCCCTCGACCACGTTCAGGCTCTTGCCGCCGCCGAGGCTCTGCGCCTGGAGGTCGGCGAGGTCCCGCATGGCCAGCCCGCGGTAGGCGAGGTCCACATCGCCCTTCTGCACGGCGGACTTCAGCCGCGCCTGCCCGCCGTGGAAGAACTTCAGGCTCAGCCCGGAGTTCTTCGGCCGGGCAGGCCCCTGGTAGCCGCCGTTGACGGAGAAGTCGGCCTCGTCCTTGGTGAAGGAGTCCAGCTTGTAGACGCCGGAGCCGACCGCCTTGTGGTCCGTGCGGAGCTTGTCGGCGGGGTATTCCTGGTGGTCGACGATGGACCCGGCGCCGGAGGCGATCTTCTGCGGGAAGGTCGCGTCGGAGCCCTTCAGATGGAAGACGACGGTCCGCTTGTCCGGGGTATCGATGCTGCCGATGGAGGCGAGCATCAGCGCCGGACCGTTCGCGTCATTGATCCGCTTGGTGCGCTCGAAGGAGAACTTGACGTCCTCGGAGGTGAGCGGATGGCCGTTGGAGAACGTCAGGCCGTTCTGCAGCGTGCAGGAGTAGACCCGGCTGGCGTTGTCCTTGAAGGAGCACTTCTCCGCCGCCTCCGGCTGCGGTGTGGTGCTGCCCTTCGGGAAGCTCAGCAGGGACTGGAAGACGTTGTTGAACAGCAGCCAGGAGCCCGGGTCGTAGCCGGATGCCGGGTCGGTGGCGAGCACCTCGTCCGACATCCCCATGACCACGTGCTCGCCGCTGCCCGCCGCGTCCCCGTCCTCACTGCCGCATCCGGTGAGCAGGGCGGCGGCCAGTCCCGCGCCGAGGGGAGCTGCCAGCCACTGATCACGTTTCCTCAACGGTCTTCCTCACACATTCGTCGTTTCGTGCCTGACCCCCGTGGGTCGTTCTCAGTCGCCCTTGCCGAGCTCCCACAGCTGGAGCATGGTCGAGGAGTCGAAGGCGTACTCGGCGCCGATGACGTTCTCGCGGGCGGCCACATAGGTGTTGCCCTGCCACAGCGGGAGATAGGGCACGTCGCTGGCGACGGCGTTCTGGATCGACTGGAAGTCCTTGTCGGCGAGGCTGCGCTGGGCCTCCTGCCGGGTCTTGGGGATCAGGTCGTCCTGGATGGTGCTGTTGCGGTAGGGCGAGTTGAGGAAGTTGTCCGTGGTGAGGAACGGCGCGGTGTAGCTGTCGGGGTCCGGGAAGTCGGGCAGCCAGCCCATCCCGGAGGCGGAGAACTGCCGCTTGATGAGCGCCGGGCGGAAGTCCCGCCACGGGTAGCCCTTGATCGTGACGGAGAAGAGCCCGCTGGCGTTGAGCTGCTTCTTCAGCTCCTTGAACTCCCCGGCCGTCTCCGGACCGTAGTGGTCGGTGGTGTAGGTCAGCGTCAGCTTCACCGGGGTGCTGATACCGGCGTCGCGCAGCACGCTCTTGGCGACCGCGGGGTCCGGGTCGCCGTACTCGTTGTGGAACGAGTTGATATGCGAGGAGATGCTGGTGGGGATCATCGAGTAGAGCGGCTCGGCGGTCCGCTTGTACACATCGCGCACCAGCGCCTGGCGGTCCACGAGATGGGCGATGGCCTGCCGGACCGCCTTGTTCTTGACCGCCGGGTCCGAGGTGTTGAAGACCAGATAGCGGATGCCCTGCCCGGAGGACTCGAAGAGCCGGACGCCCTTGACGTCGCCCTTGTTGAGCTTGTCGATCTGATCGGGCGAGAAGCCCCGGTGGACCACGTCGAGATCGCCCTTGACCAGCGCCTTCTCCATGGTCGCGGCGGAGTCGTAGAAACGCATCTCCGCCTTGTCGGCCTTCAGCTCGACATCGCCCTTGTAGTGGCTGTTCTTGGTGAAGACGACCTTGACCAGCCGGTTGTCGCGCACCTCGGTCTTCGCGGTGTACGGACCCGAGCCCGTCATCTCGAACCCATTGCGCAGCGCGTCGGGCTTGTAGACCTCGCTGTCCAGGATCGCGGCGGCCGGAGTGGTGAGCTTGGACGGGAAGGTCGCGTCCGGCTGCGAGAGGTGGATGACGATCTCGCGGTCGCTGGGGGTTTCGATCTTGTCCACGTTGGACAGCAACGACTTGGTGCCGTTGGGGTCGTCGATGCGCAGCACGCGCTCGAGGGAGAACTTGACGTCCTCGGAGGTCAGGTCGTGACCGTTGGAGAACTTCAGCCCGCTGCGCAGCGTGCAGCGGTACTGCTCGCTCTGCCGGTCCTGGAAGCCGCACTTCTCGGCGGCGTCGGGTATGGGCTCGGTTCCCGAGCGGGGCAGTCTCATCAGCGTCTGGAAGGCGTTGTGCAGCACGCTCCAGGAGGCGAAGTCGTAGGCCAGGGCCGGGTCCAGCGGAGCGGGCGCCGCCTTCGACGCCTCTATGCGGTCCGTGCTGCCCAGGACGATCGCCTCACCGTCCGAGCCCGAGCCGTCGGTACCACCGCACGCGGCGAGCGTGGAGATCAGGAGGCCGGCCACAGCCGGCAGCACCAGCGACTTGCGCGTCATTGTCGGGAGTCTCCCTGCCATCGATCAACTACTCGCGATGAGATTAGTCCGCGGCGCCGACCATGCTCAGACACAACGAAGTTGAGGCGATATCACGCCCCGATAACGAGCGGCCATTGACCGATATCCGGACGCCGCCACGATTCGTACGGCATGCCACCAATCCGGACACATGGGTTCACCCAAATCGCACCAGACAGGACGCGCGACAGGCAACCACCCCACTCGTTCACGGCATGCACAGTGATAAACATCACGTTCCATTGTCGCCAACGGAACGTGAAAAGTGCGCCCGCGCTATTCAGTTTGCAATTTACAGAAATACGCTCGGTGCGCGTTCAGTGCATTGCAGTGACCAGAGTACGCAAAAATGAGAGATCGACTTCTTCGAGCGAGCCGACGACCGTACGTCCCGCGGTGGGCTCGATCGGCACCACGGACGGCACCGCGACCACCCGGCACCCGGCCGCCTCCGCGGCCCGTACGCCCGTGTCGGTGTCCTCGATGACCACGCACCGCCCCGGCTCGGCGGCCAGTCCGGCCGCGGCGAACAGATAGGGGTCCGGATGCGGCTTGGTCCGCTCGACCTCGTCGCCCGCGACCGTCAGGGTGAAGTGCTCCGGGCCGAGCGAGCGCAGGACCCGGTCCATCACCCGCCGGTGGGATGCGGAGACCAGGGCGGTGGGGATGCCCTGCGCGGCCAGCTCGGTGAGCAGCCGGCGGGCGCCGGGCAGCATCGGCACGGTGCCGTCGATCAGCTCGGTGAAGCGGCTGTTGAGCAGGCCGGTGAGCTCGGCGAGGGCGATCTCGGCGCCGGTGGCCTCGATCAGGAACTGGGCGCTGCGCGACATCGGGCCGCCGACGACGACCTGGCGGTACTCCTCGGCGAGCGCATGACCGAGCTCGGCGAAGATGGCGACCTCCGCGTCCCACCAGATGCCCTCGGTGTCGACCAGGGTGCCGTCCATGTCGAGCAGAACGGCTTGCAGGGCCGAGCCTTCGGCCGTACGGGTCTCGACGGCGGGGATGCTGCTGGTCATCCAAACACCTCCGGATAAGGGGCACGAAGGCCGGCCCCCTTCCCCTGACGGGAAGGCGACCGGCCTCTACCGGATCGACCAGTCTACGTCGCGCCGCGCCGACGCGCCTCGTGAGCACCGAAAGGCGGTCACGAACCGCCGCCGGAGGACTACCGCGCGTTGAAGTACTTGGCCTCCGGGTGGTGGATCACAATGGCGTCCGTGGACTGCTCGGGGTGGAGCTGGAACTCCTCCGAGAGCTTCACCCCGATCCGCTCGGGCCGCAGCAGATCGGCGATCTTCGCGCGGTCCTCCAGGTCGGGGCAGGCGCCGTAACCCAGCGAGAAGCGCGCGCCGCGGTACTTCAGCGCGAACATGTCCTCCATCTCGCTCGGGTCCTCACCGGCGAAGCCCAGCTCGCCACGGACCCGGGCGTGCCAGTACTCGGCCAGCGCCTCCGCCAGCTGGACGGACAGGCCGTGCAGCTCCAGGTAGTCGCGGTAGGAGTCGGCGGCGAACAGCTCGGCGGTGGCCTCGCCGATCTTCGAGCCGACGGTCACCACCTGCAGCCCGACGACATCGGTCTCACCGGACTCCTCGGGCCGGAAGAAGTCGGCCAGGCACAGCCGACGGCCGCGGCGCTGGCGCGGGAAGGTGAAGCGGGTCCGCTCGCTGCCGTCCTCGTTCAGCAGGACCAGGTCGTCACCCTTGGAGACGCACGGGAAGTAGCCGTAGACGACGGCCGCCTCCAGCAGGTTCCCGGTGTGCAGCCGGTCCAGCCAGCCGCGCAGCCGGGGCCGCCCCTCGCGCTCCACCAGCTCCTCGTAGCCGGGCCCCTCGCCGGTGCGGGCCTGCTTGAGCCCCCATTGGCCCTTGAACAGCGCGCCCTCGTCCAGCCAGGAGGCGTAGTCGGCCTGCTGGATGCCCTTGACGACACGGGTGCCCCAGAAGGGCGGGGTGGGGAGGGGATTGTCGGTGGCCACGTCCGAGCGCGCGGGACCCTCGTCCGGCTCCGGCTCCCGCACCTGGGCGGCGCGCTGGGGGACGCGGCGCTGCCGGAGCTCGGGAAGCGCCGCGCCGGGCACACCGCGCTTGACGGCGATCAGGGCGTCCATGAGCCGCAGGCCCTCGAAGGCGTCGCGGGCGTAGCGCACCTCGCCCTCGTAGATCTCGTGCAGATCCTGCTCGACGTACGCACGGGTGAGGGCGGCGCCGCCGAGAATGACGGGGAACCGGGCGGCCAGCTTGCGCTGGTTGAGCTCCTCCAGGTTCTCCTTCATGATCACCGTGGACTTCACCAGCAGCCCGGACATGCCGATCACATCGGCGCGGTGCTCCTCTGCGGCCTCCAGGATCGCCGAGACCGGCTGCTTGATGCCCAGGTTGACCACGTTGTAGCCGTTGTTGGACAGGATGATGTCCACGAGGTTCTTACCGATGTCATGGACGTCGCCGCGGACGGTGGCGAGCACGATGGTGCCCTTGCCCTCGTCGTCCGACTTCTCCATGTGCGGCTCCAGATGCGCCACCGCGGTCTTCATGACCTCGGCGGACTGGAGCACGAACGGAAGCTGCATCTGGCCGGAGCCGAAGAGCTCGCCGACCACCTTCATGCCGTCCAGCAGTGTCTCGTTGACGATCTCGAGGGCGGGCCGCTCCTGGAGCGCCTCGTCGAGATCGGCCTCCAGGCCGTTGCGCTCACCGTCGATGATGCGCCGCTTGAGGCGCTCGTCCAGGGGCAGCGCGGCCAGCTCCTCGGCCTTGCCCGCCTTGAGGGACTTGGCGGTGGCGCCCTCGAAGAGCCCCATCAGCTTCTGCAGCGGGTCATAGCCCTCGGCGCGGCGGTCGTAGATCAGATCCAGGGCGGTCTTGACCTGCTCCTCCTCGAACCGCGCGATCGGCAGGATCTTGGAGGCGTGCACGATCGCCGAGTCCAGGCCCGCCTTGACGCATTCGTCGAGGAAGACGGAGTTGAGCACGATCCGGGCGGCCGGGTTGAGGCCGAAGGAGATGTTCGACAGGCCCAGCGTGGTCTGGACGTCCGGGTGGCGCCGCTTGAGCTCGCGGATGGCCTCGATGGTGGCGATGCCGTCCTTACGGGACTCCTCCTGACCGGTGCAGATGGTGAAGGTCAGGGTGTCGATGAGGATGTCCGACTCGTGGATGCCCCAGTTGCCGGTCAGGTCGGCGATCAGCCGCTCGGCGATCTCCACCTTGTGCTCCGGCGTGCGGGCCTGGCCCTCCTCGTCGATGGTCAGCGCGATCAGGGCGGCGCCGTGCTCCTGGGCGAGCCGGGTGACCTTGGCGAACCGCGACTCGGGGCCGTCCCCGTCCTCGTAGTTGACGGAGTTGATGACCGCGCGTCCGCCGAGCTTCTCCAGCCCGGCCCGGATGACGTCGACCTCGGTGGAGTCCAGGACGATGGGGAGGGTGGAGGCGGTGGCGAACCGCCCGGCCAGCTCCTCCATGTCCGCGACGCCGTCCCGGCCGACGTAGTCGACGCACAGGTCGAGCAGATGGGCGCCCTCGCGGATCTGCTCCCGGGCGATCTCCACACAGTCGTCCCAGCGGGCCTCCAGCATGGCCTCGCGGAACTTCTTGGAGCCGTTGGCGTTGGTGCGCTCGCCGATCGCCAGATACGAGGTGTCCTGGCGGAACGGCACGGTCTGGTAGAGCGAGGCGGCGCCGGGCTCGGGGCGCGGGGAGCGCTCGGTGGGGGTCAGGTCGCGGACCCGCTCGACGACCTGGCGCAGATGCTCGGGCGTGGTGCCGCAGCAGCCGCCGACCAGGGAGAGCCCGTACTCGCGGACGAAGGTCTCCTGGGCGTCGGCCAGCTCGCCGGGGGTGAGGGGGTAGTGGGCGCCGTCCTTGCCCAGCACCGGAAGGCCGGCGTTGGGCATGCAGGACAGCGGGATACGGGAGTGGCGGGCGAGGTGGCGCAGATGCTCGCTCATCTCGGCGGGGCCGGTGGCGCAGTTGAGGCCGATCATGTCGATGCCGAGCGGCTCGAGGGCGGTGAGCGCCGCGCCGATCTCGGAGCCGAGCAGCATGGTGCCGGTGGTCTCGACGGTGACCGAGCAGATCAGGGGGAGGTTGGCGCCGGTGGCGTCCAGGGCGCGGCGGGCACCGAGGATCGCGGCCTTGGTCTGCAGCAGGTCCTGGGTGGTCTCCACCAGGAGGGCGTCCGCGCCACCGGCGATCATGCCTTCGGCATTGGCCTGGTAGGCGTCGCGGAGGGTGACATAGGGCGCGTGGCCGAGGGTGGGCAGCTTGGTGCCGGGGCCCATGGAGCCGAGCACCCAGCGCTGGCGTCCGTCGGCGGCGAACTCGTCGGCGACCTCACGGGCGATCCGGGCGCCGGCCTCGGAGAGCTCGTGGACGCGGTCGGGGATGTCGTACTCACCGAGCGCCGCGTGGTTGGCCCCGAAGGTGTTGGTCTCGACGCAGTCCACCCCGGCGGCGTAGTACTCCGCGTGGACCGAGCGGACGATGTCCGGGCGGGTGATGTTGAGGATCTCGTTGCAGCCCTCGAGCTGCTGGAAGTCGTCGAGACTGGGGTCCTGCGCCTGGAGCATCGTCCCCATCGCGCCGTCGGCGACCACCACGCGGGTGGCCAGTGCTTCGCGGAGCGCGTCGGCTCGGGCGGCGGATGTGGGCGATGGCGTATGCGAGGCCATGGATGTGCTCCCTGGAGTGCGACGGCTGTCGGCTTTGCGCCCTCCCTGGGGACGGCGCACCACGCCAGGGTAGCTGCCAGTGGTCATTTCACGATGGTCGTTCCATCAGCCGGGATGGGCGCGGGCGGCCGGCCCTCGACGGGCCCTTGATCGTCGACACATGGCCTTGCGGTACCGCGGGGTCGACATGGACCGATAGTGTTCAGCATTGTCGAACCGCAGTCAGGAGGTTGGCGATGGCCCGGAACATCCAGTCGTTGGAGCGCGCCGCCGCGATGCTACGCCTGCTCGCCGGTGGTGAGCGACGTCTGGGACTGTCCGACATCGCCTCCACTCTGGGGCTGGCCAAGGGCACCGCACACGGCATACTGCGCACACTGCAGCAGGAGGGCTTCGTCGAGCAGGACGAGGCTTCCGGCCGCTATCAGCTCGGCGCGGAGCTGCTGCGCCTGGGCAACAGCTATCTGGACGTGCACGAGCTGCGCGCCCGCGCCCTGGTCTGGACGGACGACCTGGCCCGCTCCAGCGGCGAGAGCGTGTACCTGGGCGTGGTGCACCAGCAGGGCGTGCTGATCGTCCACCATGTCTTCCGGCCGGACGACAGCCGCCAGGTGCTGGAGGTCGGCGCGATGCACCCGCTGCACTCCACGGCCCTGGGCAAGGTGCTCTCCGCCTATGACCCGGTCGCCCACACCGAGGTGACCGAGGCCGACCGTAAGGCGTTCACCCCGCGCACGGTGACCGGGGAGCGGGAGTTCGAGGGCGTGCTGGACCTGATCCGGGCGCGCGGCTGGGCCTCCGATGTGGAGGAGACCTGGGAGGGCGTGGCGTCGGTCGCGGCGCCCATCCACGACCGGCGCCGGCTGCCCGTGGGAGCGGTGGGGATCACGGGCGCCGTCGAGCGGGTGTGCGACGACGGGGAGCTGCGCTCGGAGCTCGTGGCGGCCGTACGGGACTGCGCGCGCGCCGTCTCCCGGGACCTGGGCGCCCTCCGTTTCTGAATCGCGCCAACCCGTGCCGATCTGCCCCCATATCCCGGCATGACCTGCTTCATCACGGTTTCACATACGCGCGATTTTTCCTTCACACGACCCTTGACGGGGTCTTCGCCGTGAAGAAAACTGCCGTTCATCGGTCGGCATTGTCGAACACCTGACGACAATATTCGCTATGGTGGACTCGCCGCGGGCCGACCAACGCCCTCCCACGAGGGCGCGGACCACCGGAGAGAACCCGGGGGTTCGCCTTCCCCTGGACGAAGGACAAAGGAGTCGCGGGTGTCCAGCTCCGACATCTTCATCGGCGAGACCATCGGTACCGCCGTACTCATTCTGCTCGGCTGCGGTGTCGTGGCCGGCGTGATCTTGAAGCGATCCAAGGCGTTCGAGGCGGGGTGGGTCGCCATCACCCTCGGGTGGGGCTTCGCCGTGCTCACCGGCGCCTATATCTCGGCGCCTCTCTCGGGGGCTCATCTCAATCCGGCGGTGACGCTCGGCCTCGCCATCAAGGGCGGTATCGAGTGGAGCGATGTGCCGGTCTACTTCCTCGGCCAGATGCTCGGTGCGGTGATCGGCGCGTCGCTGGTGTGGCTGGCCTACCTCGGCCACTTCCACGCCCATCTCACCGACCGCGAGATCGTCGGCGGCCCGGGCGCCCAGGACACGGTGGCGGCGGACAAGCAGCAGGCCACCGACGCCGGCCCGGTGCTGGGCGTCTTCTCCACCGGCCCCGAGATCCGGAACGTCGGACAGAACCTGGCCACCGAGATCATCGCCACGGCCGTGCTGGTGCTCGCCATCCTCACCCAGGGTCTCAACGGCGACGGCAAGGGCCTGGGCGTCATCGGCGTCATGATCACCGCCTTCGTGGTGGTCGGCATCGGCCTCTCGCTCGGCGGCCCCACCGGTTACGCCATCAACCCGGCGCGTGACCTCGGCCCCCGTATCGCCCACGCCCTCCTGCCGCTGCCCAACAAGGGCGGCTCGGACTGGGGCTATGCCTGGATCCCGGTCGTCGGCCCGCTCATCGGCGGCGCCATCGCCGGCGGGATCTACGAGATCGCCTTCGCCTAGCCCACCCCACCACCCGCAGGAGAGCAGCAGATCATGACCGACACCCACACCACGAGTGCCTCGTCCCACGGCCAGGGCCCGTTCATCGCGGCCATCGACCAGGGCACCACCTCCAGCCGCTGCATCGTCTTCGACCGCGACGGCCGCATCGTCTCGGTGGACCAGAAGGAACACGAGCAGATCTTCCCCAAGCCCGGCTGGGTGGAGCACAACGCCACCGAGATCTGGGAGAACGTCAAGGAGGTCGTCGCCGGCGCCATCAGCAAGGCCGGCATCACCGCCATCGACGTCAAGGCGATCGGCATCACCAACCAGCGCGAGACCACCCTGCTGTGGGACCGCAAGACCGGTGAGCCGGTGCACAACGCCATCGTCTGGCAGGACACCCGCACCGACGCCCTCTGCCGCGAGCTCGGCCGCAACGTCGGCCAGGACCGCTTCCGCCGCGAGACCGGCCTCCCGCTGGCCTCCTACTTCGCCGGTCCCAAGATCCGCTGGCTGCTCGACAACGTCGAGGGGCTGCGCGAGCGGGCCGAGGCGGGCGACATCCTCTTCGGCACCATGGACTCCTGGGTCATCTGGAACCTGACCGGCGGCGTCAACGGCGGCGTGCACGTCACCGACGTCACCAACGCCTCCCGCACCCTCCTGATGAACCTCCACACCCTCGACTGGGACGAGAAGATCCTCACCTCGATGGACATCCCGGCCGCCGTGCTGCCGCGGATACGCTCCTCCGCCGAGGTCTACGGCCACACGGCCGAGGGCATCCTGGCGGGCGTGCCGGTCGCCTCGGCGCTCGGCGACCAGCAGGCGGCCCTCTTCGGCCAGACCTGCTACGCCGAGGGCGAGGCCAAGTCGACCTACGGCACCGGCACCTTCCTGCTGATGAACACCGGCGAGAAGCCGGTCAACTCCTACAACGGGCTGCTGACCACCGTCGGCTACCGGATCGGCGACGAGAAGCCGGTCTACGCCCTGGAGGGCTCGATCGCGGTCACCGGTTCGCTGGTGCAGTGGATGCGGGACCAGATGGGCCTGATCAACAGCGCCGCCGAGATCGAGACCCTCGCCAGCTCCGTCGAGGACAACGGCGGCGCGTACTTCGTGCCCGCCTTCTCTGGCCTGTTCGCCCCGTACTGGCGGGACGACGCGCGCGGCGTGATCGCGGGCCTGACCCGCTATGTCACCAAGGCGCACATCGCGCGCGCCGTCCTCGAGGCCACCGCCTGGCAGACCCGCGAGATCGTCGACGCGATGACCAAGGACTCCGGGGTCGAGCTCACCGCGCTCAAGGTCGACGGCGGCATGACCTCCAACAACCTTCTGATGCAGACCCTCTCGGACGCCCTGGACGCACCGGTGGTGCGCCCGATGGTCGCCGAGACCACCTGCCTCGGCGCGGCCTACGCCGCCGGTCTGGCCGTCGGCTTCTGGCCGGACACCGACGCCCTGCGCGCCAACTGGCGCCGGGCGGCCGAATGGACCCCCCGAATGGACGCGGACGTCCGCGACCGCGAGTACAAGAACTGGCTCAAGGCCGTGCAGCGGACCATGGGCTGGATTGAAGACGAGGAGTAATCAATGACCACCCTGCAGAGCGTTCCGTCCCTCGGAACGCACCCGGCTGCCGGTTCGAACCCGAGCCGAGCCGAAACCCGGGAACAGCTTTCCAAGGCGACGTACGACCTCCTGGTGATCGGCGGCGGCATTCTGGGCATCACCACTGCCTGGCACGCCGCGCAGTCCGGGCTGCGGGTGGCGATGGTGGACGCCGGTGACTTCGCCGGCGCCACCTCCTCCGCCTCCTCCAAGCTGCTCCACGGCGGCCTGCGCTATCTCCAGACCGGCGCGGTCAAGCTGGTCGCCGAGAACCACTTCGAGCGGCGCGCGGTCTCCCGTACCGTCGCCCCGCACCTGGCCAACCCGCTCACCTTCTACCTCCCGGTCTACAAGGGCGGCCCGCACGGCGCGGCCAAGCTGGGCGCGGGTGTCTTCGCCTACTCGGCGCTCTCCGCGTTCCGCGACGGCGTCGGCCATGTGATCGGCGCCGAGCGGGCCGCGCGCGACGTCCCGGAGCTGCGCACCGAGAACCTCAAGGCGGTCGCGGTCTACGGCGACGGCCAGATGAACGACAGCCGCATGGCCCTGATGACGGTCCGGGCGGCCGTGGAGGCGGGCGCCACCGTCCTCAACCACGCCGAGGTCGTGGGCCTGCGCAAGAGCGACGGCCGGGTCACCGGCGCCGAGCTCAAGGACCGCACCGACGGCACCGAGTTCGGGGTGAACGCCCGTCTGGTGCTCAACGCCACCGGCCCCTGGGTGGATCATCTGCGCCGGATGGAGGACCCGAACGCGGCACCGTCGATCCGGCTGTCCAAGGGCGCGCATCTGGTCCTCAAGCGCACCTCCCCCTGGCGGGCGGCGCTGGCGACCCCGATCGACAAGTACCGCATCACCTTCGCCCTCCCCTGGGAGGACATGCTGCTGCTGGGCACCACGGACGAGGAGTTCGAAGGCGACCCGGCCGATGTCGCGGTCAACGAGGCGGACATCACCCAGATCCTGGACGAGGCGGCCTTCTCCATCCGCGACCAGCAGCTCTCCCGCGACCTGATCACCTACTCCTTCGCGGGGCTCCGGGTGCTGCCCGGCGGCCCCGGCGACACCGCCAAGGCCAAGCGCGAGACCGTGGTCACCGAGGGCAAGGGCGGGATGCTCTCCATAGCCGGCGGCAAGTGGACCACCTTCCGCCACATCGGCCGCACCGTGATGCACAAGCTGGCCGAGCTGCCGGGCCGCCCGCTCGCCGACGACATGGAGCCGGTCAAGCAGCTGCCCAAGCACATGCCGCTGCCGGGCCTGGCCAATCCGCACGCCGTCGAGCACCGGCTGCTGGTGGACGGCGGCACCCCCGGCCCGCGCATGGCCGCCGACACCGCCCGCCACCTGGCGACCCACTACGGCTCGCTCTCCTTCGACATCGCCCGGCTGGCCAGCGGCGACCCGGCGCTCGCGGAGCGCGTCCACCCGGACGCCCCGGAGATCTGGGCGCAGGTCGTCTACGCCCGGGACTACGAGTGGGCGCGCACGGCGGACGACGTACTGCGCCGCCGCACCACCCTGACCATCCGCGGCCTGGACTCCGAGGACATCCGGAGCCGGGTCGAGGACCTGCTGGCCAAGCGACCCTGACCCCCGCGGGGCCGCCTTCCCAGGTCCGGGCGGCCGGGTGAGAGGAAACGTCTTCTCGCCCGGCCGCCGGACTCGGTTCGGGGCCGCGGCCGGCTCGCCCCGGTGGTGCGCCGGGGGCGTCCCGCACGCCGCGGAGCTGACCTGAGGCTTCCCAAGTTCCGTCGGCTGTAAGGAAGTTGGCCGTGACCCTCTGGGCCAGCCGCAGACTTACTCGTGCGTTAAAAATCTGCTGAATCGCTCTTGCCTTCTTCGGCGGTGCGCGCATCAATGACATCGCCCGTGGATGACGGGCGGGAACCCCCACACATCAGCGCACTCCCCCACTCCGGAAGGCAGTCCCATGAGACGCTTCAAGCTCGGGATCAGCACGGCAATGGGAACAGCAGCACTGGCCGCCGGCGCACTGGCGCTGGCGCCGACCGCGTCCGCGGTCGACCCCACGACCGCGACCCTGACCGCCGACTGCGGGACCTACGGGTCGGGCCTGGCCACCCTCACGGCCACGCAGAGCGGGACGGCCGCGACCATCACCCTGTCCTCGGGAGCGATCAAGGCTCCGATCGACGTTCCGGCGGGCTCGGTGAGCTCGACGCTGACGCTGTCGAAGAACGGCTCCGGGACCGCCACCTTCACCGGCAACGCCAACCCGGCGATCCCGACCGGCTCCGACGTGACCACCGGCCCGCTCAAGGGCACGGTGGCCGCGGGCGACGTCCTGGAGGCCAAGTCGCTCAAGCTGGTCATCTTCGGCCTGATCACGGTGAACTGCACCGCCACCTCGCCCCAGAACCCGGGGCCGTTCACCTTCTGAGCCATCCGATGAACCGGCCCTGAGCCCCTCTTCGGGCCCTCCCGGCAGTAGGTCACAGCGGACCGGCGGCGTCCCCGGCAGACGCCGCCGGTTTCGCGCGCGCCATAAGTCATAATGGACCCCTGATACATCGGATGTTTGGCTCCGGGGAGGTCCACCATGGCGGTCACCGACGAGGCGATCGAGAAAATCAAGGGCATGATCGTCTCGGGCGCGCTGCGTCCCGGTGACCGGCTCCCCAAGGAGAGTGAGCTGGCCGCCGATCTCGGGCTGTCCCGCAACTCGCTGCGCGAGGCCGTGCGGGCCCTGTCGCTGATCCGGATCCTCGACGTACGCCAGGGCGACGGCACCTATGTGACCAGCCTCGACCCCCAGTTGCTGCTGGAGGCGCTGAGCTTCGTCGTGGACTTCCACCGCGATGACACCGTACTGGAGTTCCTGGCGGTACGGCGGATCCTGGAGCCCGCGGCCACGGCGCTGGCCTCCACCCGGATCAGCGAGGCCGAGCTGGACCGGCTCCAGGCGCAGCTCGACGCGCTCGGGCAGGAGCCCTCGGTGGAGGAACTGGTCGCCTGCGACCTGGAATTCCACCGCGGCATCGTCCAGTGCTCGGGCAACTCGGTGCTGTGCTCACTGCTCGACGGGCTCTCCGGGCCCACCACCCGGGCCCGGGTGTGGCGCGGTCTGACCCAGGAGGACGCGGTCAGCCGCACCCTCCATGAGCACCGGGCGATCCTCTCCGCGCTGCGGGACCGCGACGCGGAGGCGGCACGGTCCTGGGCGACGGTGCACATCGCCAGCGTGGAGCAGTGGCTGCGCTCCACCCTGTGAACCCCGGCAGGCGGCGCGCGCCTTACGGCTGGAGGCCGTAGGCGCGGGCCGCGTTGCCGCCGAAGACGGCGGCGCGCTCGTCCTCGCCGAGCCGGCGGGTGGCGCGCTCCGCGAGGGACACCACCTCGTCGTAGGTCGCGGCCAGGACGCACACCGGCCAGTCGGAGCCGAACAGCACCCGGCCGGGCCCGAAGGCGTCCAGGACGTGCTGCGCGTACGGCAGCACCTGCTCCGGCTTCCAGCCGTCCCAGTCGGCCTCGGTGACCAGTCCGGACAGCTTGCAGTCGACGCCTGGCAGGGCCGCGAGCGAGGTGAGCTGCCGGGCCCAGAGGTCGCGCTCACCACTCGCCACGGGCGGTTTGGCGGCGTGGTCCAGGACGAAGCGCACCTGCGGCAGCTCGCGGACGGCGTCGATGGCCGCGGGGAGCTCGCGCGGGGTGACCAGCAGGTCGTAGACCAGCCCCGCGTCGGCCACGGCGGCGAGCCCCCGGCGGGCGTCGTCGCGGTCCAGCCAGCGCGGATCCGGCTCGTCCTGCACTTGGTGGCGCAGGCCCACCAGCCGGTCGCCGCCGGGCCCGGCGGCCAGCTCCGCGAGCACCTCGCCCACCCCGGGATCGGTGAGGTCGGCCCAGCCGACGACGCCCGCGATCCGGTCCGACCCGCCCGCCAGGGCCAGGAGTTCCCGGGTCTCCTCGACGGAGGAGCTGGACTGGACGACGACGGTGGCGCCGATCCCATGGGCGTCCAGATGCGGGGCGAGATCGTCCGGGGTGAAGGTGCGGCGGATGGGTTCGGCCCACGGGCCGTCCATCCAGGGCTGCTCGCGGCGGGTCAGGTCCCACAGATGGTGGTGGGCGTCGATACGGCGAGGCAAGGTCACTCCTCGGGGGTTGGGACCGGCAGCGGGATGTCGTCGTCGAGCAGCCCGCGCGCCACCAGAGCCTGCCACAGCTCATCGGGGATGTGGTGGGTGAACAGCTCGGCGTTGTCCCGGACTTCGGCCGGGGTGGCGCAGCCGACCACCGCCGCGGCCACCGCGGGATGGCCGAAGGGGAAGCGCAGCGCGGCGGCCCGCAGCGGCACCTCGTACTCGGCGCACACCTCGGCCAGCCGCTGGGCCCGCGCCAGGAGCTCGGGCGGCGCCTGCTGGTAGTCGTAGCGGGCCCCGGGGGCGGGATCGGCGAGCAGCCCGGAGTTGTAGACCCCGCCGACCACCACGGAGGTACCGCGCCGCTCGCACACCGGCAGCAGATCGTCGTGGGCGGTGCGGTCCAGCAGCGTCCAGCGCCCGGCGCACAGCACGACGTCCACATCGAAGTCGGCGACGAACCGGGCGAGGAGGTCGCTGTGGTTCATGCCGAAGCCGATGGCCCGGACGAGCTTCTCCTGCTTCAGCTCGGCCAGCGCCGCGAAGCCCGTCTCATAGACCTCACGGATGTGGTCTTCCGGATCGTGGACGTAGACGATGTCCAGGGCGTCGACCCCGAGCCGCTCCAGGGAGGACTCGAGGGTGGCGCGGATGCCGTCCCGGGTGAAGTCCCACTCGCGGACCCGGTCGGGGGTGTCGGCGAACCCGTCCGACTGGACGGGCTCCCCCGGGGCGCGCGGCCGCAGCCGCCGCCCCACCTTGGTGGAGAGGGTGTACGAGGCGCGCTCGCGCCCGGCCAGCACCCGCCCCAGCCGCTCTTCGGACAGACCGACGCCGTAGTGCGGCGCGGTGTCCATATAGGTGAGGCCGGTGTCGAACGCCGCCCTTACGGTGTCCCGCGCGCGCTCCTCCGGCACCGCCTCGTAGAGATTGCCCAGCGGCGCGCAGCCAAGGCCCAGGGGTGGTACGCGCACCCCCGAGCGCCCCAGTTCGCGCGGGCCGCTCGGCGGCCGTCCTCCGTCGTCCATCATTGGCTTCCTCCCGACCGGCTCTCAGTCCTGCTTCTCGCCGCTGGCGTAGCGGGAGATGATCAGCGCGACGATGATGATCGAGCCGTTGATGAACTGGTTCCACAGGGGCGGTACCCCGCCCAGGGTCATCACATTGACGACCAGTTGCAGCGTCAGCACGCCCGTGAGCGCGCCGAAGAGCGTGCCGCGGCCGCCCTTGAGGCTGATTCCGCCGATGACCGCCGCGGCGAACACCTGGAAGATCCAGCCGTTGCCCTGGGTCGCGGCGACCGAACCGTAGTGGCCGGTGTAGAGGATGCCCGCGAAGGCGGCGAGGAGTCCGCCGACGCTCAGCACGATCCAGGTGATCCGGTCCACCCGGATACCCGCCGCACGCGCGGCCTCCGGGTTGCCGCCGATCGCGTACAGCGCGCGCCCGTGCCGCAGATAGCCCAGCGCCAGGCCGCCGAGGGCGTACAGCCCCAGGCAGATCCACACGGCGGCGGGCACGCCCAGCCAGTCGGCCTTGCCGAGGTAGCGGAAGGACTCGGGGACGTTGACGATCGACTGGCCCTCGGCGACGCCGACCTGCAGTCCGCGCAGCATGGTGAGCATGCCCAGGGTCGCGATGAAGCCGTTGACGCGCAGCTTGAGCATCAGGAAGCCGTTGGCCGCGCCGATCAGCGCCCCGACCGCCAGGCACAGCGGTATGGCGGTCCACACCGGCAGCAGCCCCAGGCCCTCGAACCGGGCCCCGTGATCGGGCAGGACGAGCCACAGGGCGATCACCGGCGCCACGGCGATGGTCGACTCCAGCGAGAGGTCCATCCGCCCGCTGATCAGGATCAGCGCCTCGCCCAGCACCAGCAGCCCCAGCTCGGTGGACTGCTGGACGACGCCGATCAGGTTGTCCTCGGTGAGGAAGGCGGGCGAGACGATGAAACCGATGACCCCGAGGACGAAGATCACGGGGACCAGTGACAGATCGCGCCAGCGCGCGAGGTCGATCCGCGGCCGGCCCCGCCCCGCCGGACCGTCAGCCACCGCCTCGGCGGTCCGCTGGCGTGCGGTATCGGTCATGACTGCCTTCCTTCTGTGCGGTCTTCTGTGTCCCCCGCCGTGCCGCCGGTGCCCGGCTCCGTCATGCCCTCCATGGCGGCGACGAGCTGACGGTCGCTCCAGCCACTGCCGAACTCCGCGACCACCCGCCCGTGGAAGAACGCCAGGATCCGGTCGCAGACCCGCAGATCGTCCAGTTCGTCGGAGACGATGACCGCGCCGCTCCCGGCCGCGGCGACATCCCGTACGACGCCGAGCAGGGCGTCCTTGGACTTCACATCCACCCCGGCGGTCGGGCGGATCGCGACCAGGAGGCTCGGCTCACGGGCCAGTGCCCGCGCGATGACGACCTTCTGCTGATTTCCGCCGGACAAACCCGAAACGGGCTGCGAGGGGCCCGAGGTCTTGATGTCCAGGGAGGTGATCATCCGCTGGGCGAAGGCACGGGTCCGGGAGGGCAGCACCATGCCGTAGGGCCCGAGTTGGTCGGTGACGGTCAAGGTGGCGTTCTCGGCGACGCTGCGGCCCAGGACCAGGCCCTGGTCGTGCCGGTCCTCCGGGACGTAGCCGATGCCCGCGTCGATGGCGTGCGGCACGCTGCCGGGGCGCACCGGGCGGCCGCGCACCGACAGCTGCCCGCCGGCCGGTTTGCGCAAGCCCACCAGGGTCTCGCCGACCGCCGTGTTGCCACTGGCCGTGGCCCCGGCCAGGCCGAGCACCTCGCCGGGGCGCACCACCAGGTCCAGCGGGTCGAACTCGCCCTCCAGGGTGAGCCCTTCGGTGCGCAGCACCGGCTCCCCACCCGGGTCGGCCTCCTTACGGGCGACGGGGGCGCGGACGGCCACCCGGGAGTCGCCCCCGGGCACCGCGCCGTCATCCCCGGTCATCGCCGCCACCAGCTCCTCCTTGGGGAGGTCTGCGACCGGGGCGGTGAGCACATGCCGGGCGTCGCGGAAGACGGTGACGGTGTCGCAGAGTTCGTAGACCTCCTGCAGATGGTGCGAGATGAACAGGAAGGCCACCCCCTGCCGGCGCAGCTCGAGCAGCTTGGCGAAGAGCCGGTCGATTCCGCCCGCGTCGAGCTGGGCGGTGGGCTCGTCGAGGATGATCAGCCGGGCGCCGAAGGAGAGGGCACGGGCGATCTCCACGAACTGCCGCTGCTCGACGCTGAGATCCTTCGCCCGCGTCTGCGGATCCACCTCCACGCCGTACTCGGTCAGCAGCGCGCGGGCGTCCTCGCGCAGGGCGCGCCAGCGGATGTGGCGCGCCCCCGGGAAGCGGTTGAGGTAGAGGTTCTCGGCGACCGTCAGGTCCGGAACCACCATCGACTTCTGGTAGACGCAGGCCACCCTGCGCTGCCAGGCGGCGGTGTCGCCGTAGCCGGGGGCGGGCTCGCCCCCGAAGGTGACCTCGCCCTCGTCCGGGCGCTCCATCCCGGTCAGTACGGACACCAGCGTGGACTTGCCCGCCCCGTTGCGCCCGACGAGCGCATGGGCCTCCCCGGGCCGTACGGCCAGCCGGGCCTGGTCCAGGGCGACGGTGGGACCGAACCGTTTGACGATGCCCTGGGCCCGCACCACGGCGGGCTGCTCGACCGTGCCCATGGTCACTTCTTCTCGAGCTGGTTGGCCCACAGCTTCTTGTCGTCGACGTTCTCCTTGGTGACCAGCGGCGCCGGGAGCTGGTCCTCCAGACCGTTCTCGATCTTGATGATGTTGGAGCCGTGATCGGTGGGGCCGGGTTTGAACGTCTTGCCGTCCAGAGCGGCCTTCGCGTAGTTCAGGGCCCACTGGGCGTAGAGGTCGGCGGGCTGGGAGAGCGTGGCGTCGATCTTCCCGGAGCGGATCGCGTCCAGCTCCTCGGGTATCCCGTCGTTGGAGATGATCGTGATGTGCTTGTCCGAACCGGCCGGCTTCAGCAGCCGCTTCTGCTCCAGCAGTGCGAGCGTGGGCTGCAGGAAGACGCCGCCCGCCTGCATGTAGATGCCGTTGATGTCCTTGTGCTGGGCCAACAGGCTCTGCAGCTTGGCGGAGGCCACATCGCCCTTCCAGTCGGTGGGCAGCTCATGCACCTTGATGCCGGGGTACTTCTTCTTCATGCAGGAGGCGAACGCCTGCGAGCGGTCCCGGCCGTTGATGGAGCTGAGGTCGCCCTGGAGCTCGGCGACCCGGCCCTTGCCGCCCAGCTTCTCGCCGAGGTACTCGCACGCCTTGGTGCCGTACGCCCGGTTGTCGGCCCGTACCACCATGTAGATCTTGCCGGAGTCGGGCCGGGTGTCCACGCTCACCACGGGGATCTTCTTCTCCTCCAGCTGTTCCAGCGTGGAGGAGATGGCGCCGGTGTCCTGGGGGGCCATGACGATCGCCTTGGCGCCCTGGTCGGTGAACGCCTGGACGTTGGCGACCAGCTTGGAGATGTCGTTCTGCGAGTTGGACAGCGGCAGCGCGGAGACGGTGCCCTTGTCGACACCCTTCTCCAGGTACTGCTGGTAGGAGTTCCAGAAGTCGGTGTCCGTCCGCGGCATGTCGATGCCGACCTTGCCGCCGCCGGCGCCATTGCTCTCGCGGTTGCAGCCGGTGAGCGCTGCGACGGCCAGCAGCACGGCGCAGGCGGCGGTGCCGGTGGTGCGGAGTCTCGTCATCGAGTCCCGTCCTTGGTCGTTCTGGGTCGAGTGGTGCGGCTGGTGCTGGTCTTGGGCGTAGCGTCCGGCGAAGCCGTTGTCCAGAGTGGAGGCGGTGTCCGGGGTGGAGGCGGTGTCTCAGGAGGATGCGGGGCGCAGCCTCAGTCCCTGCATCCCTCCGTCGACGGCCAGCGCGGTGCCGGTGACGGCCGCGGCGGCGGGGCTGGCGAGATACGCGACGGCGGCGGCCACCTCGTCAGCGGAGACCAGCCGTCCGGTGGGCTGACGGGCCTCCAGGGCGGCGCGCTCGGCCGCCGGATCCGGGGCCTGGTCGAGCAGCCGGCCGACCCACGGGGTGTCCGCGGTGCCGGGGTTGACGCAGTTGACGCGGACCCCCTCGCGGATGTGGTCCGCGGCCATGGCGAGGGTCAGCGACAGCACCGCACCCTTGCTGGCGCTGTAGGCGGCGCGCTGCGGCAGTCCGGCGGTGGCGGCGATCGAGCAGGTGTGGGTGATGGAGACGGCGCCGGGCCGGTCCGCCGCGGCGGCGCGCAGATGGGGCAGCGCGGCCCGCGCGGTGCGGACCAGGCCCAGCACATTGATGTCCAGCAGCCGGTGCCACTCCTCGTCGGAGTTGTCCTCGACGCTGCCGATCGCGCCGATGCCCGCGTTGCCGACGAGGGTGTGCAGGGCGCCGAACTCGGTCACCGCCGCGTCCACCGCGGTCCTGATCGCCTCGTCGGAGGTGACGTCGGCCTTGAGCGGCAGCGTGCCGTCCGGGGCGCCCGACGGATCGCGGTCGAGCACGGCGACCCGCGCTCCCCGGTCGCGCAGCGTGGCGGCGATGGCGGCGCCGATACCGGAGGCGCCGCCGGTGACGAGCGCGGCCAGCCCTTCGAAGTCGCCGGTGGTCACTGGTTGTCCTCCTGTCGTACGGGCTGTGCGGGTACGTGCGGTGCGGGTGCGTGCGGTGCCGGTTCGGGCCCCGCGAGACGGGCCCGCCATTCGGGCCCGTCCGGATAGCGGTAGGCGGCGATCGACTCGGGGTACATACGGGCGGAGAAGCCCGGCGCGGTCGGGGTGCGGTAGCGGCCCGACTCGATGACCACGGGATCGGCGAAGTGCTCGTGGAGGTGGTCGACATACTCGATGACCCGGTCGTCCCAACTGCCCGATACGGCCACGAAGTCGAACATGGCCAGATGCTGGACGAGTTCGCACAGCCCGACGCCGCCCGCGTGCGGGCACACCGGACGTCCGTACTTGGCGGCGAGCAGCAGGATCGTGAGGTTCTCGTTCACCCCGGCGACCCGGGCCGCGTCGATCTGGACGAAGTCGACCGCCTCGGCCTGGAGCAGCTGCTTGAAGACCACGCGGTTGGCGACATGCTCACCGGTGGCGACCTTGACCGGCTGTCCGGCGCGGATGGCGGCGTGGGCGAGGACGTCGTCCGGGCTGGTGGGCTCCTCGATCCAGTGCGGGTCGTACGGCGCCAGGGCGCTCATCCAGCGCACCGCCTCCGCCACGTCCCAACGCTGGTTGGCGTCCACGGCGATGCGCACATCGGGGCCGACCGCCTCGCGCGCGAGCCGCATCCGCCTGAGGTCCTCGTCGAGATCGGCGCCGACCTTGAGCTTGATCTGGCCGAAGCCGTCGGCGACGGCCTCCTGCGCCAGCTTGATCATTTTCTCGTCGGAGTAGCCGAGCCAGCCGGGCGAGGTGGTGTAGGCGGGGTAGCCCCGCTCGCGCAGCAGCGCGGCGCGCTCGGCGCGGCCGGGCTCGGCGGCGCGCAGGATGGCGAGCGCCTCGTCACGCGTGAGCGCGTCGGTGAGGTAGCGGAAGTCGACCAGCTCGACCAGCTCCTCGGGCGACATCGCGGCGAGGAACTGCCACAGCGGCTTGCCCGCCTGCCGGGCGGCGAGATCCCAGGCGGCGTTGACCACCGCGCCCGCCGCCATATGCATGACGCCCTTCTCCGGCCCGAGCCAGCGCAGCTGCGAGTCATGGGTCAGCTCACGGTGCAGGGCGGCCAGATCGGCCGCCGTCAGCGGCGCGGGACGGCCCACCACATGGGAGCGGAGAGAGCGGATGGCGGCCGCGGTGACATCGTTGCCGCGGCCGATGGTGAAGACGAAGCCGTGTCCCTCGGATGCCGCCCCCTCCCCCGCATCCGTGCGCAGCACGACATAGGCGGCGGAGTAGTCGGGGTCCGGGTTCATGGCGTCCGAGCCGTCGAGCTGCTCCGAGGTGGGAAACCGGATGTCATGGACCTCGAGCTCGGTGACGGATGGACGCAGACTCAATGGGTGCTCCCTGAAACGATGCGCGAGAGAGAACATCGGACCTTTCGCGATGATCCGATGTATAGCGCTGCGCGAAGGGTTTCGTCCAGAGGTGCGCCTGAACTTTCAAAGGACAGATCGGATGAATCTCTTAGTGGTCCTGGACAGGGGCTGCGGCCGGAGCACCGGAAAGCCGTAGGCTTGGGTGGCACGCAATGGGAACTGCAGCTGGAGGCGGCACCGATCCGTCCGCCCCGGTCGGAAGGAGGCGCTGGGTGATCGAGCTTGAGGGGGTTCCCGAGCTGATCGACCCGGTCATGATCTGTGCCTTCGAGGGCTGGAACGACGCCGGAGACGCCGCCTCGACCGCGGTCGCGCACCTGGACCGGGAGTGGAAGGGCGAGGTCTTCGCCTCGCTCGACGCCGAGGACTACTACGACTTCCAGGTGAACCGGCCCACCGTTGCCCTGGAGGGCGGCGTACGCAAGATCACTTGGCCGACGACCCGGCTCTCGGTGGTCCGGGCGGACACCGGGGAGAAGTCCCGGGACCTGGTGCTGGTGCGCGGTATCGAGCCGAGCATGCGCTGGCGGTCGTTCTGCAACGAGATCCTCGGCTACGCCCATGAGTTGGGCGTGGAGATGGTCGTCATCCTCGGCGCACTGCTCGGCGACACCCCGCACACCCGGCCGGTGCCGGTCAGCGGGGTCACCTCCGACCCCGACCTGGCCCGCACCCTCGATCTGGAGGAGACCCGCTACGAGGGCCCGACCGGGATCGTCGGAGTCCTCCAGGAGGCCTGCGCCCACGCCGGCGTCCCGGCGGTGAGCCTGTGGGCGGCCGTGCCGCACTACGTCTCGCAGCCGCCGAATCCGAAGGCCACCCTGGCGCTGCTCAACCGCCTCGAGGACCTCATCTCGGTGCGCATCCCCCTCGGCGAGCTGACCGAGGACTCACGGGCCTGGCAGCTGGGCGTGGACCAGCTGGCCGCCGAGGACAGCGAGGTCGCCGAGTACGTCCAGTCGCTGGAGGAGGCGCGGGACACCGCCGAACTGCCGGAGGCGTCGGGCGAGGCCATCGCCCGCGAATTCGAGCGCTATCTGAGGCGGCGCGACGGCCAGCCCGGCCCGGGCGGCCACGCGACCGAGAGCGGCGGTCTCGCGGAGGGCCGGGAGAGCGGCCCGGGCACCCCCTATCTGCGGGATCCCTCCACGGGCCATGGGCGGCCGCGTAAGGCGTCTCCCAAGGACGAGGTGGCCAACGACGCCCAGGACAACGGCGGCGCCGAGGACAACGCCAAGGGCCCGGACGACGCCCAGGGTCCGGACGACGCCCAGGGTGGCGAGGGCCAGGACGCCTCCCGCCGCGACGAGGGCGGCACGGACGGCGACGGGGACGAGGGGTCCGGCTCCGGCCGGTAGCCCCACTACCGCGCCGCCGCGCGCGTACGCCACGCTCCACAGGACGCACGGGACCACACGACCCACGGGCCACACCACGCACGGTGCCACGCGACGCACGGCGTCACACGCCCCACGTCAGCCCGTGGCACGGCACACGGGGCGCAGCGACGAGCCCGCGCCGGGGGACCCCGGCGCGGGCTCACGCGTTCACCGTCATCGCGGTGCGGCGATACGACGCCGCGTCACAGGGCCACGCCCAGCAGCGCGTCCACGGCGCGCGAGGCCAGCCCCGGCGCCCCCTCGTCCGTACCGCCGGTGGCCGTCTGCGCGGCGGCCCAGCGGTCGACGGCGGCCAGGGCGGCCGGGGAGTCCAGGTCGTTCGAGAGCGCCTCGCGGATCTCCTCCACCAGCGCGGCGGCCGAGGGCCCGTCCGGCCGCGAGACGGCCGCACGCCATCGGCCGAGGCGCTCCTCGGCCTCCCGCAGCACCCCGTCCGTCCACTCCCAGTCCGAGCGGTAGTGGTGGGCCAGCAGCGCGAGCCGTATGGCCGCCGGGTCCACACCGTCGCGGCGCAGCGCCGAGACGAAGACCAGATTGCCCTTGGACTTGGACATCTTCTCGCCGTCCAGGGCCACCATCCCGGCGTGCACATACGTTTTGGCGAACGGCCGCTCGCCGGTGAGCACCTGGGCGTGCGAGGCGCCCATCTCATGGTGCGGGAAGGCGAGATCGGATCCGCCGCCCTGCACATCGAAGCCCATGCCGAGGTGGTCCAGGGCGATGGCCACACACTCGATGTGCCAGCCGGGACGGCCGGCGCCGAGCGATCCGCCGTCCCAACTCGGCTCGCCGTCACGGGCGGCCATCCACAGCATCGGGTCGAGGGGGTTCTTCTTGCCGGGGCGCTCCGGGTCGCCGCCGCGCTCGGCGGACAGCAGCCGCATGGCCTCGGCGTCGAGCCGGCTGACCGAGCCGAAGGAGGGGTCGGACTCCACGGAGAAGTAGATGTCGCCTTCGAGTTCATAGGCGGCGCCCAGGTCGCGCAGCCGCTCCACGAGCGGCACGATGCCCGGTATCGACTCGACGGCGCCGATGTAGTGGCGCGGGGGCAGCATCCGCAGGGCCGTCATGTCCTCGCGGAACAGGGCGGTCTCGCGCTCGGCGAGGGCCGTCCAGTCGTCGCCGTTCTGCTGGGCCCGCTCCAGCAGGGGGTCGTCGACGTCCGTGACGTTCTGGACGTAGTGGACCTGGCGCTTGGTGTCGAGCCATACGCGCTGAACGAGGTCGAACGCGTTGTAGGTCGCGGCATGACCCATGTGGGTCGCGTCGTACGGGGTGATCCCGCAGACGTAGATGCGCGCGACGGGACCGGGGGTCAGAGTGATCCGTCCCCCGGTCGCGGTGTCGTGAATGCTCAGGTCCCGGCCACTGCCGGGCAGGGCGGGAACCTCAGAAGCGGGCCAGGCATACATGCAATGAGCGTAACCGGATGCAGCGTCCGTATACGAACCGGACCAGCGGTGTTGGCCGGATGGGCGGTCTTGTGGATGCGCCCGTGAGCTGCATGGGCGCCCTGAGCTGCGTTCTCCTGCTGCCGGGCGGGGACGCGGGGGAGTGCCGCCCGGAGGCGGAACGGGCCAGTCCGCTCAGTCCGGCGCCCGGGGGACCCGGAGCGGGCCCGGCCGCCTCAGACCGGCGGCCAGGGGATGGCGGGCCACTGGCCGCTGGGCTCGGGGTGCTTCCCGGTCCGCAGCAGCGTGGCCACACGGGCCCTCAAAGCCTCGATCTCGGCCCCGGTGATCAGCTCCGCCAGCCGGGCGCAGAGCGGACCGCCGTCGGCCAGCTGGTCCGCCAACCGGCGCAGCACCTCCAGCACATCGTCCGGCAGCGGCTCCCCGGCCCAGCCCCACAGCAGCGTGCGCAGCTTGTCGTCGGCGTTGAAGGTCACTCCGTGATCAATCGCATAGAGCCGGCCACCGGCCGCGGGCAGCAGATGGCCGCCCTTGCGGTCGCCGTTGTTGATCACCGCGTCGAGGACGGCCAGCCGGCGCAGCCGTACGTCGTCGGCGTGGACCAGCAGCGCCGTGCGGCCCTCGCCCACCTCGGCGTAGCCCACGGCCTTCCAGCCGGGGCCCGGTTCGTCGCCCTCGACGAGCGCGAGCAGCTCCGCTCCCCCGGTCCCCTCGCCGTCGCCGTCGCCGTCCGCGGACCCGTCGCCGTCCGCCCCGTCGGGGGCCACCTCGACCTCTATCCAGAGCTGGCACATCCCCTGCCCGTACGGCCCGTCGCGGAGCACGGTGGGCGGCACCAGGCCCCAGCCGGTGGCCTCGGAGATCTCGTACGCCGCGACCTCGCGCTGGGCGAGCGTGCCGTCCGGGAAGTCCCACAGCGGCCGCTCCCCGGCCACCGGCTTGTAGACGCAGGGGGCGCTGTGGCCGTCGTACTCGACCGTGCAGTACAGCACCGCGTTGGACGCCTCCCGGACCTGTCCGCGCACCGTCAGCTCACCGAGAGCCAGCAGCTCGGACGGGGCCGGCGGCGTCAGGCTCCGCGGCGGTATCCGTTCTGGCGCGGACATACGTGTCCCTCCGGGTCGAGCGGCAGACTGCACAGCGGGCAGGGCGGCCGGCCGGCGTTGACGACCTCCAGGGCGCGCTTGGCGAACGCCCGCGCCTGCGTCCCGGTGAGCCGCACCCGCAACATGGGCGGGCCGTTCACATCGTCCTGGAGCAGCCGCTCCTCGGCCTCGGCCAGGTCCTCCTCGGACTCGGCCTCCAGCTCGACCAGCGCCTGCGCCTCGACGATCATCCGCTGTTCCTCGCCGTCCCAGGCGAGTGCCATGGTGCCGACCCGGAACTCCTCCTCCACGGGGGCTTCCAGCGGTGCGGTGTCGGTGAGTTCGGTCGGCGCGACGGCGGGGACCGGGGCGTTTCCGCCGGTGCGCCGCACCACCTCGTCCAGCAGCTCGTCTATCCGCTCGGCCAAGGCGGCGACCTGCGTCTTCTCCAAGGCGACACTGGTGGTCCGGCCGCTGGCGGACGCCTGCAGGAAAAAGGTACGGCGACCAGGCAGCCCGACCGTACCGGCGACGAATCGGTCCGGCGGGTCATAGAGGAACACCTGACGGGACAACGTCCTGCTCCATTTTGGTTCGACTGCTCGGCTGACTGACTGCTGACCGCTGGGTGCCACGACCGCCCGGTCAGGGCTGTCACGGCGCCCTCGCACCGCGGCACCACCCTACTGCGCACGGAGATCACGGTGCTCCCGCGTCGCCGCCCACCGCCGCGTCCCCGCCCCGGTCCCCGGTGGTCGCCTCGCGCGGGGCCAGCCCCGCGAAGTCGCCGGTGTCGCCGAGCCGGACGACGAAGGGCCGGGTCGGGGTGTACCGGATCGCGGTGACCGAACAGGGCTCGACCGAGATCCGCTGAAAGAGATCGAGATGCAGTCCCAGGGCGTCCGCGACCAGTGCCTTGATGACGTCCCCGTGGGAGCACATCAGATAGACCGCGTCGGCGCCGTGCTCCCGCTCGATCCGGGCGTTCCAGTCGCGCACCGCCTCGACCGCGCGCGTGTGCATGGCGCGCATGGACTCGCCACCGGGGAAGGCGGCGGCGGACGGATGCTGCTGGACGATGTTCATCAGTGGTTCATCGGCGAGCTCGGCGAGCTTACGGCCCGACCAGTCGCCGTAGTGGCACTCCCCGATCCGGTCGTCGGGGTGCAGCGGCAGTTCGGGGCGGGCGGCGAGCAGCGGGGCCAGCGTCTCCCGGCAGCGCTGCAAGGGGCTGGTGACGGCGGCGGCCAGGGGCAGCCCGGCCAGCCTGCCGGGCAGCGCCGCGGCCTGGGCCGCACCGCGCTCGTCGAGGGCGACACCGGGAGTCCAGCCCGCGAGGACGCCCGCGGTGTTGGCGGTGGACCGGCCGTGCCGTACGAGGATCAGCATGGGCATGCCTGCCACCCTACGGCCCCTCCGGCGCCGCTCAGCGGCCATGCGCACCGATCCCGCACAAGGGCCCCCTGTGCGTACCGCCATCACGCGAGGCAGAATGCGCTGCGTGATCGTGGATTGTGCCATCTACCGGGACGGGTGCCGCACCGAGGGACCCGCCGACTTCTCCGACGCCCTCGATGAGGCGCGCGCGAGTGGGGACGCCTTCTTGTGGATCGGCCTGCATGAGCCGACCGAGAAGGAGTTCGAGCTGGTCACCAGCGAGTTCGGACTTCATCCGCTGGCCGTGGAGGACGCCCTGTGCGCCCACCAGAGGCCGAAGCTGGAGGTCTATGACGATTCGCTGTTCCTGGTGCTCAAGCCGATCCAGCACGACGACAAGGCCGGCACGGTCACAGCGGGTGAGCTGATGGTCTTCGTCGGTGACTCCTTCGTGGTGACCGTAAGGCACGGCGAAGCGAATCCGCTCGGCACGGTGCGGGACCGGCTGGAGAAGATGCCCGAGGTGCTGCAGCACGGTCCGACGGCGGTGATGTACGCGGTCTCCGACGCGGTCGTGGACCACTACCTGGACGTGGCCGACGCGCTGCACGGGGACCTGGAGGAGCTGGAGACGGAGGTGTTCGCCCCGAACGCGGGCGCCGGGCAGAACACCGCCGGACGGATCTACGCCTTCAAGCGCGAGGTGATGGAATTCCGCCGGTCGACCGGGCCGTTGGGGGAGCCGATGGAGCGGCTCACCGGCGCCGGGGTGCCGTTCGTGCACGAGGGCTCCCGGCCGTTCTTCCGCGATGTCAGCGACCATCTGACCCGGGTGAACGAGCATGTGGAGGGGCTGGACCGGCTGCTGTCGGACATCCTCTCCGCCCATCTCGCGCAGATGGGCGTGCGGCAGAACGACGACATGCGGAAGATCTCGGCATGGGCGGCGATGGCCGCGGTGCCGACGATGATCGCCGGGATCTACGGCATGAATTTCGAGCATATGCCCGAGCTGAAGCAGCCCTGGGGATACCCGGGGGTGGTCGCGCTCATGGGGGGTGTGATCGCCGTGCTGTACCGCTGGTTCAAGCGCCGCGGGTGGCTCTGAGCCGGCGCGGTTCGGCGGCGCCGACCGTGCCGGCGGCACCTGTCCTGGGCGCGCCCGCGGGCCCGTCGTAGGGCTCGGACGAAACCGTGGTCAGGCTCAGACGAACTCGGGCGCCTCGGATGCCCCGGAAGCGCTCTGCGCGGGCCCGCCGAGCGCGTTGCGCCGCTCGGGCATCCGCAGGGACACCATGCGCCGCCAGCCGCCCAGCCGCTCGTACACGTGCAGGGCGTGGATCCCGGCCGCGAACAGCGCGGACTTCGGCTTGGGCCAGCCGAGAATGCGCCCCATCTGGGCCATCACGGCCAGGCTGACGTCCCGGTAGACCTCCATCTCGACGAGCGCGCTCTCCCGCAGGGCCCGCTGGATGGTCCGGCCGTACCCGGCGGCGGCCAGGCGCAGCAGCTCCTCGTGGCAGTAGGCGAGGTGGTTGTCCTCGTCCTCGGCGATCATGCGCACCGCGCGGCCGAGGTCGGGGTGGTCGCCGAAGTACCTGCGCAACATCACCATCTGGGCGGAGGCGCGCTGTTCGGTGACCCTGCTGTGGGCGAGGTAGATCACGATGTCGTGCTCGGTGAGCGGCTCGTCGCGGCGCAGCTTGTCATGGGCGAGGCCGATGCCGCGCGCCTCCAGGAGCATCGTGTAGTCGGCCTCGCGCGGCACCTCCATGGGCTCCAGATCGCGCTTGCTCAGCAGGGCGTTGAAGATCCGGCCATGTTTGTCCTCGTCGGCACCATGGCGGGCGATCTTGGGGGCGAGGTCGCGCAGGCTCTCGGGCACGAGGGCGGCGATCCGGCCGTTCTCCCAGCCTCCCTGGGCCTCCCCGCTGGCCGCGACGGAGCAGAAGAGCCGGAACGACTCGTCGTTGTCGAGGATCTCCTGGAACACTCTTTTCGCCGAGAGCATCGCCGCCACCTCCGTGCGCTTGTCGTGCGCCGCCGTGCGCTTCCGTGCCGACATCCACGCAGGGGCTGCGCAGAAAAAGTCAACGGCCCGGTAGGCGCGGCGGCAACAGCTGAGGCTCACGGCTCGGCCGAACGGAGGACGGTGTGGGTGCCGCGTCCCCGTAACTCCTGGGCGACGGAGGCGTTGTGCTGGACGACGGCCGTGGCGGGGAAGACCCCCGAGCCCCCACCACGGCCGCAGAACTCTCCGGCGCGGCGCCGAGCCGACTCCGCCCGCCCCACCCGGTCATCCCGCCCAGCAGGCCGATGGCCGGACGGGTCCGCGCGGCCATGGACGCGGCCCGGGAGGGCAAAACCCGCGCGCCGCCCCGATCGACACCCTGACGTTGATCGGCGACGGACCAGGGCGAGGCGGTACGCGAGACACTGCGCCGCGCGGTCGAGGACCTGTTCCCCGGCTGATCCGGGGACCCTCACGCTCCTGGGTGAGGGCCGACCGCCGCGACGACCTCGACCTCGACCATCGCCTCCGGGCGGAAGAGCTCGACACCTCGAAGGTCGTGCTGGTGGGCGGGATCCCGGTGAGGAAGTCCCTGCGTCCACCATCGTGCGGGCGCACCAGCACCCCGCCGGGGTGGCAGGCATCTTCCTGTGGTCCTGCACGCTGATCCAAAAGAGAAGCCCCGGGGCCCGCGACGGCCGCTGTGCGGCTTGCCACTCCTTGTGAGCGTGTGAGCGCCGTCGCGGGCCCTCAGCGGCCCTCGTCGTGGCCGCTCGCGGCCCTTACGCGACCCCGGCCCGCTCCAGGGCCTCCACGCCCGCCCGCAGCCCGGCGAGGCGCTCCTCCAGTGTGAAGCCCGCGGGGGTGAGGGACAGGGTGGTGACCCCGGCCTCCGCGTACGCCTGCATACGGTCCGCGATGCGCTCGACGGGGCCGAGCAGCGAGGTGGAGTCGATCAGCTCGTGGGGGACGGCCGCGGCGGCACCCTCCTTGTCCCCGGAGAGGTACTTCTCCTGGATCTCGGCGGCCTCCTTCTCATACCCCATGCGCTGCGCGAGCTTGTTGTAGAAGTTCTGCTTGGCGCTGCCCATACCGCCCACGTAGAGCGCCGTGTACGGGCGGAACTGGTCGGCGAGGGCGCGCACGTCCTCGCCCAGGGCCATGGGCACGGTGGGCACCACGTCGAAGCCCTCGAGGTCCTTGCCCGCCTTCTCCCGGCCCGCGCGCAGCGAGCTGAGGGTGGTCGCCTCGGCGTGCTCGGGCGCGTAGAAGAGGACCAGGGCGCCGTCGGCGATCTCGCCGGTCTGCTCCAGGTTCTTCGGGCCGATGGCCGCGATGTACAGCGGGATGTACTCCCGCACCGGGTGCACGGTCAGCTTGAGGGGCTTGCCGGGGCCGTCGGGCAGCGGCAGCGTCCAGTTCTGGCCCTCGTGCGTCAGCCGCTCGCGTGACATCGCCTTGCGGATGATCTCCACGTACTCGCGGGTGCGGGCGAGCGGCTTGTCGAACCGCGTCCCGTACCAGCCCTCGGACACCTGCGGCCCCGAGACGCCCAGCCCGAGACGGAAGCGGCCGCCGGAGAGGGTGTCGAGGGTGGCGGCGGTCATGGCCGTCATGGCGGGGGTACGGGCCGGAATCTGGAAGATGGCGGAGCCGACGTCGATGTGCTCCGTCTGCGCGGCGACCCACGCGAGGACCGTGGCCGCGTCCGAACCGTAGGCTTCGGCGGCCCAGCAGACGGCATAGCCGAGCCGGTCGGCCTCGCGGGCGACCTCGAGGTTGTCCGCGTCCATTCCGGCGCCCCAGTAGCCGAGGTTGATGCCGAGCCTCATACCGCACCCCTTACTGATCAGTAACGTCGCTGTTCCGGGGACTCTAGCGCGCATGGCCGGGATACGTCAGGGGTGGGTTATCCACAGGCTGCCACGGGGCGCTATCCGGACAGTAATCTCGACGTTCATGGAGCTAAGGCACCTCGGCCGCACGGGCCTGCGCGTCTCCCGGCTCGGGCTCGGCACGCTCACTTGGGGGCGGGACACGGACGAACACGACGCCGCGGATCAGCTCAAGGCGTTCTGGGAGGCGGGCGGGACACTGGTCGACACCGCGGATGTCTACGCGGACGGCGGCGCCGAATACCTCCTGGGGCAGTTGCTGGAGGGGCTGCTGCCGCGGCGCGATCTGCAGATCGCCACCAAGGCCGGCAGCGTGCCCGATCCGGACCGCCGCTTCGACGGTTCGCGCGGCCATCTGCTGGGCGCGCTGGACGCCTCCCTGGAGCGGCTGGGCACGGATTACGTCGACCTCTGGCAGGTGCACGCCTTCGACCCGTTCACCCCGCTCGAGGAAACCCTGCAGGCGCTCGACATCGCGGTCAGCAGCGGCCGGGCCCGCTATGCGGGGGTGTCCAACTTCAGCGGCTGGCAGCTCGCGAAGGCCGCCACCTGGCAGCTGGCCTCCTCGGGTGCGCACACCCGGCTGGCCAGCACGCAGATGGAGTATTCACTGCTCCAGCGCGGTGTGGAGCGCGAGGTGCTGCCCGCCGCCCTCGACCTCGGCGTCGGGCTGCTGCCGTCCTCGCCGCTCGGCCGCGGTGTGCTCACCGGCAAGTACCGCCATACGACGCCCGCCGACTCGCGCGGCGCCTCCGAGCTCGCGGCCTTCGTCGCCCCGTATCTGGACGAGGAGGCGAGCCGGATCGTCGAGGCGGTCGCCATAGCCGCGGACGGCCTGGCGACCACCGCGCTCAATGTGGCACTCGCCTGGGTCCGCGACCGCCCTGGTGTCACCGCGCCGATCGTCGGCGCGCGCAACGCCCAGCAGCTGAGGGCGGCGTTGTCGGCGGAGAGCCTTAGTCTTCCGGACGAGATCTGCCAGGCGCTCGACGATGTGTCGGCGCCCGTGCACCGCTATCCCGATCAGGACTGGAGCACGCTGTGAGTACCGACCGCCTCGCCGGCGAGGCCGCATCCGCGCCCGAGGAGGCCGAGCCCAATCGCCCCGAGCCGGCGGAGCCGCCCGGCACCGGGACCCCGGCCCCGGGCGGGCCCGGAGGCCCCGCCACCGCGGGGACGGACCCGGACCACACCCCGGACGACCACAGCGGGTCCGGCGGCGCGGGCGCCCCCTCGGGGGCGGACCGGAGCGGCGCGGGGACCGCGGCCGCCACACGAGGCGGGGCCGACGCTACCCAGGCTTCCGCCGCCGGAACGGGCGGCACCCACGGCGGGAGCGCCGACCGCGAGCCGACCTCGCCCGCCGGGCACGGCACATCCGGCGGCCCAGAGGCGGACCAGGACTCCGGAGGCACGCAGCCGTCAGGCCCAGCAGAGGCGAGCGCTGACGCGGCCCCGGGCGCGGGCGCCGGTGCTTCCGAAGCCGCCGGACAGGGCGGCCCCGGTGGCGCGGGTGCTCCCCCGGGCGCGGGCCGGAGCGACTCGGGGGCGGCCGCCCCCGCACGAGGCGGGGGCGGCGACGCCGAGGCACCCACCGCCGGAACGGGCTCTCACGCCCCCGGAGGTGCCGACGGTCAACAGCCCCCGGCAGGCGAGGCCGACGGCCCCACTACGGGAGCGGGCGGCCACGGCGGGAATGCCGACCGCGAGCCGACTCCGCCTGCCCCCGGGGACGGGGCGGGCGGCAAGGGGCGGCGGTCGGCGGCGGCTGAGGCGTTGGCCGCTGCCGTACGGGCCGTGGAGAGCGGTGAGCGGTCGGCGGCGTCGTTCTTCAACGACGCCCCCGCGCGCCGTCCGGCGGCGCCCGCGGCCCCCGCCGCGCCCGTGCGCGAGCGGCCCCGTGCGGCGGCGCCCGCTCCCGTGCGGCCGCCGTCGGCTCGCCCGGCGCCCGGGCCGGAGGGCGAGATCCCCGGCAGCGGGGACGTCCGCCAGGTGCTCGCGGCGGGCGGAGCCCCCGAGAGCCTGGCCGGGCCGGTCGCCGAAACCCTCGGCGAGCGCGCCGCCGAGGCGCTGCGCGAGGACCCCTGGCAGCTGCTGGCCGTGCCCGGTGTGCGCCCCGACCAGGCGGACGGCTTCGCCCGCGCCCTCCTCGGCCCGGCCTGCGAGCCCGGCGACGAGCGCCGTGCGCTGGCGCTCACCGGCTGGCTGCTGGAGCGCGCCGCGCTCGAAGGACACACCGCGCTGGAGTCGTCCACGCTGCGCGACGCGCTCGCCAAGGTGTCCGTGCCGGACCCGGACGAGGCGCTGCGCACCGCGATCGCGGAAGGCGCGGTCCTGGTCTTCCAGGACGCGCTCGACGCCCCGCCGGGAGCCCGTCCCCAGGCGGCCGACGACGAGGACGCCGAGCAGCCGGTGCGGGTGCTGCTGGGGCTGGACCGCTATGCCCTGGCGGAGGAGAGCCTGGCCGACGCTCTCGCCCGGCTGCCGAGCACCTTCGTCCCACCGCAGGGCGGCGCAACGAACGGTGAGACGCCCGCGGGCGGCCCCGGCGCGCCCGAGTGGGAGAGCGCGGCCGCCACCGCGCCGACCGCCTCCGCCGCGGAGCTGATCCGTACGGTCGCGGCCCACGGCCTGGTCGCCCACAGCGGTGGCGAGTCGGCGCGCGCCGAACCGGCGGCGCTGGTCGCCGCCGCCCGCGCCCTGGGCCTGCGGGCCTTCGCGGCCGCGCACAGCGAGGACGGCAGGCGGCGGCTGGCCGCCTCGCTGAGCGAGGCCCCGGGCGCCGACCCGGAGGCCGTCTCCGCGGCCGTCACCGTCGCCGGGCTGCTGGCCGACGCCGAGGGCCCCGGACGCGACGAGGAGGGCGCGCTCGCGCTCGATCTGCTCGCCGTGCTCGACGCCCCGCAGCTCGATGTGGAAACGGCCGCGATGCTCGTCGAGTCGCTGCCGGACGGCGCCCGTCTGGTGCTGAGCGGGGACCCCGGGGTGCTGTGGTCGGCCGGCCCCGGCCGGGTCTTCGCGGATCTGGTGGCGGCCCGCCGCTGCCCGCAGGTCGTCTCCCGCACCCCCGACCCGGGCCCGATCGGCGAGCTGGTCTCGGGGATCGGGATCGGCGAGCTCAACCAGGTGGAGGCGCCCGGCAAGGAGGTCGTGATCGTGCCCGTGCGGGACGCGGGCGAGGCGGTGCACCGCACCGTGCAGCTCGTCGCCGACTCGGTGCCCCGTGCGATCGGCATCCCGGCGGAGCAGACCCAGGTGATCACCCCGGGCCACGGTGGCGCGGCCGGTACCCGCGCGCTCAACGCCGCCCTGAAGACCCGGCTCAACCCCGGCCCCGGCCAGTTCGGCGGCTTCGACCCGGGCGACCGCGTGGCGTACACCCCGGCCCCGGGCCGTACGGTGCCGGGCACGGTGGTCTCGGCGGACGCCGAAGGGCTGCGGCTGGACTGCGCGGGCGGCCCCGTCGTGGTGCCACGCAGGGAGGTCGGTGAGCTGGTGCGGCACGGCTGGGCCCTCACCGCGCACCAGGCGGCCGGAGCGCGCTGGCCCGCGGCCGTGGTGGTGCTGCCGGGCGACGCCACGGCGGGGCTGACCCGCGCCTGGATCTACACGGCCTTCAGCCGCGGTGAGCGCCATCTGTCGGTGGTCCACGGCGCGGAGGCGGCGCTGCCCCGGGCGGTGGCGGAGATCCCCTTCAAGGAGCGCACCACTCGGCTGCGCGCCCTGCTCCAGGCCCAGGTCCCGGCCGGTTCCGCGGGCTGACCGGCGGCCCGGTCCCGGCCCGCGACAGGCCCCCGGGAACACCATGGCCCCGGATCGCCCCGCCTCGAGGCGGGGCGATCCGGGGCCGGGCGATCGGTTCGGAGCCGCGGTGCTCAGCTGCCCGGCTCCAGCACCTCCAGCTCGTCCTCGTCCTCGAGCTCTTCGTCCTCGAGCTCCTCGTCGAAGACCGAGCTCATGTCGAAGCGGCACACGACCATATGCGGATCCGCCTGGTCGAAGGGGGCCGAAAGCCACTCCCCCGGCTCCGGGGGCTCCTCGGCCGCCACTACCCAGAGCGTGGAGTCGCCCTCCTCCAGGCCGAACTCCTTGTGGCGAGAGGCGATCTCATCGGCCTCGAACTCGCCGAAGACCACGCCCAAGGCGGTATGCACACTCTCCCCGGCGGCCGCGCCGCCGCCCTGCCTGTCGTTCCCTGTGTCGATGTCCGGATCCAGGTCAGCGATCCGCTGCGCCTGCGAGAGCAGCCGCTGCGGTTCGACGACGACGTAGTCTCTGCGGATCAGCACGCTCAGCGCGCTCGGCTCCTCCGGCCCGGCATAGGCGGGGAGGCGGTCGTCACCAGGGATCTCGAAGGGCGTCACCTCGTCGTAGGCGTCATAGAGCAGCTCGTCGTAGACCTCGGCTGCCGCGGCCAGTTCGTTGAACGCGGCGTAGACGGCCGGATCGCCTTCCCCCGACCGGCGTTCGACAGCGTCGAGGTGACGATCCAGTGCGGCTTTCACCGCTTCGGCAGCGGCGCGTACCTCGGCAGCGGATGGCTGCGCAGCATCAGACATAGTGCAGACGCTATCCGTAGCAGGGCAGTTCCCGCACAATAGATGCGATGCCGGAATACGAATTCTGTGATGTGTATGTGCCGCGCGGGGTTTCCCGCAAGGCCACTACCCGCCTGCTCACCGACCATGCTGAGTACGGACACTGGGAGTTGGATCGTCTGAGACTCAACCCCGACGGCAGCCGCAGAGTGCGATTGCGGCGCCGGATCATCCGCCAGCTTCGGGCCACCTGGTAGCGGGCCGGGACACGGCGGAGCGGGCCCCGCTTGGCGCGGGGCCCGCCGAGAGTGACGCCACGGTCACCCGGCGTATGAGATCCGGTGTGTGATGCGTGGCGTGCGAGGTGCGGTGGGCGGTGTGTGGTGCTGTCCCACCTACCTGGCAGCGCGATCTGTGATCAGCGCTGCGCGGCGCGGGCCCGACGGTAGAGCACCGTGCCCGCCAGCAGCAGGCCCGCGGCGGCCGGAATGGCCAGCTCGACGGGGCCGGCACCGGTGTGCGCGAGCTGCTCCTTGCCGCCGAGGTTCGCGGATGGGTCGAGGCCGTGGTTTCCCGCCTGCTCAGCGGGGTCATCCGAGCCACCGCCGGGGTTCGAACCCCCCGGGTTACCGGGGTTGCCAGGGTTACCCGGGTTGCCAGGATTGCCGGGGTCGCCAGGGTTACCGGGGTTGCCAGGGTTACCGGGCTCACCCGGGTTCCCGGGGTTACCCGGGTTGCCCGGGTTGCCAGGCTCACCAGGGTTTCCGGGGTTGCCAGGGTTACCGGGGTTGCCCGGATTCCCAGGGTTACCGGGCTCACCCGGCTCACCCGGCTCACCCGGGTTCTCCGGCACCGCCGGGACCGTCTCAGCGCAGTCGCCGCCGTCGCCGGTGTTCCCGAACCCGACCGCGCTGACGTTGTTCCCGCACACATTGACCGGAACGCCGATCGGGGCCTGGATGTTGTTGCCGGAACCGATCCCCGACGAGTCGCCGGCGCTGCCCTGCGCCTGCGGACCGCCGACCTGGGTACCGCCACCGCCGGACGAGTCGTCCGAACCGCCGCCGCACCGCCCCCCACCGGCACCGTTGAAGACGCCGATGACGCTCACCGTGTTTCCGCACAGATTCACCGGCACATGCACCGGGGCCTGGATGTTGTTGCCCGAGACGACACCCGGCGAGTACGCGGCGCCACCATCGGCCCCCGGACCCGCCGCCTGGGCGTAACCGCCGGTCACGGCGAGAACGCCGCTCGCCGCGGCTACGGTGATCAGGCCCTTTTTCGCAACCTGTCGCATAACTGTCTGCTCCCCTAGCCTTCCGTCCCGGCCAAAGTGCGCGCGGGCGATCTCGCCCGCACCCCCATCCCCGGGCGTCCCGGAGCACGCACACTCCGAAACCGCCCGGGGCTCACACTCCGGTGGACCGTGACCCGATGTCACGTGATCGATGCGGTAGTTGCCGAAGGCGGGGTACAGAACCACCCCTTGTCGGCACCGCGGCCCGGTTACGGGCCGCACACACCATGTAACGAGGAGGGAGCAATCAAGCTATCAAGCTACGACACCATTCACCCTTTTTGGTTCCTTCGGTATGTGTGATCGATTAGGCCGTTCGTGCGGCCCTCAGCAGGCGTCCAGGAACCGGTCCAGCACCCTCACACCGAACTTCAGCCCGTCCACCGGCACCCGCTCGTCGACCCCGTGGAACATCCCGGCGAAGTCCAGCTCGGGGGGCAGCCGCAGCGGCGCGAATCCGAAGCAGCGGATGCCGAGGTCGTCGAAGGACTTCGCGTCCGTACCGCCCGAGAGGCAGTACGGCACGGCACGGGCGATGGGGTCCTCGGCCTTCAGCGCCGACTGCATGGCCTCGACCAGCGCCCCGTCGAAGTTGGTCTCCAGCGCCTTGTCCGCGTGCACGTCCTCCCGCTTGACCCGCGGGCCGAGGATGCGGTCGAGGTCGGCCAGGAACTCCTCCTCGAACCCCGGCAGGAAGCGCCCGTCCACATGGGCCGTGGCCTGCCCCGGAATGACGTTGACCTTGTAGCCGGCGCTGAGCATGGTCGGGGCGGCGGTGTTCTGGAGCGTCGCCCCGATGATCTTCGCGATGCCGCCCAGCTTGGCCAGCGTCTCGTCCATGTTCTCCGGGTCGAGCGGGGTGCCGAGCGCGTCGGACAGCTCGTCCAGGAAGGACCGTACGGTCTTGGTGACCCGCACCGGGAACTTGTGCCGCCCGAGCCGCCCGACCGCCTCGGTCAGCTCCGTGATGGCGTTGTCGTTGTTGGTCATCGAGCCGTGCCCCGCGGTGCCGTCCACCGTGAGCCGCATCCAGTGCATGCCCTTCTGCGCGGTCTCGATCAGATAGAGCCGCAGATCCTCGTTGACGGTGAAGGAGAAGCCGCCGACCTCGCCGATCGCCTCCGTCACGCCCTCGAAGAGGTCGGGGTGGTTGTTGACCAGGTGCTTGGCCCCGTAGACCCCGCCCGCCTCCTCATCGGCGAGGAAGGCCAGCACGATGTCGCGCGGGGGCTTGCGGCCGCTGCGCAGCCGGTCCCGGACGACCGCGAGCGTCATCGCGTCCATGTCCTTCATGTCCACCGCGCCCCGGCCCCAGACGCAGTCGTCCACGATCTCGCCGGAGAAGGGGTGGTGGGTCCAGTCCTCGGCGTTGGCCGGTACGACGTCGGTGTGGCCGTGGATGAGCAGCGCCGGACGGGACGGATCCTCCCCCTCGATCCGTGCCACCGTCGACGCCCTGCCCTTGTGCGACTCGAAGATCTTCGGCTCGAGCCCCACCTCGGCGAGCTTCTCGGCAACGTACTCGGCGGCCGCGCGCTCACCGGGGCCGGAGTGGTCGCCATAGTTACTGGTGTCGATCCGGATCAGGTCACGGCAGAGGTCGACCACCTCGTCCTCGCCCCTGACCGTTCCGGTCGTCGTCGCGCCCGAAAGCGACTCACTCACGATGCCTCCTCGTCGTTGCGCTGCCGCGGGACGCCCAGGTACGGACCCCCACGGCAGGGGTCACCCGCCCATCCTCCTCCGCTCGCCCGCCCAGCCCAAGGCTGCAATACCGCCGTCATGCCCCCGTCACACAGCGCGGCCTCGGAGGCGCGGCCGGCTGTGATCGAGCACGTCCCGATGTTTGCTATGGTTTTCCACGTCGGAAGGGCCGCGGGCCGACCGGCAGACACCTGGTCCGGGTGGCGGAATGGCAGACGCGCTAGCTTGAGGTGCTAGTGCCCTTTATCGGGCGTGGGGGTTCAAGTCCCCCCTCGGACACATTCACTCCATACACGAACGGTGTCGACCGGGTCTCGGTCGACACCGTTCGTGTATGTTTCGCGCCCGATCACGGCAACCGGGGACTCACGGCGTCAGCACCCATCGGCCCCGCTGTCCGCCCTCGCGCAGCGCTTGGTAGGCCCGGGCCGCGGCCTCCAACGGCACAGTGCCGGCACGGCGGGCTTCCAGCTTTTCCTGGGCGGTCAGCGCGAGCATTTCGCGCAGCCGCTGACCGTCGGGGACGACTACTCCGCTGGTGATGGTGATGCCACGCTCGGGCTCGGGCTCCAGACCGGGAAAGACGCCCGCGTAGGCTCCGTGGTCGCGGACAGCCCGCAGGGCCGCCTCATTCAGCTTCGCGCCGTCCAGTACCGCGTCGAAGCCCGTGACTCCCTCCCAGACTGTTGATCGTCTCCACGGCCCCGGCCCGGGTCAGGAACTCGGCGTCGGAGGGACGGGCGAGACCTGTGACGGTCCAGCCGGCACATGCCGCGAGGGCGACCGCGTATCCGCCGACCCCTCCGGCAGCGCCCGTGACCAGCAGACGCCTGCCGCGGGCGGGCCCGAGCCGGGCCAGGAGCTGGTCGGCGGTCAGCGAATTGAGCGGGACCGTGGCCGCGTCCAGCAGATCGATCCCGTCAGGCACCGGTGCCGCGTCCGCCGCCGGCACGATCACGTACTCGGCCGCTGTTCCGGCGGCGGAGTAGGGGGCATGGGGAGAGGTCAGGGCCGCCACGGGCGTGCCGACAGGGAGATCGTGGACGTCAGGAGCCGCCATGTCGACGACGCCCGCCACGTCCAGTCCCAACCCGATGCGGCGCTCAGCGGCGACTCCCGCCGCTTCGCGGCCCCAGCCTTCGAGGATATTAAGGTCGGCCGGGTTGACCGCGGCCCCCACCATCTTGATGCGGACCTGCCCGGCGGCGGGTACGGGATCGGGAAGGTGTTCCACTGCGAACCCGCCAGACTGGGTGACGATGATTGCGCGCATGTTCCTTCTTCTTTTTCTTTCCGTCGTTGTGTTGTGTGGTGGTGTGGTGTCGCGCAGTGGCTCAGTCGCGAACCAGCAGGACAACCGCGGCCAGGAGCACGCCGAAGGCCACTGAGGCGATGCCGTAGCCCACTCGGTGCACCCGCACTCCGGGCACGTAACGGTCCACTGCCAGACGGCCGGGCCCGGTGAGGGCCAGTGCCGCAGCGCCTGCGGCAAGGGTGAGTTCGTACTCCACCCCCGTCGGAACGAAGAAGCCGCCACCCCACTTCACGGCCACGGCGTTGACCATGACTCCGACGACCGCGGCCCCGGCGAGCGGGGTCAGCAGGCCCAGAGCGAGGCCGAGCCCCCCGAACAGTTCGCTCAGCCCGGCCACCCCGGCCATCGTCTTCCCCGACGGATAGCCCACGGACGTGAAGAACTTCCCCGTGCCTTCGAGCCCCGGGCCGGAGAACCAGCCGAACAGCTTCTGCGCGCCGTGGCCCGCCATGGTCAGGCCGAGGGCCAAGCGCAACAGCAGCAGCCCGGCATCGTAGGCGTGCGGCGGAGCACCCCGCTCATCGGCTTCAGGAGTGCGGGAGTCGAAGTAGTCGAGCGTGCTGCTCTGACATGCGGACATGTATGAACTCATCTCCCAAAAAGGCGTGTTGTAGCTGTGCGCCGGACGTTGCGAAGGGCGGGTGATCGCACGGTCCATGGCGGCGCGGTGACCGTGTTCGCCATGACGCGCCGAAGCACATGCGTGGGCCGCGTCGGGCCGCGTTGTACGAACGGGGATCGGGGACCGGGTCGGTTTCGGGCTGGGTGCCGATTGGTGGGCAGCACACCCGTATCGGGAAGCGGAAGGGTCAGAACAGCGTTTTCTCCGCTTCGTGGGTGAAGGGAAGGAAGCCGTCGACCCGGCCGTCCAGGACTTTCCTCGCCCACTCGTGGTCGGCCAGGAGTGCTCGCCCGACCGCGACGAGGTCGAACTCATCCCGTTCCAGGCGCTCGACCAGCGGTTCCAGCCCCGCCGGCCCGGCACTTCCTTGGAGGACGTCGGCGTTGAGGCCGACCGAGCCGACCGTGATGGATGCCTTGCCGGTGAGTTTCTTGGCCCAGCCCGCGAGGTTGAGGTCGGAACCGTCGAACTCCGGCTCCCAGTAGCGCCGGGTGGAGGCGTGGAAGGCGCTGACTCCGGCATCGGCCAAAGGAGCGAGCACCGCCTGCAACTCGTCGGGGGTGTCGGCGAGCCGGGCACCGTAGTCGCCGGCCTTCCACTGGGAGAAGCGGAAAATCACCGGGAAGCCCGATGAGACCCTCTCCCGGATGGCCTCCACGACCTCGGTGGCGAACCGTGTCCGCTCCACCGCGTTGCCCCCGTACTCGTCCGTACGCCGGTTGGTGGCGGACCAGAGGAACTGGTCGATGAGGTACCCGTGCGCCCCGTGGATCTCGACTCCGTCGAAGCCGGTCCGCTCGGCCTCCGCGGCCGCTTGCGCGAAGGCGCCGATGACATCGTCGATGTCCGCGCGGGTCATGGCGCGGCCGCGTCCCTCCGCGCCGGTGATGGTGAGGCCGGACGGTCCCATCGGAGGCGCGTCAGGAAACGGCGGCTGCCCCGGTTCGCGCACCATGCCGATATGCCACAGCTGCGGCACGATGCGTCCCCCGGCGGCGTGCACAGCGTCGGCCACCCTGGTCCAGCCCGCGAGTTGCGCCTCCCCGTGGAAGCGGGGCACGGTGGCGTCATCGCCGGCCGACGGATGGTTGACGTACGTGCCTTCCGTGATGATCAGCCCCACTCCGGCCGCGGCGCGGCGCGCATAGTAGGCGGCTACGTCCTCGCCTGGGACTCCTCCCGGCGAGAAGGACCGGGTCATCGGGGACATGATGATCCGGTTCGGGACGGTCAGCCGTCCCAGGCTGAACGGCCGGGACAGGGCCCGGGCTGCGGGTGATGTCACGGCTTCCGCGACATCGCACCCCCGCCGCAGCTCGTTCTCGGCGAAGGCCGGCGGGATGAGGGCGGGCTGGACGCTGAACACTCCGTACGCGCCCTCGACGGCGGCATCCAGGGATCCGCGGTCGTCCATGTCTCCGCGAACCAGCTCGGCACCGAGCCGGGCCAGCTCCTGGGCCGCCGGGCCGGCCGGATCGCGCACCAGCGCCCGTACCCGCCATCCGTCGGCGAGCAGGTGCCGGGCGGTGGCGCCTCCCTGCCGGCCGGTGGCACCCGTGACGAGGACGGTCTTGGACTTGAGGGACATGTCTCTCCAAAGCTGGAACCCACCCGGAGCGCCGCTCCGGTAAAATGAGGGGGCGGCTCCGCACGGACGGAGCACCGCTCCGCGAGCTTACGGAGCACCGCTCCGCACGTCAACGGAGCACCGCTCCGATCCGATTTCGAGTGAGGTGCCGATCGTGCCGCAGACGTCTCGCGTCAATGCCCGCAACAACCGTGAGCTGCTTCTGGACGCGGCGAGGGAGGCCGTCGCCGAGCACGGCACGGACGCGTCACTGCGCGACATAGCCCGTCGCGCGGGCGTTGGCATCGGGACGCTCTATCGCCACTTCCCCACCCGGGAAGTACTGCTCGAAGCTCTCCTCAACGCCAACTTCGAAGCACTGCGCGCGCGGGCCCAGAGCCTGCTCTCCTCACCCGAGCCGGGCGACGCGCTTCTGACGTGGCTTGCCGAGTTGGCCGCCGGGTCGGCCACCTACCAGGGCCTGCCGGAGTCGATCATGAACGCCCTGGCGGACGAGGAATCGGGGCTGCACGCCTCCTGCGCCCAGATGCGCTCCGCGGGCGGGCGACTACTGGAACGCGCGCAGCAGACCGGCGCGGTCCGGTCCGATGTGACCGTCAGCGAGGTCATCTCGCTCGCCCTCGGACTCGCCTGGGCGGCCGAACGGTCGGTCGAACCCACCGACCTGGTCGCCCGCCTGCTCTCCACGGCGATGTACGGACTTGCCGACCGCGGCCGGTGTGACTGCGCGCGGGACACGGCCACCGAGCCGAGCCCCACTGCCTGACCCTCTCCCACCCGAGGCCCGGAGGGCCTCGGGTGCCCGACTGGCGGCGTCCGCCTCTGTTTCCGCCCCACCGGGCCCGGCGGCGTCGAGATCATGGCATGGTCCCGCAGGGACGGGGCGGGCCCGAGGTGAAGCGGCCCCGCGTCCTGACCGAGTTGCCGAAGGTTCTCACGCCGCTCGGGCTCCACGAGCGCCCGGAAGAAGCGACCGAGAGGATCCCGACCCCCAGTAGCCGGTGCGAGCCTTCGCGGAATTGGCGAAACACACGGACGAGCGGCGCCCCAGACGTCCGCCGGCGTGGGTTCTCGGCATAACAGGGCGGGCCGAGCCCCTGGCCAGCGTGGCGCTCATGGTGCCGTCGATCGCGCAGGCGATCACCGGTGAACAGCCGACCGCGCCCGCTGCATCGCCCCAGGCCGGCGTGGGTCCAACGACGGCAGCGGCCCGGCAGGAAGCTAGCCGCCCCCGCACCGAGCACCTCGGCGCCGCGATCGGAGTGGCGGGCCGGATGATCGGATTCGTTCTCGGCCCGAAGGGCCCGTACCCGCGCCGCTCCCTCTGCGTTGTGGCGAAAAAAATCGACGCGATGTAGATTTTCAGGTGAGAGAAGTCGGAGCGTACCCGCGGCGCGGCTGCCGCGGCCAAGGGATGTGAGTGGATATGAAGACCTTCCTGATCACCGGTGTGAGCAGCGGGCTGGGGCGGGCGTTCGCCAAGGGAGCCCTCGCGTCGGGGCATACGGTGGTCGGCACCGTTCGCCGGGAAGCCGACATGGCGGCGTTCGAGGCCCTGGCGCCGGGACGTGCCCGCGCGCGTCAGTTGGATGTCACCGATGACGAGGCCGTACGCGCCGTGGTCGACGAGGTCGAGTCGACCGTCGGACCACTCGATGTGGCCATCGCCAACGCCGGTTACGGCCTGGAGGGGATCTTCGAGGAGACGCCGCTGTCGGCGGTCCGGGCGCAGTTCGCGACCAATGTGTTCGGTGCCGCGGCGACCCTGCAGGCCGTCCTTCCCCATATGCGCAAGCGGCGGGCGGGCCACCTGATGGCAGTGACCTCCATGGGCGGCCTGATGGCGGTGCCCGGCATGTCGGCCTACTGCGGGAGCAAGTTCGCGCTGGAGGGCATGCTCGAGAGCATCCGCAAGGAGGTCGCCGCGTTCGGCATCCACGTCACGGCCATCGAGCCGGGATCGTTCCGTACGGACTGGGCCGGCCGGTCGATGACCCGTACCGAACGTGCCATCGCCGACTACGACGCGTTGTTCACACCGATCCGCGAGGCACGGATCAAGGCCAGTGGCAACCAGCTCGGCAATCCGCGGAGCGCCGCCGAAGCGCTGCTGCACATCCTCGACGTCCCCGAGCCCCCTGCCCACCTGGTGCTGGGCTCGGACGCGCTGCGCCTGATCACGGCGGCCCGGCAGGCGGTGGACGACGACATCCGCACCTGGGAGAAGCTGTCGCGGAGCACCGACTTCCCCGACGGAGCCCAGCTCAAGGGCTGATCACCGCGCCGGGACGCGGCCGCTGAAGGCCGTGGCCCGGCGCATGGCCCCGTGGCCGGACAACGGCCACGCCGTGGGCCCTTGTCCGGCGGAAGTACAGTGCTCGGGAGAATCGATCAGGGGAGACCGCAGTGGGAAGGCGCAGTGCCGCCCCGAGGAAGGGAGACCTGCGCGAGCAGGCCCTTCTGGACGCCGCCGAAGCGCTGCTCGAGCACACGAGCCTCGAGGAGCTGACGGTCGAGGCGATCGCCAAAGGCGCCGGGATCTCACGCGGCTCCCTCTACTTCTACTTCGGCAACAAGCACGAGGTCCTCGCCGCTCTCGTCGAGCGCACCATGCGCACCATTCGGGCCGAGGCCGACAGTACGGCGCAGGATGCGGCATCCCCGCCCGTCGATGTCATGGAACGGGCCGTCCACGGGGTGGAGCGGGTCTGGCGTGAGCACGGCACCGTCATGCGGGCGGCTGTCGACTACGCCGCGCTGCATCCGGTGGTCGGATCCGCCTGGAACGACACGGTCGACGCCTTCGCCCAGGCCATGACGCAGGTGCTGAGGCGGGCGGGGATCCCTGATGAGGACGGGCCCGGCGGAGCCGCCGCGCTGGCCCGCGCACTGTGCTGGATGACCGAACGGACCTTCTACCGCGCCGCCTGCCCGCCCGGGAATGATCTCGCCCAGGCGACCGCGACCACCGTCGAGATCTGGCGTCGTGTCATGAAGTGATCATGGCCCGGTCCTCGATGCGCACCAGGGGGCCTCGGCACGGGCATGGCGAACACCCGCACCCCTCACCGCAGCGCCCGTAAGGGTCGCGTCAAGGGGGTGCGGATCGGCGTATGGGACCCGTCAACGACGCTTGGATCCGGCCATGGGCGGGGTTTTCTTCTATCGACAACCCGTCCGATCCGCCGCTTGCGGATTCCCCCGACCTCTTTCCAGGAGTTCGCGATGGCCGATGTGGCCTTCGTCGTCGCCACGCTCGCGGTGTTCGCGCTGGTGGCCCTTGTCGCCAAAGGGGTGACGAAGCTGTGACCGTCGAAAACGTCGTCGGCCTCGTCGTCGCCGTCGCCCTGCTGGGCTATCTCGTCCTCGCCCTGATCTTCCCGGAGAGGTTCTGACGGTGACATCAGCTGCTACCGCGGCGGGAGGCATGGGCCCCGTACTCGCGGGCGTGCTCCAGTTGCTCGCCCTCATAGGGGCGCTGGCGCTCGCCTACGTTCCCCTCGGCAACTACATGGCCAAGGTCTTCTCATCCGAGAAGCACTGGCGTGTGGAGAAGTGGATCTACAAGGGCATCGGGGCCAACCCCGACACCGAGATGCGCTGGGCCGCGTATCTGCGCGGGGTGCTGGCCTTCTCGGTGGCCGGTGTGCTCTTCCTGTATCTGCTGCAGCGGCTGCAGGGCAGCCTGCCCGGTTCGCTCGGGTTCTCCTCGATCGAGCCGGCGCAGGCGTTCAACACGGCCGCTTCCTTCGTGTCGAACACCAACTGGCAGTCGTACTACGGCGAGCAGGCCATGGGCCACGTCGTGCAGACCGCCGGTCTTGCCGTGCAGAACTTCGTGTCGGGCGCGGTCGGCATCGCCGTCGCGGTGGCGCTGGTGCGCGGCTTCGCACGCTCGCGCACCGGCGAGCTCGGCAACTTCTGGGCCGATCTGGTGCGCGGCACGGTCCGCGTCCTGGTGCCGGCCGCGGCGATCGCCGCCGTCGTCCTGGTCGCCTGCGGTGCCCTCCAGAACTTCTCGGGCATCCACGAGGTGGGCCAGTTCATGGGCGGCTCGCAGCAGTGGAACGGCGGGGCCGTGGCCTCGCAGGAGGCCATCAAGGAGCTGGGCACCAACGGTGGCGGTTACTTCAACGCCAACAGCGCCCACCCGTTCGAGAACCCGGCCCCGTTCACCAACCTCTTCGAGATCTTCCTGATCCTGGTCATTCCGCTGGCGCTGACCCGCACCTTCGGCATCATGGTCGGCTCGGTCAAGCAGGGCTACGCGATCCTGGCGACCGTGGTCACCATCTGGGTCGGCTTCGTGGCCCTGATGATGTGGACCGAGTTCGCCCATCACGGCCCGGCCCTGCAGGCCGCCGGTGGCGCGATGGAGGGCAAGGAGGCCCGCTTCGGTGTCGCCGGCTCGGCGCTCTTCGGAGTGTCGACCACGCTCACCTCGACCGGAGCGGTGGATTCCTTCCACTCCTCCTTCACGGGCCTGGGCGGCGGCATCACCATGCTCGGCATGATGCTGGGCGAGATCGCGCCCGGTGGTGTGGGCTCCGGCCTCTACGGCATGCTGATCATGGCGATCATCGCGGTGTTCATCGCCGGGCTGATGGTCGGCCGTACGCCCGAGTATCTGGGCAAGAAGATCGGCGCCCGCGAGATGAAGCTGGCGGCCTGCTACATCCTGGTCACCCCGGCGCTGGTGCTGATCTTCACCGCCGCCTCCATGGCCCTGCGGACGCCGCCGAACTCGATGCTCAACTCCGGTGCGCACGGCTTCTCCGAGGTGCTGTACGCGTTCACCTCCGCCTCGAACAACAACGGCTCCGCCTTCGCGGGCCTGAACGCGAACACCGACTGGTTCAACACCACGACCGGTCTGGCGATGCTGCTCGGCCGCTTCGTGCCCATGGTCTTCGTCCTGGCGCTCGCGGGCTCGCTCGCCGAGCAGAAGCCGGTGCCGGCCACCGCGGGCACTCTGCGCACCGAGAAGCCGCTGTTCACAGGGTTGCTGGTGGGCGCGATCCTGATCATCACCGGTCTGACGTACTTCCCGGCGCTGGCGCTGGGGCCGCTGGCCGAGGGGCTGGCGTGATGACCACCCGCACAGAAAACCACGAGGACTCCATGTCCACTGCCACTCCGACCAGGGCGCCGCGGGGCGGCGTTCCCACCGGGCACAGCTCGGCCGAGGACCGTGTCGGCGCGGGCCTCTTCGATCCCGGGCAGCTGCTGAAGTCGCTGCCGGACGCCTTCCGCAAGCTGGACCCGCGGGTGATGGTGAAGTCGCCCGTGATGTTCGTCGTGCTGGTCGGGTCCGTGCTGACCACCGTGTTCTCGTGTCAGGATCCGGGCGACTGGTTCGGCTGGGCGATCAGCGCCTGGCTGTGGCTGACCGTGATCTTCGCCAATCTGGCGGAGGCGGTCGCCGAGGGCCGTGGCAAGGCGCAGGCCGACACCCTGCGCAAGGCCAAGACCGACACGGTGGCCCGGCGGCTGGCCGCGGACGGCACGTCCGAGGAGCGGATCCCCGGCACCGGGCTGAAGATCGGTGACCTGGTGGTCTGCGAGACCGGCGATGTCATCCCCGGCGACGGCGATGTCGTCGAGGGCGTCGCCTCGGTCGACGAGTCGGCGATCACCGGCGAATCGGCGCCGGTGATCCGCGAGTCCGGCGGCGACCGTTCGGCCGTGACCGGCGGCACCAAGGTGCTGTCCGACCGCATCGTCATCAGGATCACCACCAAGCCGGGCGAGACCTTCATCGACCGGATGATCAACCTGGTGGAGGGCGCCGCGCGGCAGAAGACGCCGAACGAGATCGCGCTGAACATCCTGCTCGCCTCGCTGACGATCGTGTTCCTGCTCGCCTGTGTCACGCTGCCGCCGTTCGCCGATTACGCGGGCACGCATCTGACGATGGTGGTGCTGGTGGCGCTGCTGGTCTGCCTGATCCCGACGACGATCGGCGCGCTGCTCTCCGCGATCGGCATCGCGGGCATGGACCGGCTGGTGCAGCGGAACGTGCTGGCGATGTCGGGCCGGGCGGTCGAGGCCGCCGGTGACGTCTCCACGCTGCTGCTGGACAAGACCGGCACGATCACCCTGGGCAACCGGCAGGCAGCGGAGTTCGCGCCGGTGCGCGGCACCACCGAGGCCGAGGTCGCCGACGCCGCCCAGCTCTCCTCGCTGGCCGACGAGACCCCCGAGGGCCGGTCCATCGTCGTCCTGGCCAAGGAGAAGTACGGGCTGCGCGAGCGCCACCAGGGCGAACTGGTGGGCGCGGAGTGGATCGAGTTCACCGCGCAGACCCGGATGTCGGGTGTGGACGTCGGCGAGCGGAAGATCCGTAAGGGCGCGGCCGGTTCGGTCATCGCCTGGGTCCAGGAGCGGGGCGGCACGGTCGCCGGAGACGCGGACCGGATCGCCCACCGGATCTCCGAGGCCGGCGGCACCCCGCTGCTGGTGGCGGTCCAGGACGCCGACGGGGCGCGGGTGCTGGGCGTCATCCACCTCAAGGACGTCGTCAAGGAGGGCATGCGGGAGCGGTTCGACGAGCTGCGCCGCATGGGCATCAAGACCGTCATGATCACGGGTGACAACCCGCTGACGGCCAAGGCCATCGCCGAGGAGGCGGGCGTCGACGACTTCCTCGCCGAGGCCACTCCCGAGGACAAGATGGCCCTGATCAAGCGCGAGCAGGCGGGCGGCAAGCTGGTCGCGATGACCGGCGACGGCACCAACGACGCCCCGGCGCTGGCGCAGGCGGACGTCGGCGTGGCGATGAACACCGGTACGTCGGCCGCCAAGGAGGCCGGCAACATGGTCGACCTCGACTCCAACCCGACCAAGCTCATCGAGATCGTGGAGATCGGCAAGCAGTTGCTGATCACCCGTGGCGCGCTGACCACCTTCTCCATCGCCAACGACGTCGCGAAGTACTTCGCGATCATCCCGGCGCTGTTCGCGGCGGTCTACCCGGGCCTGGACAAGCTGAACATCATGCAGCTGTCCTCGCCGGACTCGGCGATCCTGTCCGCGGTGATCTTCAACGCGCTGATCATCATCGCGCTGGTGCCGCTGGCCCTGCGGGGTGTGCGGTACCGGCCGATGAGCGCGGACAAGATGCTGCGGCGCAACCTCGGGATCTACGGCCTCGGCGGCCTGATAGCGCCCTTCATCGGCATCAAGATCATCGACCTGCTCATCTCCCTCATCCCCGGGATCGGCTGACCGCCATGAACCATTCCGTCATGAACACCGCCCGGCTGTTCGGGGCCGGCCTGCGGGCCCTGCTCGTACTGACCCTGGTCACGGGCGTCATCTACCCGCTGGTGGTCACCGGCATCGCCCAGGGGCTGTTCCACGACAAGGCGAACGGCTCCGAGATCACGGCGAACGGCAAGGTCGTCGGCTCCTCGCTGATCGGGCAGCCGTACAACCTGCCGCTGAAGAAGGGTCAGGAGACCCCGGATCCGGACCTGAAGTGGTTCCAGGGACGCCCGGCGAACGGCCTCGGCGCCAACAGCGTCAACACCCGGTACACGCTGCTGCTGTCCGGAGCCACCAACCTCTCCGCCGACAGCAAGGACCTCCTCCAGCAGGTCAAGGACGCCAAGGCCGCGGTCGTCAAGAACAACTCGGTGCCCGGCTACACCGTCAAGCCGTCCCAGGTCCCCGCCGACGCGGTGACGTCCTCCGGCTCCGGCCTCGACCCGCACATCTCCCCGCGCTACGCGGAGATCCAGATCCATCGGGTCGCGGAGAGGAACGGGCTGTCCGTCGCCCAGGTGGAGAAGCTGGTCGAGGACAAGACCGAGGGCCGCACGATCGGCTTCATCGGCGAGCCGCGGGTGAACGTCCTCGAACTCAACATCGCGCTCAAGGATCTCGTGGCCCAGCACTGACGGCGTCACGCGCCCCGAGAAGCGGGAGCAGGCGGCCGGAGACATTCTCCGGCCGCCGGCTCCCGTCGTCATCGGCGGGGGTGCGCACCGGAATGGACCTGGCGCGGCTCATCGACGCCGCCAACTGGCCGGCGGAGGAGGTCGGCGCGCCCAGCAAGGGATTCGTCCGGCACACCGGCCCGGTGCCGGCCCCCGGCCGACGGGGAAAGCCACTCCCCTTCACCCGGTGATACGCGGGAGGGGGAACCGCTATGCGGGGGAATGGCTGCGCGGCCGCTCGGGCAGCACGGCCCGGTCGGGCGAAGGCGCGCTGGCCGTGACGGTCTCGGTGGCGGTGAGGTCTTCGATGCGGTCGGCGAACCCCGGTTCGGGCAGGGGGAGATCGATGTCGGGGTCGTCGGTGAAGTCGACGGCCCGGGCGACGTAGTGGATGACGGCCGTGGTGGCGGGCGGCACCTCTTGTTCCCTTTTCAGGCCGTGCAGGATGCGGAGGGCGGCGGCCATCTCATGGTCGGTGGCGGCCCAGTCCTCCACGGTGTCGGTGACCGGCGGGATGTCGTGGCCCGCCTGCTCGTGCCACCACTCCAGCCAGGCATGCGCCTGGCCGTCCTCGCCCAGGGCCATGTGGTGGAGGTAGAGGCAGTACGCGGCGGCGGGGTCACCGGCGCCGGCGGCGAACTGCCACCAGAACTGGGCGTGGTCCTCATGGCCGGCCAGTTGCAGGACGCACCCGAGGACCCGGGAGCCGGGCGGTTCGAGGATGCGGCGGGTGAGGAAGTCCCGCAGCTGGGTCAGGGCATCGGGGCGGGCGATGATCGCCTCGCACAGGGTGTGCAGGTCCTGCGCCATCCGTTCGTCCACGCCCGGCGCCGCGGCCCTCGCGGCCGCGGGTGTCCGCTGGGTGGGCTGCGGAGGGCGCTCCTGGGGTGGGGCACCGCCGGGGTCGGCGTGGCGGATGGCGAGCCGGGCCTCGGCGGCCTCGAAGTCGATGGGAGGGGTGGGGTTGAGCAGGGCCCGCGCGAGGATGCGGTCAATGGCTGAGGTCATCGGTCCTCCTTGGCCAGGAGTTGTTGCAGACGGCGGCGGGCGTAGCGGGCGGTGGAGCGGACGCCGGCCTCGGTGATGCCGAGGTGGGTGGCGGTCTCGGCGACGCTGTAGCCGCGGCAGTGGAGCAGGATGACCACGTCCTGCTGGCGCTCGGGGAGTTTCTTGATGGCCTGGTAGAGGTTCAGGCTCTCCTCGAGTACGGCGATGGGGTCGACCGCGTCCCTGAGCATCGCGGTCTCGAACGTCGCGTTGTCCAGGAGGGCGGGGCCGCGGTTGCGGGCGCGGGCGAGGTCGATGGCCCGGTTCTTCATGACCTTCCAGGCGTAGGCCGCCGGGTTCTCCATGGTCAGCACCTTGGGCCAGCAGCGCAGGAGTTGTTCGAAGGCGGCGTCGACGGCCTCTTCGGCGTCCGCGTGGTTGCCGAGGTAGACCACGGCCCGGTCGATGTACGCCTTCCGGTGGAGCTGGTGAAAGGCACGGAAGTCCGCGGGGAGTCCGGGTGTCATCGAGGTGGTCTCGCGCGAGCGCAGGAATTCGTTGGTCACCGCTCCCCTCCCTCCCGGTCGCTGCGATGCAGTTCCGATACGCCGACGCGGACTCCCATCGCGGCCGCGCGGCGCAGGAGGGCGATGGCGTCACTGCCGAATACCCGCGCGACGAGTACGGCGGTGACGACGTTCACCACGGTTTGAAGATTCACGGACTTCGTTGTCCTTCTGTTCGTTGTACGAGGGGTGGCCCCCACACGCCCCGCGAGTGCGCGGTGTTGCGCTCTCTGTTTCAGATAGCGCTCACGGACGCCGGTTCGTGCATCGGATGAGCTTAAAATCTTACGGAACGCAGCGATCCAATTACGCAAATATGAAAAACCTATGGGCCTGGTCCGCTGATCCGGCCCCGATCGCGCCGCCGTGCGAGGGGTTGGGCTAGCCGGTGAGTGACTGGGTGCCGAGCACGGTGAGCAGGGCGAGGCGTTCGGCGTCCTCGGTGCCGGGCTCGGCGGTGTACACCACGATGCGCAGATCGCTGCCCGCCACGGTGAGCACATCGCAGTCCAGCGTCAGCGAGCCCACCCGCGGATGGTCGATGGTCTTGCGCGACGCCTCGTGGTGGCCGACGGTGCCGGAGTCCCACAGCTCGGCGAACCGTTCGCTGTTGGCGCGCAGCTCCGCGACCAGCCGCCGCAGCCGCTGGTCGGCCGGGTAGCGGGCGGCGGCCGTACGGAGATCGGCGACCAGCGCGGCCTGGAACTCGCTGCGGTCCTCATGCGTCTGCCGGGATCCGCTGTCCTCGCAGACGAAGTGGCGCCAGACTCCGTTGCGCTCGTTGCCGCGCCACCGGGACGGATCGCCCCTCAGGGCCACATACGGCGGATTGGCCATGAGCAGCGTCCAGGACGCGTCGCTCACGGCGACGGGCGTGCCGGTCAGCCGGTCCAGCAGCCGCTGGACGCTCGGGGTGATGTACGCCGGCACCGTCTCCGGGCCCGGCGGGGCCAGTCCGGCCAGCCGGAAGAGATGGGCGCGCTCGGTCCCCGACAGCCGCAGTGCCCTGGCCAGGGCCTCGACGATCTGGGTCGAGGGATGGGACGCCCGGCCCTGTTCGAGGCGGGTGACGTAGTCGACGGAGATCCCGGCCAGCATCGCCAGCTCCTCGCGGCGCAGCCCGGCCGCGCGCCGCTGCCCGCCGGACGGCAGCCCGGCGGCCTCCGGTGGGACCCGGTCCCGCCAGCGCCGTACCGCCTTCCCGAACTCCGTGGTCGCCATGACCACCAGTGTGCACCGCCGCCCGGGGGCCGTTCCTGGTACTCGCGGTCCCAGGAAGACGGGGCACCTGGCTGCCCGCTCGCCCCGGACGCAGCCTGGAGACATGACGACAACACTTATCACCGGAGCCAACAAGGGTCTCGGCTTCGAGACCGCCCGCCGACTGATCGCCGCGGGACACACCGTCTACATCGGCAGCCGGGACGCCGAGCGCGGCCGCCGGGCCGCCGAGCGGCTGGGGGCGCGGCTGGTCGTCCTCGATGTCACCGATGACGCGTCCGTGGCCGCCGCCGCCAAGACCATCGAGGCCGACGGCGGACTGGACGTGCTGATCAACAACGCCGGTGTCGAGGAGCGGACGCCGGACGGCGGGGTGATCGGCGCCGCCGAGGTCACCGCCGACATGATGCGGAAGGTGTTCGAGACGAACGTCTTCGGCGTGGTGCGGGTCACCCACGCCTTCCTGCCGCTGCTGCGGCGGTCCGCCGCCCCGGTCGTGGTCAATGTCAGCAGCGGGCTGGCCTCGCTGGAGCGGGTCTCCACCCCCGATACCCCGACGCACGCCTATCCGGGGGTCGCCTATCCGGCGTCGAAGGCCACGGTCAACATGCTCACCGTGCAGTACGCGAAGGCGTTCCCGACGATGCGGATCAACGCCGTCGAGCCCGGCTACACCGCGACGGACCTCAACGCGCACACCGGCCACCAGACCGTCGAGGAGGGCGCCGAGATCATCGTCCGGATGGCCCAGGTGGGCCCCGACGGCCCGACGGGAGGGTACTTCGACATCGAGGGCACTCTCCCCTGGTAGAGCAGCCGGCAGGGCAGCGGGCCGGTCGGCGACGCCGCCCTCACCGGGCCCCCGCGGTCACCTCGGCCCGGCTGTCCCGGGTGCGCCACAGCCACCTGATGTCGCGGGCGAAGGACCAGCTGAGCAGGGTCAGGGCGAGCAGGGCGGCACCGAAGGCCAGGGCATAGGGCAGGACGTCGGCGCCGACGACCAGCAGCAGCACACCCTGGAGCGCGGCCACCGTCTTGCGGGCCGTGCTCGGGGGGAGCTGTCCGTTCAGCCAGGGCAGCACCCGGGCCGCGGCGACGAAGGCGTAGCGCATGGCGCCGATCAGCAGCACCCAGGGGCCGAGCGAGGTGGCCACATAGACGCTGAGCACCAGGATGAGGACGGCGTCGACCTCCATGTCGAACCGCGCGCCCAGCGGGGACGAGGTGCCGGTGCGGCGGGCCACCTGGCCGTCGACCGCGTCCAGGAGCAGCGCGACCGCGGTGAGGGCCACCAGGACGGTGACCGGCGGCGGGCTCTCGAAGGAGTCCGCGACCAGCGCGGTCACCCCGCCGACGAGCGTGGCCCGCGCGAGGGTGACGCGGTTGGCCGCGCCGAAGGAGACGAGCCAGGACCGCGACAGGGCGCGGGTGAGCACCGCCCAGGTGGCGACCGCGAAGGCCAGGCCGGTCAGCCAGCCCACGGGTCCCAGGTCGATCGCCGTGCCGAGCAGCACGAGCAGCAGCAGCTGCGCGGCCGCGCCCGCGGCCGTCTCGTTGCGCACCAGCGTCGTGTTGTAGGGATTGTTCAGGGCCACCGTGCACCCTCCGGGCTGTGTGGCGGAGTGGATGGGTGCCGCGTACCGTGTTCGCGGCTTCATGGTCACCGGTACGTGAGCCACCGCCCGATTGTTCAGCCCCTTTGGAGAACGTCGTATGACGCGCACCGCCCGCGCCTTCTGGCTCCGCTCCCCCGGCCGTGGCGAGATACGGGAGGTGGCCCTGCCCGATCCCGGGCCCGAGGACGTGGTGGTGCGCACGCTGTGCTCGGGGGTGAGCCGCGGTACGGAGACCCTGGTCTTCCGCGGTGGCGTACCGGTGAGTCAGCACACCGCGATGCGCGCGCCGTTCCAGGATGGCGAGTTCCCCGGGCCGGTCAAGTACGGCTATCTCAATGTGGGTCTGGTCGAGGAGGGGCCGCCGTCCCTGCTGGGGCGCACCGTCTTCTGTCTGTATCCGCACCAGACCCGCTATGTGGTCCCGGCGAGCGCGGTGACCCCGGTGCCGGAGGGCGTGCCCGCCCCGCGCGCCGTGCTGGCGGGGACGGTGGAGACCGCGGTGAACGCGGCGTGGGACGCCGCGCCCCTGCTGGGCGACCGGATCGCCGTGGTGGGGGCGGGGATGGTGGGTGCCTCCGTGGCCGCGGTGCTGGCGCGGTTCCCCGCCGTACGGGTGCAGCTGGTGGACGCCGAGCCGGCGCGCGCGGACGTCGCGCGGGCGCTCGGGGTGGACTTCGCGCTCCCCGAGGAGGCGGCGGGCGACCTCGATCTGGTCGTGCACGCCAGCGCCACCGAACAGGGGCTCGCGCGCTCGCTGGAGCTCCTCGCCCCGGAGGGCACCGTGCTGGAGCTGAGCTGGTACGGGGACCGGCGGATCAGCCTGCCGCTCGGGGAGGCGTTCCACTCCCGCCGGCTGACGGTGCGCGCCAGCCAGGTGGGGACGGTCTCACCGGCCCGGGGCACCCGCCGCGGTTACGGCGACCGGATGGCGCTGGCGCTCGAACTGCTCGCCGATCCGGCCTTCGACGCCCTCGTCACCGGCGAATGCGGTTTCGAGGAGCTTCCTCAGGTGCTGCCGGGGCTCGCCTCCGGGGAGATTCCGGGGCTGTGCCACCGGGTTCGCTACGGCGCGGAATCTGCCGTGTCATCCGTCTGAACACGGGGAACGTGACGGCCGTACTAGAGGGCGTGCCCCGGCTGAGGGCCCGACGCGCCGTATCTGGAGGGTCATCCGTTGTTCAGCATCACCGTCCGCGATCACATCATGATCGCTCACAGTTTTCGCGGGGACGTCTTCGGACCCGCGCAGCGGTTGCACGGGGCGACGTTCCTCGTGGACGCCACTTTCCGCCGTGCCGAGTTGGACGACGACAACATCGTCGTCGACATCGGCCTGGCCACCCGTGAGCTGGGGGAGGTGTGCGGCGCGCTCAGCTATCGCAATCTCGACGACGAACCCGATTTCGAGGGGATCAACACCTCCACCGAATTCCTCGCCAAGGTGATCGCCGACCGCCTCGCCGAACGGGTGGGATCCGGGGCGCTGGGCGAGGGTGCCCGCGGGCTGTCCGGGATCGTGGTCACCCTCCATGAGTCGCATGTCGCCTGGGCGAGTTATGAGCGCGGCCTATGAGCCCGGCCGCACCGCGCACGGTGCACATCGTGATGCCCGGCGCCGTGGCCGACCCGGCCGCGCCGAGCGGCGGCAACGTCTACGACCGGCGGATCTGCCGGGATCTGCCCGGCGCCGGCTGGCGGGTCGAGGAGCATGCCGTCGAGGGTGACTGGCCCCAGCCGGGCCCCGCCGCCCGCGCCGAGCTGACCCGGATCCTGGCCGGGCTGGCGGACGGCACGGCCGTCCTGCTCGACGGGCTGGTGGCCTGTGCGCTTCCCGCCATCGTCGTCCCGCAGGCCCAGCGGCTGCGGCTGGCGGTGCTGGTGCATCTGCCGCTGGGCGACGAGACGGGGCTGGCCCCCGGCCGGGCCGCGGAGTTGCAGGCGCTGGAGGGCCGGACGCTGCGCTCGGTGCGGGCGGTGGTGGCCACCAGCGCTTGGGCGGCCGGTCGGCTGGTGGATCTGCACGGGCTGGTGCCCGACCGGGTCCATGTGGCGGCGCCCGGCGCCGATATCGCCCCCCTCGCCTCCCCGGGCGGCGAGGGCTCACGGCTGCTGTGCGTGGCCTCGGTGACCCCGCGCAAGGGGCAGCTTCGGCTGGTGGAGGCGCTCGCGGAGATCCCGGATCTGCCCTGGGCTTGCGACTGTGCGGGAGCCCTGGACCAGGACCCGGAGTACACCGCGCGGCTCCGGGAGCTGATCGAGAAGCTGGGCGTGGCCGACCGGGTGCGTCTGCTCGGCCCGAGGACCGGCGCCGAGCTGGACGCCGGTTACGCGGGTGCCGACGCGATGGTGCTCGCCTCGTACGCCGAGACCTACGGCATGGCGGTGACCGAGGCGCTCGCCCGGGGAATCCCGGTGCTGGCCACGGCCGTCGGCGGGGTTCCGGAGGCCATCGGGCAGGCACCCGACGGCAGGGTGCCGGGCATGCTCATCGACCCGGACGACCCCGGGGCGCTCACGGCGGCGTTGCGCCGCTGGCTGGGCGACCCCGGTATGCGCCGCCGGCTGACCGCCGCCGCGCGTGAGCGGCGCACCGCGCTGGCCGGGTGGGAGAACACCACCCGGAACCTGGCCGGTGCGCTGGAAGAGCTCCGAGACGAACCGCGGAGGGCCGCGTGAAGACGACCGACGTACCGCGTTACACCCCCGACTGGCTGGAGTTGCGGGAGAGCGCCGACGCGGCGGCCCGCTCCCCCGAACTCATCGAGGAGCTCCGCCCCCGGCTGTCCGGCCCGCCGCTGGTGGTTCACGATCTGGGTTGCGGCACCGGCTCCATGGGGCGCTGGCTGGCTCCCCGGCTGAGCGGCCCGCAGCTGTGGATCCTGCACGACCGCGACCCCGATCTGCTGGACCGGGCGGCCCTGCGGATGCCCCGGACGGCCACCGACGGAAGCCGCATCACCATCGCGACGGCACGTGGCGACCTCGCCCGGCTGACCGCGAGCACGCTGGACGGCGCCTCGCTGGTGACGGCGTCCGCGCTGCTGGACGTGCTCACCGCCGAGGAGGTGGACGGGATCGCCGCGGCCTGCGCCGCGGCCCAGTGCCCGGCCTTGCTGGCACTGTCCGTGGTGGGGCGGGTCGAGATCACCCCGGCCGATCCGCTGGACGCGGAGATCGCCGAGGCGTTCAACGCCCACCAGCGGCGCGGCGGTCTGGTGGGCCCCGACGCGATGGCGGTGGCCTCCGAGACGTTCGCCCGGTACGGCGCGACGGTACGGACCCATGCCAGCCCCTGGACACTCGGCGCCGACCACGCCGCGCTGACGGCCGAGTGGCTGCGGGGCTGGGTGGGCGCGGCCGTGGAGCACCGGCCGGAGCTGGCCGCGCGCGCCGAGGCGTATCTGCGCCGCCGGCTGGCGATCGCCGCGACAGGCGCGCTGCGGGTGGTGGTGCACCACCGCGATCTGCTGGCGCTGCCCGCGTCCCGCACGATGGGGGCGGCCGCGTGACCGCCGCGCTGCGGGCCCGGCTCGGGGCGGCCGCGGGCGTCGCCATCCTCGGGGTGGTGCTGTGGCGGCTGGGCACCGGGGCCTTTGTGGACGGTCTGCACACCATCGACGGCCTCACCCTGCTGGCCGCGCTCGGTCTCGGCCTGCTCACCACGGTCTTCAGCGCATGGCGCTGGTGTCTGGTGGCGCGGGGGCTGAGGATCCGGCTGCCGCTGGGCCCGGCCGTCGCCGACTACTACCGCGCGCTGTTCCTCAACGCCGCGCTGCCCGGTGGGGTCCTCGGCGATGTGCATCGCGCGGTGCGGCACGGGCGGGACGCGGGGGATGTCGGCCGGGGCGTACGCGCGGTGGTGCTGGAGCGGGTCGCGGGCCAGCTGGTGCTGATCGCGGTGGGGGTGGCGATCCTGCTGGCCCACCCCTCCCTGGCCCTGGAGCAGTTGGGCCGGCTGGTCGGCGGTCTCGGCGGCCGGATGGCGTGGGCGGCGGTGCTCGCGGGGTGCGTCGCATTGCTCGTCACCGTGGCCGTCCGCCGCCGCGCGGCGCCGGTGGCCGCGCGGCGGCGGGGCGCGATCCGCGGCGCGCTGGCCGAGGCGCGCCGCGGGCTGCTGGCCCGGGGCAGCTGGCCGGGGGTGGTGGTCTCCTCGGTCGTGGTGCTGGCCGGGCATCTGACGACGTTCGTCCTGGCCGCCCGGGCCGCGGGGTCAGACGCCCCGCTGACCGAGCTGCTGCCCCTGATGGTGCTCGCCCTGATCGCCATGGCGCTGCCGCTGAACGTCGGCGGCTGGGGCCCCCGCGAGGGCGTCACCGCCTGGGCCTTCGGCGCCGCGGGCCTGGGCGCGGGCCAGGGGCTGACCGTGGCCGTGGTCTACGGAGTGCTCACCTTCGCCGCGAGCCTCCCCGGCGTCGCGGTGCTGGTCGTCCAGTGGTGCGCCCGGCTGCGGGGCCGACAGGTCGAGTTCGAAGAGGGTGTCCTCGCCGAGGGTGGAGCGGCGGACGGGCGGGCGCAGCGCGTCCCGCATGACCGGCGTCCCGTCGAAGCGCAGCCCGGGGATGCCGTCGCCGAGCAGGACCGGGGCCACGGTGACATAGAGCCGCTGCAGCGCCCCCGCGTGCAGAAAGCGGGACACGGTGACGCCGCCGCCCTCGATGAGCACCCGGCCCAGTCCGCGCCGCGCGAGCGCCCGCACCAGCTGGTGGGGGGCGAAGGCGTCGGGCTCCGCGAGCGTCAGCAGCTCCACTCCGTCCGGCGGCGCCGGCCGGTGCTCGCCGGTGGCACCCACCACCCACAGGGTCGGAGCTGAGCCATCGGTGAACACGCGTCGGTCGAGCGGCACCCGTCCGCGGGGATCGAGGACGACCCGTACCGGGTGGGTGCCCGCGCAGGCGCGGACGGTCAGCTGGGGGTCGTCCGCGACGGCGGTGCCGGCCCCGACGACCACCGCGTCGGCCAGGGCGCGCAGCCGGTGGAGATGGCGGCGGTCCTCCTCGCCGGTGACGTAGTCGGCGTCGCCGGTGCGGGTGGCGATGAATCCGTCCAGGCTCTGACCGAGCTGAGCGATCGTCAGCCGCGGCCCGGCCAGGCACAGCGGGAGATAGCGGTCGGCCAGGAGCCGGGCCTCCGGCGAGGCGGGCTCACTCCACCGCCGCCTGCCGTCCGGGCCCCGGACCAGACCGGCGGCCCCGGTGTCGGCCTCGCTCCGGACGGAGCGCAGCCGCTCCCATGCCTCTTCCGTTTCCAGAAAGGTCATCACGCCTCCTTCTCGGCACCGACCAGGGAAAGATACTCGGCGAAGGAATCGACGAGCCCTGCCAGCAGTTCCTTTCCCTTATCCGCGGACGCCCTGGACGGCCGGCCGATGACGCCGGACTCCGTATAGGCGGACATACCGAGGGTGAGCAGATGTTTCCGATCGTCGGATATCCAGTCGGAGGTTTCATGGCCGGGCCGGACGAGTTCTGGATGGGCATGCAGGAGTATGGATGTCTCCAGTTCCCCCGCATGCATATCGCTGTTCGATGGGGTGCGTACTCCGGCGCGGGTCCTGGCGGCGTCCCAGTCCGCCGATCCGGGGAATAGCGCCATACCGAAGTCACCCCCGGCGGATTCCTGAACGATGTTGCGCAGTACGTAATTCCCGCCGTGTCCGTTCACCAGAATCAGACCGCGTATACCCGAGCGCCGTAGCGAGTCGGCGATATCGCGGACCACGGCGTAGAGGGTGGCCGCGGACAGGGACACCGTGCCTGGCCAGGCCGCATGTTCATGGGAGCAGGAGATCGTCACCGGGGGCAGGTGAAGCACCGGATACGCGGCCGCGATCTCGCCTGCGATCGTGCAGGCGATGACCGTGTCGGTCGCCAGCGGGAGAAATGCGCCGTGTTGTTCGAAGCTGCCTACGGGAAGCACGGCGACATCGGCCCGGTCGGCCCGCACTTCCTCCGTCGTCTGTGTCGGCAACACCATGCCGACCTGCGGGCGCGTTCCCGAACCGCTCATATCTCGTGGACCTTTCCTGTGTCGGCCGGACAGCTTGTTGCCGCGGCTTTGTCATTCTCCTGTACAAGGGCGGTGGTTTTCCAGATAAGATCGGGACATGACAGAAAGTGATGGCGTGTTCGATGTCGACGCCCACCCCTCGGGTGTCGAACGAGTGGTGAATGTCCGGCTGTCCACGAAGCATGGCGACTTTCTCGCGATCGGCTATCGGGACCTCGTTCGCGGTGATGAACAAATGGCGCTGGTATACGGCGATGTCACCGGTGAGGAAGCACTTACCCGCCTGCATTCGGAGTGCCTCACCGGAGACGCGTTCGGCTCCCGTCACTGCGAGTGCGGCGACCAGCTCTCCGCGGCACTGAAGGCGATCGTGGCCGAAGGCCGGGGCATTCTCGTCTATCTGAGGGGTCATGAGGGACGCGGGATCGGGCTGCTCGCCAAGCTCCAGGCGATGAAGCTCCAGGCGGAGGGGCTCGACACGGTCGAGGCCAACCTCGCCCTCGGCCTGCCGGCGGACGCCCGGGACTACAAGGTCGCGGCGGATGTCCTGCACGACCTCGAGGTGCGCTCCGTGCGACTGCTGTCCAACAACCCCCAGAAGCGGGACGCGCTGCTGCGGCATGGCGTCAGGGTCAGCGAGCAGGTGCCGCTGCTGATGACTCCGCACAAGGAGAACCTCCCGTATCTGCTCACCAAGCGGGATCGCATGGACCACTATCTGCCCCATCTGGAAGCCGTGATCCAGCGCACCTGAAGAAGACCCTGACCCGGGGGCCGCGGCCCCGCCCACCGGCGTCGGCCGGGCGCGAGCCGCGGCCCGCCATCGGTGTGGCCATACCACCGAACGGGCGATCAGTACCGATATATCCGAGAATGAGGGTGCCGCGTGACGTTCCGACGGACGACGATCAAGGGTAGGGACCATGGACCTGGAGATCGAGCTCCGGGTGGACGGGACCGAGCACCGCCTCACCGTCGACACCCGTACGACGCTGCTGGACGCCCTGCGCGAGCAGCTGGGGAACACCAGCCCCAAGAAGGGCTGCGACCACGGACAGTGCGGCGCCTGCACGCTGCTGCTCGACGGCCGCCGGGTCCTCGGCTGCCTCGCGCTGGCCGTCGCCCACCAGGGCGCGGACATCGTCACGGCCGCGGGGCTCACCAACGGTGAGCTGCATCCGCTCCAGCAGTCGTTCATCGCCCATGACGCCTTCCAGTGCGGCTACTGCACACCTGGTCAGATCGTCTCGGCGGCCGGCATGCTGCAGGAGGCCGGGGAGGGCTGGCCGAGCGCCGCGAGCAAGGATCTGGGCGCCACCGATGTGGTGCTCGACGACGAGGAGATCGCCGAGCGGATGAGCGGCAACCTGTGCCGCTGCGCCGCATACGCGAACATCGTCCCGGCGATCGCGGAGGTGGCGCACCGATGAGGCCCTTTCGCTACGAGCGCGCCGATGAGGTGTCGGCGGCCGTCACCACCCTGGTCCAGGAGCCCGAGGCGGCCTATCTGGCCGGCGGGACCAATCTGGTCGATCTGATGCGGCTGGAGGTGGCGACCCCGGAGCTGCTGATCGACGTCCGGCGGCTCACCTCCGACCGGATCGAGGAGCTGCCCGACGGGGGGCTGCGGATCGGCGCGGCCGTGCCCAACAGCGATCTGGCCGCCGACCCCCGGGTCCGGCGGCGCTATCCGGTGCTCTCCCAGGCGCTGCTCTCGGGCGCCTCGGGTCAGCTGCGCAACCTCGCCACCACCGGCGGGAATCTCCTGCAGCGCACCCGCTGCCCGTACTTCCAGAACGTCACCACCGCCTGCAACAAGCGCACCCCGGGCTCGGGCTGTTCGGCCATGGGGGGCTATCAGCGCGATATGGCGATCCTGGGCACCTCCCCCACCTGTGTGGCCACCCACCCCTCGGACATGGCCGTCGCGCTGGCCGCGCTGGACGCGGTGGTGACGGTGGCCGGCCCGGCCTCCGAGCGGCGGATCCGGCTGACCGAGCTGCACCGGCTGCCGGAGGCCACCCCCGAGCGCGACACCGTCCTGGAGCGCGGTGAGCTGATCACCGGGGTGGAGCTGCCGCCCCCGCACTCCGCGCTGCGCTCGCGCTACCGCAAGGTGCGCGACCGCGCCTCGTACGCCTTCGCGCTGGTCTCGGTCGCCGCCGCGCTGGAGGTCACCGACGGGGCGGTACGGGACGTGCGCATCGCGATGGGCGGGGTGGCGCACAAGCCCTGGCGGGCCACCACGGCCGAGGCGGTGCTGCGCGGCGCGCCCGCGACCCGGGAGAGCTTCGTGGACGCGGCCGCGGCCGAGCTGTCCGCGGCGCGGCCGCTGCCGGGCAACGCCTTCAAGGTCCCGCTCGCCCGCAACACGATGGTCGCCACCCTGCTGGAGTTGCTGGAGGAGGCGCGATGAGCCACGTCACAGCCCGCCCCCACGCCATCGGCATCCCGATGGACCGCATCGACGGCGCGCAGAAGGTCACCGGCACCGCCACCTACGCCTATGAATGGCCCCTCGACCAGCCCGTCTATCTGTATCCGCTGCAGTCCACGATCGCCTCCGGGCGGGTCACCGGGGTGGACAGCGCGCTCGCGGAGGCGGAGCCGGGGGTACTGGCCGTGCTCAGCCATCTCAACGCCCCCACGCTGACCCGGCCCGACGATCCGGAGCTCGCGGTCCTGCAGTCCGACGAGGTCGCCTGGCGCGGCCAGTTCATCGGGGCGGTGGTCGCCGAATCGCTGGAGACGGCGCGGCGCGCGGCGGGGCTCGTCCGCGTCGACTACGAGAGCCGGCCCCCCGATGTGGTGCTGCGCGCCGACCGTGACGACCTCTACTCCCCGGTGCACGCCGCCGCCTTCGGCACGGGCGGTGGAGAGCTGCAGGACGGCTCGCCGGCCGACAGTCTGCTGGGGGACGTCGATACGGCGCTGGCGGCGTCGCCGACCATGGTGGACACCACGTACTCCACGCCGATGCACCACAACAACCCGATGGAGCCGCACACCGCGGTCGTCACCTGGCTGAACGGCGAGCTGCTGGTGCGCTGCTCCACCCAGGGCGTCTCCATGAGCCAGGCCCTGATCTCCGGGGTGCTGGGGCTGGAGCCGGGGCGGGTGCGGGTGGTCTCCCCGCATGTCGGGGGCGCGTTCGGCTCGAAGGTCTACCCCCACGCGTATGCCGTCCTCGCCGCGATGGCCGCCCGGATCGTCCGGCGGCCGGTCAAGTTCACCCTCACCCGGCAGCAGATGTTCGCCCTGGTCGGCTACCGTCCGGCGTCGATCCAGCGGATCCGGCTGGGCGCCGGCCGGGACGGCAGGCTCACCGCGCTGGCCCACGATGTGATCGAGCAGACCGCCAAGGCCAAGGGGTATGCGGAGCAGGTGGGCGTCTGCTCCCGGCTGATGTACGCGGCGCCGCACCGGCGCACCACCCACCGGCTGGCCCCGCTGGATGTCCCGGTGCCGACGATCATGCGGGCGCCGGGCGAGGCACAGGGGATGTACGCGCTGGAGTCGGCCATGGACGAGATGGCGATCGCCTGCGGTCTTGACCCGGTGGAGTTCCGGATCCGCAATGAGCCGGAGGTGCATCCGGAGTCCGGGCTGCCGTTCTCCAGCCGCCATCTGACCGACTGTCTGCGCGAGGGCGCCCGCCGGGCCGGATGGGAGCACCGTGACCCGGCTCCCCGGGCGCGCCGCGAGGGGCGCTGGCTGGTGGGCACCGGCGTGGCCGCCTCGACGTATCCCTCCCCCCGCTTCCCCGGCAACGCGGCGACGATCCGGGTCGGCCCGGACGGCCGCTACACGGTGCGGATCGCCGCCGCCGACCTGGGCACCGGCACCTGGACGGCGCTCACCCAGATCGCCGCGGACGCGCTGAGCGTCCCGGTCGGGCAGGTGGAGATGCGGATCGGGGACACGGCGCTGCCGGCCGCGTCGGTCGCCGGGTTCTCGGCCGGCATCAACAGCTGGGGCACCGCGATCTGGGAGGCGGCGGACCGGCTGCGGGCCCGGCTGCGGGCCGAACACGGCGGTATCGCGCCGCCGGAGGGGCTGGAGGTCACCGCGGAGATGGGCGGCGGCAACCCGGAGGCCGAGCGCTATGCGATGCACAGTTTCGGCGCCCAGTTCGCCGAGGTGCGGGTCGACGAGGACACCGGTGAGCTGCGGGTGACGCGGCTGCTGGGCATGTTCGACGTGGGCCGCGTCATCAACCCCAAGACGGCCCGCTCCCAGCTCATCGGCGGGATGACCCAGGGAATGTCGATGGCGCTGTACGAACACAGTGTGCTCGACCCGCGGTTCGGCCATGTGGTCAACCACGACTTCGCCCAGTACCACATCGCCTCCCACGCCGATGTCCACGCGGTCGAGGCCCACTGGCTGGACGAGCCCGATCCGTACACCAACCCCATGGGGGCCAAGGGCCTCGGCGAGGTGGGCATCGTGGGCACCGCCGCGGCCATCGGCAACGCCGTGCACCACGCCACCGGTGTCCGGGTCCGCGAACTGCCCATCACCCTCGACAAGCTGGTGTCCTAGCCATGGCCCCGGCACCGATCCTGGTGACCGGCGCCGCGGGGAGCGTCGGAGGCATCGGCCGCACCGTGGTGCAGGAGCTGCGCCGGCGCGATCTGCCGGTGCGGGCCATGGTCCACCAGGAGGACGAACGGGCCGACGCGCTGCGCTCGACGGGCGCGGAGGTGGTGGCGGGCGATCTGACCCGCGCCCCGGACGTGGTCCGCGCGATGGACGGCTGCGGACGGATGTACTTCGGCATGAGCGTCTCGTCGGGGTATCTGGAGGCCACGGTGACGACGGCGGCGGTCGCCCGCGAATACGCGCGGCTGGAAGTGCTCGTCAACATGTCGCAGATGACGGTCTCCCAGATGGACTTCACGAGCACCACGGAGTCCAATCAGCACCGGCTGCAGTGGCTGGGCGAACAGGCCCTCGACTGGTCCGGGTTGCCCGTCACCCACCTCAGGCCCACCGTCTTCATGGAGAATCCGCTCTTCTCGGTCTTCGTCTACTCCTCGATCGCGCAGGAGGGCACGATCCGGCTGCCGTTCGGCACCGGTCGCACCTCCCCGGTCGCGGCGGGGGACGTCGCCGCGGTGGTGACGGAGATCCTGGTGGACCCCACCTCGCACATCGGCAAGACCTACCATCTGACCGGCCCGGCCTCCGTCGACATGACCACCATGGCCGCGGAGTTCGCCGACGCGCTCGGCCGGCCGGTCAGCTATGTGGACGTCTCCTACGAAGCCTGGGTCAACCACGATCTGCGGGCCCTGGGCCTGCCCGACCACGTCTTCCAGCATCTGGCGACCATGGCCCGGCTGCACGCGGAGAACCGCTACGACCGCCGGACCGACGACATCGAGACGATCACCGGGAGGCCCGCGACCGGGGTGCGGGAATTCGTCGGCACCCACCCCGAGATGTTCACGGCCTGAGAGCGGCCCCGGTGGCGCCGGTGTCCATCGTGATCACTGCTGGGCTGGCTGCTCTCCTTCATGCTCGGCTACGGGCTGCTGGAGGCCGCGGTGAGCGGCCTGGACGTCCATGACGCGCTGCACGAGGCCGGGTCCTCGCTCTTCGCCCTCGGCTTCGCCAGCAGCCGCCGGGCCCGGCCGGCGCTGCGGGCGGGCTTCGTCTGCCTGCGCGACATCGCCGATATCCGCGGCATCCCGTACGGCGCCGACCCGCGCCCGGAGGATCCGGTGCGGCCCGGCTACGAGGACTTCCTGCACGGGGTGGAACGGATGCGCACCTACGGCTGTCCGATGGAGCGCACCGGCGAGGAGGCGTGGCCGCACTTCCCCGGCTGGCGGGTGAACTACGAGACGCTCGCCTCCCGGCTGGCCCACATCGACGCGGTCCCGGCCCGCGGCCAACGCCTCCTGCGTCTTCGCCAGCGCCGGACATCCACCGCCGGCCGTCGTATGCCCCGGCCACCCGGTCCGCTTCGCCGGCGGCGCCCCCGATCCACCGCTGGGCGCGGCCCGGCCGCCGTTCGAGACCACCGAGGTGACTTTGGAGGAGGGCAGCCTGCTGGTGCTGTACACCGACGGTCTGGTGGAATCCGCCGCCCGGGACATCGACCGCGGGATGCGGCATCTGGCGAGCGCGCTGGCCGGCGCGGCCCGCGCGCCCGGCCCGGGGGACGCCCTGCGCGACGGAGACCGGCGCCAGCGCGCGTCGCTGGAGCGGCTGTGCGACGAGGTGCTGGCCGAGTTGCTGCCGGAGAAGCAGCTCACCGACGATGACACGGCGCTGCTCGTCGCCCGCACCCATGCGCTCGCCTCCGACCATGTCGCCGCATGGCCGCTGTCCGAAGGGCCGATCGCCGCGGGCGAGGCACGCGATCACGTCCGGGACCAGCTGACCCGCTGGGAACTGACGCCGCTCACCCCCATCGCGGAGCTGCTGGTCAGCGAGCTGGTCGCCAATGCGATCCGGCACGGCAGGGGCCCGTTCGGGCTGCGGCTGCTGCGCAGCGAGGAGCTGATCTGCGAGGTGACCGACGGCTCTTTGACCACACCCCGGATCCGCCATGCCTCGGAGACCGACGAGGGCGGGCGCGGGCTCCAGCTGGTCTCGGCCCTCTCCCAGCGCTGGGGCACCCGCTACACGTCCACCGGCAAGTGCATCTGCACCGCACAGCCACTCCCCTGCCCCCCGGCGGGCCGCGGCTGTCCGTCGCGCTTCAGTCGGCCCAGGCGCCGCTCCCGGCGGTCTCGCGGACGTAGTCGGCGAAGTCCCGGGGCGCACGGCCCAGGACGCGGTGGACGCCGTCCCCCAGACGGGCGTTGCGCCCGTCCAGCAAGGTGGCGAACAGGTCGGTCAGAAACGCCCCCAGCTCGTCCGGCAGCCCGTGGTCGCGCACCAGCGCGGCCCCGTACTCCTCGGCGGGGACCGGCGCATAGCGCACCGCGCGGCCCGTCGCCCCGGCGATCTCCGCGGCCGCCTCGGCGAAGGTCAGCAGCCTCGGCCCGGTGATCTCGTAGCTCCGGCCCGCGTGTCCGTCCCCGGTCAGCGCCGCGACCGCGACCTCGGCGATGTCGTCGGCGTCCACGAAGGGCTCCTCGACGTCCCCGGCCGGGAAGACGATCTCCCCGTCGAGCACACCGCTTCGCAAGATGCCCTCGTCGAAGTTCTGGAAGAACCAACTCGCCCGCAGCACGGTCCACTCCACGCCCGGCACCCGCACCGCCTCCTCGGCGGGCAGCGCGGCCTCCACGCCCCGGGCGGAGAGCAGCACCAGCCGCCGGGTGCCGCTCCCGGCCGCCCGTTCGGCGAAGGCGCGGAGGGCGGTGGCGGCACCCGGGTCGCAGACGTCGGGATAGTAGGCGAGGTACGCCGCGGCGGCGCCGTCCAGCGCGGGCTCCCAGGTGCGCGGATCCTCCCAGTCGAACGGCGTCTCGCCGGACCGGGAGCCGATCCGCACCGGGTGCCCGGCCCGGATCAGCCGGTCCGCGACCCGGCGGCCGGTCTTGCCGGTGCCGCCGAGCACCAGGACGGTCGCGGGGGCGGTGGGCTGTGCCTGCGCGTGCTGTGTTTCCGTGTGCTGTGTCGTCATACGGCCAGTCAACTCGCGGGCGGTGAGACGGGCCATGGCCGAGAGGCTCGGCCGCATAAGCGAGCGTCTACGCTGTGCGCCATGGACGCGCTGGCGAGTCTGCTGGACGGCCCGCGGGCCCGGGGGGCCTTTCTGCTGCGGGCCGTGATGGAGCCGCCCTGGGCAGTACGGATCGAGGACCGGGCCCCGCTGTGCGTGATGACCATGGCGCGCGGTGAGGCATGGGTGGTGCCGGACGAGGGCGAGGCGGTGCGGCTGCGCCCGGGGGACGTGGCCATCGCGCGCGGCCCCGCTCCGTACACGGTCGCCGACGACCCCGCCACCACGCCGCAGGCGTGGATCCTCCCCGGTGAGGTGTGCCGCACGGCGGACGGCGCGGATCTGGCCGAGGCGATGGCGCTGGGGGTGCGCACCTGGGGCAACAGCCCGGATGGCTCGGCCACGATGCTCATCGGCACCTATCAGTTGGACGGGGAGATCAGCGGGCGGCTGCTGGACGCGCTGCCCCCGCTGCTGGCGCTGGACGGCGAGGTGTGGGACTGCCCGCTGATGCCCTGGCTCGGCGAGGAGATCGTCAGGGACGAGACCGGGCAGGAGGCGGTCCTGGACCGGCTGCTGGATCTGCTGCTGATCTCCGTACTGCGGGCCTGGTTCTCCCGGCCGGAGGCCCGGGCGCCGGGCTGGTACCGGGCGCTGGGCGACCCGGTGGTGGGCCGTGCCCTGCGGCTGTTGCAGAACAACCCGGCCCATCCATGGACCGTGGCCGGGCTCGCCGCCGGGACGGGGGTCTCGCGTGCGGCGCTGGCCCGTCGCTTCACCACGCTGGTGGGCGAGCCGCCCATGGCGTATCTGACCGGCTGGCGGCTGGCGCTCGCGGCGGATCTGCTCCGGGACCCGGGGAGCACCCTGGCGGCGGTGGCCCGGCGGGTGGGCTACGGCAGCGCGTTCGCCCTCAGCGCCGCCTTCACGCGCGAGCGCGGCCTCAGCCCGCGGGCGTACCGCGAGGCGGCATTAAGTGCGGCTAATGCTTTCGGCAATAAAAGCTAACTCGATTTTCGCTGTGGGGGCGGGGACGCTGAAGGCATGTTCCCGCGCATCGCCTCTCCCCGTTTTCTCGCCCTGGCCGGCACCGTCGTGCTGTGGGCCTCTGCCTTTCCCGCCATCCGGGTCGGCATCGACGGGCTGGGGGTGGCCGGGCTGTCGTTTCTGCGGCTCGGGGTCGCGGCCCTCGCGCTGATGCTGGTGGCGCCGTTCACAAAGGTACGCCTGCCGCGCCGTCGTGACCTGCCGATGATCGCCCTGTGCGGGGCCACGGGCATGACCGCCTATCAGGTGCTGCTCAACTGGGGCGAGGTGCATGTGGAGGCCGGGACCGCGAGTCTGCTGATCTCGGTCGCTCCCGTGTTCAGTGTGCTGCTGGGCACCGTGTTCCTCGGGGAGCGGATGAGCCGTCGCATCGTCGTCGGCAGCGTCATCGCGCTGGCGGGCGCGGCCATCGTCAGCCTGGCCGAGGGCACCAGCGGATTCAGTGTCTCCGCTCTCGTGGTGCTGGCGGCCGCCGTGGTGCAGGGGGTGTACCACTTCTCGTCCAAGCCCCTGCTGCGCCGCTACACCGGCCTGGAGGTCGCCACCTACGCGATGGTCACGGGCACCCTCTTCGCGTTGCCGCTGATCCCCGCCACCTGGCACGCGGCCGTTCACGCACCGGCCGGCGCGCTGCTCTCCGCGCTCTATCTGGGCCTGCTGCCCTCCGCGCTCGGCTTCGTCATCTGGGCCCACGCCGTCGCGCGGCTGCCGCTCGCGGCCTCCACGGCGGCGCTTTACCTGGTGCCGCCGGTGGCCCTGGCCGTCTCGTTCCTCTGGCTGGGCGAGGTGCCCCACGCCATCGAGCTGGTCGGCGGAGCGGTCAGCGTCGCGGGGGTGATCCTGATCAACCGGCGTACGGCGGACCGGCGCTCCTCCGGCAGCGTGGACGTGGACGCGTCCGAGGGCACCGCCGAGCGGGCCGACCGGCGCACCCTGACACGGTGACGGTGCGCCAGGGCATCCCGGGCGTTGCCACGCCCCCACTCCGATCCGAGCAAGGAGCCCTCCGTGCTTGACGTACGCCGGCTGCGCATCCTCCAGCACCTCGCCGCCTACGGAACCATCGCGGCCACCGCGGAGGCCCTGCACCTGACCCCACCGGCCGTCTCCCAGCACCTCGCCGCCCTGCGGAAGGAGGCGGGCACGCCCGTGGTGGAGAAGCAGGGGCGCACCCTGCGGCTGACCGCGGCCGGGGAGTTGCTGGTGGCCCACGCCGAAATCATCCTGGCGGAACTCGCGGCGGCCGAGTCCAGCCTGGCCGCCCTGCAGAGCGGTCGGCAGGGCATCGTGCGGATCACCGCCTTCGCCTCCGCCGCCCGCACCCTCATCGCGCCCCTGTGGCAGCGCCTCGCCGAGTCCGACACCGCCCCCGATCTCTCGCTGCGGCTCTCCGTCCAGGAGCCCGACCACGCCCTCGACGAGCTGCGCAAGCGCTCAACGGACCTGGCCCTGGTGCACAGCTACACCGTGCTGCCACGCAGCTTCCCCGCCACCTGCGAACAAGCCGTCCTGATGGAGGAACCGGTGCTGCTCGCCCTGGAGCCCCGCCAGGCCGACGCACTGGGCCTTGCGGCCGGGCAGCCCGCGGATCTGTCGCGGCTGTCGCATCTGCCGTGGCTGACGCCCGGCCCGGAGACCTCCTGCTACGAGATGATCCAGCGCGCCTGCGGCGCCGCCGGGTTCGTCCCGGACATCCGGGTGCGCAGCGGCGATTTCGCCGTGCTGACGGCCCTGGTCGCCGCGGGAGCCGGTGCCGCCCTGGTGCCCCGAATGGCGCTACCGGACACCATCGCGCCCGTCAGCCTGCATCCGCTGGTCCATCCCGTCTCCCGGACCGTCTTCACCGTCGGCCGTGCGGGCACCGGCAACCGCCCCGGCCTGCGGCATGTGCTGGAGCTGCTCCGTGATCTGGCCCCGGGGCCTGATGACGACCGCGGCGAGGCCGCGCGAGGCGATTGATTCCCCGCCTGCGGCAAGGGACGGCGTCGGTACGGCGCGAGGGCCGCCTCAACCCGCGAGCCCTCTCAGCCCGCAGGCGCGCCGCGCCGCGGCATGCGGCGGCTGATGGGTGACACCCGCAGACAGCCGTCCGGCCCGCAGGTGGTGGCGCGGTCGTAGAGGTCCATCAGGCGGCGGGCGCCGCGGGCGATGTCGTAGCGGTCGATGGCGTCCGGGACCGGGAAGCGCAGCGGGCCCGCGGCGGTCTGTCGGCGCAGGGCGGCGGCGAGGGCGGCCGGGCCGGGGGCGATGCGGCGGGCGCCGGGGACGGCACCGGCGGGGAGCTCGTCGAGGGCGGGGCAGACGGTGTGCAGCACCGGCAGCCCGGCCGCGAGCCCCTCCAGGGCCGCGAGGCCGAACGCCTCCTCGGTGGACGGCGAGACCAGGACGTCCATGGCGGCCAGCAGTCCGGGGAGCCCCGCGGGCCGGTCGTCCGGCGGGGCCACCGCGCCGTCGCGCTCACCCAGCAGCCGCACCCGGTCGGCGACGCCGAGCCGGGCGGCCAGGTCCTCCAGGGCGGGGCGCTCGGGGCCCTCGCCGACCAGCAGCAGCCGGGTGTCCGGCACCTCGGCGACGGCCCGCACCGCCACGTCGAACCGCTTGTCCGCCACCAGGCGGCCGACCCCGCCGACCACGAAGGCCCGGTCGGGGAGGCCGAGACGGGCGCGGGCGGCCGCCCGGGCGGCCGGTTCGAAGCGGAAGTGGCGGGCGTCGATCCCGTTCGGCACCAGATGGATCCGGGGGTTGGGCACGCCCCAGTCGCGCAGCCGGTCGGCGACGGCGGCCGAGACGGCGACGGTGGCCGAGCCCAGCCGCTCGGCGGCGAGATAGCGGGCGCGGAGGGCGGCCGTGAGCGGTCGGCCGTCGATCCGCCGCTCGCCCAGGCTGTGTTCGGTGGCGATGACCGCCCGCACCCCCGCCAGCCGGGCGGCGATCCGGCCGAGCACACACGCCCGGTACAGATGGGTGTGTACCAGGTCGTAGCCGCCGGAGCGGATGATCCGCACCAGCCTGGGCACCGTGGTGAGCTGCCGCTCGCGCCCGGCGCCCAGGGGCACATGGGTGACCGGGATGCCGTCCGCGCGAATGCCGTGCGCGGTGGCGCCGGGGCCCGAGAGGGCGATGACGTCACAGCGCACCGGCAAATGGCGCAGCAGCAGCCTCAGTTGCTGTTCGGCTCCTCCGGCCCCGAGGCGGGAGATGATGTGCAGGACTCTCATCGGGCGACTGCGCCCCATCCTCCGTATTCCGATGGGCTTCGATCGGTGCCGACCCTGCCAGACGGCGGGATGTAAATCACGTAAGACGCGCACCGCTGGGCCGTCGGAGTGGATGCCTTACGGGCCGTCAACAAAGGCGCGCCGAATATCCGATGTGCACGGCCAGTCCCCATGGGATTGTTACCTTCTCATCTCGCGCGATGACCTGAAGAATATGGCCCATATGGGTCATCGCGACGCGCCATTCGGTTCGAGCCAGCCCCGCGGGAGTGCCCAGATGTCTGCACCGACCCCCGTCAGAGATTCCCCCCGGAAAGCTACCGCACACGCCGTATCCGCCGGGCCGCCGCCCGCGCGTACCGCGTCGGATTCCCGCGTCCCGCACCGCCGTTCCGCCTCGGTGTACGAGTACAAGCGGTACAGCGAACTGGCGGGCCCGCTGACCAACGCCCCCACGGACCGCCCCTACCGGGTGCGCTGCCGGAGTCTGCTGGCGCAGGAGCCGCACCGGATCCGTGCCGCGCTGCTGCTGTGCGCGGCGCCGGTGTGCTCGGCGCTGCTCCTGCTGTGGCTGCTGCACCCCGATCACTGGCTGGAGCGCGCCTACGCGCCGTGGTGGCAGCGGGCGGCGGACCTCGCGATGCTGGTCTCGATCGCGCTGATCGAGGGCTTTCGCCTGTTCACGGTCGTCTCCAACGCCCATGCGACGCTGGTGGCGCGGGATCCGGTGCCGGTGGTGGCCGAGCCGGGGACGCGGGTGGCGTTCCTGACCAGCTTCGTGCCCGGCAAGGAGCCGATCGCGATGGTCCGGGCCACGCTGGAGGGGGCGGTGCGGATCCGGCACACCGGGCCGCTGGATGTGTGGCTGCTGGACGAGGGGGACGACGAGGAGGTCAAGGCGCTGTGCGCACGGCTTGGCGTACGGCACTTCTCCCGCAAGGGCATCGAGAAGTGGAATCAGCCGAAGGGTGCTTTCCGGGCGAGGACCAAGCACGGGAATTACAACGCCTGGCTGGACGCGCATGGCGACGCATATGAATTCATGGCGTGTGTGGATACCGACCATGTGCCGCTGCCCAACTTCCTGGAGCGCATGCTGGGTTACTTCCGGGATCCGGATATCGCCTTTGTTGTCGGCCCGCAGGTCTACGGGAATTACGACACCCCGGTCACCAAGGCCGCCGAAAGCCAGCAGTTCCTTTTCCACGCGCTGATCCAGCGCGCCGGAAACGCCTATGGCGGCCCGATGTTCGTGGGCACCAACAACGCGGTGCGGATCAGCGCGCTGCGCTCGATCGGCGGGCTGTACGACTCGATCACCGAGGACATGGCCACCGGCTTCGAGCTGCACCGCCACCGCAACCCCGCCACGAGCAAGAAGTGGCGCTCGGTCTACACCCCCGATGTGCTCGCGGTCGGCGAGGGGCCGAGTACCTGGACGGACTTCTTCACCCAGCAGATGCGGTGGAGCCGCGGCACCTACGAGACCGTGCTCAAGCAGTTCTGGAAGGGCCCGTTCACCCTGTCGCCGGGCAAGCTGCTCAACTACTCGCTGATGATCGCGTACTACCCGATGACCGCGCTCAACTGGGTCCTCTCCGCGCTGTCGTGTGCGCTGTTCCTGGTGCTGGGCGCGGCCGGGATCCACATCCCCGCCGAGATGTGGATGATGCTCTACAGCGACGCGGCCATGCTGCAGATCGGGCTGTACATCTGGAACCGGCGGCACAACGTCTCCCCGCATGAGCCGGAGGGCTCCGGCGGGCTGTCCGGGATGCTGCTCTCGGCGCTGTCGGCCCCGATCTACGCCAAGTCGCTGTGCGACGCGGCGCTGCGCCGCACCAGCCGGTTCGTGGTCACGCCCAAGGGCGACTCGTCCAGCCCCGACCGGCTCTCCACGTTCCGTATCCATCTGCTGTGGGCCGGGGTGTTCGGCTCCTCTCTGGTCGCCTCGTTCTTCCTCGGGCACGCCCATGCGGTGATGCGGACCTGGGCGGTGCTCGCCCTCGCGCTGTGTCTGGCGCCGGTGGCGATCTGGTCGGTGGGGCTGCTGCGCCGCGGCCGGAAGCGCCCGGCGCGCGGAACGGTGCCGACGGCGCGCGACGCGGCCAGCCCCTGTGCGGTCCCGAAAGCGAAGAACAAGAAGAACAAGAGCAAGAACGAGGACAAGGAAAAGGCGCCGGTCTGCGCGCTGTGACCGGCGGCCGGGCGGCTAGTGCCGGCGGGGGGCGTTACGGGCCAGATCGAGCGCGTACTCGGTCCACCAGTGGCCCGCCGGAGGGCCGCCGTTGCAGGTTCCGTCGGACTCTCCCGGCCGCTTGATCCACAGATAGGCGTCCACGAGGCGGTCCCCGGTGGTGGTGCTGGGCCGCTCGCCCAGCGCCCGCCCCGGCGGATTGCACCAGGAGTCCCGGGCCCGGATGCCGTGCCGGGCCGCGCCGCGGAGCCGCAGCGGGCCGTTGCCGTTGCGGCTGGTGTCGATGACGAAGTGGGCGCCGTCGAGGGCGGCGGAGAGCCGGTGGCCGTACGCCTCGGTGGGCCGGGTCGGCTGGAAGTTGGAGACGTTCAGCGCGAAGCCGTCCGCCTGCTCGATACCGCCCTCGCGCAGCGGCCGCACCAGCCGGTCGGGATTCTTGATCCAGCCCGGGTTCCCCGCGTCCACGTACACCCGGACGTGGGGCAGGGCGGCGAACATGGCGACCGCGTCGCGCAGCATCGCCAGCCGGGCGGTACGCAGCCTGGCCGGTACGCAGCCGTCGACGAGCTGAGCCACCGCATCGGGTTCCAGGACGACGATCGCCTTGCGGTCGCCGATGCCCAGGGTGATCTGCTCGATCCAGCGCCGGTAGGCCCGGCTGCTCCGCGCTCCGCCCGCCGAGTACCGTCCGCAGTCGCGGTACGGGATGTGATAGGCGACCAGGACCGGGGTGGACCCGGTCCGCGCCGCGGATTCGGTGATGAAGCGGACCCGTTCACGGGGCGGCGCGGGGCCGAGCCACTCCGCGACCGGCTGCTGAGCGATCCGCCGGATGAGCGCGGCGTCGCGGTTCTTTCCCTGGTCCTGCCGCTCACGGACCTGCCGGGCGGCCGGGCTGTCCGGATTCACCCAGAGCCCGCCCCGCCGCAGCGGGGAGTCGAACATGCGGCAGCCGCTCAGCGGAAGCATCGCCACGGCGCACAGGGCGACATGCACCCCAAGCCGCATAACGGTCTTTGTTGCACCTTTCTCGCGCATGCGACGCATCATGGCACCGGGTGTCATGGGTTCAGCGGACGTGGCGCTCGTGGCCACTGGTTCAGCGGATGTGGCGCGTGGCTATTGGTCCAGCGGTACGCGGCGTCCGTGGCCGCTGGTTCGGCGGACGTGGCGCGCGGCTAGGGCTCAGCCGACGCGGTGTTCGTGGTCTCCGGTGTCGTGCCCCGCGTCCTGGTGGCCGTCCGCGGTGTCCTCGTCCGTACGCCACAGCGGATGCTCACGGGCCGCCCACGCCCGCTCGACCCGGCCCGTGCGCATCCCGCGCCGGGCCTCCGGATCGGCGAACGCCTTACCGATGTGGCCGAGCAGGACGATGCCGATGGCCAGCGCCAGCCAGTCGTGGACGAAGGTGGCGCTGGTGCGCCACACCAGCGGGGCCAGATCGGTGAACCACATCAGCAGCCCGGTGCCCGCCATCACCATCACCGCGCCCGCGATATACCCGGCGTACAGCTTCTGCCCGGCGTTGAACTTCCCCGCCGGGCGCTCCTGTCGCCGGTGGTCGCGGCGCAGCGCCGCGCGCAGCCAGCGGCGGTCGTGCGGGCCGAAGCGGTTGAGCCGGGTGAGGTCGGCGCGGAAGGCGCGGGAGGCGAGCCCGAGCAGGGCCGGGAGGGGCGTCAGGATGCCGCTCCACTCATGGACGGTGACGACGAGGGCGCGCCGGCCGACGAGTTCGGCGAGCTCGGGCAGATAGAGACAGGCCGCGCTGAGCACACACACGCCCAGCAGGAGGGCCGTGGTGCGGTGGATCCAGCGCTCGGCGGGGCTGAACCGGCGCACCCGCGACCCGTCCCGGTCCCCTGCTCGCGACGTTGCGGTCATCGTCCGCTCGGAGGGTGGGGTCGTCTGCTCAGGCGGTGGGGTCATCGTCGCGTCCGTTCGATCTGCCGACCCAGGCGTCGACGTCATAGCCCCGGTCCTCCCAATAGCCGGGCCGCACCTCGTCGGTGACGGTGATGCCGGAGAGCCATTTCGCCGACTTGTAGAAGTACATGGGCGCCACATACAGCCGCACCGGACCGCCGTGGGAGTGTCCCAGCGGCTTGTCCCGCAGCTTCAGCGCGACCAGGACGTCAGCGCGCCGCGCCTGATCGAGGGTCAGGCTCTCGCTGTACGCGCCGTCGAAACAGGTGAAGCGGACGGCCTTGGCCTGCGGACGCACCCCGGCGGCGTCGAGCAGCGTCGACAGCCGCACCCCCTCGAACGGGGTCTCGGGCACCCGCCAGCCGGTGACGCACTGGACATCGCGGACGAGGCGGGTCTGCGGGAGCGCGCGCAGATCGGCGAGGCGGTACTCGGCGGGCTTGTCGACGAGTCCGCCGACGGTGAGGCGGTAGTTGCCCGCGTCCTTGTGGGGCACGGAGGAGGTGACGGAGTAGTAGCGGAATCCCCCGCCGTTGGGGAGGAGTCCGGTCACCCCCGTCGGGTCCTTGTCGGCCACCGCGCCCAGGGCGGCCTCCAGGCGGCCCTGCAGCCAGGGGGCCGCGGCCATCGCGCCGGCGCCGAGGCCGAGCATGCCGAGGACGAGGCGCCGGCCGACGGGGGCGCCGTGGCCGTCGGATCCGGCACCGGTGTTGGGGTCCATGGGTCGATAAGAGCACCGGGCGGGGGTGGTGCGCCATATCCGCCGGGGATTCGTCAGACTTCGGTAAGACTCCGGAGCCCGGGAGCCCGGGAGCCCGGGAGCCCGGGAGCCACACCCCGGGTCTACCCCACCGCCTTGGCCGCCGCGCGGCCCGCCGTACGGCCCGAGAAGAGGCAGCCGCCCAGGAAGGTGCCCTCCAGGGAGCGGTAGCCGTGCACTCCCCCGCCGCCGAAGCCCGCCGCCTCACCCGCCGCGTAGACGCCGGGCAGCGGTTCGCCGCCCTCGGTCAGGACGCGGGAGGAGAGGTCCGTCTCGAGGCCGCCGAGCGTCTTGCGGGTCAGGATGTTCAGGCGCACGGCGATCAGCGGACCCGCCTTCGGGTCGAGGATGCGGTGCGGGGCGGCGGTGCGGATCAGCCGGTCGGCCACATACTTGCGGGTGCCGCGCAGGGCGGTGACCTGGAGGTCCTTGGTGTAGGGGTTGGCGATCTCGCGGTCGCGGGCGACGATCTCCCGCCGCAGCCCCTCCTCGTCGATGAGCGGCTCCTTGGTGAGCTCGTTCATCCGCCGGACCAGCGTCGTCAGCGACCGCTCCACGATGAAGTCCGCGCCGTGGTCCATGAACGCCTGGACCGGGCCCGGGGCACCGGCCCGGCCGCGGCCGATCACATCGCGGATGCTCTTGCCGGTGAGGTCCGGGTTCTGCTCGGAGCCGGAGAGCGCGAACTCCTTCTCGATGATCTTCCGGGTGAGCACGAACCAGGTGTAGTCGTAGCCGGTCCGCATGATGTGCTCGAGCGTGCCGAGGGTGTCGAAGCCGGGGAACAGCGGCACCGGCAACCGCTTGCCGCGTGCGTCGAACCACAGGGAGGACGGGCCGGGCAGGATGCGGATACCGTGCCGGGGCCAGATGGGGTTCCAGTTCTCGATGCCCTCGGTGTAGTGCCACATCCGGTCGCGGTTGATGATGCGGCCGCCGGTCGCCTCGGCGATGCCGAGCATATGGCCGTCCACATGGGCCGGGACCCCGGAGATCATCCGCTCGGGCGGGGAGCCCAGCCGCTCGGGCCAGTTGGCGCGGACCAGGTCGTGGTTGCCGCCGATCCCGCCGGAGGTGATGATCACGGCTTGGGCGCGCAGTTCGAAGGCGCCGACGACCTCGCGGCCGCTGGGGGCGCCGCGCTCGGCGTCGCTGGGCTCCAGGATGTCGCCGGTGACGGTGTCGACCGTGCCCGCGCTGCGGGCCAGCCCCGTCACCCGGTGCCGGAAGCGCAGCTCGACCAGGCCGCGGGCGGCCGCCGCCCGCACCCGCCGCTCGAAGGGGGCGACGATGCCGGGGCCGGTGCCCCAGGTGATGTGGAAGCGGGGCACGGAGTTGCCGTGGCCGGTCGCGTCGTATCCGCCGCGCTCGGCCCAGCCGACGAGCGGGAACAGCCGCAGCCCCTGGGCGTGCAGCCAGGACCGCTTCTCGCCCGCCGCGAAGTCCACGTACGCCTCGGCCCAGCGGCGCGGCCAGTGGTCCTCCTCGCGGTCGAACCCGGCCGTGCCCAGCCAGTCCTGCCAGGCGAGTTCATGGCTGTCGCGGATACGCAGGCGGCGCTGCTCGGGTGAGTCGACGAGGAAGAGACCGCCGAAGGACCAGTGGGCCTGGCCGCCGAGCGACTGCTCCGGCTCCTGGTCGAGCAGGATCACCTTACGGCCGGCGTCGGCCAGTTCGGCGGTGGCCGCGAGGCCCGCGAGCCCCGCGCCGACCACGATCACGTCCGCGTCGTACGCCATGGTGTGGTGTCCGTTCTCGTGAGCCCGCCGACGCCCGCCGACGGCGTCATGACCGCGATCCTGCCTACCGCCCAGTACGGCGTCAACCCGGGCTGTGGGAGCGGTTTCCGGCCGCTTCCGGCCCGCCAACTCCCCCCGCGAAACCTCGACGTAGAACAGAAGGTCACAATCGTTCACCGAGATTGGACACGGTTAGGGCAACCGTGCATCATCATCGACCATGGCTGACCGCTCCGTTGAGCATTCAGGGCCGACGCCCGAGGTGGAACGTCGCGTGGTGAACCCGACGCTCGTCACCCCCGGCCCGCAGCCCCTCCAATCCGGGCCACCCGCGGACGAGGCACAGGTGCTCCGCGGCGAGGTGATCGGGCCCCGGCACGCCCGCCGCCGCCCGGTGGACAACCGCCGTAAGGCGGCCGCCGGGGCGATTCTGCTGTCGGCCACCGGCGCCGCCACCGCCCTCTTCATGCTCATGAGCAAGGACGCCCGTGAGGCGACGGCCGCCTCCGGACACGACACCTCGACGGCCGTCCCGGACGAGCCGGAGAGCCATGCCGTCCCGTACGCCGAGGCGGCGGTGGGCGACACCCCGCTGCGCGGTGCGCGCGCCGAGAAGCCCAAGCCGCAGCCGCCCGCCGCCCAGCCCGCGGCTCAGGCCCCGGCAGCCGACTCCACACCGGACAAGCCCCGGACCCCGTCCGCCGGCAAGGGCCGCTCCACGCCGTCCTGGCCGGGCTGGTCGTCCCGGGGGCCGGGGCAGTACGACGACTGGCAGGACGCGGTGGAGGCGTTCGACCGCTGGGCCGAGCAGCAGCAGGAACGGCAGCGCGGCGAGAACGGCGGCTCCGGGCCGTACACGCCGGGGCAGGGCCAGGGTGGCGGTTACGGGGAAGGCTATGGAGGCGGGTACGACGGCGGCTATGGCGGCGGAAACGGCTACGGGGGCGACTACGGCGGTGGCCACCGGCGCTGACCGCGCCCGCGATCTGCTTGTATGGCGGTATGCCTGATCAGGAACCGCTTTCCGCCAACGAACTACTCGACATCGTGGACGAGCGGGACCGCGTGGTCGGCCAGGCCCGACGCGGTGACGCCATCGCCCACCGGCTCCGGCACCGCTGCGTCTTCATCCAGGCCCGGGACGCCCAGGGCCGCGTCTTCGTCCATCGCCGCACCGCCGAGAAGCTGGTCTTTCCCTCGCTCTACGACATGTTCGTCGGCGGGGTCGTCGGCGCGGGCGAGGGCTATGACGAGGCGGCGCTGCGCGAGGCGGAGGAGGAGCTGGGGGTGCGGGGGCTGCCCGCGCCCGTACCGCTGTTCTCGTTCCTCTACGAGACGCCCGAGCACACCTGGTGGAGCCGCGTCTACGAGGTGCGCTGCGAGCTGCCGGTCGATCCGCAGGCCCAGGAGGTCGCCTGGCACGCCTTTCTCACCGAGGAGGAGCTGACCCGGCGGCTGCCCGAGTGGGAGTGGGTGCCGGACGGGCGGGAGGCGTACCGGCGGCTGACGGAGTGGCGCCGTGAGAGGGTCGAAGCGTGACCGAATCCTCCGGGCCCGGGCCTTCGAAGCCTGCGCAGCCGGCCGAGCCGCGTGGCGGCGGTCTCGCCTCGGCGGCGTCGGACGTACGGCTGTGGTTCGCGCCCGAGCGGCTGCGGGAGGAGGGCGGCACCCCCGACTACCGCTTCTCACTCGCCAACGAACGGACCTTCCTCGCCTGGCTGCGCACCGCGATGGCGTTGGTGGGCGGCGGATTCGCGGTCGACCAGTTCCTCCCGGAGACGGCCCGGCCGCTGCGGCTCGCGCTGGCGCTCGTCCTGCTGGCGGGCGGCGCGCTGTGCGCCCTGCGGGCCATCAGCCACTGGGTGCGCTGCGAGCGGGCCATGCGGCGGGGCGAGGACCTGCCGATGTCCCGCTTCCCGGTGGTGCTGGGGCTCGCGGTCGGGGTGGTCGCGCTGCTGATGGTGATCGTGGCCGCCTTCGGGTGGGGCGGGTGACCCGGGAGGTGTGAGGCGATGCCGGAGGGGAAGGGGACGCACGGACCACGAACGCGGGACCGGGACCCCGGGCTCCAGCCGGAGCGGACGCGGCTGGCCTGGCGGCGTACGACGCTGGCGTGCGCGGTGGCCGCCTCGCTCGCGGGCCGGCAGACCCTGCACGGCGGTATCGACCCGGCCTCGCTCGTGGTCCTGGCCCTGGTGGTGGTGGCCTGGCTGGCCTTCCTGGCACTGGCCCACCGCCGCATCCGGGCCATGCGCATGCCACGTCCGCCCGCCCTGTCCCCGCGGGCGGCCGTGGCCGCGGTGGGCTGCACCCTCGCCCTGGCCGTCCTGGGAGCGGCGATGCTTCGCTGAGGCCACCTGAGGACCGGCCCGCGCCCTCGCCCCTCGGCTGCGGGGATGGGGGCAGGTAGCCAGTGCGGGGGGCCAAGTGCGGGATGGGGGCACCTGCGGCGGGCGAAGTTCCCCACCCCGCCCCTTCCCGACACAAGGGGTCCCGCCCCTTGGCCCCCTCCGAGGCCCTGCCCCGGATCCCGACCGAGCCACGCCCCCACCCCCGCAGGCCCCAGGGCGAGGCCCACCCCGCGCTCGCGGTGCCGTCCGGCGTCCGCCGCCACCGGACGGCACCGGCGCCATACGCCACTGAGGGCAGGGACCAAGCCCGAAGGGGGCCAGGCCGTACTCCCGTCGGTGTCCCAGCGCCCGACCGGGGTTCGGGGGCCGAGCCCCCCGGGGTCCGGGGCGAAGCCCCTTGTTTCGGGAAGGGGCGGGGTGGAGGCTCCGCCCGCCGCAGGCGCCCGGCCCGCACTCGGCCGAAGGGCCCGCCGACCGGGGTGTTCCCCAGATCGCTCAGGCCACTGTCAGTCCACCGCGATGGCGATCTTGCCCCTGGCGTGACCCTCCATGCTGAGGCGCTGGGCGTCCGCCGTCTTCTGGAGGGGGAAGACCGCGGCGACCTCGACGCCGAGGGCGCCGCGCTCGGCGAGGTCGGTGAGGTCCTGGAGGTCGTCGGGGTCGGGGCGGACGAAGACGTAGTGGCCGCCGAGGCCGAGGACGGCGGGGTCGGCGATGGAGGCCAGGCGGCCTTCGGGGGCGAGGAGCTCGCCGGAGACGGTGAGCGCGTCGCCGCCGACCAGGTCGAGCGCGGCGTCCACCCCGTTCGGGGCGAGGGCGCGGACCCGGTCGGCGAGGCCCTCCCCGTACGTGGTCGGCTCCGCGCCGAGCGCGCGCAGATATTCGTGGTTGCGCTCGCCCGCGGTGCCGATCACGCGGGCGCCCATGTGCCGGGCCAGCTGGACCGCCATCGAGCCGACCCCGCCCGCCGCCGCGTGAACCAGGACGGTGTCGCCCTCGCCGACCCTCAGCGCCCGGACCAGCGACTGGTAGGCCGTCAGGCCCGCCAGCGGGATGCCCGCGGCCTGGGTGAAGGAGAGGTTCCGCGGTTTGCGGGCGAGGGTGCGGATGGGCGCCGCCACGTACTCGGCGCAGGTGCCCCGGGAGAGGAAGTCCTCCCTTACGTAGCCGATCACCTCGTCGCCGGGCCGGAACTCCGTCACCGCGGGGCCGGGCCGCTCCACGACCCCGGAGACGTCCCAGCCGGGGATCACCGGGAAGACCGCGTCCAGGACCGGTTCGAGGTATCCGGCCTGCGCCTTCCAGTCGACGGGGTTCACGCTGGCGGCCCTGACCCTGATCAGGACGGAGTCGGGGCCGACCTTCGGCTCCGGCCGCTCCCCGTACTCCAGGATCTCGGGGCCGCCGTAGCGGCGGTAGGTGATGGCCTTCATGGTGGCGCTCCTCGCGGCTCTCGCGTTCTCGCGGTTCTCGCGGTTCTCGCAGCTCCTCGCGGCTCCTCGCGGCTCTCGCGTTCTCGCGGCTCTCGCGTTCTCGCGGTTCTCGCAGCTCCTCGCGGCTCTCGCGTTCTCCTTGCCCCGCTCCTCCCCTTCGACGCTCCTGCTCCCCCACCGCAGGCGCAAATCCGCACCGCCCCGGCCGCTACCCCGGCGCTACGCCGGGCTCTGCGCGGCCAGCGGCGGCAGCGCGGCCCGTGGCTCCACCCCGCCGAACCAGAAGCCGAGCAGAAACGCGACGGTGGACTCCAGCAGGCGGGCCCGCTCCAGGCCCCCGGCGTCCAGCGGTACACAGCCCATGTCGCGGACCAGCGTGCGTACGGCCTCCAGGGCCTTGTCGTCGTCCCCGCACAGCGGGACCGCCAGCGGCCCGTCGGCGAAGACCGGCGGGGTCATCCGCCACACCGCGTCCGAGCAGTGGCAGAACGCCTTCACGACCCGCGCCCCGACGGCCCGCGCGGCGATCCGCTCGGCCATGCCCGGGCCGCCGTCGGTGGCGAGGGTGAAGTGCCCGGGGACGACCGCGTTGGTGCAGTCGATCAGCGCCCGGCCGCTCAGCGTGCCCTCGGCCGCGCCCGCCGCCTCCAGGGCCGCCTCGACGCCCTCGTACGCCACCGCCAGCAGCGTCACCTGGCCGAATCCGGCGGCCTCGCGCAGACTCCCCGCCCGCGCGCCGTGGCCGATCCGGGCGGCCAGCGCCGCCGCCTTCGGCCGCGAGCGGCCGCCGATGAACAGCTCGTGCCCCGCCCGCGCCCACTGGGTCCCCAGCGCGTCCGCCATCGTGCCCGTGCCCAGCACTCCGATCCGCATCGCGGCCTCCTCCTCGTTATCGCCTGCCGATGGGGAAGGACACTAGGAAGTCCGTCGCACACCGCGCGGTGTGCGACGGATGCGCTAGGACGGCGGTCAGGAGGTCATCAGTGAGTGAACCGGCGACGACACCGCGGCCCCTCGCACCGGAGGGATTCATCGCCGACTGCCGGGCGCGGCTGGGCTTCGATCTGCTGGCCCGCACCTGGACCGCCGTCGTGATCTTCGGGCTGCGGGAGGGGCCGCGCCGCCCCGGCGAGCTGCGCGAGGCGATCGGCGGCATCAGCCCGAAGGTGCTCAACGACACCCTGCGCCGCCTGGAGGGCGACGGGCTGGTGGAGCGGCACCGGTACGCGGAGGCGCCGCCCCGGGTCGAGTACGCGCTGACCCCGCTCGGGGAGACCCTGCTGGGGCCGGTCGAGGCGCTCGGTGCCTGGTCGGTGGAGTACGGGGAGGCGGTGGTCGAGGCCCAGGAGCGGGCCGAGGAGCGGGCCGGGCGGGGGCGGGGGCGGTAGTTCCGAGCCCTCCGGGCCGCGGCCCCGATGTGCCCGGCAACGGACCCGCACTGGACTACATACCGACTGGTCGGCATCATGTTGCGGAACGGTTCGCCCGCTCCCCTGACCGAGCGGCTGTGCGTAGTACCGAGAAGTACCGAGGAAACCCAGGAAGAGGTTCGATGAACGCAGGCAATCCCCCAGGGCTCGACCTCGATCGGCTCCGCGCCCACCTCGACCGCGAACGCGCGGGACTGGTGCGCGGGCCACTGAGCGCCGAGCTGATCGAAGGCGGCCGTTCGAATCTCACCTACACCGTCACCGACGGCACTTCCCGCTGGGTCGTCCGCCGGCCGCCGCTGGGCCATGTGCTCGCCACCGCCCATGACATGGCGCGGGAACACCGGGTGATCAGCGCCCTGCACCCGACTGCCGTGCCGGTGCCGGAGCCGGTGCTGCTGTGCGAGGACGAGTCGGTGGCCGGATCGCCTTTCTACGTCATGGAGTTCGTCGAGGGCACCCCGTACCGCACCGCCGAGCAGCTCGCCGGCATCGGCCCGGAGCGCACCCGGGAGGTCGTCCTCTCCCTCGTCGACACGCTCGTGACGCTGCACTCCGTGGACCCGGCCGAGGTCGGGCTCGGCGACTTCGGGCGTCCGGAGGGGTTCCTGGAGCGGCAGCTGCGCCGCTGGGGCAAGCAGCTGGCGGCCTCGCGCAGCCGTGAGCTGTCCGGGATCGACGAGCTGCACACCCGGCTCGCCAAGGCGCTGCCGGCCTCCCCCGTGCCCACGGTCGTCCACGGCGACTACCGCCTGGACAACGTCCTGGTGAACGCCGACGACCGGATCACGGCGATCCTGGACTGGGAGATGTCCACCCTCGGCGATCCGCTGACCGACCTCGGACTGATCGTGATGTACAGCGGTCATCCGAATCTCGCCGACTCCCCCATCTCCTCCACCCAGGGCGCCCCCGGCCACCCCGCCACGGACGAGCTGATCCAGCGCTATGCCGAGGGTTCGGGGCGCGATGTGAGCGGCGTGTCCTGGTACACCGCCTTCGCCTACTTCAAACTCGCGGTGATCCTCGAGGGCATCCACTACCGCTACACCCTCGGCCAGACCGTCGGCGCGGGCTTCGACCGCATCGGCGACATCGTCCCCGCCTTCATCGACCACGGCCTCACCACCCTCGAGGAGAGCTGATCCCGTCATGGACTTCGCATTCGACGCCCGGACCGAAGAGCTGCGCGCCAAGCTGCTCGCCTTCATGGACGAGCATGTCCATCCGGCGGAGGCGGTCGCGGAGGAGCAGCGCGCGGCTCTGGACTCCCCGTGGCTGACCCCGGCGGTCGTCGGGGAGCTCAAGACCGAGGCCCGCCGGCAGGGGCTGTGGAACCTCTTCCTGCCCGACGACGAGTACGGCGCGGGGCTGACCAATCTGCAGTACGCCCCGCTCGCGGAGATCACCGGCCACAGCCCCCAGCTGGCCCCCACGGCCCTGAACTGCGCCGCCCCCGACACCGGCAACATGGAGGTGCTCGCCCAGTTCGGCGACGAGCGGCAGCGCAAGCAGTGGCTGGAGCCGCTGCTCGCGGGGGAGATCCGGTCGGCCTTCGCGATGACCGAGCCGGAGGTCGCCTCGTCCGACGCGACCAATATCGAGACCCGGATCGAGCGCGACGGCGACGACTACGTCATCACCGGGCGCAAGTGGTACATCTCCGGGGCGATGAACCCCGACTGCAAGATCTTCATCGTGATGGGCAAGACCGACCCGGAGGGCGCCGATGTGCGCCGTCAGCAGTCGATGGTGCTGGTGCCGCGCGACACCCCGGGCGTCGAGGTGCGGCGGGCGATGCGGGTGTACGGCTACGAGGACCACTACCACGGCGGCCACGCCGAGGTGGTCTTCGACCGGGCGCGGGTGCCGGTGAGCAACCTCATCGGCGAGGAGGGCGGCGGTTTCGCCATCGCCCAGGCCCGTCTCGGCCCCGGCCGGATCCACCACTGCATGCGGCTGATCGGCATGGCCGAGCGCGGTATCGAGCTGATGTGCCGGCGGGCGGTGGACCGTACGGCCTTCGGCAAGGCGCTCGCCCAGCAGGGCCAGGTCCATGAGTGGATCGCGGACGCCCGGGTGGCGGTCGAGCAGCTGCGGCTGCTGGTGCTGAAGACGGCCTGGCTGATGGACACGGTGGGCAACCGCGAGGCGCACACCGAGATCCAGGCCATCAAGATCGCGACGCCGCGCACGGTGGTTCAGATTTTGGACCGGGCGGTGCAGTTGCACGGCGCGGGCGGGGTGAGCCAGGACTTCCCGCTGGCCGAGCTGTGGGCGGCCGCGCGCACGCTGCAGCTGGCGGACGGGCCGGACGAGGTGCACCAACGGTCGCTGGCGCGACGTGAGTTGAAGCGGTACGTGTAACGGAAGCGGTGCGTGTAACGGAAGCGGTGCGTGTGGGGGCGGGCGGGGGTGATCCCCACCCCGCCCCTTCCCGCAGCATCCGCAAACGCCGGACGGGCTGGATTCTCCAGCCCGTCCGGCGTTTGCGGACTTTTACGGCCGCAGCGCGCGCAGCAGCAGGTCGGCCAGGTGATCGGCGACCTCCTGGGGGCCCAGCGGTCCGCCGGGCCGGTACCAGGTGCCCAGGTGGTGCACGGAGCCGAAGTGGTAGTCCACCACCAGATCGGCCGGGGTCCGGGAGCTGAACACCCCGGTCCGCTGCCCCTCCTCGATCAGCGCGCGGAACCGCTCGTGGTAGCGGCGCCGCTCGGCGCGCACCTGCTTGTGCTTCTCCGGGCTGAGTTGGTGCATCGACCGGAAGAAGATGGTGGCGTCGTCGAGGTTCTCGATGGTGGTCACCACGACATCGGCCGCCGCGTCCCGCAGCCGCCGCTCCACCGGTGCGTCGGCGTCCGCGAAGGCGTCCAGGCGCTCCTGCTGGAGCCGGAGCACCCGGCCGTAGATCTCATGGAGCAGATCGTCCTTGGAGCCGAAGTAGTGGTAGAGCGCGCCCTTGGTGACGCCCGCCGCCTCGACGATCTCCTGTACGGACGTCCGGTCGTATCCGCGCTCCGCGAACAGGCGGGTGGCAGCCGCCAGCAGCCGCTGTGGCACCGGCTGTCCGTCACCGTCCGTCGTTTTGGCCATGGTCGCCACCCGTTCTCTTCCTGTTCTCTTTCATCCTCGCAGTTCCCGCCGGAGGATCTTGCCACTGGTCGTCTTGGGCAACTCGGGCAGGATCTCCACCTCGCGGGGGTACTTGTACGCGGCGAGCCGCTCCGCACAGTACGCGGACAGCTCGTCCGGTGTGGCCTCGGCCTCCGGTCGGAGGCTCACATACGCCTTGACCGTCTCGCCGCGGTACGCGTCGGGTTTGCCGACGACGGCCGCCTCCCGCACGGCGGGGTGAGTGTAGAGCACGTCCTCGACCTCGCGCGGCCACACCTTGAACCCCGAGGCGTTGATCATGTCCTTCTTGCGGTCGACCACGTACAGCCAGCCGCCCTCGTCCATGAAGCCGATGTCGCCGGTGCGCAGCTCCCCGTCCGGGAGGGCGGCCGCGGTGGCCTCCGGGCGCCGCCAGTAGCCGGGCACCACCATCGGGCCGCGGACGACGATCTCGCCCTGCTCGCCGAACGGCACGTCCTGTCCGGCGTCGTCCACGATGCGCACGACCGTGTCGGCGCCGGGGACGCCGACGGCGAGGGTGCCGGAGACCGGGTCGACGGGGGCGCGGACGCCGGGCGGGACGCTGGCGCAGGGCGCGGTGCACTCGGTGAGCCCGTAGCCGTTGTGCAGATACGGGCCGAGGGCCGACTGGAACCGCTCGACCAGCGCGGGCGGCAGCGGGGCGCCGCCGGAGGAGATGATCCGGAAGGACGAGAAGTGGTCGCGGGCGGCCTCGGGGTGGGCCATCAGCGCCATGAAGGCGGTGGAGGGGCCCACGGTGTAGGCGGGGCGGTGCTCGGCGAAGGCGTCGAGGACGACGCCGGTCTCGAAGCGGTAGGCCAGGGCCAGGGTGCCCGCTCCGGATATGCACGCACACAGCTGGCAGACCATGCCGGTGATGTGGAACAGCGGGGCCAGCGCGAAGAGCGTCGAGCCTTCGGGCAGCTCGTGGAGGAGGTGCTGCCGGTCGGCGTTGTAGGAGATGTTGCCGTGGGTGTTGGTGGCCCCTTTGGGGGTGCCGCTGGTCCCGGAGGTGTAGCTGATCAGCGCGATGTCCTCGGCGCGCGGTGCGGGCACGGACGGCGGGCGGGCCCCGGCGCGGGCGGCGGCGAGGAGGTCCTCGGTGTCCTCGGGGACCGGGAGGGGCTTGTCGCGCAGCACCCGCTCGTCGTCGCGGGTCTGGAGCTCACGGGCGTCGGCGGTGAGCGCGATGCGCACCGGGGACGCGGCGGCCGTCTCGCGGATGTAGTCCTCCCAGGCGTGGCGGGAGCAGACCAGGGCGCTCACCTCGGCGTCGCCGAGGATGTGTGCGAGCTCGGCGCCCTTGTACATGGGGTTGACCGGGACGACCGTACCGCCCGCCTTCCACGCCCCCAGCAGCGCGATCACGAAGTGCGGGGTGTTCTGGAGCATGATCGCCATCCGGTCGCCGGGCCCGAAGCCGCGCTCGGCGAGATGGCCGGCTATCCCGTCCGAGAGCTCATCGACCTCCCGGTAGGTCAGCCGTCCGTCGAAGTAGGCGAGCGCCGGGTGGCCGGGGGAAGTGCGCACGGCGTCCCGGAACGCGTGCAGCGGACTCGGCCGCGGGGTGATCTTCCGGCGCTGTGCCTCGGTGAGCTGGGCGAGCCATGGCTGGTCCTGGTACGTGGTCATGGGAGCGGCCCTGTCTGGACGGGGGTGAGGGTGGTGGTGCGGAGAGTACGGGAGCGGCGGACCCGCGGGGTCAGCCCGAGGTCCCGGATGCCGCCTCGAGCTCCTCGAACTTGCGCTGCAGCTTGTTGATGCCGCCCAGCCAGCGGTCGGTGTCGCCGGCGCGGGCCGCGTAGTGGCGGGCCACCTCGGGGTGCGGAAGGATCAGGAAGCGCTCCTCCTCGATGCCCGCGAGGACGGCGTCGGCGACCTGCTCGGGCTCGATCGCGGTGGGCGCCAGCACCAGGTCCCCGGCGGTCCCGGTGGCGGTCAGCATGTCGGTGCGCACCCCCTGCGGGCAGACGGCGTGGACGCCGATACCGCGGTGGCGGTAGGTGGCGGAGAGCCATTCGGCGAAGGCGAGTGCGGCGTGCTTGGAGACGGCGTACGGCGCCGAGCCGATCATGGTGAGTATCCCGGCGGCGGAGACGGTGGCGACGAAGCGGCCGCTGCCGCGCTCCAGCCACTCGGGCAGCAGCTCCCGGGCGGCCCGCACATGTGCCATCACATTGACGTCCCAGGACTGCTGCCACAGCTCCTCGTCGGCCTCGGGACCGCCGTCGTGGCCGACGCCCGCGTTGGCGCAGAAGATGTCGATGGCGCCGCCGAGCGCCTCACGGGCCGCGGGCACGACGCCGGAGGCGTCGCCGGGGACGGCGGTCGCGCCGATCTCCCCGGCGACGGCGGCGGCCTTGGCGGCGTCGAGGTCGTTGACCACGACCTGGGCGCCCTCGGCGGCGAAGCGCCGGGCGAGCGCGGCGCCGATGCCACCCCCCGCCCCGGTGACCACAACACGCGCCCCACGCACGGTACCCACGATTCGCAGCTCCTCGGATCGACTCGGTTCGGCTCCTGCCCGCAGCGCAGACTAACCAGTCGGTATGTGTAAACGGAAGAGGCACACCGGCCTCCCGGCGCACGGCCGGCGGGTTACCGGCCGGGGCGCTTCTTGCGCATCACCCCGCGCCAGCGGGCGTTCTCCCCGGCGAGCGCGTCCCACAGCACATTGAGCGGATGGCCGGAGTCCTGCGCGGCGCGCTCCCCGGCTCGTACGAACACCCCGATCAGCACTTCCAGCTCCGGTCCCACGCCGTCGGTCAGCTCCAGGGTGCGCAGCCCGGCACCGGCGCGGATCCGCCCGTCGGCCACCGCGTCGCCGATGCCCTCGGTGACGAGCACACAGCCGCGCAGCACCCCCGAGGAGAGCAGCTCCAGCCCGTACTGCACGGTGTCGATCTCGGCCGCGATATGCAGCTCCTGGCGGTAGCGGGCGCCGAACCAGCCGCGCAGAAAGCCGGGTATGAGGCCGTCGGCCGAGACCGCCAGCGGCAGCCGGGGCAGCTCGCTCACCGGGACCGAGGGCCCGGGCAGCTCCTCGGCATCCAGGTTGGTGACCAGGGACAGCCCGCTGCGCCGCCACTCCATCACCTCGAAGCCGTCGAGCCGGCTGTCGTGGCCCGCCGTGGTCAGGACGCTGCCGCAGACCAGGTCGAGCTCCTTGGCGTCGAGCCGCTCCAGCAGATCCCGGGTGCGCACATGTTCGACCTTGAGCTCGACACCCCGGCGGTCGAATTCCCCGGTGACCAACTCCACGGCATTCAGCAGAAAGCCGAGGGTGTAACGGGTGGAGCCGACACAGAGCCGGCTGCCGAGACGGCGGCGGCTGTCGTGCAGCCCCTCCAGCCAGTCCTCCAGGGTGCCGCGCGCGAGTCCGGCGAGGGACTCCCCGGTCGCGGTGAAGAGCACATTCCGACTGCGTCCCCGTTTGACCACCAACGGCTCTCCGCACAGTGCGCCGAAGTTCCGGTTCAGGGTGTCCAGTTGTTTCTGCACACTGGACTGCTCCCGCCCCAGCAGCCGGGCGGCGCCCAGTGCGGTGCCCGCCTCATGGACCGCGAGCAACGTCCTGAGCTGGTCCATCGTGGTGTCCAGCAGCGCCGTCGGGTACTGCCATCGATCCTTTAAGGGCATTCCGGCCTTCCGCTCGAAGAGTATTCGGCACCCCAATGACGTTTCCGTTCGCAGCATAGTGCAGCGCCTTCCGGGTGAACTGATCCCGAGAACAGCGGGGATATTCTTCCGATGGATATTCGGGAATTCCCTATCTCTGGATGGCCGCGGAGTCCGGCATTCCAGGTTCCGGCCGCGTCATTTTGGGTAAGTCGAACGGCTGGCCGATTGTCCGACGGCGACCGTATGCGTGTCGTATGGCCAGCGGACGGGGCAGTTGGGACGATGCACGCACATCGGGCCATCCAAGGGGGAGCAGCGATGACGGGGATGAGCGTACGACCGTACTGGGAGCTGAGATTCGACGCCTACGGGGACGTCGACTTCCGGCAGCGGGACCGGCTGCTGGAACAGGCCGCCCAGCGGGACCTCACGGATCTGGTGGTATTCGCGCACGGCTGGAACAACACCCGGACGATGGCCACGCGGCTCTATGACCGCTTCTTCGCGCCCTTTCCGGAGCTGCTCGGCGAGGCGGGCCCGGCGCGGCTCGGCTACGTGGGGGTGGTGTGGCCGTCGATGCGGTTCACGGACGAGTCGCTGGCGGGCTCACCCCCGGGGCCGGCGCCCGGTGCGCCCCCGGGGCCCGACGCTCAGGCTCCGCGCCCGGGGCTCGACGCGGAGACCCACCGGGCGCTGGACGCGGTCTTCCCGGGGCGGCGGCAGATCGTGGCGCGCCTGGCCGAGCTGCTGACCGAGCGGCCCGAACGGCTCGCGGCGCTGGACGAGTTCGGGGTGCTGGTGCGCGGGCTGGTCCGGGTCCAGGGGGAGTACGGCGCGGCCGGGGACACGGTGGACCAGGACGGAGACGCGGACGCCGGCGTACCGGCGATGTTCGGTGAGGACGTGGCGGAGGTCTGTGAGCGGTTCGCCGCCGCGCTCACCGAGGCGCGCGGGAAGTCCGACGCGGAGGACCGCGCCTTTCCCGACAGCGGGCTCGACGGTCTCTGGGACGGGGCGCACGAGCTGCTCCGCCAGGCGACGTACTACGTGATGAAGCGGCGGGCCGGCGCGGTCGGGCGCGAGGGTCTCGGACCGGCGCTGGGCGCCCTCGCGGCCCTCCGGCCCGCCCCGCGGCTCCATCTGGTGGGCCACAGCTTCGGCGGCCGGCTGGTGTCGTACGCGCTGACCGGGCTGCCGGAGGGCGCCACGGTGGCGTCGGTGACCCTGCTCCAGGGGGCGTTCTCGCACTACGCGTTCGCCGAGCGGCTGCCGCACGCCGCCGACCGCCGCGGCGCCCTGCACTCCGCCGCCCACCGGGTCCGCGGGCCCGTGGTGTCCTGCCATTCGCGCCATGACACCGCGCTCGGGCTGCTGTACCCGGTGGCGTCACGGGCCTTGGGGGACGATGGCCCGCCGCTGCCGGGCGACACCCGCTGGGAGGCGATCGGGTACGACGGCGTCCAGGCGGTGGAGGGGTGCCCGCGCCTGGACCTGGCAAAGGCGCTGGAGGGCCCGTTCCCGGCGGAGGGCTGTGTGAGCGTCGATGTCTCGGAGGTCGTACGGCACGGTGTGCCGCCGGTCGGGGCACACAGCGACATCTGCCATGAGGAGCTGGCCCGGGTGGTGCTGCGCGCGGGCCGGATCGGGGAAGGGTAGCGGGCCCGGGGCGGGGCCTCGCCGGGTGCGAGGCCCCGCCCCGGTGGCCTCAGCGATGGGCCGGGAACTCCACGACCTGCTGGAAGGTCGGCCGGTTCTGCCAGCTGATCTTGTCGTGGGTCAGCCCGCCGACCGGCCGGTGGATGATGGCGTCGGCGCACCACTGGTCGCCCGCGGAGCAGTTGTCATCCCCCGGGTAGACCTGTGCGGCGGTCTTGCCCACGGCCGTCTTCAGGCTGGTCAGCAGGGCGTCACGGCAGGCACTGAGCTGTCCGCCGCCGCAGTAGGGCCGGGCCAGCGGGCCCTTGACGTCCTCGCCGAGGACCGTGCGCAGATCCTTGTCGACATAGGACCACCAGCCGTACTGGAACGAGGACCCGGCGTGCGAGCCGGTGGGGCCGTGTCCGGCCGAGGGCGCTTCGTCGACCGTGAGATTGGCGCGCAGGGCGTCGTAGAGGCCGTCGCCCAGCCCGGATCTGAACTCGGCCTCGACCAGCAGCGGCCACCAGGCGTCCATGATCCGTACCGCGTCGGCGTGCCCGTAGGTGTGCGAGCCGGCGCTGGTCTCATGGCGCTGTGAGCCCGCCGACTGCCAGGAGTCCAGCTGCTGTGCGGCCGTGGCCAGCTGGGGGTCGTCGATGGGCCCCGAGCGCAGCACCTTCAGCAGCTCCGGCAGCACGTCCTCGCCGCGCAGATCGGTGACGGCGGCCTCGGCCATGGCCCGGGTGAGCGCGGAGCGGGTGACACCGCCCTTGCGGACCAGGGCGCGCACCCGGTCGTCGAGGAGGTTGCCGCGGTGCACCGAGCCGTTGCCGAAACCGGCCGCGCTGTAGTCCTTGGCCAGCTTGTTGTTCCAGCTGATGTAGTAGTCCTGGTCGATGGACTGGGGGTGTTCGGCGGGCGGTGTGGAGGCGGCGGTGTTGTCCTTGGGATCGAAGTCCCGCCACTCGTAGGCGGTTTCACCCTTCACCGGCAGCGAGGCGTCGACGTCCGCGGCGCGCACCGGATTGAGCCCGCTGTTGTAGTAGCCGGTCTGCCGGGAGTCGGCGTAGAACCAGTTGAAGGTGTAGTTGATGTTCTGCGCCGCGCTCTGGAAGGACTTGGCGTCGGTCACATAGCCCGGGTCGTTGAGCATCTGGAAGCCGATGATGGAGTCGGCCTCGTGGCGGTAGGTGGAGCGCAGCATGGTGTAGGCCACCGGTTTGCCGTCGACGGTCGCGCGATGGGTCACCAGCCCGTACTTGGTGCGGTAGACCTGCATCCGGTACGAACCCGCGGCGGTGGAGTCGGCGAGGGTGGGCTTCCAGGCGTTGCGCCGCTCCAGCTTGTCCATCGGCACACAGTCGCCGTGGTAGCGGTAGTACGTGGAGTCCTTGGACGGCGTGGAGCCGTCCGGGGAGCACAGCTCGACCGCGTAGGTGTCGGTGATGTCCTGGCCGGAGGTGGTGGCGCTCCAGGCGTAGTCCTGGCCCCGGCCGAGCTGGATGTACATCCCGACCCCCGCGAAGGAGGCGCCGCGGGCGCTGATCCCCGGGCCCTGGAGCTCCTGGAGCATCAGCAGCTGCGGGGCGAAGTAGCCGGTCTGCGGGCCGAAGACGGCCACCGGGTGGCCGCTCGCGGTGTACTTGCCGGAGACCACGAGCGCGTTGGACATGCCCTTCTTGCGGCTGAACAGATCGCGGGGCAGCACCCCGTCGTCGTAGATGCCGCGCAGCGGCTCCAGGGATGCCTTCGGGGCCTTGACCTTGGTGCGGGGCGTTGCGCCGGACTTGGCGGCGGCGCCGCCCTCGCGGTCGTAGACCAGTTGTTCGGGGGTGACCGACCCGGCGTCGGGCAGCGCGGCGCCCTGGGGCGCGGCGGGCTTGCCGGCGTACGGGAAGCTGCCGTCGCGTACGGTCAGCGCCGCCTCCGGGTCGTTGCGCTCGCGGAAGGACTCCCACACCTTCGCGCCCTCGGCCAGGCCGTACTTCTGCTGGGCGGCGAGCAGCGAGAGCGCGCCCTCCACCTCGCCGCCCCCGCCGTTGCCGAAGAGTGCGCCGACCACGGAGGCGAGGGCGATCAGGTCGGTGAGCTTGAAGGGCTGGATCTCACCGGCGTTGGTGATCGCGTCGATATGGCCGGTGAGCACGTACTCACCGGGGAAGTACCGGCCGTCCTTGGCCTTCTTGGCGTAGGCGTTGATGCCGTCGACGTACGCCTGGGCGTCGGCCAGCGCCTGGCGGCCGCGCTCTCCGCCGTGGGCGAGGATGTAGTCCACCTGCGCCTGGTAGTCGGCCTCGGTGTACGGCGCCTGGCGGAAGAAGTCCTGTTCCAGGCCCTGGTTGGCGGGGGCGCCGCCGGCGAAGGAGGTCAGCTCGCCGCGGCCCACGTGGCGGAAGAGGTCCATCAGCCACAGCCGGTCCTGGGCGGCGGCGTATCCGGCGCCGTACTCGGTGCCCTCGCGGGTGGTGCCCTGGATGTGCGGGACGCCGGTCTTCTTGTCGCGGGTGATCGTGACGTCGCCGCGCGGCTTGGTCACGGAGGCGACCTGATCGGCGGGGACTCCGAACGAGGAGTCGTTGAAGAAGTTCGTCAGCTTGTCGTCGGTGAGGGTGGGGTAGCCGCTCGCCAGGTCGCCGTACGGGCCGAGCTGGTCGGCGCTGTGCTCGGGGTGGGTGCCCAGCACCCGGTTGGCGAGGATGTCGGCGAGGGTGGCGTTGCCGGTGGCGCCCGGCGGAAGGATGTCGGAGCACTGGCTGCGGCAGTAGTCGGTGGCGGCCGCCGCGGCGGGCTCGGCCCGGGCCGGCTGTGGCACCGGGGCCGCGAGGGCGACGCCGAGGCCCAGCGCGGCGGCCGCGGCGAGCACGGTACTGGTGAACGTGCGGGTTCTGGTGGGCCTGGGGGTTCGTCGTCGCATGTGCGCTCCTCCCGATTGCCGTCGCGACGGAGGTTACCGGCGGTATTAGCGGCCCGGAAGATGAGTGGACGTCAACTTCGTTGCGCGAGAGGCCCAATGAGGACTGCCGGCGAAAGTCCGGGGAATTCGATGGATCCGGATCGCACTGCGTTACGTCCATTCGACAACGAGTCGGGTCCGCACTCGCGGAGGTGGTATGAAGTGGCCGGTTTCAGAGCACTGGCACGAGAAGTTCGCAATCCACGCAGACACATCACTGCTCGGCGCACATCGCTGCGCAAATGCCTCGAACGGTTCGCCCCGTACGGGCACCGGGCGACCTGGCACCATCTGTGCACCCGCTCCGGGATCCCCCCGGAGGACCGCAGGCCGGACCCCCTACGACTGCTCACCGCACTGGAAGAGCTCGAGGAGGCCCGCACGCTGTGGCTCGCGTACGAGGCGGACTTCGCCGCCCGGCGCAGGCAGGAGAAACTTCTCGGCATCCGGCAGCCGAGCACCGTCGACGACTGGCATCTGCGCACCTGGGGCGGATGCGACATCATTCCCTGCGAGAGCCCCTCGACCCATCCCGGCGACCGCCTCGCGGACGTGCTGCGACGGCTGATCGCCGCGATGGAGTCGGGGCCGGGGTCGGCCTGCCCCGTGTGTGCGCAGCGGGGCCTGGTCTGGCGCGAGGACCTGGACCGCTATCCATCGGCCGGGCCGGTCTGCGCGGACTGCGGCATCGTGGTGCCGCTGCCGCTGCTGACCACCGAGGCGCTGGCGGCGTCCCGGGGCACGGTCCGGCTGGGCCGTTACGCCACCGTATGACGCGCCACCGTTCGGCGCCCGGCCGCCCCTGGCCGGGAGCGCGCTCGCCGGAGTCCCCGCACCGGGTGGCCGGCGAGCGCGCGGGAATCCCTTGACGAGGACCGGCGAACGCTGAGGTCCGCCGGCGGCCGCGTCGGCGTGGAGCCTGCGTGCGGGGGCGCGGCGCGCGTTGACAGGGCCCGGGTCGGCCAACCATGCTGAGCAGTCGCTTAGTGAGTGGTTGCCCGGGAGGCACGCATGGCAGAGCCCAGGATCTTCACCTCGCCCGATGAACTGCGGTCCGCGGTCGGCGAGGAACTCGGCCCCAGTGACTGGCTGGAGATCGACCAGAAGCGCATCGATCTGTTCGCCGACGCGACCGGCGACCACCAGTGGATCCATGTGGACCCGGACAAGGCCGCCGCCGGTCCGTTCGGCACCACGATCGCGCACGGCTATCTGACGCTGTCCCTGCTGCCGTCGTTCACCCCGCAGCTGCTGCGGGTCGAGGGCGTGCGGATGGGCATCAACTACGGCGTGAACAAGGTCCGCTTCCCCTCCCCCGTCCCGGTCGGCTCCCGGCTGCGCGCCACCGGCCGGATCGTGGAGGTGTCCGAGGTCAAGGACGGGCTGCAGATGACGCTGGCGGTCACCCTCGAGCGGGAGGGCGGGACCAAGCCGGTGTGCGTGGCGGAGTGCGTCGTCCGCTACTACGCCTGACGACGGCCGTCGCTCCTACGGCAGGTCCTGACCGGCCGTCGCCCTTACGACCGCCGGTCCTGACCGCCGTCGGCCCCCACCATGCGCAGCACCAGTCCCGCGTAGAGGTCGCCGACCTCGTCGGGGGTGCTGCGCCCGCGGGCGTTGAACCAGCGGGCGACGTCGATGCACAGGGAGAGCACCGCGACCGTGGCGCCGCGGACGTCCGGGACGTCGAAGGCGCCCGCCCTCACCCCGTCCTCGATGATCGAGCGCACCGCCCCGTCCGTGGCCTTGCGGACGGCGATGACCTCGGCATGGTGCTCCTCGGCGAGCGCGCCGAGCTCGTACTGCACCACCCGCGCGGTCATATGGTGCTCGGCGTGCCAGCGGACGAAGGCGCGGACGGCGCCGGCCAGCCGCTCTGCGGGGGTGCCCGCGCTGTCCCGGGCCCGCTCCACGATCTCCAGGGCCCGCTCATGGCCGACCTTGCTGATCTGGTAGAGCAGCTCTTCCTTGGTCTTGTAGTGGATGTAGAGGGCGGCCGGGCTCATTCCGGCGCGGCTCGCGATGTCCCGGGTGGTGGTGGCGTGGTAGCCGCGCTCCGCGAAGGCGTGCACGGCGGCGCTCACCAGCCGCCGGGCGGCGTCGGGGGTGATGTCGCCCCAGGGCTCGATCCCGCCCCCGCTGTTCTTCGGCTCCGCGTCCATGGCGGACACCCTACACGGAGAGTGAGCAAGCGCTTAGATGTCCCCGGGGGCTCCGGAGGACCACAACGGACGGCCGTGCCCGCTGGACGTCAGGGCCCGCTCAGCGGGCGGCCGCCGTCTCGGCGCCCACCCGGCCGGGGAACTCCGCGCCCAGCAGCCGCAGCAGCGGGGTCGCCTTCACGGCCGTCTCCTCGAACTCCTCGTCCGGGTCGGACAGCGCCACGATCGCGCCGCCCACCCCGTACCGGATCCGGTCCGGGGTGACCACCAGCGTGCGGATCACGATGCTCAGATCGCACGCCCCGGACAGCGAGAAGTAGCCGATGGCGCCCGCGTACACGCCGCGTGGGCCCGCCTCCAGATCGTCGATGATCTGCATGGTGCGGATCTTGGGCGCGCCGGTCATCGATCCGCCGGGGAAGGCGGCGCGCACACTCTCGACCGCGGAGCTGGACGGCCGCAGGGTGGCGCGCACGGTGCTGACCAGCTGATGCACCGTCGCATACGTCTCCACGTCGAAGATCTTGGGCACCCGCACCGATCCGACCTCCGCGGTGCGGCCGAGGTCGTTGCGCACCAGGTCGACGATCATCAGGTTCTCGGAGCGGTCCTTCTCGCTGGTCGCCAGGTCGACGCGGAGCAGCTCGTCCTCGGCCGGGGAGGTTCCGCGCGGCCGGGTGCCCTTGATCGGCTGGGACTCGACGGTGCCGTCCCCGAAGACCCGCAGAAAGCGCTCCGGCGAGGTGCTCAGCACGGACAGCGGGCCGAAGCGGAGCAGGGCGGCGAAGGGCGCGGGGCTGAGCCGGCGCAGGTACTGGTAGGCGGCCCACGGGTCCACCGACCCTTCGGCCTCGGCCATGTTCGTCAGGCACACCTCATAGGTCTCCCCGGCGGTGATCAGCTCCTGGCAGGCGGCGATCATCTCCAGGTACCGCTCGCGGCCGTGGCGCAGCCGCACCTCTCCCGGCCCGTCTTCGAGCGGGGTGCGGCGGGGCTCCCGCCCGGCCAGCTCCGCCAGCCGGGCGGCGGTCTCGCGCAGCCATGCCCGGGCCGGTTCGTCGCCGCCCCGCTCGGCGCCCTCCTCCGCGAGGGCCAGGAGATAGGTGGCCGAGGTCTCGTGGTCGAACACCACGGCGCGGTCCGCGAAGATCATCGCGGCATCGGGCTCCGGGGAACGGTGGGTCCGCTCACCGCCGCACTCGGCCTTGAGCTCGTACCCGAGGTATCCAGTCCAGCCGAGCGCGAAGTCGAAGGGCAGCGAGGGCAGTTCGACCCGGGCGCCCCGCAGATCGTGCTCCAGCCAGGACAGGAACTCCTCATGCAGGACCTCGCGGGAGCCGTCCGCGGTGACGGTGACGGTGCCCGCCCAGGTGTCGGCGGTGGCGACCCGGGCCAGCGGCCCCGAGGCGTCCCCCATCATCGAGAACCGCCCGCGCTCGCCCCCGACGGCGCTGCTGTCCAGCCAGAAGGCGTGCCGGTCGGCGCGGAAGAGCCGGTCGAAGACGACCTCGTCCGACCAGCGGGTGGGCAGGGTCTCCACCAGCACCCGCAGGGACCGCGGCGTGGCGCGCGGCGCGGCGGTGGGCCCGGCGCCGCCGCGCGGGGAGCGCGGGGCGCGCCGCCGCGCCGGTTCCACGCCATGCCCGGTCTGCCAGGAGCGGGTGAGGTCGGCGAAGTTGCCCAGCAGCAGCCGGCCGTGCTCGGTACAGATCGACTCGGGGTGGAACTGGACGCCCCACAGGGGCCGTTCACGGTGGGCGATCCCCATCAGCACACCGTCCTCGGTCCATGCGGTGGCCCGCAGCTCCTCGGGCAGGTCGGTGACGGTGAGCGAGTGGTAGCGGACGACGTCGAAGGGGCTGGGCAGCCCGGTGAAGAGGCCGGAGCCATCGTGCGCCACCCGGGACAGCCGGCCGTGCCGCGGCTCCGGGGCCCGGACCACCCGGGCTCCGCTCAGCAGGCCCACCCCCTGGTGGCCCAGGCAGACGCCGAGCAGCGGCAGGGCGCCGTCGAGGATGATGTCGCGGCAGACACCGAAGTCGGCCGGGCGCTCGGGGCTGCCGGGCCCGGGAGAGATGACGACGTTGTCGAAGTCCCGCAGCATCTCGGGCTTCCAGCCGGGGTCGTCGTGCCGGATCACCTCGGGCTCCTGGCCGTTGACCTCGGCCAGGTAGTGGAACAGGTTGTAGGTGAACGAGTCGTAGTTGTCTACCAGCAGCGTGCGCATCGAAACCTCGAACCTATCGGAACTTAAGGATGACGGGCAGGGTTCACGCCGCGCGGAGCAAGGCGGTGAACGCGTGGACCGTTTCGGCGGCCTGCTCGGGGTTCAGCCGGGGGTCACAGGGCGACCGGTACCGGGGGAACGCGGCGGTCCCGGCGTCCGCGGGATGTGCGACGCACTCGGTGACCGGTTCCGGTGTCATCTCCAGGTGCAGCCCGCCGGGCCACTGACGGCGGTCCCGCAGGATCCGGTGGAACGCGGCGACCTCGTCGAGGATCGCCCGCAGGGATCTGGTCTTGTGACCGCTTCCGGAGCGGATCGTGTTGCCGTGCATGGGATCGGTCAGCCAGACCACCGGGATCCCGGTCTCCGTGACCGCCTCGATCAGCGGCGGCAGCAGCCACTCGATCCGGTCCGCGCCCATGCGCACGATGAAGGTCAGCCGGCCGGGCAGGCGCTCGGGGTTGAGCAGACGCGCCAGCTCCACCAGGTCCGCGGGTGTCGCGGACGGCCCGACCTTGACGCCGACCGGGTTGCGGATCGAGGCGGCCAGCCGGATGTGCGCGCCCTCGGGGTCCCTGGTCCGCTCGCCGATCCAGCCGAAGTGGACGGAGGAGGCGTGGCCGCCGCCGTGGTCGGCGCGGAGCAGGGGTAACTCGTAGGCGAGCAGCAGCAGTTCATGGCAGGCGTAGATCCGCTCGGCCGCGTCGTGCGCCGCCTGTTCGTCCCGCATCGTGGACAGGACGGCGGCCGCGCGGTCGAAGGCGGTGAGCAGCCGGTCCGGGTCGGGGATCCGGGCGCGGGGGTCGGCGGCGGCACCGTTGACCGCGTCTCCCCGGTAGACGGGCAGTCGGGTCCCGTCGGGGAGCGGTTCGTACGGCATCGATCTGGGCTTGGCGTACTGGCCCGCGATACGCCCCATCGTCACCACCGGAAGGCCCAGCCCGGTCCGGATCGCCGCGGACAGCTCGCGCAGCTGCCCCACCTTGCGCCGCACCACGGGGGGCGTGGCGTCGGCGAACAGCTCGGCGCAGTCCCCGCCCTGGAGGACCACCGCCTCCCCGCGCTGCACCCCGGCCATCCGCCGGGTCAGCTCCCCGGTCTCCTCAAGGGGGATCAACGGGGGGCGGCCGCTCAGGGCGTGCCGGACCTCCTCGAGCCGGTCCGGGTCGGGCCACGGCGGCTGCTGAGCGGTCACCTTCTCCGCGGTCGGGCCGGGAGCGGTCATGTGAGGAAGCCTCCACTGGTCGAGCCGGACACATCCCGCTGAAGTGTCGCGACTGCTGCTGAAGCGTCCCGACGGCGCGGGACACCTGTGGGGACCCCCGAACCGGCAGGCCGGACGGGTCGACGGAACCGAGGAAACAGACGAACCCGCTCCCGGCCGCAAAACCGTGACCAGCGAAGATAGAAAAGCTGGATATACGTCCGTCACTCCTTCGAGTGGATTTCTCCATCCACTCGGAAGGGTTTACCAGCGGTTACTACCGGAATTTCCGGCTCAGAGCCCCCGTTGCACAAGCCGACGACACGTCGGGTCAGCGCGGCAGGGAGCCTAGCAATCGCCCGCAACCGTAAGCGACAGTTCCGCCCGCATTTCGGAATGTGACGAGGGTCACATGCGTAGGACTTGCACTCGGTCTCGCCTTCTATAGTGTTTTCGACCTGCGCATATCCGACGGGGGAACTGCTTCGGATGGCGTAGCTGTCAAATGAGACTTACGGGGGTAAGTGAATGTCTCTTCGACCGAATCGTCTCCGAGCACCGGCTTCCGGAGAACGTCCATAACGCCTTGCCTCCTGGCAGTGGCTTTTTCGGCATCTTCCCAGGTCAGACGGGCCACCAGGCCTCTTTGAGCAATTGCTGACCCGTAGCCCGCCGATCCATCGACAGCCATCCTCAAACGCCAGGACAAAGCCATGCCCCGCCCGCTGCGGCATGCCTGCACAGCGACGCGCCCATTCACATCCGAGCCGCATGCCGGCGTTGGAGCAATACGTCATGCCCTTAAGCACGCAGTCCTCGCGCTCCGATACGAGAGCGCCCCGCAAACGCGTCATCCTCGCCGAACCCCGCGGTTTCTGCGCGGGTGTCCGCCGCGCCATTGCCATGGTGGAGCGGGCGCTCGAGGTATACGGCCCGCCTATTTATGTTCGAAAACAGATCGTCCACAACCACTACGTCGTCAGCCTCCTGGAGCGCAAGGGCGCACGCTTTGTGGAATCGGAATTCGACGTTCCCGAAGGGGCGGTGTGCCTCTTTTCCGCACACGGCGTCTCGCCCGCGGTCCGCGCCGGTGCGGCCGATAGGAACTTGCAGGTCATCGACGCCACCTGCCCACTGGTGGCCAAGGTCCACCAGCAGGCGCGCCGGGTGGTCCGGGACGGCCGGGTCCTGCTGCTGGTGGGGCACGAGGAACACGAGGAAACGGAAGGCACCCGGGGGGAGGCACCGCGCGCGACCCTGGTCGTCGAAACCGTCGAGGACGTCGAACGGCTGGACCTGCCCCGGGACACCCCGGTGGCCTATCTGACCCAGACCACCTTGTCGGTGGACGAGACGGCCGACATCGTCCGCGCCCTCACCGAGCGGTTCGACGACATCGTCGGCCCCGGGACCGACACCATCTGCTACGCCAGCCAGAACCGGCAGAACGGCATCAAGTCCCTCGCCCAGCAGGCCGATCTGGTGCTGGTCGTCGGCTCGGAGAACTCCAGCAACTCCCAGCGGATGGTCGATGTCGCCCGCGAGGCCGGAACCCCCGCCCAACTGGTCCCGGACGTCTCCCGGCTCGACGGCGGCTGGCTGGCGGGCGTGACCACCGTCGGCGTCAGCTCCGGCGCCAGCGTCCCGGACGCCCTCGTCCACCAACTCCTCGACCGGCTCGCCGAGTTCGGCCATGACGAGGTCGAGATCGAGTCCACGGCCGTCGAGGACGTGGTCTTCTCCATGCCCCTGCAGCTCACCGACGGCGTCCGGTCCGACGACCGGGAACGGCTCGACGACGCCTGGTCGAAGGTCCCGCCGGACGCACCGGCCGGAACCCCTAGGAGGACGATGTGACTGCCCATGTGATGGCGACCCCCCGCCCCGCCTCGGCCCCGGCCACCACCGCCCGCCGGGCGCTGATGAGCCTGCTGCCCCGGGTCGAGGAGCGGCTGCACGCCTTCCTGTCCGCGGAGTACGACCGGTGGCACGCGCTGGACCCGCGCTCCAGCGTCCCCATCGACGGGATCGCCGACCTGGTCAACGCGGGCGGCAAGCGCATGCGCCCCACGTTCTGCCTGAGCGGCTATCTGGCCGCCGGCGGCGACCCGGAGGACCACCGCGTCATCCCCGTCGCCGCCGCACTGGAACTGCTGCACGCCTGTGCGCTGATCCATGACGATGTGATGGACGAGTCCCCGGTGCGCCGCGGGGCGCCGACCGTGCACACCAGCCAGGCCGCGCTGCACCGCGAGCGCGGATGGCGGGGCGCGGCGGGCCGCTACGGGGAGAACGTCGCGATCCTCGCGGGTGATCTGGCCCTGGTCTACTCCGACGAGATCATGGCCGAGGTGGAACCCGCGGTCGCCGCCGAGTGGCATCTGCTGCGCTCGGAGCTGATCATCGGCCAGTACATGGACGTCGCGGCGTCCGTGGAGTTCGAGCCCGACCCGGAGACCTCGCGGTGGATCGCCATCGCCAAGTCCGGCCGCTACACCATCCACCGCCCGCTGGTCCTGGGCGCCGCGGTGGCCGGCCGCCCCGACGTGGCGCCGGCCTTCGAGGAGTACGGGGCCGCGCTCGGTGAGGCGTTCCAGCTGCGCGACGACCTCCTGGACGCCTTCGGGGACTCCGAGGTCACCGGCAAGCCGAGTGGTCTGGACTTCGAGCAGCACAAGATGACGCTGCTGATGGCCCTGGCCATCCAGCGCAACGCGCACATCCGGGAGCTGGTGCCCGCTCAGCTGCGGGGCGCCGACCACCTGCGGGAGCTGCTGATCGAGACGGGTGTGCGCGACGACGTCGAGAAGCACATCGACGGGCTCGTGGAGCGGGCCTGCCGTGCCATCGCCGCCGCCCCGCTGGAGCCCCAGTGGCGGGAGGAACTGGCCGCCATGGCCCACGAGGTCGCCTACCGGAACGCGTGAGGACGGCCGATGGGCACCGACAGCGACCGCACCCGGTGGCGGCACCGACGCGGAGGGAAAGAGCCCGGATGACACTGCTGGAGACCATCCACGGTCCCGCCGACATCAAGCATCTGAACACCGCCCAACTGACCGACCTCGCGGGTGAGATCAGGCACTTCCTCATCGACAAGGTGCTGCGGACCGGCGGCCACCTGGGGCCCAACCTGGGCACCGTCGAACTCACCATCGCGCTGCACCGCGTGTTCGACTCCCCGCGGGACCGCATTCTGTGGGACACCGGCCACCAGGCGTACGTACACAAGATCCTCACCGGCCGCCGGAAGGGTTTCGACCGGCTCCGGCAGAAGGGCGGCCTGTCCGGCTACCCCTGCCGGGCGGAGTCCGAGCACGACACCATCGAGAACAGCCACGCCTCCACCGTCCTGTCCTACGCGGACGGCCTCGCCAAGGGGTTCCGGCTGCGCGGCGAGTCAGACCGCGCGGTGGTGGCCGTCATCGGGGACGGGGCGCTGACCGGCGGCATGGCCTGGGAGGCGCTGAACAACATCTCGGGCGCCCCGGACCGTCCCGTCGTCATCGTGGTGAACGACAACGGCCGTTCCTACGCGCCGACCACGGGCGGCCTCGCCACCCATCTGGCGGGCCTGCGCACCTCCCCCGACTACGAGCGGTTCCTGGAGTGGTCCAAGCACCGGCTACGGCAGACCCCGAAGCTGTATGAGGCGCTGCACGCGGTCAAGACGGGGCTCAAGGACATGCTCGCCCCGCAGGGGCTCTTCGCCGACCTGGGCCTGAAATACCTCGGGCCCGTGGACGGACACGACATCGCGGCGGTGGAGGCCGCCCTGCGGCAGGCCGCGGGGTTCGGCGGGCCGGTCGTGGTGCACTGCCTGACCCGCAAGGGCCACGGCTACCGGCGCGCGGAGGCCGACGAGCGCGACCACCATCACGCGGTCGCCGCCAGCGACCCGGCGACCGGCGAACCGCTGGGCTCCCCGGGCCCGTCCTGGACCTCGGTCTTCGGCGCGGAGCTGGTCGAGATCGCCCGTGAGCGCCCCGAGGTGGTGGCGGTGACGGCGGCGATGCTGCGGCCCACCGGGCTCGCGGCGTACGCCGAGGAGTTCCCCGACCGGGTCTTCGACGTCGGCATCGCCGAGCAGCACGCGGTCACCTCGGCCGCGGGGCTGGCCATGGCCGGGATGGTGCCGGTGGTGGCCGTGTACTCCACGTTTCTGGGCCGCGGCTTCGACCAGCTGCTGATGGACGTGGCGATGCACTCATGCCCCGTGGTGTTCGTCCTCGACCGGGCCGGGATCACCGGTGACGACGGGGCCTCCCACAACGGCATGTGGGATCTGTCGGTACTCGGGATCGTGCCCGGCCTGCGGGTCGCGGCACCCCGCGACGGGACCTCGTTGCGCGCCGCGCTGCGCGAGGCGGTGGCGGTCACCGACGGCCCCAGCGCCATCCGGTTCCCCAAGGGACCGGTGGGGCCCGACATCCCCGCCGTCGACCAGCACGACGGCATCGATGTGCTCCACCGGTCCCCGGGCGATGACGTCCTGCTGGTGTCCGTGGGCGCCATGGCCGCGACGGCCTGTGACGCGGCGCGCCGGCTCACCGAGGAGGGCCTGGGCGTCACCGTGGTGGACCCCGGCTGGATCAAACCGGTCAGCCCGTCCCTGATCAAGCTGGCGGAGCAGTACCGGCTCGTCGTCACCGTCGAGGACAACCTGCGCGTGGGGGGCTACGGCTCGCTGCTCGCCCAGGAGTTGCGCGACGCCGGTGTCCGGGCCCCGGTGTCCGGTTTCGGGATTCCGCAGCGCTTCCTGGACCACGGCAAACGCGCCGAGCTGCTCGCCGAATGCGGCCTGAGCCCCGAAGACCTGGCCCGTTCCATCCGGTCGCGGATCGCGGCCGACCGTGCGCCGGGTGTCCGGGCGCTTGAGGAGGATTCCCGATGACCGTCGATCTCGGCCTGCCCGCCGCACCGCCACCGGTGCTCGGCAAGCGCCGCGTCACCCGTCAGCTCGGTGTGGGCGCGGTGGGGGTCGGCAGCGACTTCCCCGTCTCCGTACAGTCCATGACGACCACCGTCACCGCCGATGTCAACGCCACCCTGCGGCAGATCGCCGAGCTGACCGCGACGGGCTGTGACATCGTCCGGGTGGCCTGCCCCAGCCAGGACGACGCCGACGCCCTGCCGCAGATCGCCCGCAAGTCCAAGATCCCGGTGATCGCCGACATCCACTTCCAGCCCAAGTACGTGTTCGCCGCCATCGAGGCGGGCTGTGCGGCGGTGCGGGTGAATCCGGGGAACATCAAGAAGTTCGACGACAAGGTCAAGGAGATCGCCCGCGCCGCGAAGGACCACGGCACCCCGATCCGCATCGGGGTGAACGCCGGCTCGCTGGACGCGCGGCTGATGGCCAAGCACGGCAAGGCCACCCCCGAGGCACTGGTGGAATCGGCGCTATGGGAGGCGGAGCTCTTCGCCGAACACGACTTCCACGACCTGAAGATCTCGGTGAAGCACAACGATCCCGTGGTCATGGTGCGTGCCTATGAGCTGCTCGCCGAGTCCTGCGACTATCCGCTGCACCTGGGGGTGACCGAGGCGGGCCCCGCGTTCCAGGGCACCATCAAGTCGGCCGTGGCCTTCGGCGCACTGCTGCGGCAGGGCATAGGCGACACCATCCGGGTGTCGCTGTCGGCGCCTCCGATGGAGGAGGTGAAGGTCGGCACGCAGATCCTGCAGTCGCTCAATCTGCGGCCGCGCAAGCTGGAGATCGTCTCCTGCCCCTCCTGCGGCCGGGCCCAGGTGGATGTGTACAAGCTGGCCGACCAGGTCACCGCGGGTCTCGAGGGCATGGAAGTGCCGCTGCGGGTCGCGGTGATGGGGTGTGTGGTCAACGGCCCCGGTGAGGCCCGGGAGGCCGATCTCGGTGTCGCCTCCGGCAATGGCAAGGGCCAGATCTTCGTCAAGGGGAAGGTCATCAAGACCGTCCCGGAGAGCAAGATCGTGGAGACCCTGATCGAGGAGGCCATGCGCCTGGCCGAGGAGGCGGGCCCGCAGGACGCCGCCGAGTCCCCCACCGTCAGCGTGCTGTGAGGGGAACATCGGTGAAACGCCTGAACACGCGGGTCGTGATCGTCGGGGCGGGCCCCGGCGGCCTGCTGCTCTCCCATCTGCTCCAGCGGTACGGCGTGGACTCGATCGTGCTGGAGCGGCGGAGCCGGGAGTACGTGGAGAAGCGGGTGCGGGCCGGGTTGCTGGAAGGCGGCACCGTGGACTTCCTGCGCGAGGCCGGTCTGGCGGACCGGCTGGAGCGCGAGGGGCTGGTCCACGAGGGCTTCGTCTTCCGGTTCGGCTCGCGCGCCCACCGGATGCCCTTCACCGAGCTGACCGGCCGGACCGTCCATATGTACGGCCAGCAGGAGCTGGTGAAGGACCTGATCCGGGCCAGGACGGCGGCCGGGGCGCGGCTGTGGTTCGACGTCCCCGACGTCGAACCGCGGGGACTGGAGGGGGACACGCCGACCGTGCGCTGCACGGTGTCGGGCGAACAGGTGGAGATCGCCTGCGACTTCGTCGCGGGCTGCGACGGATTCCACGGGGTCTCCCGCCGGTCCGTGCCGCCCGGAACGTTCTCGACCTACGAGCGCAGCTACCCCTACGCCTGGCTCGGCGTGCTGGCCGAGGCCCCGCCCGCCGCTGAGGAGCTGATCTACGCGGTGCACAGCCGGGGCTTCGCGCTGCACAGCATGCGCTCGCCCGCGGTGAGCCGGCTCTATCTGCAGGTGGAGGCCGGTGAGCGGGTGGAGAGCTGGCCCGATGAGCGGATCTGGAAGGAGCTGCACACCCGGCTGGACATCGACGGGGCCCCCGAACTGGCCGAGGGGCCGGTCCTGGAGAAGAGCTGTGTGGCGCTCCGTGGCTTCGTCACCGAGCCGATGAGTCACGGGCGGCTGTTCCTGGCCGGTGACGCCGCGCATATCGTGCCGCCGACCGCGGCCAAGGGGCTCAACCTCGCCGTGGCGGACGTCAAGGTGCTCGCCGCGGCCTTCCGGGATTTCTACGGAAGCGGCGACCGCACCGCGCTGGACGGCTATTCGGCCGCCTGTCTGCCCGGGATCTGGCAGGCACAGGAGTTCTCCGACTGGATGTCGGGGCTGCTGCACCGGCCCCCCGAGGGCCGGGTGTTCGACGGGCGGCTGCAGGACGCCCGGCTCGCGTCTGTGGTGAACTCCCCCGCCGCCGCGCGGACCTTCGCCGAGAACTACGTGGGCCTGGCGCGGGAGCGGACCCCGGCCCGGGAAGGCCGGCCATGACCTCACTGACCAGCGAGAGCCGGAGGACGGCGGGCACCCGCGGTGGCGGGGAGGTGGCGCGCGGTCTGTTCCGGCTGTCGAAGATCTTCGTGTACCAGAACTACTTCGGGTGGGGCATGGCGTGGCTGACCCTGAGCCCGCAGGCGCGCGACCGCCCGGGGACCACCGCCGCCATGCTGCTGTTCCTGCTCGGCTCCATGGGCATCGTCACCTGCACCTGCGCCACCGACGACCTGGTCGGCTTCCGCAACGGCAGCGACGCCCGCAACTACAAGGCCGGCGAGACCAAGCGCGACATCCGCGGCAAACCGCTGCTCAGCGGGGCGGTGACCGAGCGCGAGGCGGTGCGGTTCATCGCCTGCGCGGCCTCGGTCGCGGTGCTCGCGGGGATCGGCGCGTTCTGGGCGCTGGACTGGCGGGCTCCGGCTGTGGCATACGTCCTCTACGGGGTCGGGTTCCTCTTCAGCGTGCAGTACTCGGCCGGGCTGCGGCTGAGCTACCACCGGGGCGGTGCGGAGACGCTGCTGTGCCTGGCCACCACCGCCGGGCTGCTGGCCCCCTATCTGGCGGTGGAGCGGCACTGGTCCTCCCCCGCGGTGCTGGTGGGCCTGCTGCTGGGGCTCTGGCTGGTCATGGTGAGCAGCTACTCCAACGTCAACGACGCGGACGGGGACCGCTCGGTGGGCCGCAGGACGCTGGCGGCGTCGACCGGGCCGCGGGTCTACCAGACCGCCATGGTCGCCTTCGTCCTGGTGTCGGCCACGCTGATCTGCGTCCTGGGGCTGGCCACGCCGTGGCCGTGGTGGACCCTGCTGACCCTGCTGCCCGCCACCGTCCTCCATGCGGCCCAGCTGTGCCAAGGCCCGGTGCGGGGGCGCTGGCTGACCGCCCGCAAGCTCGGGCTGTACGCCTACGACCTGGGCTTTCTGGGCCTGCTGGCGCCCGCGCTGTTCCTTCTGACCTAGCCGTTCGTTCTGTCCCAGCCGTTTCGCACCCCCCATAGACGAGGAGATGAGGCATGGCGGCGCGTTCCCAACGGCCCGTCAACGTCGGCCGGTTGTTCCATCGAGCCGCCGAGCAGGGCAAACCGACGGTCATGCATCTGGACCGGCCCTTCGACATCGCCCCGGATTCCGGCACCCGTTTCGATGTGTCCGCCCTGGCGTCGACGGTGGAGGACGCCGCGGGCTGGCTCCACGGGGCGGGGCTGCGCCACGGCGACCGGCTCGCCATCGTCAAGGAGAACCACTACGACTTCATCCTGCTCGCCGCGGCCGCCGCCCGGCTCGGGGCGCTGCCGGTGATGATCGCGCCCATCAGGTCGACCGCGCACATCCGCACCCTGCTCACCAGGATCTCCCCGAAGGTGCTGGTGATGGGCACGACGGTGCTGGAGCGGATGACCGCCGCCGGTATCGCGCTGGACGATCGGGGGATGACCCTGGTGGCCGTCGGCGCCGACCGCCCGGGGCTGCCCGGCGGAACGCTGCGGATCGACGATGTGCGCGACGGCTCCCGGCCGCCGGTGCGGTTCCGCGGCCTCCATGAACCGATGCTGGTCACCCACACCTCGGGCACCACGGGTGTGCCGAAGCTGGTGGTGCACTCGCCCGCCACCACCCTGGCGGCCGTGCCGTTCCGCATCGAGTCCTACCGGCTGCCGCTCATGACCTCCCGTCCGGGGGACGTGGTGGCCAGCGGAATCTCCTTCGCCCACAACCGCAATCTGTCCTGGACCAACGGGACGCTGTTCCGCGGGCCGCGGAAGATGGTGATCCTCTCCGATCCGGCGCTGGACAGCGTGGCCCGCATGCTGGCCGAGCACCCTCCCACCTCGCTGGAGGCATGCCCGAACGTCTTCCAGTACTGGGAGGAGCTGGCCGACACCCGGCCCGAGCTGTTCTCGGGCGTACGGCGCTTCATCAGCACCTTCGACGCGGTCCACCCCAGGACGGTCCGCAAGTTCCTCGGCGCCTCCCGGGCCCGGCTCCCGCTGTGGGCCTGGGGCGTGGGGCAGTCCGAGATCGCGGGCATCGCCGCCGGGGTGGCCACCCGCTCCATGGTCCGCCCGGACAAGCCCCGGGCGCATGACGCCACCAACGTCGGGTTCCCGCCCCTGGTCCGGGTCAAGGTCGTGGACCCGGAGACCGGCCGCAAACGGCCCCGGGGAAAGCCGGGGCTGCTGATGGTCAGGACCAAGTCGCGGTGTCTGACCTACCTGGGCGAGGACGACCGGCACCGCGCCAAGGACCGGGGCCGCTGGTGGAACACCGGCGACCTGGGCGAGTACGCGGGCTACGGCCGCATCCGGCTGATCGACCGCGAGGTCGACATGATCCCCGGGATGAGCTGCATCGAGCTGGAGTCGACCCTGCTCGACCGGCTGGACCGGGCCTCCGAGGTGATCGTGCTGGGGGTCCCGGGGCAGTTGCCGATCCCGGTGCTGTGCATGCGCGACGACACCCTCGACCCCCAGGAGTGGGACCGGGCCTGCCGGGGCCTGCCCGAGCTGGACAAGCCACGGCTCGTCCCCTGGGAGGAGATGCCGCGCACCGCCACCTGGAAGGTGCGCCGGGGGGAGCTGCGCGAACAGCTGCTGGGCTCGAGCGACACCTATGGCACCGGACAGTGGACCTGACCCGCGCCACGCAAAGCAACGCCATACAAAGCAACGCCACGCAACGCGTCGAGACGACCGTATCCACCGTGAACGAGGGGTAATTAGCCGTGTGGTTCCCGCCCGCTCTCTTCGATCTCCCGGACATCGCTCCGGTGACCCTGCCGGAGGCGGACCGGCCGAGTTGGCTGTTCTGGATCCTGATGGGCCCGTGCGCATCGGGCTGGCTGGTGGCCTACGGGCTCGCCATCTACCGCGCCAAACTGGACAAGCGGGTGGGGATTCCCGTCTTCGTGGTCGAGGTCAACCTCGCCTGGGAGTTCACCCTCTCCCTCATTCTGGACCAGGCCGATGTGCAGCGCCCGATCAATCTCAGCTGGTTCCTGGTCGACTGCTTCATCCTCCGGCAGACGCTGCGCTACGGATGGAAGGACTACCCGTCGATGAGCCGGCGGGCCTTCCGGTGGATGGTCTTCGGCGTCATCGCGTGGTCCGCGGTCTTCCACATCATGACGACCTATGAGCTCAAGGACGCCACCGGCATCTACACCGGCACCGGGCTGAACGTGTTCCTGAGCCTGTCGTTCATCTTCATGCTGGGCCGCCGCGGATCCTCGCTCGGGCAGTCGATGTACGTGGCGCTCGCCAAGGGCATCGGATCGTTCTTCGCGGGGTGGACGGTGCTGGTGATGTACCCGGGCCACCACCTGTTCATCTTCCTCTTCCTGACCGTCTGGACCATCGACGCGACCTACTGCGTACTGCTCTACCGGAAGGTCCGCGAAGAGGGCCGCTCGCCGTGGGCGTGGAACCGGTCCCCGGCCGAGGTTCCCGACGCTCTGGACGGCCTCGCCACCGCCGGGAGCGCACCGCGCCGGGATGAGCAGGAACCGGCCGTCCGCAGCGCGGCGTCGGGCTGAGCCGCGCCGGGCCTGTTTCGTCCACGGAGAATGACCATGACCACGCAACGTCTGGACGTCTGCCTCATCGGTGCCGGGCCCCGGGGGCTCTCGGTCCTGGAGCGGCTGTGCGCGAACGCCGCCGAGGCGGCGCCCACCACCTCGGTCACCGTCCATGTCGTGGACCCGTATCCGCCGGGGGCGGGGCGGGTCTGGCGCTCCGGCCAGTCCCGCCATCTGCTCATGAACACCGTCGCCGGCCAGGTCACCATGTTCACGGACGAGACCGTGGAGATGGCCGGACCGGTCCTGCCCGGGCCCAGCCTGTACGAATGGGCCCGCTTCGTGAGTCTCACCGGCGCCCTCGACGAGGGCGGGTACGACGAGGCCGTCCTCGCCGAGGCGCGGCGCCTGGGCCCCGACTCGTATCCGACCCGCGCCTTCCACGGGCACTATCTGGAGTGGGTCCACCGGCGGGTGACCGGCACCGCGCCGGCGTCGGTGCGCACGGTGTCCCACCGCTCGCGGGCGGTCGGGCTCGAGGAGCGCACGGCGCACGGCGGGCAGAGCGTCGTGCTGGAGGACGGCACCCGTATCGAGGGGCTGCACGCCGTGGTGCTGGCCCAGGGCCATCTGCCGCAGCGCCGGTCGCCGCGGGAGGCGGCCTACGCGGCCTTCGCCGAGGCGCGGGGTCTGCGCTACCTTCCGCCCGCAGGCCCCGCGGAGGTGGATCTGTCCGGCATCCGGCCCGGGGAGGCCGTGGGCCTGCTGGGGCTGGGGCTGAACTTCTTCGACTACCTGGCGCTGCTCACCGAGGGCCGGGGCGGACGGTTCGAGCGGCGGGCGGGGCGTCTGGTCTACCGGCCGTCGGGCCGGGAGCCGCGGCTGCTGGCCGGCTCGCGCCGGGGTGTGCCGTTCCACTCCCGGGGCGAGAACCAGAAGGGCCCGCACGGCCGTCACCTCCCGCTGGTGCTGACCCCGGAGGTGATCCGCGGTCTGCGGCGGCGCGCCCGTGAGCGGGGCGGGCTGGACTTCCGCTCCGAGCTGTGGCCGCTGATCTCCAAGGAGGTGGAGACGGTCTACTACACCGCGCTCCTCACCTCCCAAGGGCAGGAGGCGGCCGCGCACCGGCTGCGCGCGGCCTATCCGTCGGCTCCCCGGGGCAGCGCCGAGGAGGACCGGCTGCTGGTCGAGAGCGGCATTCCCCCTCACCGGCGCTGGAATTGGGACCGGATCGCCCGGCCCTGCCCCGCCCACGGCCTCCGTTCGCCCCAGGCGTTCCGGTCCTGGCTGCTGGAGTATCTGCGGGCGGATCTGGACGCGGCGCGCGCGGGCAATGTGCACGGCCCGCTGAAGGCGGCCCTGGACGTGCTGCGCGATCTGCGCAACGAGATCCGGCTCGTGGTCGACCACGGCGGACTGACGGACCGTTCGCACCGCGACGACCTGGACGCCTGGTACACCCCGCTGAACGCCTTCGTGTCGATCGGGCCGCCGGCCCGGCGCGTCGAGGAGGCGGTCGCGCTCATCGAGGCGGGCGTGCTGACCGTGCTGGGGCCGCGCACCGTGGCGTGCGCCGACGTCGAGGAGGGGGCCTTCGTCCTCGAATCCCGTGCCGTTCCCGGCTCGTGGGGGCGGGTGACCACGCTGATCGAGGCCCGGCTGCCGGACACCGATGTGCGCTCCAGCGCCGATCCGCTGCTGTCGGCGCTGCTGGCGAGCGGTCAGTGCGGTCCCTATGTGGTCGGCGGTACCGGGGTCGGCGGCACCGGCGGCGGGCAGGGCGGTCATGAGACGGGCGGGCTCGCGGTGGGGCCCAGCCCCTACCACCTGCTGGACGCCTCCGGCCGGCCGCATCCGCGGCGGTTCGCCTTCGGTGTGCCCACCGAATCCGTCCACTGGGCCACGGCCGCGGGCGTCCGCCCGGGTGTCGGCTCCGTGATCCTGGCCGATGCCGACGCCATAGCGCGTACCGTGCTGGCGCTGAGTGATGACTCGCTCACCAACCCGACCGATCCCACCGATCCCACCGGCCCCGAGACAATCGAGGTTTCCGTTCCATGACCGACGCCCAGAGCGATGCCACCGACGACGCCCCGCGCCATGCCGACGCGGGCCTGCTGAGTCCCGCCCGGGCCGGCACCCCGGCCGAGGCGACCACGTCCGACGGCGCCTGGCTGCAGGCGATGCTGGACGCGGAGGCGGGCCTGGTGCGGGCGCAGGCGCGGCTGGGCCTGGTGCCCGAGGCGGTGGCCCGCACCATCACCGCGCTCGCCCTGGCCGAGCGCCTGGACGTGGTGGAGATCGCCCGGCTGGCCCGGGGCGCGGCCAATCCGGTGGTGGCGCTGGTGCGGGCGTTCACCGCGCTGGTGGCCGCCGAGGACCCGGCCGCCGCGGAGTATGTGCACCGGGGCTCGACCAGCCAGGACATCATGGACACCGCCGCCATGCTGGTGGCCCGCAGAACCCTCGCACCCCTGGTGGCCGACCTGGAGCGGATCGCGCGGGCGCTGCGTGAACTGGCCGTGGCGCACCGGGAGACGCTCATGCCCGGCCGTACGCTCGCCCTGCACGCCGTGCCCACCACTTTCGGCCTGAAGGCGGCGGGCTGGCTGAGCGGTGTGGAGGACGCGGCGGCCCGGCTGGCCCGCATCCGCGACCACGAACTGCCGGTCCAGCTCGGCGGCGCGGCGGGCACGCTGGCGGGGTACACCGAGTACGCCCTGATGGATCAGCGGACACGGCCCGGGGCGCCGGGGCCGCGGGAGTTCGCGGAGCGGCTGATGGCGGAGTTCGCCGCGCAGGTCGGGCTGAACGAGCCCGTCCTGCCCTGGCACACCGCTCGTACGCCGGTCGCGGGGCTGGCCGCCCAACTGGCCCTGACCACCGGGGCACTCGGCAAGATCGCGGTGGACGTACAGCTGCTGTCGCGCACCGAGACGGCCGAGGTCTCCGAGCCCGCCGCCGAGGGCCGGGGAGTGTCCTCCGCGATGCCGCACAAGCGCAACCCCGCCCTGGCCACCCTGGTGCGCTCGGCCGCGCTGCAGGTTCCGGCGCTGGCGAGCGCGGTCATGGGGTGCATGCTCGCGGAGGACGAGCGGTCGGCCGGGGCGTGGCACGCCGAGTGGCTTCCGCTGCGCGAGTGTCTGCGGCTGACGGGCGGGGCGGCGCATACGGCCGTCGAACTGGTCGAGGGACTGGCCGTCTTCCCCGACCGGATGCGCGCCCATCTCGGGCTGACCGGCGGACTGATCGTCTCGGAGCGGCTGGCCGCGGTGCTGACCCCGGTGCTGGGCAAGGGGCCCGCGAAGGAGCTGATGAGCCGGGCGTCGGCGGAGGCGGCGCGCGGCGGGCGGACGCTGGGCGAGGTGCTGGCCGCGGCCCCCGAGCTCGCGGGACGTTACCGGGCGGAGGAGCTGGCCGCCCTGCTGGACCCGGCGAACTATCCGGGGGTGGCCGATCTGCTGGTGGACCGGGCGGTCCGCGGGCCCGGGGACCGGTCCTGACGGCCGCCCGGGGAGCGGTCGCGGCCGCGGATGTCACATCCGGGCGGGGCTCGGCGTCTGGGATGCCGAGACGGGATTCCAGACACCGTGCTGGACGGGATTCCAGACGCCGTGCGCTCGAGGAAGGAAGAGGGAATGCTGGACAGACTGGCCGGTTTCGTCGTGCGGAAACGCCTGGCGGTGTTGGTCGTCGGCCTGCTGCTCGCCGTGATCGGCGGGGTGGCGAGTACGACATTGTTCGACAAGCTGACGGCGGGCGGTTTCGACGATCCGACGTCGGAGTCCTCGCGGGCGATCACCGCGCTGGACGACAGGTTCGGGCAGGGGCTGCCCAATCTCACGCTGCTGGTGACGTCGAAGGGGCGGGTCGACGATCCGTCGGTGTCGGCGGCGGGCACCGAGCTCACCCGGAAGCTGAGCCGGGAACCCGGAGTGGCGAACGTCAGCTCCTACTGGACCACCGGCAAGGCCCCGCAGCTGCGCGCCAAGAGCGGCCACAAGGCCCTGATCATGGGGACGGTCACCGGGGACGACACCGCGTCGCAAAAGCGCGTCGCCGAGCTGGCGGATCGTTATCAGGGCTCGCGAAACGGGCTGGAGGTGACGTTCGGCGGCTATACGAAGTTCCAGCGGGAGCTGCTGGAGCAGGGTCAGAAGGACGCCACCACCGGCGAGACGGTCGCCATCCCGATCACCCTGGTCGCGCTGGTGTTCATCTTCGGCAGCGTGGTGGCCGCGGCGCTGCCGCTGGCCGTCGCCCTGGTGGCGATGATGCTGACGATGGGCCTGACGTGGATCCTGGCGAGCGTCACGACGGTCGGATCGCTCGCGGCGAGCGTGGTGACCCTGCTGGGCCTGGGCCTGGCCATCGACTACAGCCTGCTGATGGTCAGCCGCTACCGCGAGGAGCTGCGGTCGGGGCTCGCCCCGCCGGACGCCATCCGGGCGATGCTGACCTCCGCCGGGCGCACGGTGACCTTCTCGGCGCTGACCGTCGCCGTGTCATCCCTGGCCATGGCCTGGTTCCCGCTGCAGGCCGTCCGGTCCATGGGCTATGCGGGGGCGCTCACGGCGCTGCTGTCCGGCGCGGCCTCGCTCGTCGTGCTGCCGGCCCTGCTCGCCCTGCTCGGCGACCGGATCGAGAAGGGGCGGGTGTTCCGCCGCCGGCGGACCGCGGCGACCGGCGGGACGGGCACGAACGCCGCCGGCCGGAGCGTGGAGAGCGGCTTCTGGCACCGGCTGGCCACCACCGTGATGCGGCGCCCGGTGCCGATCGTGACCATCGTGACCGCGTTCCTGCTGCTGCTCGGCGCGCCGTTCCTCGGTATCAACCTCGGCATGCCCGACGAACGGGTGATGCCCTCGTCCTCGTCGGCCCGTCAGGTCGCCGACACGGTGCGCGCCGAGTTCGACAGCAGTGAGCAGAACGCGCTGCAGGTCGTGGCGCCCGAGGGGGGCACCGACCGGGCGGCCGTCGGCGCGTATGCGAAGCGGCTGTCCCAGCTTCCGCACGTGGCCGCGGTCCGCACCGCCACCGGCGCCTACGCCGAGGGCCGGCAGGCCGCCCCGCCCGATCAGCGCTACGCCCGCTTCGCCTCGGGCGACGCCGTCTACTTCTCCGTGGTGCCCAAGACGGCCAGCGCGGACGACGCGGACCGGCTGGTCGGCGAGATCCGGTCGCAGAAGGCTCCGTTCGAGGCGCTGGTGGGCGGGGCCGCGGCCACCAACCACGACGCCGCCTCGGCGCTGGAGAAGTGGCTTCCGTACGCGCTGGGCACGGTGCTGCTGACCATGCTGGTGCTGCTCTTCCTGGTGACGGGCAGTGTCATGCTGCCGTTCCTGGCGCTGGTGCTCAGCGCGCTGAGCCTGACGGCCACCTTCGGCGCGCTGGTGTGGGTCTTCCAGGACGGCCATCTCGCGTGGCTGTTCGGCGACTTCACCCCGACCGGCAATATCGCGGCGACGATCCCGGTGATGCTCTTCGGTCTCGCCTTCGGGCTCGCGATGGACTATCAGGTCTTCCTGCTGTCCCGGATGCGGGAGGAGTACGAGCTGACCGGTTCGCCGACGGCCGCCGTGGCCCGGGGGCTGGAACGCACCGGGCGCATCGTGACGGCGGCGGCGGTGGCGATCTCGGTGGTCTTCCTGGCCTTCACCGTCTCCGGCATCTCGCTGGTGAAGGCGTACGGGATCGGGCTGCCGCTGGCCGTCCTGATGGACGCGACGCTCATCCGCGGGGCCGTGCTGCCCGCCGCGATGCGGCTGGGCGGGCGCGCCACCTGGTGGGCCCCGGCCCCGCTGCGCCGGCTGCACAGCCGCTACGGCCTGCGGGAGGAGCCCGCGGCGGCGCCGCGGCGCGACGGCGACCGGGCGCTGACCGGCTGACCGGCCCGCTGCGCAAGGCGGCTCACGGGTCCGCCGCCCGGCACACCGGGCGGCGGACCCGCCTCATGTGCCGTCGGCTCTACAGCGGTTCGGCGTCCGTCGCGGCGTACTCCTCGCGCAGGACGTCCAGGACGGGGTGGCCGGGGTCGAACTCCACCCCGTCGATCGACCGGATCGCCCGCACCCCCACCCCCGCGTTGAGGGCGAAGGCCGTCTCCAGCTCGCCGAGCCGGTCACGGTCGATCGGCTCGGTGTGCTGCGGCCCGCCGTGGCCGCGGCGGAGCAGTTCCTGGGTGACGCCGGGCAGGCACACGGCCTGCGGCCACAGCAGCCGATGGCCGTCGAAGAATCCCACGTTCCAGGTCGCGCCCTCGGACACCGCGCCCCGCTCGTCCGTCAGCAGCACATCGTCGTAGCCGTCGAGCTGGGCGAGGCGGCGCAGCCGCAACAGCCCGAACAGCCCGACGTGTTTGACCTCCGGCAGGTCGCGGCGGTGCGGTGCGGTGCGCACGCTCAGCGGCGGCAGCGAGCGGGCGGCGGCCGGCCGGGTGGTGACCAGGATCCCCGGCTCGGCCTCGGCCCCGGGCCGCTCCAGCCCGAGGTCGGGGTCGTACACGGTCACCCGGACCGTGAGCGGCCCCGTGGTGTCCGCGACGGCGCGCCGGGCCAGTTCGCGGATCCGGTCCCGGTCGGGTGCGGTGCCGAACAGCACCCCGCAGTCCCGTACCAGCCGGTCCAGATGGAGGGACAGCCCCCGTACCCGCCCGTCCTCCACCCGCATGGTGGTGAAGTGGCCGTAGTTGGTCATGGCCAGCGCCGTCAGCTCGCGAATTCCCGCCGGTTCCCCGTTCAGCTCCGTCATGGGGCCAGTCTTTCAGCCGAGGGGTGGACGGACTCGGCGAGTCTCTCGAGCTTGTCGGGGTTGATCAGGCCGTAGATGCCGCGCACCCGCTCGCCGTCGGGCGCGGGGTCGAACACCGCGGCCGCGTACAGCGTGCCGCCGATGAACAGGACCACCCCCGGGCCCCCGTTGATCTGCACCGGGCGTGCGTTGAAGGTGGGCAGCCGGGAGCTGACGGCGGCCACCAGGCGGGCCACCTTGTCCCGGCCCTCGATCACGCGGAGGGCGGCGCGGCGCTTGCCCCCGCCGTCGCTCCACATGACCACCTCCGGGGCCAGGACGTCCATCAGGGCGTCGAGGTCGCCGCCGAGGGCCGCGTCGAGGAACCGCTCGGTGACGATCCGCTGGGTCCCGCGGTCGAGGTCGTAGCGCGGCCGGCGGGCCTCGACACGCTCCTTGGCACGGTGGGCGAGCTGGCGGACGGCGGCGGAGCTGCGGCCCAGGATCGCGGCGATCTCCGCGTGGTCGTAGGCGAACGCCTCGCGCAGCACGAACACCGCGCGCTGCAGGGGGGTCAGCGTCTCCAGGACCACCAGCATCGCCAGGGACACCGATTCGGTGCGGATCGCGGTGTCGGGGGTGTCCGGTTCGGTCAGCACGGGCTCGGGCAGCCAGGGGCCGATATAGCTCTCCCGGCTGCGGCGGGCCCGGCGCATCTGGCTGAGCGCGTGGTTGACGGCGATCCGCACCAGATAGGCCCGGGGGTTGGCGATCTCCTTGTCCTGGACCGACGCCCAGGACAGCCAGGTCTCCTGCACCACGTCCTCGGTGTCGGCGACCGTGCCGAGCATGTTGTAGACGATGGAGAAGAGGAGCTCACGATGGTGGAGGAAGTCCTCGCTCCCCGCATCCGGCACCGGCCTGTCCTGCGGTCCCGCGCGGTCCTTCCACGGTGATACGGAGGTGTCCATCAGCCCTTCTTCCGAGGGGACCCTCGGCTTTGGTCGCGCTGGGCGAGATGCTGCGGGATCACTGCTCGCTGTACAACGGAGCCTTGCAGGAACGCCGCGATGCCTACCGGCACACCTCCAGGACGAGCATCAAGTACGGCGACCAGTCCGCCCAGCTCAAGGAGATCCGGGCGGTCGCCCCCCAACGTCAAGGCCACTGGTCGTTCTCCTCCCGGCAGGCCACCATACGCCGCCTGGACAAGGCATTCCAAGCGTTCTTCCGCCGCGTCAAGGCCGGTCAGAAGCCGGGCGAAGCGCAGCGGCACCTCGCGACATTCCCCAAGCGGACCCGGCGGCGCACCGAGGCGCACAGGGCCGCCGCCCGCCGCGTGGCGAAGCTCTACGCGAGGATCCGGCGCCGGCGCCCGGACCACGCGCACAAGACCGCGCTCACCCTCGTGCGGGACCACGACGTGATCGCCCACGAGAAGCTGGACACGGCGGGCATGACCCGCGCCCCCAAACCCGAGCCCGACCCTGACGCGCCCGGCACCTTCCTGCCGAATGGCGCCGCGGCCAAGGCGGGCTTGAACCGCGGCATCCTCGACGCGGGTTGGGCGCAGTTCCTGACGATCCTGGCGAAGAAGGCTGAAAGTGCCGGTCGCCTCGTGGTCGCGGTGGACGCGCGCAACACCTCCCGTACGTGCCCGCCCAGCCTCGGAGGCTGCCGGCACGCCGCGGAGGAGAACCGCGTCAACCAAGCCAAGTTCGCATGCACGGCGTGCGGCTTCACCGCGCACGCGGACCACGTCGGCGCAACGAACGTCCTCGACAGGGCCGGGCTGGTCCTCTGCGACGCTGCTTAGCCGGCGATCCAGGAAGCCCGCGCGTTTACGCGTGGGTGGAGTCACTGCACCGATGGTAGGCGTCACGCCCCTTCGCAACCGCTTAGGATCGACTCATGCCCGATCTCGTATCCGTCAACTACACCAAGTACGACGACACTTTGCACTGGAACCTGCGGATGCGCAGGCTGGGCGAGGACGACCACGGCGTCTGGCTGGGGCTGCCCGGCGGGACGGTCATGCGCAAGGGGTACGGCCCGATGGTGCCGATCGCCTGCGCGCATGTGATCCTCCTGCCGCGCGAGGCGTGGTGGACCGCGACGTTCAACGCCCCGCCCCGGGAGACCGAGATCTACTGCGACATCGCCACGCCTCCGCGGTGGGTCTCCTCCCACGAGGTCACGATGGTGGACCTGGACCTCGATGTCATCCGCAAGCGGGACGGCAGGATCCTGCTGGACGACGAGGACGAGTTCGCCGAGCACCAGGTGAAGTACGGCTATCCGGCGGACGTCATAGCGGAGGCCGAGGCGGCGGGCCGGTGGCTGATGGACGCGGTCGGCGGGCGCGCCGAGCCGTTCGCGGGCGCCTGCGAGCGGTGGCTGGGCATGGTCGACGGCGAGCGGCCCTGACGCGGCTCACCGTCGGCCCGCCGCCGTCTCACCGGGGTGAGCGCCCCGCGCCCCGCGAGGCCGAAGTCCCCTCCGTACGCCGCTCCCTGGCCGCGGGCCGGGCCTCGCCGGGTCCCGCGGCCGGGCGCCCGCGCAGCGGCCGGACGGCTATGCCCGCCGATATCAGGAGCAGGCCGCCCAGCATGACGAAGGGGGCGGCCGTGCCCGCGAGCCCCGCGAGCACACCGGCGGAGGCGGGCGCGGCGACCTGGCCGAGGCGGTTGCCGGTCAGCCGCAGCGCGAGGGCCGTGCTGCGCGCCTCCTCCGGGGCGGCCTGGACGACGGTCGTCATCGACAGCGGCTGTCCGACGCCGAGGCAGAAGCCGAGCCCCGCCAGCAGCACCCCGAGCGCCCAGGCGGGCACCGGCAGGGCGATGCCCGCGCACAGCAGCGCGGCGCCCAGACAGCTGACGGCCATCAGCACGGTGCGGCCCATCAGCCGGATCATCGGGGTCATGGCGAGCCGGCAGGCCACGGTGGCGGCGGCGCGCAGGCTGAGCAGCACCCCGACGACCGCGGGCGAGATACCGCGCTGTTCGCCGACGACCGGCAGATAGGCGGTGAGGATGTCGGTGGCGGAGAGCACGGCGAGGCTGATGAACATGCCGGAGGCGACCCCGCGGGTGGTCAGGATGGACCGTACCGAGACCTTGCGGGCGGGAGCCTCCTTGGCGGGCGCGGCCGCCGTCCCGGCCGGGCGGCGCTCGATGCGCCACAGCGAGGTGAAGGAGAACGCGGCGAGGGCGGCGGAGACGAACAGCGCGAGGGCGCTGGTGCGGGCCATCGCCCCGTCGTGTTCGGAGACCACCAGACCGGCCGCGATGGGCCCGATGAGCTGGCCGAGCGAGGCGCCGATGGTGAAGTGGCCGAAGTTGCGGTCCTGTTCGTCGGGGGCGCTCTGGCGAGCCACGATGGACTGGGCGCCGATCACGAACGACAGATGGCCGAGCCCCATCACCCCGCTCCACGCGGCCATCGCGGGCAGCGATCCGGCCGTGCCGCTGAACGCGCAGCCGGTGGCGATGAGTGCGACCCCGATGGGCAGCAGCGGGGCGCACCGGCCGTGGTCGGTGCGGCGCCCCAGCGGTACTGCGGCGAACAGCGGCAGCAGGGCGTAGATACCGGCGATCACACCGACCGCGCGGGCGTCGGCACCGAGCGCGAGGGCCCGGTAGGAGACGGCGGGCCGCACCATGCTCACCGCCCCCTGGGTGAACGAGAAGGCGATGACCAGGCGCAGCAACCAGCCCCTACCGGGCTCCGAACTCTTCACGGGTCAGATGATGCCGAAGAGGAGACCGGCGGCGAGCACCACCAGGGAGGTGAGCACCGCCCATTTCACGGTGAACCGGGTATGGTCGCCGAATTCGACCTTGGCCATGCCGACGAGCACGTAGACCGCGGGGACCAGCGGGCTCGACATGTGCAGGGCCTGTCCGACGAGCGAGGCGCGGGCGATCTCCAGCGTGGAGACCCCGTGCGCGGCTCCGGCCTCGGCGAGGATCGGCACGATGCCGAAGTAGAAACCGTCGTTGGACATGAAGTAGGTGAGCGGGATGGACAGCACACCGGTGACGATGCCCATGTGCGGGCCCATGCCCTCGGGGACGCCGTCGACCAGCCAGCGGGCCATGTGCTCGACCATGCCGGTGCCGGTGAGGACGCCGGTGAAGACGGCGGCGGCGAAGACCATTCCGGAGACGTTGACGACGTTCTCCGCGTGTGCGGCGACGCGGGCCTTCTGGTCGTTCATCTGCGGGAAGTTGACGGTGAGCGCGACGGCCGCGGCGAGCAGGAAGAGGACCGGGATCGGCATGGTCTCCGTCACCATCAGGGCGAGGAGAGCGATGGTGAGGGCGGCGTTGAACCAGTAGAGCTTGGGGCGCAGGGTGGCGCGGTTCGCATCGAGGCCCTTGAACTCGTCGTCGTCCGAGGAGTCGGAGCCGTTCGAGGCGCCCGGGGAGTCGGCGGCCCGGCCGCCGGTGGCCGGCTCCGCGTCGGTGCCGGAACCCGCGCCGCCGCCGGTCAGCGCGGCCTTGACGGCCTTGCCGCCCTTGGCTCCCTTGCCGCCGGAGCCCGCGCCGACCAGCACCTGCTCGGGGTCGCCCGCGGTGACCTCGTCCAGCGTCAGCACGCCGAGCCGCTTGCGCTCCCGCAGACCGAGGCCGTAGGCGAGGGCGATCACGAAGAGCAGACCGACCGCGAGGGCCGGGATCATCGGCACGAAGATGTCGCTGGCGTCGACCTTGAGCGCGGCGGCGGCGCGGGCGGTGGGGCCGCCCCAGGGCAGCGTGTTCATCACGCCGTTGGCCATGGCCGCGACGCCGGTCATCACCACCAGGCTCATCTTCAGCCGCCGGTAGAGCGGCACCATCGCCGACACGGTGATCATGAAGGTGGTGGAGCCGTCGCCGTCGAGCGAGACGATCGCCGCGAGGATCGCGGTGCCGACCACCACCCGCATCGGGTCCGCCTTGCAGAACCGCAGGATGACCCGGACGATCGGGTCGAAGAGGCCGACGTCGATCATCACCCCGAAGTAGATGATGGCGAACATCAGCATGGCGGCCGTGGGGGCCAGCTCGCCGACGCCCTTGAGGACGTAGTCCCCGAGGTGCGCCCCCTTCCCGACAAGCACACAGAACAGCGCGGGGATGAGCACCAGGGCACCCATCGGGGACATCTTCTTCATCATGATCAGGACAAGGAATGTCGCGATCATGACGAAGCCGAGGATGGTCAGCATAGTTGGCTACCTCACGTTCGCCTTTGAACTCCCCCAGAATTGGCGGTCGAGGCGACGTTAGGTGGCGCAACTTTTGGTTAACAAGGTCTTGACGCGTGAGCAATAAGCGCAAAACCCCAGGTCAGTGCCGTAGCGAGGGCGAAACGTGCACCGGATGGGCATTGAGCACCGCCGTACCCGAGAGCGGATCCAGCCGTGAGCCGTCGAAGAGCTGGTTGACATTGACCCCGGGGCTGGCCCCGGCCACGGACAGCCGGACACCGTCCCGGGCATGGCCCCAGCCGTGCGGCAGGCTCACCACTCCGGCCCGTACCGTGTCCGTCACCTCGACCGGCACCTCCAGCTCCCCGCCGTCGCCCTTGACCCGGGCCAGGCCGCCGTCGGCCAGGCCCAGCCGGACGGCGTCCTCGGGGTGCATCTGGAGCGTGCAGCGGTTGGTGCCGCCCATCAGGGCCGGGACGTTGTGCATCCAGCTGTTGTTGGAGCGCAGATGGCGGCGGCCGACCAGCAGCAGCCCCGAGGGCCGGTCGGCCAGCGACCGGCGCAGCCGCTCCACATCGGCGGCCAGCGGCTCCGGGCACAGCTCCACCGTGCCGCTGCGGGTCTTCAGCAGGCCGGGGACACGCGGGCGCAGCGGCCCCAGGTCGATGCCGTGCGGATGGGCGAGCAGCTTCTCAAGGCTCAGCCCGTCGGGGTCGGCGCCGAACCCGTCGCCGTACGGGCCAAGCCGCAGCATCATGTCCAGCCGCCGCTCGGGGCCGTCCACCCCGGTCAGCCGCGCGGCCAGCTCGGCGGGCTCGCGTCCGTACACCGGGGACGCCGGGTCGGCGACCTCCTTGCCGAGCGTCCCCTCGATCGCCATCGCGTCCACCGCCGCCGGATCGGCGCCGCCGTGCCCGCTCACGCACAGCACCAGCCGCGCCAGGATGGCGCTCTCGCTCAGCCGGTCCGCCTCCAGTGGGATCGCCGGGCGGGTGTAGCGGACCTGGTTGCGCACGGACAGGCTGTTGAAGGCGTAGTCGAAGTGGGGGCTGCGGCTGGGCGGGGGCGGGGGCAGCACCACATGGGCGTGGCGTGAGGTCTCGTTGAGGTACGGATCGACGCTGACCATGAAGTCGAGCCCGGCCAGCGCCCGGTCGAGGCGGTCGCCGTCCGGTGCGGAGAGCACGGGGTTGGCCGCGAGCGCCAGCACCGCCCGTATCCGCCCCTCGCCCGGGGTCTCGATCTCCTCGGCGAGCGCGACGGTCGGCAGTTCGCCCTTGGCCTCGGGGTATCCGCTGACCCGGCTGTGCCAGCGGCCGAGCGCGAAGCCCTTCCCGGGCCGCGCCGGGCGCTCCCGCCGGCCGGTCGCGGCGAGCGGGAACATCATGCCGCCGGGCCGGTCAAGCTGTCCGATGAGCACGTTGACCACATCGACCAGCCAGCTGGTGAGGGTGCCGAACTCGACGGTGGTGGAGCCGATCCGCCCGTACACCACGCCCTTGGACGCGGCGGCCAGCTCACGGGCGAGGGTGCGGATCTCCTCGGCGGGCACATCGCACGCCTCGGCCACCGCCTCCGGCGGGAAGTCCGCGGCCAGCCGCCGCACCTCCGCCACCCCGCTGATGTGTGACGCGAGCGGGCCCGGAGCCACCAGGTCCTCGGCGAACAGCACCTGCACCATGGCGAAGAGCAGCAGGGCATCGGTGCCGGGCCGGATCGCCACATGGCGGTCGGCCATCTTGGCGGTCCTGGTGCGCCGGGGGTCGACCACCACCAGCCGGCCGCCGCGTCGCCGCAGCGCCCGCAGCCGCCCGGGGAAGTCGGGGGCGGTGCACAGACTCCCGTTCGAGTCCAGCGGGTTGGCGCCGAGCATCAGCAGATGGTCCGTACGGTCCAGATCGGGCACCGGAATGGCGTTGGCGTCGCCGTACAGCAGCCCGCTGGAGACATGCTTGGGCATCTGGTCGAGGGTGCTGGCGCTGAAGACGTTCCGGGTGCGCAGCGCGCCGAGCAGCAGCGACGGATAGAGCCCTCCGGCCACGGTGTGCACATTGGGGTTGCCGAGCACGACCCCCGCGGACTGCGGTCCGTGCTCGGCCAGCAGCGGGGCCAGCCCCTCCCGCACAGCGGCGAACGCCTCGTCCCAACTGGTCTCCTCGAGCCGCCCGGCGCGGCGCACCAGGGGGCGCCGCAGCCGGTCGGGATCGGCGTCGAGCCCGCCGAACGCGGCTCCCTTGGGGCAGATGAAGCCGCGGCTGAAGACATCCTCGCGATCGCCGCGCGCCCCGGTCACCCTCCCCTCGTCGATGGTGAGGGTCAGCCCGCAGGTGGCCTCGCAGAGCGGGCAGATACGCAGGGCAGTGCTCATCGGTCTCTCCCAGGGACGGCGGCGAGGCCGCGATGGCGCGCCGGACCCGGTCACCATACCGACTGGTAGGCATGTCGGGGAGGTGTCGACCGGAAGTACCGAGGAGGGGTGGGAAGTACCGATGGTCCCCGGATCAGTCCAGGACCCGGGCCAGATAGGCGCGCAGCAGCTCCTTCGTCTCCGCCACGATCGCCGGATCGCCCTCCGGATCCACCCGGAACGCCAGCCGCAGCAGCGCGTCCGCCGCCTCGACCGCGAGCAGGAAGGCCACCCGCAGCCGCTCCTCGGCCGCCTCGTCCCCGGCGGTGTCACCGGTCCCGCCGTTGTCACCGGCCCCGGCGGGGGCGCCGCTCGCGAGCCGGTCGGCGAGCAGCATCCGCAGCCGGTCGGCGACCAGATGGTTGGGCTGCTGCGGCTGTGCGGTGGCCGGGACCGGATTCCCGAACTCGATGAGCGCGAACCCGGGCGCCCCGCGCTTCATCGCCAGATACTCGTCGACGACGACGTCCATCGCCTCCCGCCAGCCGCCGCCCCCGTTCGGCCCGGACTCCGGCCCGTTGTCCGCCCCGGACTCCGAGGCGGCCAGCCGCCGGGTGATCCGCGCCGCGTACTCGTCCAGATTGCGGTGGGCCAGGGCCTCGGCCATCGCCCGCTTGTTGGAGAAGAAGCGGTAGACCGAGCCGATGGGGACGTCGGCGCGCTCGGCGACGGCCCGGGTGCTCAGCTCTTCGTAGCTGATCTCGTCGAGCAGCTCGGCACAGGCGTCGAGGATCCGGCCGAGGCGCTCGGCGCTGCGGCGCTGGACCGGCTGGCGGCGGAGGGGCGGTATGGGCACGCCCCCATCCTGCCCGATCATTGACTCACCCGGGCTTCGATTCCTATCGTCTGACAGAGGAATCCAGCGGTGCGGCGGAGCGGTGGGAGCGCGCGATGGGCGATGGCACGGGCATCGAGCAGGGGATCGAGCAGGCGCGGAAGACGGCCGAAGGGCTGGCGTACGCCTCCGGCTTCGGCAATGAGCACAGCAGTGAGGCCGTGCCCGGCGCACTGCCCATCGGCCGCAACTCCCCCCAGCGCGCACCCCTCGGGCTCTACGCGGAGCAGCTCAGCGGCACCGCCTTCACCGAGCCGCGCGCCACCAACCGGCGCTCCTGGCTCTACCGCATCCGGCCGTCCGCCGCGCATCCGCCGTTCGCCCGGATCGCGGGCGGCGCGCTGCGCGGCGCGCCCTTCACCGAGGCCGCGCCCGACCCCAACCGGCTGCGCTGGGACCCGCTGCCCGAGCCGCCGGAGGGCACCGACTTCCTCAGCGGGCTGTGGACGCTGGGCGGCAACGGCGACGCCACCCAGCGCGCGGGGATGGCCATCCACCTCTACGCCGCCAACGCGCCCATGACCCACCGGGTGTTCAGCGACGCGGACGGCGAGCTGCTGATCGTCCCCGAGCGGGGCGGGCTGCTGCTGCGCACCGAGTTCGGGCTGCTGCGCGCCGAGCCGGGGCATGTGGCGCTGATCCCGCGCGGGGTGCGGTTCCGGGTGGAGCCGCTGGAGCCGTCCGTGCGCGGCTATGTGTGCGAGAACTACGGCCGCCCCTTCACCCTGCCCGACCTCGGCCCGATCGGCGCCAACGGGCTGGCGAACCCCCGCGACTTCCTCGCCCCGGTCGCGGCGTACGAGGACGTGGAGCGCCCGGTGGAGGTGGTCAACAAGTTCTGCGGCAACCTGTGGGCCGCCACATACGACCACTCGCCGCTGGATGTGGTCGCCTGGCACGGCAACCATGTGCCGTACGTGTACGACCTGCGCCGGTTCAATGTGCTCGGCACCATCAGCTACGACCACCCGGACCCGTCCATCTTCACGGTGCTCACCTCGCCCTCCGACACCCCCGGGCTCGCGGGCGTGGACTTCGTGGTCTTCGCCCCGCGCTGGCTGGTCGGGGAGGACACCTTCCGGCCGCCGTACTTCCACCGCAATGTGATGAGCGAGTACATGGGGCTGATCGAGGGCGCGTACGACGCGAAGACCGGCGGCGCGGGAGGCTTCGTCCCGGGCGGTGGCTCGCTGCACAACATGATGTCCGCGCACGGCCCGGACCATGAGACATTCGAACGGGCGAGCGCGGCCGAGCTGGCGCCGCACCGGCTGGACGACGGGCTGGCCTTCATGTTCGAGACCCGCTGGCCGGTCACGGCCACCCGGCAGGCGCTGGAGGCGGACCATCTCCAGGGGCGCTATGACGACGTATGGCAGGGTCTGGAACGCCATTTCCGCCCCTGAACGCCGCCGTTGACGCCGTTGGACGGTGCCGCTGACGCGGTTGACCGTGACTCGTGACCGGAGACCGCGTGACCACCTTCGCCCCCGACTCCCTCGCCCTCAACCGCAAGTTGCCGCTGTGGTACCAGGTCTCGCAGTCGCTGCGGGCCTCGATACTCGGGCGAGCCCCGCACGATCCGCTCCGGCTGCCGACCGAGGACCGGCTCGCCGAGCACTACGGGGTCAGCGTGCTCACCATGCGGCAGGCACTCAAGGAGCTGGAGACCGAGGGGCTCATCAGCCGCCACCGCCGCCGCGGCACCTTCATCGAGCCGAGCGCGCGGCGCGCGGCGCCGGTGCGGCTGCTGGGGTCGGTGGACGCGATCGTGGCCCAGCAGTCGGGTGAGCGGACGACGGTGCTGGAGCACGGCCCGGCTCCGGTACCGGCGGAGCTCGCGGAGTACTTCCCCGGCCTGGACGAGGCGACCGCCTACCGCCGGCTGCGCCGCGACGGCCACAGCGGCGAGCCCACCAACTGGGCGGAGAACCTCGTCCGCCCCGAGCTGGCCGACCGCATCGACCTCGCGGACCTCGCCCGGTGGCCGATGACGAAGGTGCTGCGGGACGCGGTGGGGGTGCGGATCAGCCGGATCACGGACACGGTGGAGGCCCGCCTCGCCGACCCCGAGACCTCCCGCCTGCTGCAGGTCCCGCTGCTCAGCCCGATCCTGCATTACACGGGGGTGACCTACGACGAGAGCGGCCGCGTGGTGGACGTGGCCCGCATCCACTACCGGGGCGACCGCTTCTCCTTCTCGGTCACGGTCGAGGCCGACTAGGTACCGATATACGGCTCCGAATCCAGCCCCTCCGGCGTTTGAGGAGCGGGGTCCGGGGGCGGAGCCCCGGCGCGGGCCGGGGCGGGATCGATAGCATGCCGGGCGTGGGAGAACGTGAGGCGCCGCTGCTGGGGGATCTGATGCCGTGGGCCGTGGGGCCGCTGCGGCTCGGGCGGGCGTGGGTCATGGGGCCGGACGCCGCCTCGCTCCAGGCGCGGTGGGAGCGGCTGACGGGGGCCGGGGACGAGGCCGGGCGGGCCGCGCTGTTCCGGCCGACCCGCGCCCGTACGCTCCACAGCTCCGTACCGCAGCTGCCCGGCCAGGCCACCTCCACCGCCCGGCTGGCGCGCGAGGACGGGCCGTGTCCCGAGCCGGTGCGGATCGCGCACGGGCCCTTCGACCAGCTCTGGCTGATACCGGATCACCGGCTGATCGACGCCGCCCGCCCCGAGCTGTGGCGGGTGGCGGACGACCGGCAGATCCATGTCATCGAGGCCGCCGGACCGGACCCGGACCCGGTGCTCGGCTTCTCCGCGCTGCTGCCGGACGGCCACTCCCCCGCGGGCCGCCCCGGCCGTATCCGTCCGCTCTACCGCCGCCCCGGCGGCCAGGAGCCCAATCTCGCTCCGGGGCTGCTGGACCAGCTCACCACGCGGCTCGGCCGCCCGGTGGCCGCCGAGGACTTCCTGGCGTGGACCGCCGCCACAGCGCGCGGCGCCCCGTGCGCCGTACCCCTGACCGCCGACCCCGAGGTGTGGGAGTCGGGCGTGGTGCTGGGCCGCCGTGCGCTGTGGCTCCATACGCGCGGGGCGCACAGTGGTGAACGCCCGCGCATGCCAGGTGGCCAGCGCCCCTACGTCCGCGCCGCGCTTCCGTCGAGCGGACTGCCGGCCCCCCTGGACTACGACCCGGACGAGGAGGCCCTGCTGCTCGGTGAGGGCCGTATCTCGCCGGTACCACGGGCGGCCTGGGAGTTCCAGGCGGGCGGGGTGCGGGTGCTGGAGGCGTGGTTCGAGCAGCGCACCGCCCCACGGGAGCCGGACACGCTGGAGGCGATCGGCCCGGCGGGCTGGCCGCCCGCCTGGACCTCGGAGCTGCTGGAGCTGATCACCGTGCTGGCGCTGCTCGCCGAGCTGCGCCCGGAGCTGCGGGCCCTCGCCGACCGGCTGGCGGACGGCACGCTGATCGACGCGGCGGAGCTGCGGGAGACGGGGGTACTGCCGGTGCCCGGAGGGGCCCGGCGCCCGGCGTCCGTACTGGACCACCATGAGGAGGGCCCGGAGGGGCAGTTCGCCCTCCTCTGAGCCCGTCTGCTCTGAGCCCGCCCGCTCTCGGGTCTGGTCTCCCGCTACATACGGTAGGCGCGCCCGTCTCCGGGCGCGCCTACCACTGTCCACGGCCTCACAACGGCCGCACGGCCGGCCGGGCCTCTCGTCGGCATCCCACAGCGACAGCGGCGTGGGGTGGATCACAGCACGGACTCACCGGCTGGAGCGAACCGGTTGACCCCGTGCCTGCCCGGGATGACGAACGAAGACGCCTACGGGCCGGCCGGGTCAGCCGTGGTTGCCGAACAACGTGCGGCGCAGTCGGCGCAGCGGCGCGAACAGCGACACCCGCGCACCCCGGCTGTTCTTCGCGCGCGTGTGATCGCGCGCGATCAGCTCCTGCATCAGCACCGTCGCGCCCTCCGCCTCCCGCTGGGGGACGGCAGGGCCGCCCATCACCGCGAGATGGCGCTCGAGCCGCGCGCTGGACGCACCGCTTCCGCAATTGATCGCAGGCACTCGTGGCCTGCTCCGTACCGTTATCTGCTCCATGACACTCCCCACCCGTACGAGGGCACCCGCCCCGGGCAGAGTAACCCTACCTCCCCGAGCCGTCACCCACGCATCCCAGGTTCCGGATTCACCACCGCGTCAAGGGTGTTGACGATACCTATCACGCGCAAACAAATTCCCGAGCCGACCAATCCATCCGTTCGCCAGGCCCGAATAGCCGCTTGAAGGACTGCTCCGACAAGCGTGCGAAGGACCTACAGGATGACCGCAATCACCAAGAGCTTGGCCGCGCTGGTCAGCTGCGCACTGGCCGCCGGCGGGCTCACGGCCGCCGGTGTGGCCGTACTGCAGCCCGGGACGGCGCAGGCTTCGAGCCACCGCGAGGCGCCGCTGATCTCCGGTCAGCCGCAGTACGACGCCACGGACGTCTACGCGTTCGTCAGCCCGGACAAGCCGGACACGACCACCATGGTGGTCAACGTGCTGCCGTTCCAGGACCCGGCGGGCGGCCCCAACTTCTACAAGTTCGCCCATGACGCCCGCTACGACCTCCACGTCGACAACAACGGCGACGGCCAGGGCGATCTGCTCTTCCGGTGGACCTTCAAGGACCACCTCAAGAACGGCGACACGTTCCTCTATAACACCGGCCCGGTGAACTCGCTCGAGGACGCGACCCTCAACTTCACCCAGACATACGACCTCGAAGTCATCAAGCTGAAGCATCAGAAGGCCGTCGCCCGCGCCAAGCTCGGCAGCGATCTGCCGGTCGCCCCGTCGAACGTCGGCAAGGCGTCCATGCCCGACTACCAGAAGCTCCGTGACCAGGCGGTGCAGAAGATCGGCTACAGCGGGGGCTCGACGGCCTTCGCCGGCCAGTCCGACGACCCGTTCTTCCTCGATCTGCGTGTCTTCGACCTGCTGTACGGCGGCGACATGTCCGAGGTCGGCAATGACACCCTCAAGGGCTACAACGTCCAGTCGATGTCCCTCCAGGTGCCGACGTCGGCACTGACGGAGTCCAAGGACCAGCCGGTGATCGGCGTATGGGCCACCACCCACCGCCAGACCTCCGACGGCGACTGGACGCAGGTCTCCCGGCTCGGCAGCCCGCTTGTCAACGAGGTGGTCATCCCGCGCAAGGACAAGGACAAGTTCAACGCCTCCGCGCCGTGGGACGACGGGCAGTTCCTGAAGTTCGTCCAGGAGCCCGAACTCCCCAAGCTGGTCGAACAGATCTACAAGATCAAGGCGCCGGACACCCCGCGCGACGACCTGGTGCAGGCGTTCCTGACCGGTGTGCCCAAGCTCAACCAGCCGCCGAACGTCCGCCCCGCCGAGGAGCTCCGGCTCAACACCTCCATCCCGCCCACCGGCAGCCCCAAGCGGCTGGGCGTCCTGGACGGTGACAACGCGGGCTTCCCCAACGGCCGCAGGCTCTCCGACGACGTCCTGGACATCGCGCTGCAGGCCATGGAGGGCGAGCTGCTCGGCAAGAAGAACGACCTGGGCGACGCGGTGGACGAGAACGACCAGAAGTTCGGCGGCTCCTTCCCGTATCTGGCGCTGCCCAGCTCCGGTTCGGATGCCAAGGCCGTCCAGAAGAGCGCCGGGCAGTCACTGCTGAACGGCGGTTCGGGCATCGGCTCCTCCTCCGACGACACCATGGTGCTGGCCGGGTCCGCGGCGGCCGGTGGCGGGGCCGTGCTGCTGCTGGGCCTCGGATTCCTCTGGATGCGGTCGCGCCGGCGGGCTCCCCGCATGCGCCGGCACTGAACCACCGGCGCCCTGGGGCCCGTATCACCGGGCGCGGCCCCGCCGACACCCGCGCGGCGGCCGCGCCCACGCCCCACCCCTTCCGTTCGCCCGTCCCGCCACGCGTTCGTGCTCATGCTCATGCGAAAGGCAGCTGTCACCATGGCTCTTCGGCCATTCCTCCCTCATACGGCCCGGACCGCGGCCGTGGTGTTGGCGCTCGCGGCCGGGCTGACCGCCACCTCGGTCGTGATCGGCGCCTCGGACGGGCCGGGCGGGTCCGGCGGCGGCCAGGACGCCGCAGTGCGCCCGGCCGCCGCGCGGTACGAGCAGCTCAGCGGCGACGGCCTGGCCCGGCAGATCGGCGCCATGCAGGCCCATCTGCGCGGCGAGCCGAAGGACGCGGAGAGCTGGGCCGGTCTCGGCTCGGCCTATGTCGAACAGGCCAGGACCAGCGGCGACCCCACCCGGTATCCGCAGGCGGAGAAGGCGTTCGCCCGGTCCTTGTCCCTCCAGCCGCGCGACAACGACGTGGCGCTCGCCGGGCGCGCGTCGCTCGCCGCCGCCCGCCATGACTTCCGGGGCGCGCTGCGCGAAGCCGACCAGGCCCTGAAGGTGAACTCCTACAGCCAGGGGGCGCTGGCCGTGCGAGTGGACGCCCTCGTCGAGCTGGGCCGCTACCAGGACGCGTACACGGCCGCCAGGAAGGCCGACTCGCTGCGCCCCGGCATCCCCGTCTTCACCCGCCTGGGCTACGTCCTCGAACTGCGCGGCGACCCGGCCGGGGCACGCCGGGTGCTGCTGCGCGCACAGGACTCCGCGACCTCGCCCAGCGATATCGCCTACGTCTCGACGGCGCTTGGCCAACTCGCCTGGAACCAGGGCGAGTACGACACCGCGCGGCGCGCGTACGCGACCGCGCTGCGCGCCGTCCCCGGCTATCTCCGGGCGCTGGAGGGCCGCGGCCGCACCTCGGTCGCGGACGGGCGGCAGAAGGCGGGGGTCCGCGATCTGGAGGCGGTCGTACGGCGCTATCCGCTGCCCGCGGAGCTCGCGGCGCTGGGCGAGGCGTACGAGGCGCGGGGCGACCGCTCCCTGGCGCGGCGGCAGTACTCGGTGGTCGGCACCTGGATCACGCTCGCACGGGCCAACGGTGTGGCCACCGACCTGGACAGCGCGCTGGTGGCGGCCGACCACGGCGAGGTGAAGGAGGCGCTGAAGGCGGCCCGCGCCGAGTGGGACCGGCGGCGGACCGTACACACTGCCGACGCGCTGGCCTGGGCCCTGCACCGCAACGGCGAGGACGAGCAGGCCCTTCGGTACGCCGAGCGGGCCGCCGGGCCCGGCTACCGCAACGCGGCGTTCCTCTACCACCGCGGCGTCATCGAGAAGTCCCTCGGCGACGACAAGTCGGCGCGCCGCCACCTGCAGGCCGCGCTCGACCTCAACCCGGGCTTCTCCCCGACCGGCGCGCGGGCGGCGAAGGCGGCGCTGAAGGCGCTCGGGGGTGCCCGATGACCTTTCCGCGCCCCGCCCCCTCCCGCCCCCGAATCCTCGCGGGTGAAACCCGGAGCACGCCCCCGAAGCGGCGCACCCGTTGGCGGCTGACGGCCGCCGGTGTGCTGGTGGCGGCCGTCGCGCTGGTGGTGCTCCCCACCGGCAGCGCCGAGGCGCACCCGCTCGGCAACTTCACCGTCAACCGTTACGACGGGCTGGTGATCACCCCCGGGACGCTGCGGGTCGACCATGTCGAGGACCTCGCCGAGATCCCCTCCGCGCAGGTGAAGCCGGAGATCGACCGCGACGGCGACGACGCGCTGTCCGGGCGGGAGTTGGGGGCGTGGGCGGCGCGGCGGTGCGCGAGCGCTGCGGAGGGGGCGCGGCTGACCGTCGACGGGCGCCAGGTGCCCGTACGCGACGGGCGCGCCCAGGCGCGTCAGCGCCCCGGCCAGGCCGGGCTGCCGACGCTGCGGGTGGAGTGCGGGCTGACGGCCGCGCTGGGGCAGGGCGAACGGGCGACGGTCGCGTATCGCCCACGGGACATCGGTACGGGCCCCGGCTGGCGGGAGGTGACGGCGCAGGGCGACCGTATGACGCTCACCGACGCCGACGTCCCCAAGACCTCGGCCTCCCACCGGCTGACCCGCTATCCGGCGGGGCAGCTCTCCTCGCCGTCCGATCAGCGGTCGGCCGCGCTGAGCGTCACAGCGGGCGGGCCCGCGCTCGCCGCCACGGTGGAGTCGGGCCGGGACGACGCGATCGGCTCGTCGGTGCTGCCGCGCGGTGTGGACCGCTGGACGCAGGCGCTCACCTCCATGGTGGCGCGCCATGACATCACCCTCGGCTTCGCCCTTACGGCCTTCGCCACCGCCGTCTTGCTGGGGGCGATGCACGCCCTGGCCCCCGGCCACGGCAAGACGATGATGGCGGCGGCCGCCGCGGCGGGCGGGCGCAGCGCGCTGCGCGATGTGCTGGCGCTGGGCGCGTCGGTGACGGTCACGCACACCTTGGGGGTGTTCGCGCTCGGGCTGCTGGTCACGGCGGGTTCGGCGGCCGCACCGTCGGTGATCTCATGGCTGGGCATCGCGAGCGGTGTGCTGGTGGCGGTGGCCGGGGCGGGGCTGCTCCGCAAGGCGCTGCGCCGCCACCGGCAGGCGCGCGCCCATCACCACGGCCACGATCACGGTCATGACCACACGCACGGCCATGCACACGACCACGACCACAGCCACGCACACGGTCACGCGCATACGCACACGCACGACCACGGCGACGGGCACCCCCACACCCATGAGGTGCGGCCCACTCTGCGCGGCACGCTGCTGCTCGGCTTCGCCGGGGGCATGGTGCCCAGCCCCTCCGCCGTCATCGTGCTCGTCGGCGCGGCCGCGCTGGGCCAGGCGTGGTTCGGGTTCGTCCTGGTGGTGGCGTACGGGCTCGGGCTGGCGATGACGCTCACGCTGGCCGGGTTCGCCGCGGTGCGCCTGGGCGTACGGGCCACGGAGCGGCTGGCGGCCCGCAAGGCGTCGGGGGGCCGGATCGACCGGCTGCTGGGGGCGGTGCGCCGCGCCTCGCCCGTCGGAACCGCCGCCATCGTGCTCGCGCTGGGGTGTGGACTGGTGCTGAGGGGAGCGGCCACCACGCTCGGCTGAGGTGGATCCGGCCCGAGTCGCCCGGTGACCACGGCCTGCGAGGAGGCCCCGACAGTCGGGGCCTCCTCTTCTGCGTGGGGTGGCGGGTGTCAGGCGGCGGAGCTGAAGACCGGGAGGTAGCCACCGGACTGGCCGGCGGGGGTGGGGTGGTAGGACTCGTCGACGGGGAAGGTGACGCTGTTCAGCCAGGCGTTGCCGGAGCAGATCTCATGTCCGGTGAAGGTCGTGGTGACGTCGCCGAAGCTGAAGCCGTGGTCGGCGGCGCGCTTGGCGGTGACGGAGTTGAGCAGATCGGCACCGCTGTTGATCGCGGCGCGCTCGGTCTCGCTGAGCCCCACGATGCAGGAGCCGCCCAGCTTGTAGAACCGCGGGTAGCCGAGGACGACGACATGCGCGGAGGGGGCCTTGGCGCTGATGGCGTTGTAGACCTGGTCCAGCTTGCCGGGCAGGGTGTTCTGGACGAACGTCTTGGCGCTGTTGACCGCGTTGACGCAAGTGGACTCGGACTGCAGCACGCAGGTGGTCATGATGTCGGCGAAGCCGGCGTCGTTGCCGCCGATGGAGATGGAGACGAGTCCGGTGCCGGAGCCCAGCGGACCGAGCTGGTTGTTCAGCACATCGCCGGTCTTGGCGCCGGAGCAGGCGGTGAAGTTGAAGCTCGAGGGGGCGTGCGCGGCGGCCCATAGCGCGGGGTACGCCTTGCTGCTCCGCTTACAGCTGCCGCTGGAGCTGTCGTAGCTGCCCGAGCCGAGGCCGGATGAGTAGGAGTCGCCCAGCGCCACATAGGCGGGGCCCGCGCTGTTCTCGGTGGCATGGGCTGCGCCGGCCCCGGTGAGGGCGAGGACGGCACCGACGACGAAAGCACCCATCGTCGCCGTGAGTCTGGACAGTTTCATTCGATCTCCCTAGCAGGATCACTGCTGTGCCGATATGAGGCGCGATAGCCCGAAAAAGAGCAATCGCGTTCGAAACCGTCAGCCACGCCGCCGGGGATGGATTTCAGCGGTGTGACATGGATATGTCATCCCGCGGAAACGGCCGATCTATGCGGGTAGTTGGCAAAAATCTTTCGATCCACGGCCGATACGCCCATAGGTCGGACGGAATACGGATGAGTCACCACGCCCCGCCCCAACTCCCCCGGCGCACGACCGGCGCACAGGGCGCGACCAGCCCTGATGGGCACTCAACCCCTGCGCCCGCCAAGGGACCGTTCGTACACTTTCTCCGTCTTGACGGCATCCGTCGACTGCGCGACATTGAAGCCCGGCATCCGGCGCTTCGGGGGGCAAAGACGCCAATGCATACCATCACTGACAAGAGACCGGCGGGCGGGGATTCGCTGCCGGTGATCGCGGGCGCCGCGGTCGGCATCGCGGCCATCGGCGCGGCACTCGCGCTGGCCGACGTCCACTCGCCGCTGCGGGCGCCGTTCACGCTGTTCTTCCTGCTCGCCGCGCCGGCGCTGGCCATCGGCAGCGCTCTGCGCGGGCTGGACGCGCTGATCCGCCCGGTGCTGGCGGTGGCGGGGGCGCTCGCGCTGGATCTGCTGGTGGCGCAGGCGATGCTCGCGCTGCGGCTGTGGTCGGCGCGCGGCGGGGTGGCGGCGGTCGGGGGCCTGAGCCTGCTGATCCTGGTGCCGGCGCTGCTCACCCGCCTCTCGCGGCGACGACGTATGACCCAGAGTCAGGAATAGATACGTGGAGATCGGTGTGTACCGCCCGGGGGAGCTGACGGCAGCCGACCGGGCGGTGTGGACGGCCATGCAGTCACAGGCGCATCTGCTGGGCGCGCCGGAGCTGGCGAACCCCTTTCTGTCACCGGAGTTCACGCTGGCCGTCGGCCACTGCAGACGCGGGGTGCGGATCGCGGTGGTCCGCGAGGAGGGGGAGCCGGTGGCCTTCTTCCCCTTTCAGCGGACCCGGCTCGGGGTGGGGCGGGCGATCGGTCTCGGCCTCTCGGACGCCCAGGGTCTGGTGCACCGGCCCGGGTTCCAGTGGGACGCCCGGGAGCTGCTGCGCGCGTGCTCCCTGGCCGTCTGGGAGTTCGATCATCTGGTGGAGGGGCAGAAGCCGTTCGAGGTGGGGGCCCGTGGCTCCTTCCCCTCCCCCGTGATCGATGTGGAGCGGGGCTATGAGGCGTACCTGTCCCGGCTGCGCCACCGGTCGCCGAGGTTCACCCGCACCACGCTGGCCAAGGAGCGCAAGCTGGGCCGGGACGTGGGCGAGGTGCGCTATGTGCACGACGAGCGCGATCCGGCCGTGCTGCGCACCCTGATCGGCTGGAAGTCCGCGCAGTACCGCAGGACCGGGCGCAGCGACCGGTTCGCCCGGGCATGGATCATCCGGCTGGTGGAGCAGCTCTTCCACACCCGCGGCGCCTCCTGCCAGGGACTGCTGTCGGTGCTGTACGCGGGCGACCGGCCGATCGCCGCGCACTTCGGTCTGTGCTCGGAGCGGGTGCTCGCCTGCTGGTTTCCGGCCTACGACCCGGCATATGCCAAATACTCGCCCGGACTTGTGCTGCATCTGCGCATGGCGGAAGGGGCCGCCGCGCAGGGTGTGGACTATCTCGATCTCGGGCGCGGTGAGAAGGAATACAAGGACTCCCTGAAAACACGCGATCTCAGCGTGTCGGAGGGGTGGGTGACGCGCCGCCATCCGGTGGCACTCGGTCACCGGGCACGGCGCGCCCCGGTGCGCGCACTGCGCAATACCGTGGTTTCCCGGCCGGAGCTCTTCGGACCGGCCGACCGGGTGCTCAAAAGCTTGGGCAGCCTTCGGAAAAGGAACCCACAAGACTGACGAACAAAATTATCAAGGGGGGTGTAGCCACAACCGGCTTGCCATACAGTTTGCGACGTCAATACCGTCGTACTTCCACCCGTGTCGGGATCATCATCACAGGCGGCTCCAGGGGAGGGGCTTCATAGCGTCGCGATGGTTCTCGGAGCGGGAAACGCGGTAGGGGGGTGCCGCGTCCGGCTGTCCTGATCCTTTTGGGATGCGCCGTGCACGCGGGCCGCGAGGCCAGTAACACCAGCCAGCTTGCCTTGCCTCGGCCGGCAGTCCATGCCGTCATGCGCGGGTGAGAACCCCCCTTTCGAACCGGATACACCAAGGGGCTGTCCGTGGGGCGGACGGTCCACCGGACGAGAGGGAAAACAGACTCATGAGCTCCTTTGTGCGCCCGGCCGCGCCGGAAATCGATCCGGCGGCCGGTACACATCCGTACCGCCCGGTGTCCTCTCATCTCGCGATTGCGCCACCGGTGAGCGTCGTGATTCCGGCGATGAACGAGGCCGAGAATCTTCCGTACGTTTTCAAAACCCTTCCCGACTGGATCCATGAAGTGGTCCTGGTCGACGGCAATTCCACCGACGACACGGTCCGGGTGGCCCGGGACCTGTGGCCCGAGGTGAAAGTCGTGTCGCAGTCCGGCAAGGGCAAGGGGGACGCGCTCAGCGCCGGATTCGCCGCCTGCACCGGCGACATCGTGGTGATGATCGACGCCGATGGATCCGCCGATGGATCGGAGATCGTCAGCTATGTGTCGGCGCTGGTCTCGGGCGCCGACTTCGCCAAGGGTTCGCGCTTCGCCAACGGCGGCGGCACGGACGACATGACGACGATCCGCAGGCTCGGCAATCGCGCGCTCACCTCGATCGTCAACCGCAAGTTCGGCGCCCGCTACACCGATCTCTGCTACGGCTACAACGCCTTCTGGCGCCACTGCCTCGACGAGATCGCGCTGGACTGCGCCGGGTTCGAGGTGGAGACGCTGATGAACATCCGGGTGGTCAAGGCCGGGCTGCGGGTCCAGGAGATCCCCAGCCATGAGTACGAGCGCATCCACGGCGCCAGCAATCTGCGGGCCGTCCGCGACGGGCTGCGGGTGCTGAAGGTGATCCTGCGCGAGCGTGGCGCCCGGCGGCCGCGCCGCCCCGCGGTGGTGCCCGCGGCGGTCCGGGGGGAGGCGTCTTGACGGTCCGCCCGGCTCCGGGGCCGCTGGTGCGGATCTCCGTGGTGATCTGCGTCTACACCGAGGACCGCTGGGGCGACATCCTCGCCGCGGTGGACTCGGTACGGGCCCAGTCGCTGCCCGCCCACGAGACGCTCCTGGTGGTGGACCACAATGCCGGCCTGCTGCGGCGGCTGACGGACCACTACGGGGACGGCGGGGCGGGCGCGGATCCCGAGACGACGGCTGCTACGGGTCAGGGGGTGCGGGTGCTCGCCAACGCGGGCCCCCGCGGCCTGTCCTCCGGCCGCAACACCGGGATCGCGGCCTCGCACGGCGAGGTGATCGCCTTCCTCGACGACGACGCGGTCGCCGAACGGGACTGGCTGCACCACTTCGCCGCCGCGTACACCGATCCGCGGGTCATGGCGGTCGGCGGGCGCACCGTCCCGGTGTGGGCCTCGCGCCGCCGTCCGGTTTGGTTCCCCGAGGAGTTCGACTGGGTGGTGGGCTGCACCTACCGGGGGCTGCCGCCGGGGCGGGTGCGGGTGCGCAATGTCCTGGGTGGGAACGCCTCGTTCCGCAGAGAGGCGTTCGACGCCGCCGGGGGCTTCGCGAGCGGTATCGGCCGGGACGGCGACAAGCGGCCGCTGGGCTGTGAGGAGACCGAGCTGTGCATCCGGCTGGCCCGCGCCCGGCCGGACGCGCTGCTGCTGATCGACGACCGCGCGGTGATCCACCACAAGGTGCCCGCCGCCCGGGAGCGTTTCGCCTACTTCCGGTCGCGGGCGTACGCCGAGGGCCTCTCCAAGGCCCTGGTGACGCGCAGCGTCGGCGCCCAGGCGGGCCTTTCGACCGAGCGCCGCTACACCACCCGGGTGCTGCCCGCGGGCATCGCCCGCGGGCTGCGGGACGCGCTGCTCGGCCGGGCGGGCGGCGCCGGGCGGGCGGGCGCGATCGTGGCGGGTGTCGCGGCGGCGGCGGGCGGCTATGCGGTGGGCACCGCCCGCGCCCGCCGCGGCGGCGGCCCCCGCTTCAGCATCGCCACCCTCCCGGAACGACCGCCCCCGCCGGGCGGCCGGCCGGACGAGGGCCGTTCGGCGGAACGGGGCCGCGAGGCGGAGCAGGAGGCGCGGCGGGACCGCGGGGCGGGGCAAGACGGCGGGACGGGAGGGGGCCGCGAGGCGGGACTGGGCCAAGAGGCCGGACCGGGCCGCGAGGCGAGACGGGAGGGGGCGGCATGAGCGGTGCGACCCCCGGCCCCGTGCCGAGCGACCACTCCGGCCCGACGCCGAACGCAAACCCCGGATCCGTGCCGCACGCAAACCCCTGCCCGGCGCCGAGCGCAAACCGCGGCTCCGTGCCGATCCTGATGTATCACGCCGTGGCCAACGCCCCCGCGCGGGCCACCCGTGGGCTGTCCGTCACGCCGGGCGCGTTCGCCGAGCAGATCGCTCTGCTCGGCGAGCGCGGCTTCACTCCGGTCAGCTGCGCACGGCTGGCCGACGCCTGGCGCGGCGGCCCCGGGCTGCCGCCCAGGCCCGTGGTGGTCACCTTCGACGACGGCTACGAGGGTGTGCACCGCCACGCCCTCCCCGTCCTCGCCCACCACGGCTTCGAGGCCACGCTCTTCGCGGCCACGGGCTGGCTGCGCGGCCCGCACCAGGCGGCCGGCGCCCTGGACCTGATGCTCGACTGGGGCCAGGTGCGCGAGCTGGCCGGCGCGGGGGTGGAGATCGGCGCGCACAGCCACACCCACCCCCAGCTGGACCAGCTCTCCGACGCCCGGCTGTGGTTCGAGGTGGCCCACTGCCGGGATCTGCTCACGGCCGAACTCGGCCGTCCGCCCGTGTCGTTCGCCTATCCCTACGGCTATTCCAGCCGCCGGGTGCGCCGGGTGGTGCGCTCGGCCGGGTTCGGGGTGTCCCTCGCGGTGGGCAACGCATTGGCGGCGCGCGGCCAGGGCCCGTACGCACTGCGCCGGGTCACGGTGCGGCGCACCACCCGGATCGAGGAGTTCGAGCGCCTGGTGTCCGGGCGGGCGATCGGCCGCGGCTTCGCCGGGGACCGGGCCCTCACCAAGGGATATGCCGTGGTGCGCAGATCCCGTCAGTTCTCACGGCAGGTCCTACGGAAGGTGACGTGAGCCCGTTGTCCGACACGACCACCCGGGCAGAGGAGCGGACGGCCGCCGCCGAGCGGCCGTCCGACGGCCGGAGCGGCGAGCGCGGCTTGCTGTTCCGCAACGCCTACGCGCTGATGCTCAACACGGGCATCTCCGCGGTCCTCGGCCTCGGCTTCTGGCTGGCCGCCGCCCGCTACTACGCGGAGGACGCGGTCGGCCAGGGCTCGGCGGCCATCGCCGCGATGAAGCTCCTGGCGGGGCTCACCGCGGTCACCCTGACGGGCGCGCTGGCCCGTTTCATCCCGGTCGCCGGGCGGACGACGGGCCGGCTGGTGTTCAGTACCTACGCGGCCAGTTCGGTGGTCGTGGCGCTGGCCGCGGTGGTCTTCCTGCTCACGCTCAATACCTGGGGGCCGTCGTACCGCTTTCTGCACGGCCCGCTCCACGGCCTCGGCTTCATCGTCGCGGTCGTGGGCTGGTCGCTGCTGACCCTGCAGGACGGGGTGCTGACCGGGCTGCGCAGCGCGTTCTGGGTGCCGGTGGGCAATACGGTGTTCTCGGCGGCCAAGCTGGTGCTGCTCATCGCGTTCGCCGCGGCGATCCCGACCGCCGGGGTGTTCGTGTCCTGGGTGGCCTCGATCGCGGTGTCCGTACTGCCGCTGGGCTGGCTGGTGTTCCGCCGCCTCGTGCCCCGGCACATCACGGCGACGGAGGGGAGGGCGCGGCCCGCGGGCCATCGGGAGATGGGCCGCTTCCTCGCCGGGGACTACACCGGGTCGCTGTTCTCGCTCGTGGTGGTCTACGCGGTGCCGGTGATCGTCGCCTCGCAGGTCAGCGCGGCCGACAACGCGTACTTCTACATCACGACCACCATCGGCGGCACCACGAATCTGCTGGCCATCAACATGGGCTCCTCACTGACCGTCGAGGGCTCCCACGATCCGGCCCGGCTCGCCGAGAACTGCCGGGCGGCGCTGCGGCGGATGGCCCGCATCATGATCCCGGTCTGTCTCTTCCTCTTCGTCTTCGCCCCCCAGATCCTCGGGGTCTTCGGAGACGGCTACGCGGAGGCGGCCGCACCGCTGCTGCGCTGGTTCGCGGTGGGCGCGGCGCTGCGGGTGGTCATCGAGGTGTACTTCGCGGTGCTGCGGGCGCAGAGCCGCACGTCGGGGCTGGCGGTGTTGCAGGGGCTGTTGTGCGTACTGGTGCTGGGGCTGACCTTGCTGCTGCTGCCACGGATGGGGCTGACGGGGGCGGGGGTCGCGGAGATCTCCAGCCTGTCGGTGATCGCGTCCATCGCGGCGGTGCGGCTGCGCCGGGTGCTCAAGGGACACGATGGGGCCGCCGCCCCGGAGCCGCCGTCCGCCTCCGCCTCCGCGTCCTCGCCGCCGCTGCCGCTGCCGGAGCACCGCACCGCACCCGACGGCGATCTCGCGGACCTCGCGGTCTACGGCGACCGCCGCCGCGAGTACGCCGGCCACTACGGCACCCGCTGGGCGCTGCGCGCCGCCCTCGACACGGACACGCTGGCGCTCGGCGTCCGCATGCACTTCCCCGCCACGGACCCGCCCCGTGACGACCCCCAGAAACGCCGCTGGGACAAGCGCTACGGGACGTCGGCCCCGGAGACACCACCCCCGGCACGGACCACCGAAACGCCCGACGCCGGGGCCACCCGCCCGACGCCGGGTGACACCCACTCGGGCGGGGACGGCCCGGACGACGGCGGGCCGCGTATCCGGGTCGCCGGTACGGCCGCTGGTGCGGGCGCCGGTACGGCCGCTGGTACGGCCGCTCCCAAGGACCGGTGGCCGGTGCTGAAGCCCGGGCCTCTGGGGGCGGCTGACACGAAGCGCGGGCGACCCGGTGCGGAACTCGACCCGGCCGAGCGCCCCGAGGTCGCGCGGCGGTGGCCGGTCGTTGCCTCGCCGCACGGCGGGCCGCCCGACCGGGGCGCGGCCAACGCGTCGCAGGCACGGAGCGAGGCGGGTGGGGTCCACTCGGGGGGCGTGCCCTCAAAGGGGGCGGGCCGAGCGGGCTCGGCAGCGCCCACCGGGCCGCGGACCGGCCGGAAGGGCGCAGCGGCCCTGTGGGGGGTCGCGGCTGGCGGGGTTGCCCTCTACTGGGTGCCGCTTCTGCGCATGGGGGACGGCGATCTCGACCGTATGGGCGGGCTCGGGCTCGTCTCGGTCCTCCCCCGGGCCACTCTCCTCGGCGCCGCGCTGCTGATCGCCGCCTTCGCCGGTGCGCTCCGGCTCGCGCGTCCCCGGCGCGCCCTGCTGACCGTCGTGCTCCTCGCGACCCTCGTCTCGCTGCACGCCGTGCCCGCCGTGCTGGAGGCGCAGCCGCGGTTCCCGACCGCGTGGCAGCATCTGGGGTTCCTGGACTACATCGGCCGGACCGGTCACGCCGTGCCCGATCTCGACGCGCGCTGGAGCTGGCCGGGTTTCTTCGCGGGGGCGGCGTTCCTGGCCCAGGCCGCCGGGGTGCACGACCTCTCCGAGGTGCTGCGCTGGTGGCCGACGCTCCTCCAGCTGCTCTGTCTCGCACCGCTGATGGTGCTCTTGCGCGCCCTGCGGGCGAGCTGGCGGGCGAAGTGGACCGCGGTGTGGCTGTTCGCGCTCTGCGGCTGGGTGGGCCAGGACTACTTCTCGCCGCAGGGGTTCACCTACCTCCTCTACCTCGTCTTCGTCGCCGTCCTTCTGGTGTGGTTCCGCGAGCCCCGGGTGCTGCCCGGTAAGCGGCGGCCTGGTGAGGCGGAGGTGACGGCGGCCACGCCCGCCCAGCGCACGGCGCTGCTGGGCCTGCTGATCGCGCTCTTCGCGGCGTCCGTGGCGGCCCATCAGCTGACCCCGTTCGTGATGCTCGGCGTGGTGAGCGCGCTGGTGCTGCTGCGCCGGTCGAATCTGTACGGGCTGCCGCTGCTGTGCGGGGTGATGGTGGCCGTATGGGTGGGGTTCCTGGCGGAGCCGTACTGGTCGGGCCACTGGGACGAGCTGTTCGGCGGGGTCGGCGGGGTCGGCGGCAATGTGTCCTCGTCCGTCTCGGGCCGGATCGAGGGCGGCAGCAGCGTGCACCAGTTGGTGCTCTACGTCCGGGTGGCGCTGGCGGGCGGGGTGCTGGCGCTCGCCTGCTGGGGGGTGCTGCGGCGGCGCGCCGCCGGATTCACCGAGCGGTCGCTGCTGGTGCTGACCTTCGTGCCGTTCCTGGGCTTCGGCATGCAGAGCTACGGCGGTGAGATGGCGCTGCGCGTCTTCATGTTCGCGCTGCCGGGCGCCTGTGTGCTCGGCGCGCTGGCGGTCTTCCCCCGGGTGGGCGCGGACCGCGCGAGGCTGGGTCCGGTGGCCGCGCTGCTGGCCGGGCTGACCCTGATGTCCGGGTTCCTGGTGGCGCGCTGGGGCAACGAGACGTTCGAGAGGGTGCGGCCGGGCGAGGTGGCGGCGATGGAGTACGTCTACGCCCATGACCAGCCGAGCGTACGGGTGCTGTGGATGAGCAATGACCCCATCAACAACGTCACCCCCGCGATGCCCTGGGGCGCCCGCGACATGGAGCGGGTCCTCTACGAGCCCACCCTGGCCCCGCGCGATCCGGTGCTGGTCGGCAGCCTGGTCACGGCGCTGCGCGAGGCCGGTCCGCACTCCTATCTGATGGTGGGCCGCGGCCAGTCCGTGTATCTCACCCTCGACTCCGGCTATGACGAGCACTGGCAGGAGCGGCTGCGGCGCTCCCTGGACCAGCGCGCCGAGCTGCGCCGGGTGTTCGGCAACAACGACGCGGCGCTGTACGAGCTGAAGCGGCAGCCGAGCGGGGTGGTCGCGGAGCCCTCGCCGGGGCCGGCCGGTCCGCTGGTCACCTGGACGCCCTGGTCGGTGGTGGGGGCGCTGGCGGCGGTGGCGCTGATGCTGCTGCTGGTGGCGCGCGAGGTGGTGCGGGTGGCGGTGCGGCCGAGCGTACGGCGGCTGCACTGGCTGCAGGGCTCGTTCTGGTTCGCGCTGCCGCTGCTGGTCGTGGTGGTGGCCGCGCTGGTGCAGCGCTTTGTGACGATGGCGTAGCGACCTCGATGGCGTGACGAGGGCGTGGTCACCGTGCGGCACGGTGACCACGCCCTCGTCACGGCACGAGCTCACCGCTTGAGCCAGCGCACCTCGTATCCGTCCATCCCGAACGACCGGCCGTCGACCTTCGCCTTGATCGGCCGGTCGAGGGTGTTGACGACCAGCACCGCGTCATCGTCGGCGAGCACCTGGACGTTGGGCCGGTCGTCGGCGGCGATGTCCACGGAGCGGAAGGCGGTGCCGGGCGGGAACTCCCGGGCGAACCGGCCGAGCAGCTTCATCATGGGCAGCTCACGGCCGCCGTCGTCCAGCTCGGTGGGGCGCCACAGACAGCCGGGGCACCGCTTGCCCGTGGTCTCCGGGTTCCAGTAGAAGGCCGTGGCGGTGCCGCCCTGCGCCAGCCGGATCATCGCGGTGGCCTGGACCGCGGTGCGGCGGCCCTCGCTCCAGCCCGCGCGGTCGTCGCGCCCGTCGGCCGGTTCGACGTACCACTCGGCCCACCACACCGGCAGCCCGGTGGTCCGGCGCAGCCAGCGGGTGACGTCCCGGAACTTCCGCGTGGCCCCGAAGGCGTCCGGGATGAGCCGGTCGCCCTCGCGGGTGTAGCTGGAGCCGTCGACGACGACGAAGTCCGCGCCCGCCTTGTGCTTGTCCCAGTACGTGATCGCGGCGGCGGACCGCTGGTCGAGGGTGCCCCAGGGGCCGCTCACCGCGGCGGAGCCGTCGGCCTCGCCCGGGGCGTCGCTGTCGGCGACCACATACGGGCCGCCGACCTGGTTGTCGGGGTTCTGCTTCTTCAGCTCCCGGTAGACCAGGTTGTAGAGCCGGGTGTAGCCCTCGTAGTTCCAGCGCTTCTTGCCGTCGTCGTAGAAGCCCTTGAACTCGTTCCACACGATGAAGTGGCGCACCTGCGGATAGCGCCGGGCGATCTTTCCCGCGAGCGCGGCGAAGTCCTTGTAGTGCTCGGGGGTGGGCGCGGTCTCCAGGGATTCCTGCGACCAGTCCGTACGGCCCGGCTCGCCGCCCTTCATCCAGTCGGGCGCACAGCACAGGGTGAGCACGGGCGCGGTGCCGGTCTTGCGCATCAGGGCGACGCGGCGGTCGAGGTCCGCGAAGTCGTACCGGCCAGGTGAGGGCTCGGGGTTGCCCGCGCCCCAGCCCATGATGTGCTGGTTCTGCGGCATCGGGTGGCGCGACAGCAGCGCGCTCGCGGCCTTACGGCCGCTCTCCGTGCCCCGGTCGGCGCTGTACTGGGTATGGGTGAATCCCCAGCCCAGGCCCCTGGAGCCGGCCTTCCCGCGCGCCGACTCCGATCCGGGCCGCCCCTCGCCCGCGCCGGGCCCGCCGGAGCAGGTGGTCGCCAGCAGTGCCAGCGTGGCCATGCCGACGCCGAGCAGCGCGCCGGTCCGCCGGCGCCTCTTTTGCCATAACCTGGCCAACCCGCCCCGTTCCCTTCCCTGACGCCCCACAACGGGTAAGAGTATCCGTGAACGCCCCCATTCCAGTGGGGTTCCGTGGAACAGCTCGGTAAACGGCCGCAAACCTTGGTGCGCCCTCGCCCCCGGTCCTGGATCATGGGGCCGGGTGCGCTGACCGACGCACCGGCCCCCCGTTCTCAGGAGGCAGACCCTGCCTACGACACCCGCCGAAGAGTCCCTTCCCATCCGGCTCAACGTCGACGACAGCGATTCGCCGTCCGATGTCGTCGACGCGCTCTTCCTGGGGCGCTTCGCGACCGGCGAGCAACCGTATGCCCGCAGTCACTCCGTCGACCGGGTGCGGTCGGGCGCGACGCTGCTGCCGCCGTCCGCGACCGTGCTGCGCGCGGCCTGCGACGACGACCGCAGCGCGACGCTCGCCGAGGGCGACGGCTGGACCCTGCTGATCTCCCGGTGGAACCGGGGGGCCGATGTGACCGTGACCGCCGTCGACGACGCCCTTGCCGAGAAGGTGCTCCACCAGGCCGTCGACGGCGCGGAGGACGAGCCGGAACCCCAGCCGGAGAACGTGTCGATGGGCTTCTGGTACGTCTCGCCGCGCCGTGGGCCGCATCGCACCTCGCGGCAGATCTCGGCCGGGACCTGGGAGGAGATCCGCGGCAACTACACGGCACCGGTCGCGGAGGCCATGGACGGGCTGATGAAGGTCACCCCGGACGACATCGCCGGCCGCCTCCTGCTGCTGCACGGCCCGCCCGGCACCGGCAAGACCTCGGCACTGCGCACCCTGGCCCGGTCCTGGCGGGAGTGGTGCCAGGTGGACTGCGTCCTGGACCCGGAGCGGCTCTTCACCGACGTCGGCTATCTGATGGACATCGCGATCGGCGAGGACGACGGCACGGCCAAGGGGCGCTGGCGGCTGCTGCTCCTGGAGGACTGCGACGAGCTGATCCGCGGCGAGGCCAAGCACACCGCGGGCCAGGCGCTGTCCCGGCTGCTGAACCTGACGGACGGTCTGCTCGGCCAGGGGCGCAATGTGCTGGTCGGGGTGACCACCAACGAGGACCTGGAGCGGCTGCATCCGGCGGTGGTCCGCCCCGGCCGGTGTCTGGCCCGGATCGAGGTCGGCAGACTGACGCGGACGGAGGCGGTGAGCTGGCTCGGCGGGGAGGTCGACGACCGGGAAGGTGTGATCGGGCGGGACGGGGCGACGCTCGCGGCGCTGTACGCGCTGCGGCGCGGCACCCGGCCGCCCGCCGTGCCGTCGCAGCCGGGGGACGCGAACGCGGGGCTGTATCTGTGAACCGGCCCCCGGGGGCCGCCGCCTGCAGGACGGCCGCCGGGGCCCGTGAGATGCCCGCCGGACCCCGGGTCCCCGGGGTCCGGCTCAGGCGTACAGCTCCCGGAGCCGGACCGACAGGCAGGTCACACAGCCCTCCATCTTCTCGAACTCGCTGATGTCCACCGGCACCGGCTCATAGCCGAGATCGGCGAACAGCTCCGCGCTGCGCGGCGCGCTCCCCGCCATCAGCAGCTTGCCGCCGCCGAGCAGCACCACATGGGCGCCGGACTCCTCGGGGACGGGGAGGAAGCGGTCGAACGCGTCCGGGTCGTCGACCAGCGTCGGATAGCCGATGACGGTGCCGTCCGGCAGCGCGGTGACCGCCGACTTGAGGTGGAGCACCTTGCTGATCGGTACGGCCACCACCCGCGCCCCCAGCGGCTCCAGCGCGGCGCGCAGCTGGCGGATGCCGTCGCCGTTGGTGCGTCCGCCGCGTCCCACGTATACGGTGTCGCCGATCTTCAGGACGTCGCCGCCCTCCAGCGTGCCCGGCTCGCGGATCCGGTTCAGCGAGCAGCCGAGCCCGGTCACGGCCTCCTCCGTCGTCACGGTCTCGGGCCTGCGGGACTCCGCTCCGGGGCGGGCGATCACCGCGACGTTCCGGTGGACGACCATGGTGTCCTCGACGAACACCCCGTCCGGGCAGTCGTCCAGCGGCGGCAGCTCCACCGTCTCCCAGCCGTGCGCGCGCAGCGCCACGACATAGACCTCCCACTGCCGCAGCGCCAGCGCGGCGTCGACCGGCGTGCGGTCGATATGGGTGACGAGCCCGTCGGCGAGGCGGGGGCTGGGGCGTCGGACGAGGGCTTTGCGGCTGGTCATGGGGGACAGCATGTCAGGCGGAGTGAGCGGTAGGGCTTCCGGCGGGGTCTCCGTAGGCGGCCCGCAGGGCGTCCTCGACGGCGGCGAGGGCGGCCGCACGGTCCAGACCTAGGCGGCGTGCCCGCTGGACATAGGTCTGGGCGGCCTCGGCGGCCTGGCGCCGGGCCGCGTCACCCGCCGCCGCGATGAAGGTCCCGTGGCGGCCGCGGGTCTCGATCACACCGTCCGCCTCCAGGGCCCGGTACGCCTTGGCGACGGTGTTCGCCGCCAGCCCCAGCTCCTCGGCGAAGCCGCGCACGGTGGGCAGTTTGTAGCCCACGGGAAGCGCGCCGGAACGGGCCAGCTCGGCGATCTGCGCGCGGATCTGCTCGAAGGGGGCGGTCGCCGCGTCCTGGTCGACGGTGATCTGCAAGGCCACGTGGGGCTCCTGGGGCGTGGGTGGAGTGGTTTGTGGCCCCCATTGTGTGCCAGGGCGGGCGCTGCCCGGCCGATGGTCAGTGCGGTCGGCGCAATCCCGCGATGAGCAGCTCGACCAGGTGCCGTGTGTCGTAGCGGGGGTCGGCGCCGGCGCCCGCGCAGAGGCTGCCGACGCCGCGCATGAGCTCGTAGGCGTCCTGGCCGGTGCGGATCTCGCCCGCGGCGGCCGCGGCGTCGAGGAGCTGGGTGCATACGGGCAGGAGCCGGTCGAGGAAGTAGGAGTGCAGGGGGTCGAAGCAGGGGTCGTCGGACTGCAGCACGGCCGCGAGCCCGTGCTTGGTGACCAGGAAGTCGACAAAGAGATCGATCCAGCGCCCCAGGGCGGCGTGCGGAGTCTCGCTGGTCGCCTGCAGGGCCGGACTGGCCTCGGCGAGGGCCTCGACCTGGTGCCGGTAGACGGCGACGATGAGATCCGCCCGCGTCGGGAAGTGGCGGTAGATCGTGGCCGTGCCGACCCCGGCCTTGGCCGCGATATCGCGTATCGGCGCCTCGACGCCCGAGGTGACGAAGGCCGCGGCGGCCGCTTCGAGCAGGGCCTTCTCGTTGCGCCGCGCGTCCGCCCGCTTGGGCCGGGCCGCGCGTCCCGCGTCTCGATCGTTGTTGTTCACCGCGCCCTTCCCTTCACCGCCGAGTCTAACTAAACGGGACAGCGTCCCGTAACCTCCGATCGTCAGAGCGGGGTCAGACGGTCGGGGCCCTGCGGGGCATACGCGATCGGGTCGTCCGGCTCATGCCAGTGGAGGGCGAAGCGGTGGCCCGCGCGGTACGCCTCGAGGCCGGCGCGGCAGTACGCCACCATGTCGTCCGGCAGCGCGTCCAGCGGGAACCAGCCGAGCTCGGAGCACTTCCCCGGCTCCCGGTTGACGGGCTCCCGCCCGCCCTCCTGTCCTGCCTCCACCTCGAAGAACCACCCCGTACGGGCCGCCCCCGTGGGCGCCTTGTGCTGCAGCACGAGGACCGCCCGCACCTCGTCCGGACCCAGGGTGAGGCCGATCTCCTCGGCCGTCTCGCGGAGCATCGCGGTGCGGACGTCCTCACCCTCCTCGACATGCCCGGACGGGGCGTGGAGCAGCCCATCCGCATAGCCGGTGTTGGCACGGCGGGCGAGCAGAACCTCATCCCCGCGGCGCAGGATCAGATGGACGTCCACGATCTCGGTATGGCGCCGGGCCGGTGCGAGGTCGGCCACCAGGGCATACCGCTCGTCGTGCACGGCCCGGCCCCACAGCGCCGCGTCCGGCGCGAGCTGCTCGACCGACAGCCGCTCCGTCAGCGGCCCGGCCAGCGCGGACAGCTCGGCGGCGGGCAGCCCGACGGGGTCGGACTCGCCCCACCGCCCCTCGATCAGCACCAGCCGCCCACCCGGCCGCAGCAGCCGGACCCAACGGCGCAGCACCGCCTGCCGGTCCGGCAGCATCCACAGCAGATGCCGGACCAGGACGACATCGAAGCTCCCCTCGCCCACGGGCGGCTCCGCCGCGTCCCCGACGAGCACAGTGGCCCCCGTCCCGGCCAGCTTCGCCCGCGCCAGCTCAACCATCCGGGGCGAGCGATCGACCCCCGTCACCCGGTGCCCCCGCTCGGCCGCGAGCAGCGTGAGACTCCCCGTGCCACAGCCCAGGTCCAGCACGTCCCCCGCCCGCTCGGGCAGCCACCCCCGCAGCCGGGCGGCCCACGCCTCCCGCACGGCCGGGTCGCGCAGCCCATGATCCGGCTCGTTGTCGAAGTCCGCGGCGGCGGCGTCCCAGTAAGCGGTGGTCGAGGTGTCGGCGCACATGCCGCGATGGTCGCACCCACCACTGACAACGTCCCGCGCGAAGAAGGAGACCGGTGACGGAGCGCAGCCGCTGGAAGCGGGCGGGCGAACGTAAGCCCGCGGAGGGGTACCAGGAGTCCACCGAGATCGAGCAGGAGCGCCAGGAGCACCGCCTGTCCATGGCGCTGGCCAAAGTCGTCTACCACCGCCGCACGGAGCTGGGCCTGTCCCAGACCGAACTGGCCGCCCGGTCCGGGCTGACCCAGGCCAAGATCTCCCGGATCGAGGGGTCCGACACCGTGCCCACGCTGCCCCTTCTCGCGAAGCTGGCCAAGGGGCTGAACGCGTCGCTGAACATCGCCATCGACGAGGCCGACGCACACGTGACACTCACCGCCCGCGAAGCCGCCTAGGCCGGCGTCACCGTGGCACTCAGGGGCTCCGCCGCAGGACGAGGGTGACGAAGCCGAGGGTGCCGCGGTAGCCGTGCAGCCAGCCCGTGCGGTGTTCGGCGGCGGCCTTGTACGTGTCCAGGGCGTCGGGTTCGTCGCGGTGGTCCAGGGCCCAGCGGGACAGCGAGCCGGTCCAGGACCACTCGTAGTCGTCCCACTCCCCCGCCGTGCTGACGTGGCCGTAGACGGGTGTCCAGCCCTCGGCGGTGACACGGTCCACGGTGGTGGCGAGATCGGCATAGTCGTCCCAGGTGGCGCCCAGGGCCGAGAGGGCGGCTGCGTCGGGTTCGCGCTCCCAGAAGCCGTCGCCCACGAGGAGATGGCCGCCCGGGGCGAGGAGTTCACGCGCCGCCGCGAGAGTGGGCAGCAGCCCGCCGAAGGCGTGCGCGGCGCCGACGCTCAGCACCACGTCGAAGCGGTGCGCCGAGGCGAAGACCGAGGCGTCCATCTCGTGGAGGACCAGCCGGTCCGCGACGCCGGCTTCCTCCGCGCTCTCGCGTGCCTGCTCCAGGGCCGCGGTGTGGATGTCCACCCCCTCGGCACGCATCCACGGATAGCGGACCAGAAGCCGCCGCAGCCAGGCGCCGCCTCCACAGCCGAGGTCGAGGGCGCGGTCGGCCTCGTCCGCCACCGCCCGGTCGAGCAGTCGGGCCACCGATTCGTCGGCGAGCGGGGCGGCGATCGGGTGGTCGGCGTGCGCGAGGTGGGATCTCCGTTGACGGTCCATCCGCTCAGCGTGCCAAGGTCCGCCCTCCACCGCAGCTGCTTTCTCAGGGCGAACGGCTGCACCGGGCGGCGCCGCGCGCCCCGGCGCGCCGGGGCGCTGGTGATCGCCGCGTCGATGGTCGGCGGGGTGGCCGCGGGACCGGCCCTCGGCAGCGCGATCGAGCTGCTGGGGATCCGCGCCCGTACCGCTGCTGGGCGCGGTCTCGGCGGTGTGCCTGGTCACCACTGGGTGGTTGATCCGCGCGACCCGCCCCTCCTGAGCTCCGGCCCGGCGCAGCCCTGTTGGGTGAGAGGTGACCGCCCCGGCCCGAGTCGGCCTGTGGTGCGTAGGCACCAGGACTGGTGCGTGGCTGGTCCGGGTGCACCAGGGAAGACGGCGGCCGGGGACGATGCCCGGCGGGGCGCCGGAAGGAAGGGTTGAAGGCGCGTGAATCTCGCGCATTCCCCTTGCCCGACGGTGTCTGGAAGGACGTCCATGTCCCTAGCTGTAGCTTCCCCGGTCCGCATCGGGCGGCTGTCGATCGGTGCCCTCGGCATCTTGGCACTCGCCCTCGGCACCCTGCAGTCAGTGGTGGAGCCCGCGCTCCCGCAACTGCAGCGTGAGCTGGGGGTCAGTCCTGCCGAAGGGGCATTGATCGGCAACACCTTGCTCATCACCGGCGCGGTCATCACCCCCGTCGCGGGCAAACTCGGCGACCGCTACGGCGGAAAGCGGGTGCTGGTCTGGCTGATGGCCGTGGTCTCGGCCGGTGGTCTGTTGGCGAGCCTGGCGCCGAACCTGCCGGTGCTGTTGCTCGGTCAGATATTGCAGGGCGTCATGGTGGGTGCGCTGCCCCTCTCCTTCATCCTGGTGCGCAAGCACCTCCCCGCACGAGCGTCACAGGTGGCGATCGGGGTGGTCATGGCGCTGTTCACGGGCGGTGGCATGGTGGGGACGCTGATTGCCGGGCCGCTCTCGGAAGAACTGTCCTGGCATTGGATGTTCGCGCTGCCGACGGTCGCGATCATCGTGACGACGTCGGTCCTGATGCGGCTGATGCCGCATGATCCGCCGACCCGCTCGGACGACACGATCGACTGGCCGGGCGTGGTTCTGCTGAGCGGCACCTTGCTCGCGTTCATGATCGGGCTCGTGAGGGTGACGGGCGCCGGTCTGCCGCCCCTCGCGGTCGGTGCCCTCACCCTCCTCGTGGCCGCCCTCGCGACCGCATGGGTCGTCGTCGAGCGCCGGACGGCCTCGCCGATGGTCGATCTCCGCATGCTGGCAAAGCCCGCGATGTGGCATTCGTGTGTGCTCACCTTCGTCATCACGACCAGCTTCGGGATGGTGGCCTTTCTGCTCCCGCAGCTGTTCGCGATATCGGCCGACGGGTACGGCTTTGGACTCAGCACCACCGACATCGGACTGTTCCTGCTGCCGGGCGCCATCGCCGGGGCGGTCAGCGATTCGGTCGGCGGGGTCGTGGCGCGGCGTTTCGGTCTGGGTGCCGTGCTCGTCGGGGGTGCCGTCGTCACGGCGGCCACGACGATCGCCCTGGCGTCGCTGCACACCGCGGCATGGCAGCTCGTCCTCGCGAAGGCGCTGACCGCGATGGCCGCGGGCGTCGCCGGCACGGCGTTGCTCACCCGCGCCGCCGCCGCCGTCGAGACCGGGGACACCGGCATCGCCACCAGCCTGCTCGTGGTGACACGCGTGATCGGCGTCGCCCTGGGCGCCCAGGTCGGCGGCGCGATCCTCGACTCCGGGGCCGACCCGAAGACGGGCCTGCCGACCGAATCGGCCTTCGTCGCAGGTTTCGTCATCGCCGGTCTCGTCGCCGCGTTGTCACTGCTCATTGTCCGTATCACGAAGATCCGTATCACGAAGATCCGTAGCATGAAGAATGGAGTTCAGGCATGACATCTACTGGTCTGTCGATGGACGTGCGTACCACCGCGAAACGCACCGTTCTGATCTCCGGGGCCAGCATCTCCGGACCCGCGCTGGCGTACTGGCTGCACCGGTCCGGATGCGCGGTCACCGTGGTGGAGAAGGCAGGCGCGCTGCGCGCCGGTGGTTACCCGATCGACATCCGCGGTACCGCGATAGAGGTGGTCCGGCGGATGGGGATACTGCCGCGACTGCGGGACGCGCACATCGACTCGCGCCGCTGCACGTTCCTCGACGCCGATGGCGGTGAAGTGGCCTCCCTCAGCCCGAACGCCGTTGCCGGCGGTGTCGAGGGACAGGACCTCGAGGTGCGTCGTGGGGATCTGGCGGCGAGCCTGTACGGAAAAGTCCGCGACGACGTGGAATTCCTGTTCGGCGACTCCATCGACACCCTCGACCAGTCCGGACAAGGGGTCGACGTGACGTTCCGCAGTGGGCGAGGGCGCACGTTCGACCTGGTGGTCGGCGCCGACGGGATGCATTCACACACCCGGGAGTCCCTGTTCGGCCCCGAGGAACAGTTCCACCGCTATCTCGGCTACTGCTTCGCCATCTTCACCATGCCGAACACCTTCGGGCTCTCCCGCGAGGTCATGATGTGGAACACCCCGGGGAAGGCCGCGGCCCTCTACGCGGTCGGGGACAACGACGAGGTGCACGCCTTCCTGAACTTTCACCAGCCGGAGCCGCCGCTCGATGCCCTCCGGAACCCCGACGCCCAGCGGGACCTGGTGGCCACGGTCTTCGCGGGCGCGGGTTGGGAGGTCCCCGGCATGGTGGGCGCCCTGCGCAACGCGGATGACCTGTTCTTCGACACGGCCGGTCAGATCCGCATGCCCCACTGGTCCAGCGGCCGTGTCGCGCTCGTCGGCGACGCCGCGTACGCACCCTCGTTCCTGACCGGACAAGGCTCGAGCCTCGCGCTGGTCGGTGCCTACATGCTCGCCAACGCCCTGGCCACGCACCGGGATCACACCGCGGCCTTCGCCGCCTACGAGGACGGCGTTCGCGAGTTCGTCGCCATGAATCAGGCACTGGTCGACAACGGCGCGGCCACGCTCTTCCCCACCACCGCGCAGGCGCTGGAGCAGCGCAACACCAGGCTGCGCGGCCTCGTCACCCTGCCCTCCGCGCCGGCCCGACCGGCCCACTCGGCCCTTACGCTGCCCGCGTTCGCCCCGGTGCCGTGAGCTCGGACTACGACAGGGGGTCGGTCCCGCCGTCGGGGGCGGCGTGGGCCAGGCCCGTCCGGTAGGCGATGACGACGAGTTGCGCCCGGTCGCGGGCCTCAAGCTTCGTCATGGCGCGCTGCACATGGGCGCGGACGGTGAAGGGGCTGAGGAACATCTGCTCCGCGATCTCCTGGTTGGACAGACCGGTCGCGACCAGAGCCACCATCTCGCGTTCGCGCGGGGTGAGCACGGCGAGCTGCTCGGCGTGGCGCGGCGGGGCGTCGGCCGGTGTGGCCAGGAAACGGGCGACCAAGGAGCGGGTCGCGGCGGGGGACAGCAGCGTGTCGCCGTCGGCGATCGTCCGCACGGCGTCCAGCAGGTCCTCGGCCCCGATGCCCTTGCCGATGAAGCCGCCGGCCCCCGCGCGCAGCGCCTGAGCGACATACTCGTCGGTCTCGTAGGTGGTGAGGATCAGGATGCGGCTGGCACGCAGCTCCGGGTCCGCGCAGATCTCCAACGTGGCGGCGAGACCGTCCACCTCGGGCATGCGGATGTCCATGAGCACCACGTCCGGGCGCAGCTGCCGGGTGAGTCTCACCGCCTCCCTGCCGTCGGCGGCCTCGCCGACCACGGTGATGTCGTCGGCGGAGTCGAGGAGCAGCCGGAAGGCACCGCGCAGCAGGGCCTGATCGTCGGCGAGCAGCACCCGGAGCGTCACGGCGCATCCCCGGCCTCTCCGTCGCCCGTCCGTACGTCGTCCGTCCGTCCGTCCTCTGTCGCGTCGTCGGCCATCCGCCCCTCGATGGTGGTCGCTCCGTCCGTCATCCGCGGCGTGTCCTTGGCGGGCGGGAGGGGCAGCTCGGTGGAGACGAGGAAGCCGCCCTCCGGGCGCTTGCCCGCGGAGAGGTGTCCCCCGACCGCGGTGGCGCGTTCCCGCATCCCGATCAGACCGTAACCGGGCGGACGCTCCGGCATCGTGGGCGCACTCCGTCCCGTGGCCGCATGCGGTCCCGTACGGCCGCCCCTTCCGTCGTCGGCGACGGTGATGGTCACGCGATCGCGGTTCCAGGCGAGGCCCACCCGGGCGCTACCGCTACCGGCGTGCTTGGTCACGTTGGTCAGGGCCTCCTGGACGATGCGGTAGGCGGTGAGGTCCACTCCCGGCGACAGCGGCCTGGCCGTGCCCTCGTGGTGTACCGACACCTCCAGACCCGCGCGGCGGAAGGACTCGAGGAGCGTGGGAAGCCGGGACAGCCCGGGCGCCGGATCGCCGGGCGTGGGCGCGTCCCCGGACTGACGCAACAGACCGACCGTGGCCCGCAGTTCGTCGAGTGCGTGGCTGGTGGTCTCGACCAGCTCCGTCAGGCTCTTGCGGGTCTGCTCCGGGCGGGCGTCGAAGAGGTGGGCGGCGACCGAGGCTTGGGCGTTGGCCAGGGTGATCTGATGGGCCACGAGGTCGTGCAGTTCCCGGGCGATGCGCACCCGTTCCTCGGCCACTCTCCGGCGCGCCTCGCTCTCCCGGGTCTTCTCGGCCCGCTGGGCCCGCTCCTCCACGGCCGCCAGATAGGCCCGCCGGTTGTGCACCGCGTGCCCGAGTACGGCGGCCACCAGCGGGAACGCCGCCACCGCCCCGACCCTGCTCGCGTCCTTCCACGAGAGGGCCCCGAACAAGGGGGTGGAGGCGACCAGCAGCGCCACGGAGGTGAGCGACACCGCGCTCGTCGCGTGCCGTTCGGTGCGCGCGGTGAGCGAGTAGGCGGTGATCACGGCGGGGGCCACGATGAGCGGGCTCAGCAGGAGGCCCGAGAACGGCACCAGCACACCGCTCGCGGTGGTGACCGCCATGGCGGCCAGGGGCGCCCGGTGCCGCACCGGCAGCACGGCGCAGGACGCCACGGCGATGAGGTAGGCGGCGGCGGGCGGCAGTGACAGCGTGCTGCCGTCCTCCTTCAGCGCGCCGCCGAACAGACAGAGCGCGAACGCCGTCGCGGTGATCGCTGCCTCCCGCCACCACATGTCGCGTGATCGCGGGCCACCGCCACCCGTGGTCGTCATGGCCGGCTCAGTCCCGGGACCGGCCGGCGGGGAGCGGCGCGGCCGCCGCGTCCGGCACGGTCGCGGCGGCCGGGACATGCCTGGTCAGTGCCTCACCCTCGATATCCACATTCGGCAGCACACGGTCGAGGATACGGGGCAGCCACCAGGCCCGGTGGCCGAGCAGCGCCAGGACCGCGGGCACGATCGCCATCCGGACCACGAAGGCGTCGAAGAGGACGGCGGCGGCCAGGCCGACGCCCATCGTCTGGATGGTCGGGCTGCTCATCCCGACGAATCCGGCGAACACGCTGATCATGATGATCGCCGCCGCGGCCACCACCCGTCCGCTGTGCCGGAAGCCGCTCACGATCGCCTCGCCGGGGGACGCCCCATGGACGTGGGCCTCCCGCATCCGGGTGAGGAGGAAGACCTCGTAGTCCATGGCGAGGCCGAAGACGATGCCGATGATGAGAATCGGCATCAGCGACATGACCGGTCCGGTCTGCTCGATGCCGAGCAGATCCGCCGCCCAGCCCCACTGGAAGACGGCGACGAGGACACCGAAGGCGGCACCCACCGACAGCAGGAAGCCGAGCGCGGCCTTGACCGGGACCAGGACCGAGCGGAAGACCACCAGCAGCAGGAGCACCGCCAGGCCGATGACCACGGTGAGATAGGGGATGAGGGCGTCGGACATGGCTTCGGAGATGTCGATGTTCATCGCGGTGGTGCCGGTCACCAGGATCGCGGCGCCCGTGTCGGCCTCGACGCCGGAGACCGCGCCCCGGATCGCGTGCACCAGGTCCTTGGTCTCGCCGCTGTTCGGCGCGGTCCGCGGGACGGCGGTGAGGATGGCCGTGTCCTTGGTCCGGCTGAGCGCCGGATCACCGACCGACGCGACCCCGTCCACTCCCCGCAGGGTCGTGACGACCTGGTTCGTGGCGGCCCGGGAGTCCGCGGACTTCGAGGCGTCCACGACCACGGTCAACGGGCCGTTGAAGCCGGGGCCGAAGCCTTCGGACAGCAGGTCGTAGGCGCGGCGCTGGGTGGTCTCCACCGACTTGGACTCGTCTCCGGGCAGCCCGAGTTCGAGGCTCAGCGCCGGTACGGCGACGGCGCCGAGGCCGAGTCCGGCGATCAGCAGCACGGCCACCGGCCGGCGCAGCACGAACCGCGCCCAGCGGGTGCCCATGCGCTTCGCCGGGTTTGCCGCGATGGGTTGCCGGTCGCCCGCGGGTGCGTCGTGGCCGGTCGCGCGATTCCCCGCGTCCCTCCGGGGCGCTCCCGCGGCCTTGCGGTGGGCGCGGGGCAGGCTCCTTCCCCAAGCGCTCGGCTTCGCTCGAGCAGGGGATGCCCCATAGCCGAAGAGGCCGAACAGCGCGGGGACCAGGGTCAGTGCGACGAGCACGGCCAGGGCCACGGCGCCCGCGCCGCCCATGCCCATCTTGGTGAGTTCGGGGATGCCGACGACCCCCAGCCCGACCAGGGCGATGAAGACGGTGGCGCCGGCGAAGACGACGGCGGATCCGGCCGTGCCCACCGCCCGTCCGGCAGCCTCCTCCGGCTCGCTGCCCTGGGCGCATTCGTCACGGAAGCGGGAGGTGATGAAGAGGGCGTAGTCGATGCCAACCGCCAGCCCCAGCATCAGCGCCAGGATGGCGACGGTGGACGTCAGGCCCAGCGGCACGGCCAGCGCGGAGACCAGTCCGAAGGCGATGGCCACGCCCAGCAGGGCGGTCAGCAGCGACAGTCCGGCCGCGACCAGCGACCCGAGGGCGAGGACCAGTACTACGGCCGCCACCGCCACGCCGATGAGCTCCGTCGTACCGCCCGGTTCCTCTTCCGAATCCAGGGCCGAGCCGCCGACCTCCACGGTCAGCCCCGCGTCCCGGGCCTGGTTCGCGGCGTTCTCGAGGGCGCTCTTCGTCGACTCGGTCAGGTCGACGGCGCCCTCGGTGTAGGTGATCGTGGAGTAGGCGATGGTGCCGTCCTCGCTGACCGCGCCGCTCTCATAGGGGTCGGTGGTCGACGCGACCTGATCGTCCCCGTCCAGCGAGCCGAGCGTGTCCTGGACGGCCGCCTTGTTCTCCCTGGCCGTCACCCGCTGCCCGTCCGGGGCCTGGAACACCAAACGGGCCTCGGCGCCCTGGGAGTTGCTCTCGGGGAAGCGCTCGTCCAGCAGGTCGAACGCCTTCTGCGATTCGGTGCCGGGCATGGAGAGGTCCTCTTCCTCTCCGGCCGGTGCCATGGCGGCGGCGGTCAGGGCCAGCACCAGGGCGCCCAGCCACAGACCACCCACGAGCCGGCGCCGCCGGAAGGCCCACCGTCCGATCCGGTAAAGAAATGTCGCCACCTGTAGATCACTCCAGACGCTGTCGGGCAAGGGGAATGCGCGGGATTCACGCGCCTCCCACACTTCCCTCCGGCGCCCCGCCGGGCATCGTCTCCCGCCGCCGTCTTCGCCTGGTGCTCCCGGACCAGCCACGCACGTGTCCTGGTGCGTACGCACCACAGGCGGGGACGGGGCCATCCCCCGTCCCCGCCCGGAGAAGTCCTCTCACCCCAGCCCGGTGAGCCAGTCGGTGAGGTGGCCGGCTGCGGCCGGGGCGTGCTGGTTGACGAGAGTGAAGTGGTTGCCCGCAGTGGTGCGGGTGGTGGTCATGTGGGGAAGGTCCGTCTGCCAGTCGTGCGGCACCGGGTCCGCCCCGTGTGCCGCGGGGAGCGGGTCCGAGGCGCGCAGGAGCAGGGTCGGGAAGGGAGTGGGTGGGGGGGTCCAGGTGTGGATGAGTTGTTCCATCCAGGCGTAGGCGGACAGGTCGGTGGCGGTGAAGCCGCCGGTGTGGTGCTCGCGCTCGTACAGGCCGTGCCACAGGTGGGGTTGGAGGGCGCGGGCGGCGGAGGATTCAAGGATGTAGGTGTCCAGGAGGACGACGGCCCGTACGGGCACCCCGTGGTCGGCGAGATGGCGGGCGGTCTCATGGGCGAGGATGCCGCCGGACGAGGTGCCCAGCAGGATCACCGGGTCGGTGGTGTCACCGCCGGGGCTCGCGGCCACGGCGTGGGCCAGCCCTTCGACGAGGGCTTCGCGGGTGGCGGGCAGTGGCTCGTCGGCGCCGAAGCCGCAGGGCGTCAGGCAGGAGACGTCCCAGGTGTCGGGGAGCGCCCCGGCCAGGGCGAAGTAGGTGTCGGGTCCGGTCAGGGGCACGATGGGGGCCACGCAGACCAGCCGGGTGCCTGTAGTGCCGGTAGTGAGCCGGTCCAGGGTGGACGGCACCGGCCCGGTGCTCTTCGGCCGCAGGGCGGCGAGGTCGAGAAGCAGGGTTTCGGCCTCGTTCCCGCGGCCCGTCCGCACGGCGTCGCGGTGGAGGCGGGCGACCAGGTCGGTCGTCGGGTTCGCGACGGGGCCGTGGTCCTCGGCCCGCGGCGTGGCGAGGTGGTCGAGGAGATGGCCGGCCAGGTCGGCCGGGGTGGGGTGGGTGAGGACGACGGTGCTGGGCAGTGTCGTGCCCATCGCGGCGGCGAGCCGGTTGCGCAGGTCGATGGCGGCGAGCGAGTCCATGCCGTGGTCGCGGAAGGCGGCGTGTTCCTCGATGGCCTCGCCGGATGAGTGGCCGAGGGCGACCGCGGTCTCGCTCCGCACCAGGTCGAGGAGGAGTCGCCGCGCTTCCGCGGGTGGCAGGCTCCGCAGTCGTGCCGTGAAGTCGCCGTGTCCGCTTGTGGGTTCGGGCCCGGTGAGCCCCGCTGCCTCCGGCAGCTCGCTGAAGAACGGGCGGGGAGCGGCCTCGGTGATGACGGGGACATAGCGGTCCCAGTCGATGTCGGCGACCGTCAGCGCGGTCTCCTGTTCATGCAGCGCCTGGGCGAGCGCAGCCAGGGCCAGGTCGGCGTCGAGGAAGGACATTCCGCTGCGCAGGAGTTGCTCGCGGTCGTGCTCGCTCATCCGCCCGCGCGCCTCCTCCCAGGGGCTGTAAGCGATCGCCGTCGCACGGGCGCCGCGGGCGCGGCGCTGGGAGGCCAGCGCTTCCAGATACGCGTTGGCCGCAGCCTGTGCGGCGTGGTGGCCGATGCCCCAGACGCCGGAGATCGAGGAGAACAGCACGAAGGCGTCCAGGCCGGTGTCATCGAGCAGTTGGTCGAGGTGCACGGCGCCGGCCACCTTGGTGTGCAGCGCCTCGGCGAAGTGGTCGGGGCCGGCCGTGGAGAGCGGGCCCAGCGGGCTCGTCCCGGCCGTGTGCACCACGGCGCGCACCGGATGGCCGTCCGCCGAGAGCCGGTCGAGCAGGTCGGCCACGGCCGCCCGGTCGGTCAGCTCGCACGGCACCACCTCGGCGGTCGTCCCCCGGGCGGTCAGCTCCGCCACCAGCTCCGCCGCGCCCGGTGCCTCCGGGCCACGCCGGTTCATCAACACCAGGTGTTCCGCGCCCTGGTGGGCCAGCCATCGGGCGACCCGGCTGCCCAGCGCCCCGGTGCCGCCGGTGACCAGGGTCGTGCCGCGGGGCGCCCAGGTGCCGGGCGAGTCGGCTCGTGCCGGTGCCCGCACCAGTCGCCGGACGAGGACGCCCGAGGGGCGCACCGCCGCCTGGTCCTCCCCCAGGTCCGCCGAGAGCAGCGCGGCGAACCGCCCGGCCGCCTCGGGGTCGAGGCGCTCCGGGAGGTCGGCAGGACCGCCGCACAGCGACGGTGCCTCCAGGGCCGCGGTCCTGGCGAGTCCGAGGACCATCGCCTGCCGCGGGTCGCGGACCGGGTCGGCCGGGCCGGTGGAGACCGCGCCGCGGGTCACCGTCCACAGCGGCACCTCGGCCCCGGCCGCCATCAGCGCCTGGACCAGCGACACGCTGAGGGCCAGACCGGCCGGCAGCGCGGGTTCGCCGCTGTCCGCCTCCTCGGCCGCCGCGAGCAGCGACACCACTCCGGCCGCCCGGTCGAGGCCGACCTCGGCGAGCTGTGCGGCCAGCCCCTGTGGGCCGGTGCGGGTCACGTCGGGGACCACGCGGCGCGCCTGGGCGCCGTATGCGGTCAGCGCGGCCACCACATCGGTGTCGTCGATGGAGTCGGTGGTGAGGACCAGCCAGGTTCCGGTCAGTGACGGGCCGGCGGGGACGCGCAGGGGTGTCCACACCGTCCGGTAGCGCCGCCGGCCGGTCAGCGTGTGCTCGTCCTGCCGCCTGCGCCACGCCGACAGCGCGGGGAGCACCGAGTCGAGCGCGCCCTTGCTCTCGGGTTCGAGCCCGATCAGCGTGGCGACCGCGGCGCTGTCCCCCTGGTCCACGGCGGTCCACAGCGGCTCGTCGGCCCCTGTGGCGGTGCCGGCCGGCGAGGTGGACGGGGCGGGCGGGGCGATCCAGTACGACTCGTGCTGGAAGGCGTAGGTGGGGAGGTCGACCGTGCGGCCGCCGGGGAGCGCCCTGGTCCAGTCGACGGGCGCGCCGTGGGCGTACGCCTCTCCGAGCGAGCGCAGGACCCGGTCCCATCCGCCGTCGTCCCGGCGCAGGGTGCCCAGGGTGACCGCCGGGCTGCCCGCGTGCTCGATGAGTTCGCTGGTGCCGACCGCGAGCACCGGATGCGGGCCGACCTCGATCATGACGCCGTAGCCCTCGCGCAGGAGACCGGTCATCGTCTCGGCGTAGGACACGGTCTGCCGCAGGTTCCGGCACCAGTACCGGGCGTCCAGCCCTTCGGTGTCGAGACGGCCCCCGGTCACCGTGGAGTAGAACGGCACCTCCGACGGGCGGGGCCGCACCGGAGCCAGCAGCTCCAGCAACTCGGCCTCGATCTCGTCGATATGCGCCGAGTGGGCGGCGAAGTCCACCCCGGCCAGCCGCCAGCGCATGATCCTGGCGGCGGACAGACCGCGCTCGACCCGGTCGAGGGCGGCCGGATCGCCGGAGAGGGTCACCGTCTTCGGTCCGTTGACCGCCGCGATGGACACCGCGCCGGACACCTCGTCCAGCAACTCCCCGATCCGCTCCGGCGATGCCATCGCCGACATCATCGCGCCGCGTCCGGACAGGCGCTCGTGGATGAGCCGGCTGCGCAGCGCCACCACGCGGGCGCCGTCGTCCAGCGAAAGGCCGCCGCTGACGCAGGCGGCGGCCACCTCGCCCTGGGAGTGGCCGACGACGGCGGCGGGCTCGACGCCGAACGAGCGCCACAGCGCGGCGAGCGAGACCATGACCGTCCACAGCACGGGCTGCAGCACATCGGGGCGCTTCTCGATCGGCGGAGCGCCGGGCTCACCGCGGATCACATCGGTGGGCGACCAGTCGAGGTACGGGGTCAGGGCCGCCTCGCAGTCGGCGACGCGCGCGGCGAAGACGGAGGAGGCATCGAGCAGTCCGGCCGCCATCCCGGCCCACGCCGCGTCCTGCCCGGGGAAGACGAAGACCACCGGGCCGCGCTCGGGCGCCGTGCCGCGCACCGCCGCGGGATCCGAGGTGCCCCCGGCCAGGGCCGCCAGGCTTCCGCGCAGCGCCGCGGGATCCTCGCCGACCAGCACCGCCCGATGCTCGAACGCGGCACGGGTCGTGGCCAGGGAATGCCCGATGTCCACCGGGTGCGCCCCCGGGTGGGCGTCCAGATGTGCGAGCAGTTTCGCGGCCTGGGCGCGCAGCGCTCCGGCCGACTTGCCCGCCAGCGGCCATGCCACCGGCCCGTCCCACACCGGATCCGGGACCGGGGCGCTGGGCGCCGGGGCCTGCTCCAGCACGGCGTGGGCGTTGGTCCCGCTCATGCCGAACGCGGAGACCGCGGCCCGCCGCGGACGGCCGAGGTCGGGCCACGGTGCCGCCTCGGTCAGCAGCTCGACCGCGCCCGAGTCCCAGGCGATACGGGAGGACGGCTCGGCGGCGTGCAGCGTCTTCGGCAGGACGCCGTGCCGCATGGCCATCACCATCTTGATGACACCCGCGACACCGGCGGCCACCTGCGTGTGTCCGATGTTGGACTTGACCGAGCCGACCAGCAGCGGCGGGTTGCCGCCCCGGTCCTGGCCGTAGGTGGCCAGCAGCGCGTGCGCTTCGATCGGATCGCCCAGTGCGGTGCCGGTTCCGTGTGCCTCGACCACATCGACGTCACACGCCGCGAGACCGCTGTTGGCGAGGGCCTGCCGGATGACCCGCTGCTGCGCGGGCCCGCTCGGCGCGGTCAGCCCGTTGGAGGCGCCGTCGGAGTTCACCGCCGACCCGCGGACCACCGCCAGCACCTGGTGGCCGTTCCGGACCGCGTCCGAGAGCCGCTCCAGCACCAGGAGACCGGCGCCTTCGGCGATGCCCATGCCGTCCGCCGATTCGGCGAACGGCTTGCTCCGCCCGTCGGGCGCCATGACCCGGTGCCTGCTCAGCGAGACCAGCAGGTCCGGGCCGGTCAGCACGGTGGCACCGCCCGCGAGGGCCAGGGTGCTCTCCCCCGAACGCAGCGACTGGCACGCCATGTGCAGCGCGACCAGCGAGGCCGAGCAGGCGGTGTCCACCGTCACGGTCGGCCCGTGGAGGTCGAACAGATAGGCCAGACGGCCCGAGAGCACGCTGGGGAGCGTGCCGGTGAGCTGGTATCCGTCGGAGTCCGCCGACACCCCCGTGCCATAACTCTGGGCGGTCGCCGAGACGAAGGTGCCGGTCATGCTCGACCGCAGGGACGCGGGGTCGATCCCGGCGCGTTCGAACGCTTCCCAGGTGAGCTCCAGCAGCATCCGCTGCTGCGGGTCCATCGAGACCGCCTCACGCGGCGAGATGCCGAAGAACGCCGCGTCGAACTCTGCCACGCCGTCGACAAAGCCACCCGCCGCCGAGTAGGTCGTGCCCGTCCGCTCCGGGTCGGGGTGGTACGCGCCCGTGTCCCAGCCGCGGTCGGCGGGTAGCGGGGAGATGGCGTCCGTGCCCTCGGTCAGCAACTCCCACAGTTGCTCGGGCGAGCGCACCCCACCGGGGAAACGGCAGCTCATTCCGATGATCGCGATCGGCTCCGGATCGGCCGCCCCAGCTCCCCTACCGCCCGCCGTGATCGCGGCCGGTGCGGCGCTCGTCCGCCGCTCGTCGGTCTCGCCGCCCAGCTCGGTCCACAGATGGCCGGCCAGGGCCTCCGGCGTCGGATGGTCGTAGATCAGGGTGGAGGGCAGGCTCAGGCCCGTCCGCTTCCGCAGGCTGTTGCGCAACTGACCGGCGGTCAGGGAGTCGAAGCCCATGTCCTTGAACGTCCGCCCGCCCCCGGCCGCCGCCGGACCAGCGAGCCCGAGCACCGAACCCACCTGCTCCCGCACCAGCTGGAGCAGGGTGTCCCGGGCCCGGTCGGCCGTCAGCCCGGTCAGCAGGCCGGAGCCGCCACCGGTGGCAGCGGCCCGGCGGACGGCGGCGGTGGGGACCAGGCCGCGGAGGACGGCGGGCACGGTGCCACGCGACCGCAGGGCGGCCCGGTCGAGGCGGGTGGCGAGGACGGACGCCTCGCCCACCGCACCCGCGGTGTCGAAGCAGGCCAGTCCCTCCTCGACGGTGAGCGTCGGCAGCCCGGCCGCGGCGATCCTGCGCAGCTGAGCGGCGCTCAGCCCGGCGGACATACCGCCGCTCTGCGGCCACAGGCCCCAGCCGATGGACAGGCCCGCGAGCCCCGCCGCGCTCCGCCGCCGCGCCAGCGCGTCCAGGAACGCGTTCGCCGCGGTGTAACCGGCCTGCCCCGCGTTGCCGAGGACACCGAACACCGAGGAGAACATCACGAAGGCGGTCAGACCGTGGTCACGCGTCAGTTCATGCAGATGCCAGGCGCCGTCCAGTTTCGGGCGGAACACCGTGTCCAGCCGGTCCGGGGTCAGCGCCCCGATCAACCCGTCGTCGAGCACACCGGCGGCGTGCACCACACCGGTCAGCGGGTGCTCGGCCGGGATCGCCGCCAGCAGGGCGGCCACGGCCCCGCGGTCGGAGACGTCGCAGGCGGCGGCGGTCACCCGCGCGCCCTGCCCGGTCAGCTCGGCCACCAGTTCGTCCGCGCCCTCGGTGTCGGCGCCGCGACGGCCGGCCAGCACCAGGTGGCGCACCCCGTGCGCGGTGACCAGGTGCCGGGCCACCAGCGCGCCGAGACCGCCCAGACCGCCGGTGACCAGCACGGTGCCGTCACCGCCCCAGACGGTGCCCGGCGCGGCCGGGTCCGGGGCGTCGACGCAAGCCAGCCGAGGTATCAGCAACCCACCGGCGCGCACCGCCAGTTCGGGCTCGTCGCCGTCCAGCGCCGCGCGCAGGGTCCCGGCGGCGGCCGCCACCGGATCCCCGGCCTCCGCGGGGTCCAGGTCGAGCAGGACGAACCGGTCGGGGCTCTCCTGCCGGGCCGACCGCACCAGCCCCCACACCGCGGCCGCCACCACGTCAGGGGCCGTACCGGCGGTCGTGGCCACCGCGCCACGGGTCACGAACACCACCCGGGCGGGCCGGCTCCCGCCGGTCTCGTCCGCCTCGTCGTCGTTCAGGTGGTGCCGCAGCGTGTCGAGTACGGACGCGGTGACCGTACGGACCGCCTCCGGCACCGGCACACCAACCGGTGCGGCGACCGGGACCAGCACCGCCTCCCCGGCGCCCACGGGGCCGTGCCCACCGGCGTCCGGCACCGGGGCGGGCAGCCAGTCCAGGCGCAGCAGGGGCCGCGCCGCCATGGCCCCCGCGGTGTGGACGTCCGGCGTACGCAGCGTCAGCGTGCGTGCCGACACCACCGGATGGCCCTCGGTGTCCACCGCGCTCAGCGTGACCGTGTCCTCGCCCGTCGCGCGCAGCCGCACGCGCAGCACCGACGCGCCCACGGCGTGCAGGGACACCCCGGACCAGGCCGCCACCTCGGAGCGAGCCGACGACGCCGACCGCCCGCCGTCCGCCCCGCCGTCCAGCCCGGTCGACGACGCGAGGTGCAGCGCCGCGTCCAGCAGCGCGGGGTGGAGGCGGAAGGCATCGGCATCCTCGGCGATGTGCTCGGGGAGGACGACCTCGGCCAGCACCTCGTCTCCGGCCCGCCAGACCGCCCGGACGGCCCGGAACGACGGCCCGTAGGCGAGCCCGGCCTCGCGCCGCCGCTCGTAGAAGCCGTCCAGGTCGACGGGTACGGCGTCCGCGGGCGGCCACGCCGACCCGGCATCGGCACCGGCACCGGGTGTGCCCGGCGCGAGCGTGCCGGTGGCGTGCCGTGTCCAGGGCGCGTCCGGTGTGTCGGCGGGCCGCGCGTAGACGGCCAGGGTGCGTCGGCCGCCATCGCCGGGGCCGCCGAGCGCGACCTGGATCCGCACACCGTCGTCGTCCTGCCCGGGCAGCACCAGCGGGGCGGTCAGGGTGAGTTCCTCGACGAGACCACAGCCGACCTCGTCGCCCGCGCGCACCGCCAGCTCGACGAATCCGGCGCCGGGGAAGGTCAGGTGCCCGGCCACCACATGGTCGGCCAGCCACGGCTGCGCCGCCACCGACAGCAGCCCGGTGCACAGCAGACCACCGGTCTCGGGCAGCTCCACGACCGCGCCGAGCAGCGGATGTTCCACAGCGCCGAGCCCGGCCGGGACCGCGCCCGCCGAGGTGTCGCCGACGGACGCGGTCCAGTACCGCTCCCGCTGGAACGCGTAGGTGGGCAGCGCGACCCGGTGCGCGCCGGTCCCGGTGAACAGTTCGGCCCACCGGACGGGGACGCCCCGCACATACAGCCGGGCGGCCGCCGCCAGCGCGGTGGACTCCTCGCCGCGGTCCTTGCCCAGCAGCGACACGGCCTCCACGCGCGCCACATCGGGCAGGGCGTCCTGCGCCAGCACCGACAGCGTCGCGTCCGGGCCCAGTTCGAGGAAGGTGTGCGCGCCGGCCCGCGCCGCGGCGCCGACCGCGTCGGCGAACCGCACCGCCAGCCTGACGTGCCGCACCCAGTAGTCGGGGGTACGGATCCGCTCCGCGTCGATCCGCTCACCGGTGACGGTCGAGACGATCGGGATGCGCGGCTCGCCGAAAGCGAGGCCCTCGACGACCGCGCGGAAGCCGTCCAGCATCGGGGCCATCAGCGGGGAGTGGAAGGCGTGGCTGACCCGCAGCCGGGTGGCCTTGCGGCCGTCGGCCGCGAACCGGTCCGCGATCGCCTCGACCGCGTCGGCCTCCCCGGACACCACCACGGCCTCGGGGCCGTTGACCGCGGCCAGTTGCACGCGGTCCTCGGAGCCGGTGAGCAGCGCCGCCACCTCGTCCTCGGTGGCGCGCAGCGCGACCATGGCGCCGCCCTCCGGCAGCTCCTGCATCAGCCGTCCGCGGGCGGCGACGAGGGTGCACGCGTCGGGCAGGGACAGCACTCCGGCCACATGGGCCGCCGCGATCTCGCCGACCGAATGCCCGATCAGCAGATCCGGTGCCGTCCCCCACGACTCCACCAGCCGGTAGAGGGCCACTTCCAGGGCGAACAGCGCGGGCTGGGCGTATGCGGTGCGGTTCAGCAGCTCCGGGTCGTCGCCGAACACCGCCTCCCGCAGCGGCCGTTCCAGTTCGCCGTCCAGCAGCGCGCAGATCTCGTCCCACGCGGCCGCGAACACCGGGAACCGGCGGTGCAGTCCGCGCCCCATGCCCAGTCGCTGGGCGCCTTGGCCGGCGAAGAGCAGCGCCAGCGGGCCGGGGTCGCCCGCCATGCCCTCGGCCACCTTCACGGGCCGCGCGTCGCCGTCTTCCGTACGGTCCGTCGCGGCCAGGAGGACCGCTCGGTGCTCCAGCTCGGAGCGGGTCGTCGCCAGCGAGTAGCCGATGTCCGCCGCTGCCGCGCCGGTGTCGGCCACGAACGCGGCCAGCCGGTCCAGTTGCGCCTCCAGCGCCGCCTCGCCACGAGCCGACACCGGCCACGGCACCACGTCCGGCCCGGCCTGCGTCCGCGGCGCGCCCGAGGGCCGCTCGGCGGTCTCATCGCTGCGGTGCCGCGATGGCTGCTCGATGATCACATGCGCGTTGGTGCCGCTGATCCCGAACGACGACACGCCCGCGCGGCGGGGCCGTTCGGCCGGTGGCCACAGGGTGGGCCCGGTGAGCAGCTGCACCGCACCGGCCTCCCAGTCCACCTGCGACGACGGCGCGTCCACATGCAACGTGCGCGGCAGTACGCCATGCCGCATCGCCAGGATCATCTTGATGACGCCCGCGACACCGGCGGCGGCCTGCGTATGCCCGATGTTGGACTTGAGCGACCCCAGCAGCAGCGGTCGGTCCGGGTCCCGGTCCTGCCCGTAGGCGGCGAGCAGCGCCTGGGCCTCGATCGGGTCGCCCAGCCGGGTGCCGGTGCCGTGCCCCTCCACCGCGTCCACGTCCGACGGGGCCAGTCCGGCACCGGCCAGGGCCTGGCCGATCACCTGCCGCTGCGAGATTCCGTTGGGCGCGGTCAGGCCGTTCGACGCGCCGTCGGAGTTGACCGCCGAACCGCGCAGTACGGCCAGCACCCGGTGGCCGGCCCGGGTCGCGTCCGAGAGCCGTTCCAGCACCAGGACGCCCACGCCCTCGGACCAGCCGGTGCCGTCCGCGGCCTCCGCGTACGCCTTGCAGCGGCCGTCGGGCGACAGGCCGCCCTGCCGGGCGAACTCCACGAAGATGCCGGGCTCCGACATGACGGTGACACCGCCGGCCAGCGCCAGGGAGCACTCGCCATTGCGCAGCGCCTGCGCCGCCAGGTGCATCGCCACCAGCGACGACGAGCACGCCGTGTCCACGGTCAGCGCCGGCCCGCGCAGCCCCAGGGCATAGGCGATCCGCCCGGACAGCACGCTCGGCGAGGTGCCGGTGAGCAGATATCCCTCCGCGGCGCCGGAGCTGTCCTTGAGTCGCGGACCGTAGTCCTGGGCCATCGCGCCCATGAACACGCCGGTCCGGCTGCCGTGCAGCGACGACGGGGCGATCTCGGCCCGTTCGACCGCCTCCCAGCTCATCTCCAGCGCCAGCCGCTGCTGGGGGTCCATGGCTGCCGCCTCACGCGGCGAGATCCCGAACAGGGCCGCGTCGAAACGGTCCGCGTCGTAGAGGAATCCGCCCGCCCTGCCGGTCGCCGTCGTCTCCGGCGCCCATCCCCGGTTGGCGGGCGGGTCGGAGACGGCGTCCACTTCGCCCGACACCAGGTCCCACAGTCCCTCCGGCGAGTTCACCCCGCCCGGGTAGCGGCAGGCCATGCCCACGATCACCACCGGGTCGTCCGCCGGGACGGCGCGGGGCGCGGGCGACGCACCGCCGGTCGGCGGGGCGGTGAGCTCGGTGGCCAGATGGTCCGCGCAGGCGTCGGGCGTGGGGTGGTCGAACAGCGCGGTGTTGGCCACCCGCAGCCCGGTCGCGGCCTTCAGCCGGGTCGCGAGTTCCACCGTCATCGCCGAGTCGAAGCCCAGCTCCTTGAAGGACCGCGCCGGGTTCACCCGCTCCGCGGAGGCGAAGCCCAGCACCACGGCCGTCTCCGTGCGCACCAGCCGTGCCAGGTCGGGGCGGGTCCACGAAGTGCCGGATTCCGCACGCTCCGGCTCCGGCTCCGGGTCGGTGACGTGTCCGGCCATGGCCGCCGGAACGGCCGCAGCGGCGCCCCCTGCGGGCTCCGGCAGCCAGTAGCGCTCCCGCTGGAATCCGTACGTCGGCAGGGCCACCCGCCGGGCACCGGTACCGGCGAACGGCCGCGCCCAGTCGACCGGCGCCCCGCGGACGTACACCTCGGCCAGGCAGCTCAGGAACCGCTCCATCCCGCCCAGTTCCCGCCGCAGTGTGCCGACGGCGAGCGCCCGGACGTCGGCCGCGTCGATGGCGTCGTGCACCGCGGGGGTCAGCACCGGATGGGAGCTGACCTCGACGAAGATCCGGTGGCCTGCTCCGAGCAGCGCCCGGACGGCGGGTTCGAAGGCGACGGTCTGCCGGAGGTTGCGGTACCAGTACCCGGCGTCCATACCGGTGGTGTCCAGCCACTCGCCGGTCACCGTGGAGAAGAACGGCACCTCGGCCCGGTGCGGGGTGATGCCCTCCAGTGCGGCGGACAGCTCCTCGCGCACCCGCTCCACCTGCGCCGAGTGCGAGGCGTAGTCCACCGCGATCCGCCGCACCCGCACATCCGCGCCCGTGAGTTCCGCGAACAGCTCGTCCAGCGCCGCCAGTTCACCGGAGACCACCACCGAGCCGGGCCCGTTCACCGCCGCGATCGACACCCGGCCGTCCCAGCGGCCCAGCCGCGCCTCGGCCTCGGCCCGCGGCAGCGCCACCGACAGCATGCCGCCCGCCCCCGAGAGACGGCGTGCGATGGCCTGGCTGCGCAGCGCCACCACGCGGGCCGCGTCCTCCAGCGACAGCGCACCGGCCACGCACGCCGCCGCGATCTCCCCCTGCGAATGGCCCAGCACCGCGTCCGGGACGACCCCGTGCGCCCGCCACACCGCCGCGAGGGAGACCATCACCGCCCAGGAGGCGGGCTGGACCACATCGACCCGTTCCAGCGACGGGGCGCCCTCGGCCTGTCGCAGCACCTCCGGCAGCGACCAGTCCACATGGGGCGCGAGCGCGGCGGCGCACTCGGCCAGCCGCTCGGCGAAGACCGGGGACTCCGCCATCAGCTGGACGCCCATGCCCGCCCATTGCGAACCCTGGCCGGGAAAGACGAACACCGTCCGGCCCTCGACGTCGGCCACTCCCCGCACCACGCCCGGCGCGGACCGTCCGTCGGCCAGCGCCGCCAGCGCGCCCAGGGCCTCCGGCCGGTCCGGCGCGAGGACAACGGCGCGATGGTCGAACGCGGTTCGTGTGGTGGCCAGGGAGAAGCCCACGTCCACCGGATCGAGCCGCTCGTTCTCCGCCAGATGGGAGGCGAGGCGGGCGGCCTGCGCGCGCAGCGCGTCCCGGGTCCGGCCCGACAGCGGCCACGGCACGGCGCCACCCGCCACACGAGTGCCGTCCGCCGGGCCCGAGCCCATGTCAGTCGTCGCGGGCGGGTCCTCGGGCGTCGGCTCGGTGGCGGACACCAGCAGATGGCAGTTGGTGCCGCCCATGCCGAACGACGACACTCCGGCCAGGGCGCGGCCGTCGCGGTAGGGCCACGGGCGGGTCGCCGACACCACGTCCAGGTGCCACTCGTCGAAACGGATCCGCGGGTTGGGCCGCTCGAAGTTCAGGCCGGCCGGAAGCTCGCCGTTCCGCAGCGACAACACGACCTTCAGCAGGCCCACGATGCCCGCGGCGCCCTCCAGGTGCCCCACGTTCGTCTTCGCCGAGCCGACCAGCAGCGGACGGTCCGCGGCACGGCCCGCTCCGTACACCGCGCCGAGCGCCTCCGCCTCCACCGGATCGCCCACCCGGGTGCCGGTCCCGTGCAGCTCCACATACTGGACCGCCGCCGGGTCGACCCCCGCACGCCGGCACGCCGCCGCCAGCACCGCCCCCTGTCCTTCGGGATCGGGGGTGGTCAGGGCCGTGCCGGGGCCGTCGTTGCCCACCGCGCTTCCCTCGATGACGCAATAGATCTCGTCCCCGTCGGCCAGCGCCCTCGCCAGTGGCTTGAGCAGCACCATCCCCGCGCCCTCGCCGCGGACATACCCATTGGCGCGCTCGTCGAAAGTGAAGCAGCGGCCGTCCGGGGACAGCGCGCCGAGCCGGGCCGCCGCCAGCGCGCTGTCCCGCACCAGGTTGAGGTGCACACCGCCGGCCAGTGCCGTGGCCGACTCCCCGCGCCGCAGGCTCTCGCAGGCCAGATGCACCGCGACCAGCGACGACGACTGCCCGGTGTCCACCACCAGGCTCGGCCCCCGCAGGCCGAGGAAGTAGGACACCCGGTTCGCGATCACGCTGCGGTTCAGTCCGGTCAGGGTGTGATGAGCGATGGCCGCGGGTCCCCTGCGCCGGTCCAGTACGCCGTAGTCGTCCGCGGTCGCACCGATGAACACGCCGGTGTCCTCGCCCCGTACCTCGGCCGGCAGGACGCCCGCGTCCTCCAGGACCTCCCAGCCCAGCTCCAGCGCGAGCCGCTGCTGCGGGTCCATCGCCCGCGCCTCACGCGGCGAGATCCCGAAGAACTCGGGGTCGAAACGGTCGACTTCGTCCAGGAAGGCGCCCCACCCGGTCTCGCCGGAGTCCGCCGCCCCGTCGTCGCCCCAGCGGCCCGGCGGGACCTGTGACACCGCGCTCATCCCGCCGGTCAGCAGCTGCCAGAACCGCGCGGGATCCTGCGCGGACGGCAACCGGCAGGAGATCCCCACTACCGCGACGGCGGTGTCCTGCGGCTGGATTCGGCCAGCGGATATGGAATCAGGTCGGCTCACGGTGCCGCTCCCCACTCGTCGTCCTCACGGGCCCGGCAGGAGTGGCAAGTACTGGCACACGCCGGTTCTCCGAGAATCCGGTGACACCGGACTGCCGTTCAAGTCGTGATCAACAATGCGCGAAATAGTACATGTATGGTCGGATGAAATCCCTGAGCCTCCCCCCGCGTGGCGCCACTCTCCCTTTGGGGCTATTCGTCGCCTGTTTCCCCTCTCGTAGATGCATGCCAACGCATGCGAAGGTTGCTGGGAATTCACCTAGACCTCCGGTGTTTGAAAACCCATGCCATCGCCTATCGTTGGGCGGGGTCGGCCGAAAAGAGCTGCCGAACGTCAAGCTGCCCGCTGCCCGACAGCCGACAGCGCGTCCGTCGGGACGCCGACGTGACAACACAAGCGCGAGGGTGAGGAAATGCGGCCCAGGATCGATCCGCAGGACGCGGACGACTTCGCCGTCACACCGGCCGGCCAGGTCTACCTCCAGGAGGTCAGCCGGTCATTGAACGGGATCCTCGCGGACCGGCCGCCGCCGAACGTCCACCGGACCATCGCCAACCACCCGACGCTGCTGCCCGCGATGCAGCCGCTGATGTCTCATGTGGCGGGCGACATCCTCCCGCCGCGCGAGCGCGAGCTCATCATCCTGCGGACGGCGTGGCGTTCACAGGCGTCGTACGTCTGGGCGCATCACCATGCCGCGGGGCTCTTCGTCGGGCTGACCGAGACGGAGATCGCCCGAGCCGCCTCGGAGGACGCCACCGGCTGGACGCCCTTCGAGGCCGCCCTGCTCACGGCGGTCGACGAGCTCCACACCAAGTCGGCGATATCGGACAGCACCTGGAAGCAGCTCGCCGAGCAGTACAGCGAGGAGCAGATCCTCGAACTGCTGGCCCTCGCCGGAACGTACAAGACCCTGGCGTTCATCCTGAATTCCTGCCTGGTCCCGGTCGACAGCTGGATGGAGCGTCCGGCGCTGCTGCCGGTGGACCCGGGGCAGCTCACCTCCGGCAGGCATGCCCGCCCGCGCGAGTCGCTTCCGGGATCGGGCGCCGAGACATGGAACCGGCGCATCGTGTTGCAGAACGACACCGGGCTCTCGCAGCTCACGCCCTCGGCGGCCCATCCCGAGCCGCCACTTCATGAGATCCTCGTCCGCTATCCGGACCTGATGTCCACGGCCGCGCAGTCCCGCGAGACCGGCTCGCCGCTCCTGCTGATCCGCAGGAACTCCTCGGACATCATGCCGGACACGGACGGCTACTCCTTCAGCGCCACCCATCTGTTCGCCGATTCCACGGGTGTCCCGATTCTCGCCGAAGTGGTGGAACCGCACGACACCTGGAACGCCCACAGCGCGCTGTCCAAAATCCTCGACTACGCGGGCAGCGGGGCCCGGCACTGGCCGCTCCACATACTGCAGCGCTCGCTCGAGTACACCGCGCAATTGCAGGACACCACCGCGGACGGTTTGCTGGCGGAGATGGGCTATCCGATCGACCAGGGCTCGTTCCTGCGCACGATCGAGGGGAATCTGGCCCTGGGCAGGCTCCGTATGGTCATTGTGGCCAGTCAATTCCCGCCCGAATTCAACCGGGTCATCTCGTTCCTCGGCCAGCAGCTCCGCCCCGCCGAGGTGTACGGCGTCGAACTGCGCCGCTTCTCCGACGGGTCCCACGCGGCGTACATACCGCGGGTGGTCACCTGAGCGGGGAAGCCCCCGCGGACGGCCGAGGCGGGCCGGGGCCGACGCCCCGGCCCGCCTTCCTTCACCCATCGGCCCGTTCAGTCACCCATCGGCCGGTCCACTCACCCGCGGGCCCGTTCACTCACCCGCGGGGCGCGTCTTGCGGATCAGTGTGATGCCGTCCGCCATGGGGACCAGCGACATCTCCACCCGCGGATCGTCGTGGACCAGCTTGTTGAACGCGCGGATACCGGCGGTGTCGACGTCCTGCGCCTCGGGGTCCACGACCTTGCCGAAGAACAGGGTGTTGTCGACCACGATCAGGCCGCGGTCGCCGAGGAGCGTCAGCGCCATCTCGTAGTAGTGCGGGTAGCCCTGCTTGTCGGCGTCGATGAACACGAAGTCGAACGTGCCGGGGCCCTCCTCCGCGAGGATCGTCTTGAGGGTGTCGGCCGCGTCACCGACGCGCAGGTCGATCCGCCCCTCGACGCCCGCCCTGGCCCAGTAGTCGGCGCCGATGCTTGCCCAGCGGTCGGTGATGTCACAGGTGACGAGCTGTCCGCCGGGCGCGAGCGCACGGGCCAGGCACAGGGTGCTGTACCCGGTGAACGTGCCGATCTCCAGGATCCTTTTCGCCGGGGTGAGTCCGGCCAGCAGCGTCAGCAGCTGGCCCTCCTCGGGCATGACCTGCATCGCGGTGCCCGCGGGAAGCTCCGCCGTCGTCTCGCGAAGCTGCCGCAGGACCTCGTCCTCCCGCAGGGAGAACTCCCGGATGTACTCCGAGAGCGCGGCCGGGAGACCTACCTGGTTCGCCATGCGTCATCCATCTTCTCTGGTCTTCTCGCATCGGAACCGGCCGGGAGGTGCTGCCTCCCGGCCGGCGAGGGCTCAGACGCCCTGGAGGCTGACGGCGTGCAGCTCCATCGTGGGCGGCGGGTCGGACGGCACCGGGGACAGATGCAGCCGCTGGATGTCCTCCTGTGCGGGCGCGGGCAGTTCGGCCCGGCAGTCGCACGGCTCGTCGGTGAAACCGGCGAAGCGGTAGGCGATCTCCATCATCCGGTTGCGCTCGGTCTGCCGGAAGTCGGCGGCCAGATGGACCCCCGCCCGGGCGGCCTGGTCGCCGAGCCAGCGGAGGATGACCGAACCGGCGCCGAACGACACCACACGGCACGACGTGGCCAGCAGCTTGAGATGCCAGACGCCGTCGTGCTTCTCCAGCAGTTGGAGACCGACCGCGCCATGCGGTCCGAACCGGTCGGTGAGCGTGGTCACCAGCACCTCATGGCGTGGATCGGCCAGCAGCGCCCGCAGATCGGTGATGGAGTAGTGCACACCGGTGGCGTTCATCTGGCTGGTGCGCAGCGTCAGCTCCTCCACCCGGGAGAGCTCCTCCTCGGTCGCGCGTCCGATGCGCATCACCAGTTCCAGCGAGCGCAGGAAGTCTTCGCTCGGCCCCTGGAACTCCGCCTCGGCCGCCTTCCGCTGGAATCCGGCCTGGTACATCTGGCGACGGCGGCGCGCGTCCACGGTCACCGTCGCCGGGTTGAACTCCGGCAGCGCGGAGAGCTCGGACAACTGCTCGGCGTCATAGCAGCGGACCTCGGGCAGATGGAACTGGACCTCCGCCCGCTCCGTCGGCTGGTCGTCGATGAAGGCGATCGTGCCGAGCGCGAAGTTGAGTTCGGTGGCGATCTCCCGCACCGAATCGGACTTCGGACCCCAGCCGATGCGCGGCAGCACGAAGTACTCGGCGACGCCCAGCGCCTCGAGCTGCTTCCAGGCCAGGTCGTGGTCGTTCTTGCTGGCCACCGACTGCAGGATGCCGCGGCTGTCCAGTTCGGCGATGAGTTCTCTGACCGGGGCGGGGAGCGTCACCGTCCCGTCCTCCAGCAACGTGCCCCGCCACAGGGTGTTGTCGAGGTCCCACACCAGACACTTCACGATCGAGGTCTGTTCGGCCACGGCTCTTCCTTGTCTCGGTTCGCCGACTCATGTCGAGGGCATCGACACGGCGTGGTCGGCGAGGATCAGCTGACAGATCTCCGTACTGCCCTCGATGAGTTCCATGAGCTTCGCGTCGCGGTACGCGCGCTCGACCACATGGCCCTCGTGTGCCGCCGCCGAGCCCAGGACCTGCACCGCCGTGGCGGCGCCCTGCGCGGCCTGGACGGCGCTCACCTGCTTGGCGAGGACGGTGGCGACGACCATCTCGGGAGAGCCCTCGTCCCAGCACCGGCTGGCGTGTTCACACACCCGGGTGGCGATCTGCTCGGAGGTCAGCAGATTCGCCAGGTGTCGGGCGACGAGCTGGTGCTCCGCGAGCCGCTTTCCGAACTGCGTCCGGGTGCGGGCATGCCCCCGGGCGGCGTCGAGACAGGCCCGGAGGATGCCGACACAGCCCCAGGCGACCGAGATCCGCCCGTACGCCAGCGCGGTGGTCACCAGGAGCATCAGGGGCTGTCCGCCGCCGAGCACGGCGGTGGCGGGCAGCCGCACCTCGTCGAGCCGCACATCCGCGTGGCCCGCGGCCCGGCAGCCGGACGGCTGCGCCACCCTGGTCACGGTGACGCCCGGAGCCGAGGCGGGCACCACGACGGCGGCCGCCCCGGAGCCGTAGCGGCCGACGACAACGATCATGTCGGCGTAGTGGGCCGCGGTCGTCCAGACCTTCTGGCCACGGACGATGACGGTGTCGTCGTCCCGCTCGATGGTCGTGGTCATCGCCGACAGATCGCTGCCCGCCTCCGGCTCGCTGAACGCGACGGCGGCGAGCTGACCCCCGGCCAGTTTCGGCAGGTACTCGGCGTGCTGTTGCGCGCTGCCCAGGCGCTGAATGGTCCACGCGGCCATGCCCTGCGAGGTCATCACGCTCCGCAGGGAGCTGCACCGGCTGCCCACGAACGCGGTGAACTCGCCGTTCGCCGCGCTGCTCGCGCCGAGTCCGCCGGACGCCTCCGGCACCCCGGCGCACAGCAGGCCGCGAGCGGACAGCGTGCGCAGTACGTCGTCGGGTATCAGACCGGTCCGGTCCCACTCGGCGGCCCGGTCGCCGACGAGGTCGTCGACGAGGTCACGGGCGCCGGCGAGCGGCTCAGTCATCGGCGGGCTTCTCGGCGCCGTGCAACCGCACCACCAGCGCGGTCATGGCCTCGATGGTGCGGAAGTTGTCCCGCTTGAGGTCGTCCCCCAGGATCTGCACGGAGAAGGCCTGTTCCAGATGGACCACGAGCTCCATCGCGAACATCGACGACACCAGCCCGGACCCGAAGAGGTCCTGGTCGGCGGGGACCTCCGCCTTCACCCGCTCCGAGACGAACGCCGTGATCGCCTGCTCGGTCGCCTCGGCGGTGACTGCCTGGTCCATACTCACGAAAGCACCTCTCCATAGTTGTAGAACCCGCGCCCTGTCTTACGCCCCAGATCACCGCGGCGCACCTTCTCCATCAGAAGTTCACAGGGCTCGAAGGTGGAATTTCCGGTCCGCTCGGCAAGCAGCCGAAGAGCGTCCGCAAGATTGTCGAGTCCGATCAGGTCGGCGGTGCGCAGCGGGCCGGTCGGATGCCCGAGGCAGCCGTGCATGAGCTGGTCCACGTCCTCGACACTCGCGGTGCCCTCGGCCACGATGCGTGCCGCTTCATTGATCATGGGGTGCAGCAGCCTGCTGGTGACGAACCCGGGCGCGTCACGCACGACGACGGTCTTCCTCCCCAGCCGGTCCAGCAGGGACAGGATCGCGGCCATGGCGTCCTCGCCGGTCTGCGGGCCGCGCACCACTTCCACCATCTCGATGAGATAGGACGGATTCATGAAGTGCACCCCGGCCAGTTCGGCGGGCCGCCGCACCGACTTCGCCAGTTCGGCGATGGGAATTCCCGAGGTGTTGGTGATCAGCGGAATCCCGGCGGGGACCGTGCCGGAGAGGTCCGCCATGACCCGCGCCTTGAGCGCGGCGTCCTCGGTGATGGCCTCGATCACCACATCGGCGTCCGCGACATCGCCGCTGGAGAGCGTCGTGGTCAGTGTCCCGGTGGCCTGGGAGGCGGGGAAGGCGCCCATGAACTGCCCGTGCCGCACCAGTTGGGCGATTTCCGCTCGGGCGCTCTCCAGCACGTCACCCGAGACATCGACCAGCACGACATCGACCCCACGGCCCAGCGCGAGTGCGGTGATGTTGCGTCCCATTACCCCGGCGCCGACGACAGCGATCGTGTCCGATGCGGAACCCGCCATCCCCTGCCTCCAATCGTCACTCAGATGAGTGCGCCCTCCGTAGAGCGCACAACAAGTGAATGCCAACAGGAACGGCAGGCCCCTGTCTCTATGGCACTTTCAGGTAAAAATACTAGGAGTGCGCGGCCGATGTCGATGGGGCGAAACCACCGCCACCTCGGCATCTGTCCACTAGTTGATGACGAGTTGTGCCGGGATGCGGCGAGACGTACAAGACGTGGGAGTACCCAGACGTAGGAGTACGAGGAGGAACCGCATCCGCATGGGCGAACCGGAGGAGCAAACGGGCGGGCCCCAGCCCGTCCGGCGGCGCCGGGCCGCGGAATCGCTGATGACCCCGACGTCGGCGGTGCTCGTCTCCAACGACCAGATGGCGGTGGGCGTGCTGCGCGCCCTGCACGAGGCGGGGCGCCGGGTGCCCGAGGACGTCAGCGTGGTCTGCTACGACGACATCCCCGAGGCCGAGCATCTGCTCCCGCCGCTGACCACGGTCCGTACGGACTTCGCGGAGATCGGTCGCCGCTGCATGACCCTGATGCTGGACCATCTGGAGCGCACCCCCGAGCCGGGGGTGCGCGTGACCATCCCTACGGAGCTGGTCGTACGCCGCAGCAGCGGCCCTGCACCCAGGGATTAGAGGACTAGCGGGCGATCCCGCCGCCTCCCATATAGAGGTCCAGCTTCCCGGTCCGCTCGAAACTGTCGCCGTACAGCCGGGTGACACCGCCGGTCGACAGCCCCTGGTCCGTGCCGGGCAACAGCCATGCGGAGCTGCGAATCTTGTCGTCGCCCGGCGCGGCCACCGTCAGGTCGGCCCGGTGGTCGCCGTCCATGTCGACGAGACGCACCGACATCCCGAACGTGGCCCGCGCGCTCTTCTTGCCGCCGATGTCGCCCGCATCGATGACTCGGGCTCCCTCACCGGTCAGGCCGTTTGGACCGCCCAGCAGGAGCAGCACCTGTTCCGGGCCCGTCTTCGCGTACTCCTCGCTCCGGGGTGAGCCGGCCACCACGTCCGCGTAGCCGTCACCGTTGACGTCACCGGTGTCCAGGGAGGTGAAGGCGGCGTCCTCGTCCTGAGGTTCCTCGCCGGGTACGCCCGGGGTGTCGCGGTCGATGGTCGTCGACCGTTTTCCCTCCCCCGGCCCGGCCTTGGAGCCGTACACGACGGTCACCGAGCTATGGCTCGCCTTGCCGCGCCGGGGACTGAGCACGAGGTCCGCGACGCCGTCGCCGTCCACGTCGCCGACCGCCCCGGCCGCCGCGTCGGGGAGGTCGATGTCATCTGGTTGGGCGAGGCCGCCGCGGCGGGCGTGGAAGTAACTGACCGGCCAGCGCTCCTCGAACCGGGCTGTGCCGAGGGGCTTGTCGTGGTGGAAGGCCATCAACTCGTCGGCACCGTCACCGTCCAGGTCCCCGGCGACGAGGCCGCGGTAGTTCGCGGTGTCGATGTCTTTTGCGGGCCGGCGCGGTGCGGACACCGGGCCGGTGCCCACCGGGGTTCCGTCGCGTTTGAAAGGCCCCTTGAGCAGGCCCTTGTTGGAACCGAGCCCGAAGACCAGATCGGCATGCCCGTCCCCGTCGAAGTCACCAGCGACGAGTTGCTCCTCCAGGATCGGGTCCAGCGCCCAGGAGACGTGGCTGCCGTCCGTCCCCGGCACCCGGACAGCGCTCTTCAGCCCGTCCGGGGAACCCCACAAGATGATCACGCTCGGTTTCCAGTCGAAGACGGCGGTGGCGAGGTCGGTGTACCCGTCCCCGTCGAAGTCTCGGGCCACCACATCGGTCCCGAAGAACGCCTCGTCCCGGGCCTCCCCCGGTATCCCGGCGTCGTTCTGCGTGAGGTACTGGCAGCGGGCGAGACCGGTCCCGTCGCCCGATCCGTAGGCCACCGCGATGCTGCCGCCGCCGCTGCCCTTGTCTACGTCGCCCAGTGCTCCCATGGCCAGGTCGGGGTGGCCGTCACCGTCGAAGTCAGCGGCGGGCGCGGTACCGGCCGGTGCCTGTCCGCCCTTCGCCGGGGCGCCCTTCGCCGGGGCGCCCTTCGCCGGGGCGCTGGAGGGCGCGGTTCCGTGAGCCGCAGTGTGGCAGGTGTGGGGTGCGGCGATGCCCTGGGGCCCGGACTGAGCCAGAACCACTCCGACCGCGACGACGACCGCGACGACAGCCGCACCGCCCGCGATCACCCACCGGCGTTTGCCGCCCCGTTTCCGCACAGTTCCCTGCTCATCATCTTCGACGTCTATGTGATCAAGCACCTCTCGACGGTACCCAACGGTTTTGGACACCCGGTTGCGAGCGGATCCCCGACTTCAGCACCGTAGCCCGCGCACGCACGTCGTCGCGGACCGCGTCGGCACCCCCATGTGGCGGGTGTTCACCGGGGTCACGGGTCCGCACGGCCGCGGTGGCGCGGGCAGCGGCAGGGCGGGAACTGGCTGGATCGCAAGGGTTCGAGCTTGTCCTTGACCACGACGACCACCCTGCCGAGCTCCTGCGTCACGACCGCGCCATCCGGCGAGACGCGGTAGACGCGCATCGTCATGCGTGGAGCGGTGGATTCGGTGTGTGAGAACACGTTGACCTGTCTTTCCGGTCGGCCAATTACGTTGTGTGCACATACCGTTGCGTTCCGGCGCGCAGGCTGGAAAAAGGCGACACGTCCCAGCCAAGATCGCGGGACAAGAGGGGATGCACGATGCCGTTCCAGCCACGCGAACTGTTTCCCGACCGCTCCGCCCGCGACCTCTTCGGCGCGGAGATCCGCCGTCACCGCGAGAAGGCGGACATGTCGCTGCGGCGGCTGTCCGAGGTACTGAACTACAGCAAATCGCATCTGGCGCGGATCGAGGCGGCGGAGTCCCTGCCGTACGACGACCTTCCGGCCAAGTTGGACGCGTGCGCAACCATCCCTGGCCTGCTCCAGACTCCCGAACTCGCGAAGGCGTCGCTGCGCATCGGCAATCGGTTCGCCCCTGACGCGGAAATCGAGGCGTGGGCGAACGCCCGCATCGCTCGACAGGCGCGGCTGGCCGAACCACGGCCACCGCACTGTTGGTTCATCGTGGACGAGGCGGCATTGCGCCGCGCGGCGGGCGGACCCGAGGTGATGCGCCGCCAGTTGGTGTCCCTCCTTGAGCGCGGGACACAGCCATACGTAACCATTCAGGTGCTGCCGTTCAGGGCGGGCCAGCACGTGGAGGCGGGCGGTTCCTTGCTGCTCTACACGTTGCCGAACGAGCCGTTGCTGGCCTATGAAGAGGCAGCCGCTTCGGGACTTTCATCGAGGACGTGGGCCGGGTCCCGGAGCGTCGGAAGAACTACGATCTGCTCAGGGCCATGGCCCTCTCGCCCCTCGACTCCGAGGCGATGATCCGAGCCGTGATGAAGGACTGGACCTCATGGGAACCGCCCCAGACCTGAGAACCGCTTCGTGGCACAAGAGCAGCTACAGCAGCAACGGGGGCGGCGAATGCGTCGAGGTCGCCGACAACCTCGCCGGCATCGTCCCCGTACGCGACTCCAAGAACCCCGACGGCCCCACCCTCATATTCCCCAACGGCTCGTGGAGCGCCTTCATAGCGAGCCTGAAGAAGGCAGGGATGTGAGCCGCCTCCTCGTCGTCCGCAACGCGGAGCGCAGTGGTCCGGGGCGGTTCCGGCCGTGGTGGGCGGAGATGGGGCTGACGGTGGTCGAAACCGACGGCGCGTCGGCCCCCGCGTCCCCGGAGGGTTTCGACGCGGTGGTCCTGCTCGGTGGTGGCTTCCTGCCGGATGCCGACGCCTACGCGCCCTGGCTACCGGCCGAACGGGAGCTCACCCGGCGTGCCCTCGCCGAGGGCGTCCCGTTGCTGGGTATCTGCCTGGGGGCCCAGGTGCTCGCCGTCGCGGCGGGCGGGACAGTGCTCGGCGATCACGGTCGGCCCGAACGGGGCTCCTGTGCTGTCCGGTTGAGGCCGGAAGCCGACACCGACGCGCTGTTCGCCGGGGTACCGCGTGAGTTCCGGGCCATTCAGAACCATCGTGACCAGATCACCGCGCTTCCCTCCGGCGCCGTCTGGCTCGCCTCGAGCGACGCCTGTCCGGTGCAGGCGTTCCGGATGGGCGAGCGGGCCTGGGGCGTGCAGTTTCATCCGGAGGCGGGGGCAGACCGCCTCGACGGCTGGGACGAAGCCGCCCTGGCCGACGCGGGCCTGGACCTGCGCGCGCTCCGGGCCGAGGCCGAGCGGGTCGAGCCGGAGTCCATGCGTACGGCGCGGCGACTGGCGGCGAACTTCGCCGATGTGGTCCGCCGGGCCGCGGACGCATCGCCGACCCGGGCCTCGTAAGTCCGTGGGGCTCAGCGCAGCAGCAACTGAAGACCGCCCAGCACCGTGGCCCCGATGACCAGCCGCTCGAAGAGCCGCTGATTGATCCGGTCCACGCACGCCTTACCGATGTACGCACCGGGCAGGACGAAGAGCGCGAGCAGCGCGTCCAGGAGCAGGGAGCGGCCGTCGATGAGGCCGAGGCCGACGCTGAAGGGCACCTTGGCGACGTTCACGATCAGGAAGAACCAGGCCGAGGTGCCCAGGAAGCCCAGCTTCCGGAAGCCGGCGGAGAGCAGGTAGAGCGACATCACGGGGCCGCCCGCGTTGGCCACCATCGTGGTGAAGCCGCCGAGCACACCGTACGAACCGGCCTTGAGCCGGGCGCCCGCCCCGTCCGCGTCGGACGTCGCGGGGGCCGCCGCCCGGGCCGCCGCGCGCCGCCGCCACACCGTGACCCCGGCCATGAGCAGCAGGATCGCCCCGATGGATGTGCGCACCTCCGCGTCCCCGGCCCAGACCAAGAACGCCGTGCCCACCACCACCCCGGCCGCGACCGCCGGGAACAGCCGCACCAGGGTCCCCCAGTGCGCGTGCCGCCGATAGGTGCGCACCGCGAGCAGATCGCCGACGATCAGCAGGGGCAGCAGCACACCGGTCGACTCCCGGGCCGGAAGCACCGCCGCGAAGATCGCAAGGCTGACGGTATTGGCGCCGCTGACGGCGGTCTTCGAGAAGCCGACGAGTATGGATGCCGCCGCGAGCGCGGCGAACTCCCAGAGGGTAACGGTGTACATGCCACCGGATGATTCCAGGCCAGCGTGCACCCACCGCAGGCAGGGACCTCAGCGCACCCAGCCCTGGAGCGGCTGGGTGTCGGGCGTGACGCCGACCGGCGCGGGCGCGGGTCCCCTCGGGCGCGCATGGCCATTGCGGTACGTCTCGACCTCGAGGCCCTGGCCGCCGACCATTACGACACCAAGGCGGCCAGGTCCCAGACGCGGATCACGCCGTCCAGGCCCGCGCTCAAGGCGACTTCGCGGCCGCCGAGCATGGTGGTCCGCACTACCGCGACGCCACCCCGATGGCCGGTCAGCGGGGCACCGACTCCCGCGCCCTCGGCCAGGTCCCACATGCGTACGGTCCCGTCCGCACCCCCGGTCACCGCGAGGAACCGGTCGCCGACCGTGGCGGTGTCCATGGCGGAGATACCGCCCTCGTGACCGACGATCGGATCGTAGATCGGCTCATCGCCCTCGTCCTCCGACAGTCCCCATACGTAAACCTGTCCCAGATCCGCCGCCGCCACCACGATCGGACGATCGGCGATCTGGGACACAGCAACCGCTTCGATACTGCCGTCATCAGGGTAAAACGAAGCCAGTTGCTCGTCCCGCGCCAGATCCCACACGCCCACGTCGCTACCGCCCGCCACGACCAACGAACGGCCATTGATCTGTGCGGTGGCGACCGTGCGGATGCCGTGGATCTCGCTGTCCGGTAGCTCCACCGGGGGCTCCTCGGCAGACAGCCCCCACACCAGGACCCCGGCATCCGAACCCGTCACGAACCGCGGTGGCCCCTCCCCCTTCACGGTGGCCATGGACCCGACGTAGGGCTCGCCATACATCGCCCCCCGGAGCAGTTCACCGCTCTCCACATCCCACAGGGCGGAGCCCTGCTCATGACCACCAGCCGCCAGCAGCACGCGGCTGCCGGAAACGGCCGCGGCCAGCGAGCTCAGCTCGTTGCCGGCGTCGGGGTACTCGACGGCGAGCGGATCTTCGGCAAAGGCGTATGTCAATGGCCGCTTCTGCCACAGGTCCCGCTGCGGGTCCCAGGTCCACACGGCATCCTCGCCGTCGGCGCAGACCACCAGCGGACCGCCGCCCACCTCGACCACCGCAAGGTCAATGATCAGGGAGGAGGAAGGTATTTCGCTCCTCAGCAACACGGATGCGTCTGACATGCGGTGAACGTAATCCCCGGCTCTGACATCGCCATCGTGAAGTATCTCGCGCGGGCCTGAGGCGGCCCGGCCACGCGGTGGAGTCCACCCCACCGCCGGACGCCGCACGGTAACGGCGCTGGGTAGCGGGGGGACGGCAGCCAAGCCCCATCGCCTGCGGGCGGGTGATACTGGGCCCATGAGCAGCCACGAGTTCGTGCGGGCCGGGGCCGGGCTCGGGCGCGGGCTCGGTGGGATGGTGGTGACCGCCGTCGGCTATCGCTCCCAGGGGATACCGCCGACGTTGCACCGGGGGCTGCCCTCCCCCTACCTGACGCTGATCTTCTCCCTGGAGGGCCCCGTCGTCGGCGGTGTCACGCCCGAGCAGGCGCGGGGGCCCGGCGCCTCGCGGACGGAGATCGTCGTGGGTGGGCTGCACCAGCAGCCCGCGTATATCGCCCAGGCCGGAAGAGAGGCCGGAGTGCAGCTCGCGGTGCATCCGCTGGCGGCGCGCACGCTGCTGGGGCTTCCGGCCGGGGCGCTCACCTCCGAGCTGGTCACCTCCGGGGCGGACGTGCTGGGCAAGCGGGCCGCCGAGGTGTGGGAGCGGCTGTGCCAGCAGCAAACGTGGGCGGACCGGTTCGCCACGCTGGGCACGTATCTGCGGGAGCGCGCGGCGGCGGGCGAGGACGGGGCGCCGGTGCGCAGCGAGGTCGCCGAGGCGTGGGCATGGCTGGCCCGGCATCGCGGGGCCGGGACGCTGACGGGTCTGGCCGAGCATGTGGCGCTCAGCCCGCGCCGTCTGACAGGCGTGTTCCGGGCCGAGACCGGGCTGAGCCCCAAGCAGGCCGCGCGGCTGATGCGCTTCCAGCACGCCAGAAACACGGTGGTCCGGTCCGTGGCGGTGGGCCGGGCGCCGGACCTGGCCCGGGTCGCCGCCGAGTGCGGCTACTTCGACCACTCCCACCTGGTGCGCGACTTCCGTCAGTACACCGGGGTGAGCCCAACCGCCTGGTTGGCCGAAGAGTGCCGGAATATCCAAGCCGGGGGGCATCTCTACGGCGAAGAGTAGAGCCCATGAACACCGCACCGAACCAGCAGCAAGAGCAGCAGAAGCAGCCGCGTGAACCGGCCATCTGGCCCACGCTCCAGGCCCATGACGCCATCGCCCTCATCGACTTCCTGGTCGACACGGTCGGCTTTCTGCGCACGGCCGTCTACCAGGACGAGGACCGCGTCGCCCATGCCCAGCTCGACTGGCCCGACGGCGGCGGCGTCATGCTCGGCTCGTACGACCCGGCCACCAAGAGCTTTTGCCTGGAGCCGGGCACCTTCGGGGCGTATGTCGTCACCGACCACGTCGACGCGCTGTACGAACGGCTCACGGCGGCCGGTGTGCGGGTGCTCCGGCCGATCGAGGACCAGCCGTACGGCAGCCGTGAGTTCGCCATCGCCGACCCGGAGGGCAACAAGTGGTCCTTCGGCACGTACCGGGGCGAGCCCCGGCCCGCGACCGGCTGAGAGCTGTCCGCCCTCACTCCTCCAGGTAGTGGAAGCCCGGCCGGGGGTGCATCAGGAAGTCGTGGTGCGAGATGTTCCACGCGTACGCGCCCGCCATCGCGAACGCGACGCGGTCCCCCACCCGTAGCTCCGTCACCGGGATCCGGCGGGCCAGCACGTCCTTGGGGGTGCAGAGCTGGCCGACCAGCGTGACCGGCTCCGCCCGTACGGCCGGGCGCGCCCAGGGCCGGGACCAGGTGTCCCCGGTGTCCATGGGGAGCACCTGGAAGGGCTGGTCGTGCTGTTTGGTGGCGGGGGTGCGGAGGTGGTGGGTGCCGCCGCGCAGCACCGCGAACGCCTCGCCCCCGCTGTGCTTGATGTCCAGTACCTCGGTGACGTACCAGCCGCAGTGGACGGTCAGCGCCCGGCCGGGCTCGATCCGCAGGGTGCGGCCGGGGTGGCGGAGGGCGAGGTCCGCCATGCCCTGGCCGTAGGCGGCCCAGTCGAAGGAGCGGTCGGGGTGGGCGTAGTCCACGCCCATCCCGCCGCCGACGTTCACCTCGGTGAGGCCCAGCCCGTGGCGTTCGGACAGCTTCGCCGCCCAGTCGGCGATCGCGGCGGCGACGGCGACCTGGGCGGGGGCGTCGAGGCCGCTGGCGAGATGGGCATGGATGCCGCGCAGCCGGAGGGGGCCGCCGCCCGACAGCCGGGGCGGGCCACCGCCCGGGCGCGCTTCGGCGAACAGCGGAAGGCAGCGCTCCACGGCCTCGGGGTCGAGGCCGAAGGGGCTGGGGCGGCCGCCCATGGCGAGCGCCGCGCCACCCAGCTCGTCACCGGCCACCGGGAGGTTGACGCGCAGGAGGACGTCCACGTCCGGGATCCCCGCGTCCTGCGCCGCCCCGGCCAGCAGCCGCAGCTCCTGCTCGCTCTCCACATGGAACCGCTCCACGCCCAGCGTCAGCGCCCGCCGCAGCTCCCCCTCGGTCTTGCCCGGCCCGCCGAAGGCCAGCGGCGCCCCGGGCACGGCCGCGCGGACATGCTCCACCTCACCGCCGGAGGCGACCTCGTAGCCGGTGACGTGGGGCGCGAGGGCCTGGAGGATGGCGGGCGCCGGGTTGGCCTTCGCGGCGTAGTAGAGCTCGAGGCCCGGCGGCAGCGCGTCCCGTACGGCCTGCGCGTGGGCGCGGAGCACGGTCAGGTCGTAGACGTAGGCGGGAAGGTCGTCGCCGGTCAGCTCCGTGGCGAGGGTACGGACGGCAGGGGTGATCAACGGCTGCTCCCGGGGTGGATGACGTGGGCTTCTTCGGACACGTGAGCCGCTTCCGACACATGCGCCGCCTCGGACAGCAGGGCGGAGGCGAGCGGGCTGGCGATGCGGACATAGCCCGCGTGGCGGTCGGCCCGACGAGCCCAGCGGGTCAGGAGGTTGGCCTTGGCGGGCAGCGGCACACCCGCCACGAGGGCGCGCAGCGCGGGCGGGTGGTCATGGGCCGCGGAGCGCTCGCACAGCACCCGGCGGACCGCCGACCACAGCGCGGGCTCCAGACGCGGACAGCGGTCGGCGAGGGCGGCCACCATCTCGGCGATGTGGTTGACCAGCAGGCAGTACACCACCCGGTCCCAGCCGCGCTCGCGCTCGTACGTCAGCGGGCGGGCCACCGCCTCGGGCAGCGCGGCGAGCGCGGCGGCGTGCCGCTCGGGCACCAGCTTGGTGCCCTCCAGATCGCGGAAGAGCACCTGCCGGGGGGTGCCGTCGGCGGGATCGACGCCGATGACGACGTTCTGGAGGTGGGGTTCCAGGACCACGCCGTGGTCGAAGTAGGCGGCCAGCACGGGCGGTACGAGAAGGTTGAGATACGCCTGCCACCACGCGGAAAGCCGGTCGGGGCCGACATCGGGGAGGAGCCGGGAGATCTGGGCGCCGCTGGTCGGGTACTCATCGGCGACAGCCGCCGCGAGCAGCGCGGTCAGCCCCGGCCTCAGCCGGGCGGCCAGCCCCTCGCGGACGATCACTCCGAAGCCCTCGATCAGCTGCTGGTCGCCGCCGAGGTCCAGCGTCCGGTAGGCGGGTTCGCGCAGCAGCTCACAGCCGGGGAAGCGGGTGGCGAGATCGGCGGCGACCGGCTCCAGCAGCCGGGTCAGGGCGACGGCGCCGGACAGCTCGTAGTCGGCGTTCTTGCGCAGGCAGTTGGTGATCCGCACATTGAGGCTGAACTTGAGGAAGTCCCGGCCGTCGTAAAGCGTGCGGACCGACGCGGTGGGCGCGAACTGGGCGCCTCCGGGCCCGAGGTCCAGCACCTCGCCCCGGGCGATGGCCGCCCGCAGCAGACGGTGCTCGCGCAGCATCGCGTACTGCCAGGGGTGCGCGGGCAGCAGCCGGTAGCCCTCGGGGACGGCGGCCTGCCGGTCGAGCGCGGCGAGGGCTCCGGGCTGCGCGGTCTCGTCGCGGACGTACTCCTCGCGGACGTACTCCTCGCGTACCGCGAGGTGGTGCAGCGGGAAACGCGCCCCGGCCTCGGGGGCGAACCGCGCCCACGAGTCGGCACTGCCGGTGCGGGCCTTGGGGGTGGGGTGGAAGCGGTGGCCGAAGAGCAGGGACTGCTCGGAGGCGAGATAGGGGTCCTCTCCGCTGCCGCTCACGGGCGGTGTGTCCCGGTCCTCCAACGCATCCCGGCCCTCCAACGCATCCCGGCCCTCCAGAGCCGCCAGGGCCGCCGTCATGCCCGCGTGGCTGGAGGCGACCTGGTCCAGGAACTCATCGTTGTGCACGCCCGTGCGCAGCTCCAGCTCCCGGCGGATGCGCTCGGCCAGCTCGCGCCAGGACACCTCGGTCCAGCCGCCCTCGCGCTGCTCGCTGACCGGCCCGATGAAGCGGTGCGCCCCGATGAGGGAGGTGCGCCGCAGCCCGACGCGCAACAGCACCCCGCAGCGCGGCAGCCTCAGCCGCAGCCACCCGTCGGCCACGACGGTCTGATGCTCCGGCCCCGACACCTCGCGGAGCAGACAGTTGAGCAGGGTGTGGGCGGTGGCGTGGTCGGCGGAGGCCACGGTCGCGGCGGGCGAGGAGGTCATGGGCATGGGGCGGCTCCAGCGGGTGCGGAGGAGAGAGGGGCAGGAGGGGCCTTGGCGGTAACGGCAAGAGGGGCGCGGCGGTCATCTGCCGCTTCCCCGCAGCAGATAGTTGGGCCCCGTGACGTAGTGCTTGTTGATGTCCGCGGCGCCGGAGCGCTCCTTGGTGAACAAGGTGCCGGCGGTGACCATCGCCTTGACCGGCAGCCGATCCGCGTCCAGCACCCGCCGCCGCAGCAGTGCGGCGGCGGCACCGGGCCGGGTGACGGCGAGCCGGTCGACGGCGTCGGTGAGCCGGTCGCGCAGCCGCCGCAGCAGGGTGTCGAGCGGGGCCCGGCCGAGGCGGGCGAGTTCGAAGACGGGGGCGGCGGCGCACAGATGGACGGTGATGGTGGTGAACACATCGGCCACCGGCCCGTCGCCGGAGGTCAGGATTCTGCGGTCGTCGAAGCCGCACAGGTCGGCGGCCACCCCTCCGCCGACCATGGCGGCGAGCCGTATCGCGTGGACGCGGGGGCCGTCGTGGTCCTTGATGAGCAGCCGCAGCCGGGGCACGGCACCGGCGTCGTCACCGCCGCCCCCGCCGCCGCCCTCGAAGACCAGCGAGATGTTCTGCTGATGGGACTCCAGCGCGATGCCGTACGCGAAGAGGGTGGTGTGGAAGTCGAACAGCAGGGTGAGGTAGTCGTCGAGCAGGGCGAGGACGTCCCCGCCGTAGTGGCGCTCGGCGAGCCCGTCGATGACGAGCGTGCCGTCCGGGGCGGCGGCGAGCAGCCCGGCCAGCGGCACGACCGTGGCGTTCTCCAGACCGGGCGGGTAGCGGCGCACGAGCGTGGCCAGCAGCTCGTGTCCGGCGTGGAGGTGGGTGGTCTCGTCGGCGAGCAGCACGGTCGCGCCGAATCGCGGCTCGCGCGCGATCACCGCCTCCACCAGGCGCTGCGCCACCTCGCCGTCGATCAGCGTGCCGGGTTTGACCGACCGCCGGTTGCGCATCCCCAGCGTGGAGGTGGTGAGCGGCAGTTTGAGGTGGACGAGAGGGTCGTCGGCGACGGCCACGGTCCGCATGGAGAGGGTGGGCCGTACGTCCAGCAGAGGGCGGTCCGCGAGCCGGGCTTCGCTCTCGAGCCCGACCGCCCGGAGCGCGGCCTCCAGCGGGCGGCCGACGGTGAGCGGATGCACGGGGAAGGCCAGCCGCTCGTCGGAGGACCGCCCGCTTCCGAGGCCGAGCTGAGCGGGCGTTGGCCACCAGTCGGGCAGCCGCGCCGGGTCGCCGCCCACCGCCTCGCGGGGGAGGACGAGCCAGCGCAGCGGGAAGGCGGGGGCGAACTCGGGTGCATGAGCGCGTAATTGGCTCTCGGTGAAGACGGCCCGGCCGCGGCTGGTCGGATAGACCGGGTGGTCCCGGAAGGCGGCGAGTGTGTCGTACGCGACCGCCCCGGGCATCCCCGTCCATCGCCCCTCGCCGTGGCGCGCGCCCAGCTCGGCGACGACGGCGGGCCGGATGCGGGTGTGCAGCCGCATGGCGTCGAGGGCCTGTCGGCACTCGGTCACGAAGACGTCGTACAGCGGCCGGTCCTCGTCCGGCACGGCGGCCCGCAGGCGCGCGAGGACGGGGGCGAGACCGGTGAGCGGCCGTTCGGCCGGGGCACGGTCCCTGGACTCGCTGGCCGGGCCGGGCGCGGACGGCGGCTCGGCGGGGGCCGGTTCGGCGCAGGCCGGTTCGGCGCAGGCCGGTTCAGCCGGGGCCGGTTCAGCCGGGGACCGTTCGGCACCGCCCGGTTCGGCGTCCACCCGATCAGCACCGCCCGGTTCGGCATCGGCGCGATCGGCATCGGCCGGTTCGGCGGAGGTCCGTTCGGCATCGCCCGGGGAGGCCGGAGTCCGCTCGGCGTCAACCCGCTCGGCCAAAGTCCGCTCGGCATCAGCCCGTTCGGCCAGGGTCCATTCGGCAGTCGCGGGAGCGCACAACCGCAGGGGCCGGCGACGGGCACGGATGTCGCACTGGAAGCCCTCGGGTTCCACCGGCAGCAGCACGCTTTCGCCCCCCTCGAGCGCGATGCGCAGCCAGTCGCCGTCGGCGCGCCGTTCCGGGGTGGCGCGGCTGCGCAGCTTGTAGGCGTCCTCTCGGAGGAGCGTGTCGAGCACCCGTCCGAGAAGCTCCGCTTCCTCTGTCACACGATCTCCCATCGGTGGGCCGCGAGGAACTGCGCCACCGCCGCGTCGATCCGCCCCTGGTCGGTGCCGGTGGCCCGGAGCACACCGAGGAAGTCCCGATTGGTGCGGTGGAGCGGATGTTCCTCGCCGACCCCGCGCAACGGCCGGTAGTCCAGTCGTACGCCGTCGCGCTCGGTCACGCTCGCCGGAGGGGCGGAGGCGAGCCGCCCGGCGCGGTCGGCCAGGACGTACTCCATGCGAACCCTGCCGTCGGTGCGCGCGCCGAGGTCGTCCGGCAGCGGCTCGCCCAGGTGCGTACGGAGGATGTACTCGAAGAGGGGGATGCCGAGGAGTTCGGCGAGGACGAGGTCGCACTGGTCGCCTATGGCACGGTAGTTGACCTCGATGAGGCGGGCCCGGTCACCCTGGACGACGTACTCGGTGTGGCACACGCCGAAGCCGACGCCCAGCGCGCGCAGCTGCGCCAGCACCTGATCGGTGTGCGGCTGCGGCGGCGGGGCGGGCAGCAGGTGCAGCCGTTCCTCGATGAAGTGCGGGGGCGGCGAGAGCTCGGTGCGGAAGCCGCCGAGGACATGCAGGGTGCGGCCGTCGCCGAGGGTTTCGAGGGTGCGCAGCTCGCCGTCCAGGAACTCCTCGACGACCAGGGCCGCTCCGGGCCGCCGGGCCCGTATCTCGACGCTGCGCCGGACGAGTTCGTCGGCGTCGGCGACGAGGACGACGTCCTCGCTGGCCACGCCCTCTCGCGGTTTGACCACGCAGGGGTAGGGCGCGTCGAGTCCGGCGAGGGTGGCGGGTTTCTGTCCGGTGGCGAGTTCGGCGGACCAGACGGGGTCTGCGGACCAGAGAGGGTCGGCGGCGTCCGGGCCCGCGGCGGCGAGGGCGCGGCGCAGCTCGGCCTTGTTCTTGGTGCGCAGCGCGGCGCGCCAGTCCTTGCCCGGGAGGCCGAAGTACTCGGCGGCGAGGGCGGCCTGGGTCTGGAGGTGGTCGCTGTTGGTGAAGACGGCGTCGGGGCGACCGTCGGCGGCGATACGGCTGATGACCTCGGCGAAGTCCCGTACGTCGCAGGGGACGATGTCGAGCGCGGGGAACGCGTGGCCCTGTCGTCCGTAGGCGCGTTCATGGGCCTCGGGCTGGTCGGTGAGCAGGGTGACCGCCAGGCCGAGCCGGGCCGCCGCGGGGAGGAAGCCCTCGGTGACGGAGTCGGTGGGGTTGAGGGCCAGGAGGTGGAGCCGAGGCGGCGGCGGGGCGGGGGCGGCTTGGGCCGCCTGGGCGGCTGAAGGGGCCGAGACCGGGGCGGCCGAGGAGCCCCCGAGGGCAGGGGAGGAGGACGGCCGAGACGCCGCGTCGAGATCATTCTCGTTCACGGCCCGAGATTAGGTTAGGCATGCCTAAGACCGCTAATTCGACGTGCCAGTCCGCCCGTTTGGCCCTGATTAGCCGTCAACAACCGTCAACGGTCGGCATCAACGGCCCAGCCCGATCCGGCGATGACGGACGCGGCGCGCGGCGAGCCGCTCACCCGGGTCCTGGGCGCGGAGAGCGGCGAGTTCGGCACCGAGGAGATGGCCCAGGCGGCCGAGAAAGGCGTCGGGGGCGCGGGAGGCGTCCCCGGCTCGGGAGGCCTCCGGGGCCCCGGAGGCGCCCTCGACCTGGGAAGCGTCCCCGGCCCGAGAGCCGTCCCCGGAGTCGGAGGCATCCTCTTCCACAATGCGGTCGACGATGCCCTGGGCGAGGAGGTCGGCGGAGCGTACGCCCTGGCGGGCGGCGACCTCGTACGCCCGCTCCGTCGTGCGGTGGAGGATCGCGGACGCGCCCTCCGGCGGGAGGGGCGACAGCCAGGCGTGGCGCGCGGCCACGACCCGGTCGGCGGGCAGCAGCGCGAGCGCGGCGCCGCCGGCGCCCTGGCCGAGCAGCAGGCAGAGGGTGGGCGCGGGCAGGGTCACCATGTCGGCGAGGCACCGCGCTATCTCCGCCGCGAGCCCGCCCTCCTCGGCCTCACGGCTGAGCGCGGCGCCCGCGGTGTCGATGACGGTGAGCAGCGGCAGCCCTAGTTCGGCGGCGATGTGCATCCCGCGCCGCGCGGTCCGCAGCCCCGCCGGGCCCAGCGCCTGCCCCTCCCCCGGCCCCTCGGCCGTATCGCCTTTGCGGGCGCTGCGCCGGTTGTGGCCGAGGACGACGCAGGGCGTCCCGCCGACCCGGGCGAGCGCGAGCAACAACCCGGGATCATGCTCCCCGGCCCCCGTACCGCTGAGCGGACTCACATCCTCGGCGGCAACCCGCAACAGATCCCGCACCCCGGGCCGCTCGGCCCGCCGCGAAGCCCGTATCGACACCTCCGCCGACGGCACCTCCGCCGACGGCACCACGGCCTCCGGCCCCGCGCCGTCGGATGCCCCGGCGAGGGCGGCGACCCCGGCCTGATCGTGGGCGGCCCCCACGCCCCCGGCGACCCCTGCCGCCTCCGGCGTGGCGGCGCCATCTGCGCCCCGCTCAGCACTGCGCCCGCCAGGCGCGACGTACCCGTGGACGGCGGACGAGGGCCCGGCCTCCGCGTCCCACCGACCCTCGACACCCCTGCCCTCGGTCGTCTCGCCGCGTGCGGCGGTTCCCTTCGGCTCCGTGGCGTCGGCGCCACCCGCGCCGCCACGCCGACTGCCGGACACGGCTGACGGGCCGCCCCCGGCCGACGAACCCCCGCGCCGCTCCGGTGTCCCGCCGGGCGCGTCACCCGGCGCACCGGGGTCGGGCGTGGGCTCGGTGGATGCCCCGCCTGCGTCCCCCGGCTGACCGGGGGCGGTCGCCGCCGGGGCCGCCCCGGGCCCGGCGGCCGGGGCGGGGGCGGGGGCCGGGGCGGGGGCGGGCGCGGTGTCGCCCGCGCAGAGGACCCTCAATACTCGGGCGGCCACGCCCGACAGGCGGCTCAGCGGGAGGACCGCGTCGATCAGGCCGTGGTTCATCAGGTTCTCGGCGTTCTGCACGCCGGGCGGAAACTCCTCCCCGTACAGGGCCTCGTGCACCCGCGGGCCCATGAAGCCGATCAGGGCGCCCGGCTCGGCGGCGGTGACATGGCCGAGGGAGCCCCAGGAGGCGAGGACGCCGCCGGTCGTGGGGTGGCGGAGGTGGACGAGATACGGCAGGCCCGCCGCCTTGTGGTCGGTGATCGCCGCGGCCACCTTCACCATCTGCAGAAACGCGACCGTGCCCTCCTGCATCCGGGTGCCGCCCGACGCCGGGGCGGCGAGCAGGGGCAACCGCTCCGCCGTGGCCCGCTCCACGGCCCGTACCAGCCGCTCCCCCGCGGCGACCCCTATCGAACCGGCCAGGAAGCGGAACTCGCAGGCGACCAGCGCCACCCTGCGCCCCTCGATACGGCCCTCACCGGTGATGACCGACTCGTCCAGCCCGGTGCGCTCACGTGCCCGCTCCAGGTCGGCCCGGTAGTCGGGGTCGTCCGTGGTGATCGCCACCGGTTCGTCCCAGCCGTGCCAGCTGCCGGGGTCGACGATGGCCTCGATCAGCTCACGGGCCGAGGCGCGGGCGGCGCCACGGGAGGCGCCCGAGCCGCCGGAGGAGTTCGTTGCGGTCATATGTGTCACCCTTCCACGCCACCGACCCCCCGCAATCATCGGCGATCACCTCGGGTGCCCCCGGAACCGGCCCAGTCTCAGCTCTGCCTGAGCTGCTCCTTAACGGCGCCATAAGACCGGCGAGGGAGCCGTTGGGCGGGGCTAGCGTGCTGCGCGTCACCCCCCAACCGCATCACCCCCCCCAACAGCGTGACCCCCCAACCGCATCACCCCCCAACCGCGTGACCTCCCAGCGCGCCCCCCACCGAAGGAGTCCCCGACGATGACCGCTCGTGCGACCGCTCACCGCAGAACCGCCCGGCTCGCCGTACTCGGCGTGGTGCCGCTCGCCCTCACCGCGCTGAACGCCGACCCGGCCACCGCCCACGGTTCGATGCAGGACCCGGTCAGCCGGGTGTCGGCGTGTTTCGCGGAGGGGCCGGAGAGCCCGGACTCGGCGGCCTGCAAGGCGGCCGTCCAGGCGGGCGGCACCCAGGCGCTCTACGACTGGAACGAGGTCAACATCCCGGACGCCGCCGGGCGCCACAAGGAGATCATCCCGGACGGAAAGCTGTGCAGCGCGGGCCGCGACAAGTACAAGGGCCTGGACCTGCCGCGCGCCGACTGGCCCGCCACCGCCATGACGGCCGGTGAGCACACCTTCACCTACCGGGCCACCGCGCCCCACCGGGGCAGCTTCGAGCTGTACGTCACCAAGGACGGATACGACCCGACGAAGCCGCTGACCTGGGCGGACCTGGAGTCGGAGCCGTTCGCCAAGGTCACCGATCCCACGCTGAAGGACGGGAGTTACGTCTTCACGGGGAACGTCCCCGACAAGTCGGGCCGCCATCTGATCTACAGCGTCTGGCAGCGCTCGGACAGCCCGGAGGCGTTCTACACCTGCTCGGACGTGACCTTCGGCGGAGGCGGGAACGGGGCCGGGGCCGCGACGGCCAAGGGCGCCGGGACGAGCGCGAGTTCCGCACCGACCGCCGCCGCGCCCAATGACGCACAGATAGCGGAGGGCGCCGAGAAGTCGACCGTCGATCACCACGGCCACGGCGGTGACGACGGCCCCGAGGCCAACCACCAGCCGAAGGCGGCGGACGAGAAGAGCACGGAGGCGAACCAGCCCGAGGCCAAGAGCGCCAAGGTCATGGCCTCGGACGCCGAACCGCAGGACGGCAGCGCCGCCGACGGGCAGCGTCTCGCCGAGACCGGGGGCGACGGGTCCACCGCCCCCATGGCCATCGGCGGCGCCGCGGTCCTCGCCGCCGGCGCGGCCGTGCTGTTCGCCGCGGCCAACCGCCGCAAGGCCGTACGCCGCGGCCGCGGCTGAGGCCCTGGGTGTGTTGTCCCGTCACCAACGTGCCGGGACAACACGACCAGGTCGCCGCTGACGCCGTAGTCGTCCGCGGCCGATCGGACGGAGTCGGTTCCGGGGAGGATGACGGCACACCCGGGACCGGCTCGCCTACGCGTCGGCCGTCCGCGCGGACGCCACGTGCCAGGCAGCGAGGGCGGCGTCCGCCGCGGCATGCAGATCCCGGGCGGGCGTGCCGTCGCACACTTGCGTGGAGACGCCGAGCAGGAAGCCGTGGATCATGGATGTGAAACCGTCCACGTCGGTTTCCTCGGCGAGTTCTCCCGTCGCGATGCCACGCACGACGCACTCTCTGATACGTGCCCGGTCCGTCGCACGGCGCGCCGCGATTGTCCGGCGCACTGCGGCTTCGTCGTCACCGGGGGCCCGGACGGTACCCGACAGGGCTACGAGGCAGCCGCGCGGGTGGGAGGTGTCGGTCTGCATGTCGATGGATCCGTGCAGCATCCGGGCGACGGCCTCGCGCGGGCTCAGAGCTTCGTCTCCGATGACGTCGGTGACGCTGCCCGGCCCGGCGATGTAGTGCTCAACCACCCGCTCGAACAGACCCTGTTTCGAACCGAACGCACCGTACAGGCTTGCCGAGGACAGGCCGGTGCCCTCCCGGAGCTGGGCCATCGATGTCGCTTCATAGCCCTGCTCCCAGAACAGCCGCATCGCGGCTTCCAGGACGCCCTCGGTAACGAAGGCGCGGGGGCGGCCGGCGGGGGACACGGCATACCTCCTCCATAAAGGAACGATCAATCCAGTTTAGCGGGCGGGGACGCCGTGTCCCCACTCGGCCGACGGCGTGGGCCAGGGGCGCCAGCGGCCGGAGCCGTCGACGGTTCCCAGCTGCTGGTCGGCGAAGTGGACACCGAAGCCGTAGACCCCGTCCCGAGCCAGGTAGTCCACGAGCCGGCGCCGGGACCGTTCGGCCTCGTTCCGGTCGGTGTCCAGGACCACTTCCCAGTCCGGGTGCTGGACCTGGACCGGTGAGTGCATGGCGTCGCCGAAGGCCACGACCTCCCGGCCGTCGCCGGTGTCGAGGATCCAGGCGGTGTGCCCGGGGGTGTGCCCGGGGAGGGACCACGCGCGGACGCCGTCGGCGATCTCGGTTCCGTCGGTCACGACCACGGTGCGTTCGTCCTGGCCGGCCAGTATCGGGCCGGTCCCGGGCGGAACGCTCTCCAGCTCGCCCTTCCCGACCATCCAGCGCGCTTTCGTGAAGAGGCTCCGCGGATCCTCGACCGCGTCGGTCCTGGCCCACCCGGTGTGGTCGCCGTGGAAGTGGGTGAAGGCCACTGTCTCCAGCTCGGCCGGGTCCACGCCGAGGGCCGCCAGTGACTCGGGCAGGTCCCGCACATGGCCGAAGGCGTGCTGGAAGTGCTCCGGGTCCTCGCCCGATATGCGGCCATGGCCGGCGTCGATGAGCAGGCGGGTGCCGCCCCGCTCGACGAGCAGCGCCCCGCATCCCATGGGCAGATGGCCCGCCTCGGTCATGTGCGTGCGGTGCGCGTGCCAGTCCTCCTCGACGGAGGCCGGGTAGACCCGGGTCGGGATCATGTCGACGCCCGCGTCGGGAACGTAGCTCAAGGTGAGTTCACCCAGGGTGCGTGTCCAGATGGCAGGGAGCCGGAATCCCGAGTCGTCGCCGTCCTCGACGCTTTTCGTCGTGGTGTGCTGCTCATGCGTTGCCACGGAGCCGTGCCTTTCGTGTTCGTGGGTGCCGTACGTGGTGGTGGGTGGTCCGCTCACGCGGCGACCACGCGGACCGGATGGCCCGCGGCGTACGCGATGATGTCCTCGATCGCGTCGGAGTAGAAGACGTCGTAGGTGCCCGCGGTGACGTAGCCCAGATGCGGGGTGAGCACCGTGCGCGGGGCCGTGCGCCACGGCGAGTCGGCCGGGAGGGGCTCGGTGGAGTGGACGTCCAGACCGGCTCCGCCGATGGCCCCGGCGTGCAGGGCCGCGAGCAGCGCCTCCTCGTCCACGACGGGTGCGCGCGAGGTGTTGACCAGCAGCGAGTCCGGTCGCATGAGCGCGAGGTCGTCGCGGCCCAGGAGTCCGGTGGTGCGGGCGGAGAGCTTGAGGTGGATCGTCACCACGTCGGACGTGGCCAGCAGTTCCCGCTTGTCGACCGGGGTGACCCCGACGGCACGGGCGTGCTCGGCGTCGAGCTGGGCGCTCCAGGCGACGACGTCCATGCCGAAGGCGAGCCCCACGCGGGCCACCCGGGTGCCCACGCCGCCGAGCCCGATGACGCCGAGGCGGGCGCCGTGCAGATCGCGCCCGACGGTCCGCTGCCAGGCACCCCCGCGTACGCCGCGGTCCTCGGCGGGAATGGAGCGGGCAAGGGCGTGGATCAGGCCCCAGGTGAGCTCGGCCGTCGATGTCAGCCCCGCCCCACGGGTACCCGCCACCACGATTCCGCGCCGCCGGGCCGCGGCCACGTCGATGGCCGTGTTGGCCGGGCCCGTCGTCACCAGCAGGCGCAGGTGCGGCAGCCTGTCGATGACCGCGGCCGGGAACGCGGTGCGCTCCCGCATGGCCACGATGACGTCGAACGGCTCCAGCGCGGCGATCACGTCCTCGGAACCGCCCAGGGGCTCGGTGAAGACCCTGAGGTGCGCGCCGTCCGGCAGGGTGCCCCAGTCGGCGTACCCGCGCGCGACTCCCTGGTAGTCGTCGAGGATCGCCACTCGGTGGATCTCAGGCACGGCCGACCTCCTCACGGCACGAGCTCACACGGCCCGCTCCTACCGGGTGACGCACGGCCGCCGACGGGGCGGCCGGCGGTTCGGCGGGGCTGGGGTGGACCAGCTCCAGAATCCAGATGCCGGCTCCGGCCAGTGCGATGACCAGGCCGAGCCCGCACACGCCCGGCCACCCCACGAACTGGTACAGCGCCGCGGTCAGCGCCGAGGCGACGGTGGCCCCGGCGAACGCGGACACCATGAGGGCCGTCGTCACGCGGCTCCGTGCGTGCGGGGCCCGGCGGTAGATCGCACTCTGGTGGCTGATCAACAGGGACTGCTGGGCAAGGTTGAGCACGATGATGCCGACGGTCAACGCGATCAGGCCGCTCGGCCCGCCCACGCCGGCGATGGCGAGCACGGGCCAGCTGACCGCCAGCAGGACCAGTCCGCCCGTGGTCACCCGACGGCCGTGTCCGCGGTCGGCGAGCCGGCCGGCCCTCGCCGCAGCGGCGGCTCCGACGACCCCGGCCAGGCCGAACAGGCCGATGACGGCGGGGCCGAACTCGTACGGCGGGCCGGCCAGCAGGAACGACGACGCGGTCCACAGGACGGTGAAACAGCCCATGCCGACCGCCGCCAGGGCCATGCGCCTGCGCAGCAGCGATTCGCCGCGAACCAGCGCAAGCACCGAGCGCAGCAGCTGGCGATAGGTGCTGCTCTCCGGCCGCGGGACAGGGCGCAGGACCAGGCGCAGGGTGACCGCCAGGGCCGCCATCAGGACCGCGGCGAAGACGAACACCAGCTGCCAGTCACCGATCTGGGCGAGCACCCCGGCGACGGTACGCGCGACCATGATCCCGATCAGCAGCCCGCTCATCACCGTGCCCACCGCCGACCCGCGCTGGTGATCCGGCGCCAGTGACGTGGCCATGGGCACCACGATCTGCGCCACCGCGGAGGTCGCCCCGACCACGGCGATCGCGGCGAGCAGCAGCCCCAGCGACGGGGACGCCGCCGCACCGAGGAGCGCGAGGGCGCTCAGGCCCAGCAGCACGGTCACCAGACGGCGCCGTTCCAGTACGTCCCCCAGGGGCACCAGCAGTGCCAGCGAGAGCGCGTAGCCGACCTGCGAGACGGTGATCACCAGGCCGCCGGCCCCCTGGGACACCCCGAGCGCCCGCGATATCACGGGCATCAATGGCTGGGCGTAGTAGATGTTCGCCACCGCCGCGCCACACACCACGGCCAGCAGCAGCACCGTCGCCCGGCTCAGGGTCGGAGGGCCGGTACCGGGCTCGTCAGCGGGCGCTGTGCGAGGGCGGGCCGCATCGCTCGCGACGAATTGTGGATCGTTCATGCCGTAATTCGTACTCCGGCATCGCGTGACCGTCAACGAATTACGGATCGTACGATCCAAATGTGGGGCAGGTCACCTCCCGGCCACACTCGCGGCCGGGCACGGCTCTCTTCGCGCCCCTCGCCATCACTCCAGCGCGGTGACTACGCCTCCTCGGCCAGCGCCGCGTCCAGGGCCGCCGTCAGCCGCCGGACCCGCGCCTGCAGATCCACCGCCTCCTCCAGACCGAGGCCGCTGGCCTCGATCGCCGCCAGGGGTACGCCCTGGGCGCGCCCCTTCAGCGCCGCCCCCTCCGCCGTCAGCCGGACCGTCACCGAGCGCTCGTCGTGTGCGCTGCGCTCGCGCTGGACGAGTCCGGCCGACTGCATCCGCTTGAGCAGCGGCGAGAGGGTACCCGAGTCCAGCCGCAGGAACTCCCCCAGCCGCTTGACCGGCATCTCCCCGTACTCCCAGAGCACCAGCATGGCCAGGTACTGCGGATAGGTCAGCCCCGTGTCGCTCAGCACCCGGCGGTAGAGACCGTCGAAGGCGCGGGAGGCGGCGTGCAGGGTGAAGCAGAGCTGCCGATCGAGCCGGAGCAGTTCATCGGCGGACGGCGGCTCGGGGTCGGCGCCCTCGGTCGTGGGGTCGGTGGTGCGGTCGGACTGGTGTGACATGTGCCCAGCGTACCCTTTAGTTGTGCACAACTTAATTGTGTGCTGTACTTCTGCTCGAAGGCGGGGCCCCCGAGCCCCCGCCTCACCGACTGCCTGAACACGAAAGAGATGGTCTTCATGGACGCGATCTACACCGCGGTGGCCACTGCCAACGGACGCGACGGCCGGGCCGTGAGCTCCGACGGACAGCTCGACCTGCCGCTCGCCATGCCGCCCGCCCTCGGCGGCAACGGCCAGGGCACCAACCCCGAGCAGCTCTTCGCCGCGGGCTACGCCGCCTGCTTCGCGTCCGCGCTCGGCCTCGTCGGCCGCCAGACCAAGGTCGACACCAAGGACATCTCCGTCACCGCCGAGGTCGGCATCGGCAAGGACGAGGCGGACGGCGGCTTCGGGCTCAAGGTGACGCTGCGCGTCGAGCTGCCGAGCGACCTGGAGAACGAGACCGGCCGCAAGCTGGTCGAGCAGGCGCATCAGGTGTGCCCGTACTCCAAGGCGACGAAGGGCAACCTCGAGGTCGAGCTCGTCGCCGAGTAATCGGACGACGGCCGCTCGTCGCCGGGGCGGTCGAGGGCGGGCTGGTCGCGGCGCGAGGCGGACCAGCCCGACGGGCGACGCGCCCTGCTCGTACGGACCGAGGCAGGGCGCGCCATGACGGGCAAACGTCAGTCGTCCGACGCACAGGTGGTCGGGGTGGCGTGATCCGGATCGAGGGCGTTGACGGCCTCGTGGAAGGCCAGACCGTCGGTCAGCCCGATGGCCAGATGCTCCGAGATGTCGGTCGCGCACAGATCCTGGATCACCACGTTCTTGACGTTCGGACCGGAGAGGAACTGCGCCTGATAGGGGGTCGCGACCTCGTCGTACTTGGTCGCGATGACGGTGTAGCGCACTCCGGGGACGGTGTCGCCGCCCTCGTTGAGGCGCCGCAGGAAGTCCGAGCCGACCACCTGGTCCATCAGCCCCGGGGCGCCCTTGGCGATGAGGTCGCCGACCCCGGGGAAGTAGTCCAGCAGCTTCGTCAGCCCGGACAGGGTGGTGCCGTGGTTGGTGGGGGCGATGCCGACCAGGGCGTTCACCTTCGGCGCGCCACCGAGGAACTTGAGGTAGTAGCGGGGCATCATCCCGCCCTGCGAATGCCCGACCATGTCGACCTTGGCGGCGCCGGTGGCGGCGAGCACCCGGTCCACATGGGTGGAGAGTTGCTTCGCGGACTGGTCGACCGCCCCGAGACCGTGGAAGAACGGCACGGCGGGCAGTTGGCCGTAGTCGAGGGAGAAGACGCAGTAACCCCGCTTGACCAGGTAGGGCGCGAAGCCGAGCCAGTTGTCGACGGAGTTGCCGAGGGTGCCGTGCACCAGGACGACGGGGCGGGGGTGTTGGGCCGAGGGCTTGCAGGAGTAGTCGTTCCAGCCGCTGCTCACCCCCTGCGACGCGGTGTCCGTGGCGAGCGCGGCGGTGGGGGTCGCCGCGGTCGCCGCGACCGCGAGGGCCAGGGCGGGTAGTAAGGTACGGGGCTTGGTCTTCGTGGTCTTCCGGAATCGCCGGATACGCCTCCGGGGCAGCATCACATGAACTCCTCGCTGGTGGGGGAGAGTCGCGCTGACGGTGCGCTTGCGCTGCGCCCTGCGATCCGGATCACAAGAAGTGGTGCGCTCAATCGAAATTACGCGCGAGTAGCAAAGGCATCCAGCCATTCGCCGGTGAAGGAACGTTTACACCCTTTTCACGCGACGTCCAGGAATCCGATGGGCTACGTGACAACCAGGGAACTGGTGGGGTTACCCGACATCCGTGGTGCTGGCGAGGTTACGCGACGTCGAGGAGTCCGGCGGGGCCACGCCACGCCCAGGAATCCGGCGACGCTATGCGACGTCGAGGAATCCGGCGGGCCGGACCGCGGAGATGCCGAAGCGGGCCCGGGCCCGGTCGGCGGCGGCCTCCAGGCGGCGTGACTTCTCGTCCGCGGGGTCGAACGTGAGCTGATGGGAGGCGAGTTCGGCGTCCATCAGCCCCTCGACGCGCAACGCCACGGACCGCACCCGGGCCCGCTGCAGCCCGAGCGCGTCATGCAGCGCGTACGCGGCGGCGGTCAGTGCGGGGGTGTGCGCGGTCGGCTCGGTCAGGGTGCGGGAGCGGGTGGTCGTGGAGCGGTCGGCGTAGCGCACGGTGACGCTGATCGCGGCCGCGACCTGCCCGCTCGTCCGCAGCCGGACACCGAGCCCGTCGGCGAGGGTGAGCAGCGCGCGGCGCCTGCGGACGGGGTCCAACTCGTCGTGACGGAAGCGGTGTTCCGCACCCATCGCACGGGCGGGGGCGTTCGGGGTGACCGGCGCCGGATCGATACCGCGCGCCCACGCGTGGACGCGGCGCGCGGTCGTCGCGCCGAGGATCCGCTGCAGGGTGGACAGCGGCGCGGCGGCGATCCGCGCGGCGCTGTCCAGCCCGTACGCGCTCAGGGTGCGCGCGGTCGCGGGCCCCACCCCGGGCAGGGCGATGGGCGGCTTGCGCGCCAGGAACGCGGCGACGGCGTCCGGGTCGCCGGGAACGGTACGGACGGACCCGGCCGCTTGGCCGGACCCGCCGCCGGACCGGCCGCCCCTGGATGCGGGGGCACCGGACTCCTGGGCCTCCTGGGCGGCCATGCGGGCGAGCAGGGGGTTGGCGGCGACGCCGACGGTGCAGTCCACGCCGTACCGGGCCAGCGCCCGGACCCGTACGATCTCGGCCAGCCCCGCCGCGTCCCGCCCGAAGTACCGCAGCGCACCCCGCACATCCGCGAACGCGGCATCGGGCGGCAGCGCCTCGACGACGGGCGTCAGCTCGCCGAGCAGGGTGAGCAGGCCCTGGTAGACGTCCTCCCCGGGCGCGGGATGAAACCGCACGTACAACACATGCGGCACGTCGTTCTGCTGGCCCGGGCCCGGGGCCCGGCCCCCGCCGCCCCCACCCGCCTCAGCCGAATCCTCGCCCGCCCCAGCCGAGCCCCCGCCGCCCGAGCCTCCGGCCCGGGGCCCGGCCGACGAATCCTCGGCCACGTCGCCCTCTTCGGTCACTCCCCCGACGCCACCCGAGGCCCCCGAGGCCCCTTCGTCCACCCCGCCCTCGGGCGCCGGCGCGGCCGAGCGCGCCTCGGCCAGGTGGCCGGGCGAGGTGGCCCCGGAAGCACGGCGCGGCTGTCGGTCCTTCGGCACGGGCGACTTCGGCGACGCCGCCGCGGGCGGGCACACAACGGCGCCCGCCGGGCGTTCGGCGGAGGCGGCCAAGGTGACGAAGGAGGCCAAGGAGACCACACCACCACGCACCCTGGCCACGGCCGTCGGCGCGACCGGGTGCGTCCCGGCCACAACGGCGGGCAGACGTGCCCCAGCCACGGCACCGGCCGGACGCGCCTCGGCCCCGGCCCCGGGCCGGGTAGTGCCCGGCGGGCGGGGCGAATCGAGCGGATACGCCCCTGCCACGGCACCCGGCAGGGTGCTGCCCGGCGGGCGGACCTGGAGGGGGTGGCCGAAAATCATCCCGCGCTCCCCGGGCTCGCATGCCACAACTTGCGGCCGGTGGCGGCCTGGTCGCCCGCGGGCTGGAGGTCGGCCCAGGGGTGCATGGCGTAACCGGTGGGCATCTCGATCCGGCGGCCGGAGTCGGAGTCACTGCCGGAATCGGGGCCCGCTTCGCGGCCGGTACCGGAGCCCGCTTCGGCCGTCTCCGGGCCCGCCCCCGCCAGTTCGGCGGCGACCGCTTCGAGGCCGCCCTCCTTCCTGAGCTGGGCCAGTTCGGCGAGGTTCCACACGGCCGAGCCGACGACGCTGAGGCTGCGCGGGCCGCGCCGCTGGACCACGCCGCGTACGAGCAGCAGCCAGGAGTGGAAGACGGTGTGCGCGCACGCCGCGTGGCTGTCGTCGAAGAAGGCGCAGTCGACCAGCCCCGTACCGTCGTCGAGCGTGGTGAAGATGACCCGGCGCCCCGAGCGGATCGGCGGGGTCTGGGTGGCGGCCTTGGCGCCGGCGACGAGCACGACCTCCCCGTGCGGCGCGTCGCGCAGCCGCTTCGCGGGGATCGCGCCCAATTCCTCCAGGAAGTCCCGGTGGTCGCCCATCAGATGGCGGGAGACGTCCATGCCGAGGATGCCGAGTTCGGCGCCGAGGCGTTCGTCCGCGTCGAGGTCGGGAAGCCCGGCGGGGGCGGCGGGGCCGGTTTCGGCCAGCGGAAGCTGACCCTCCGCGTTATGCCGGGCGGCGGTGCCCCGCTGTTGCCGGTGCAGTTCGGCGATCTGCAGCAGCAGATCGCGGCGGCTGGTGCCGAACGCGTCCAACGCGCCGACCTGGGCCAGCCGTTCGGCGACCGGCCGCCCGGGGTGGGCGCGCAGCCACAGGTCCTGGAGCGAGGAGTAGGGCTGTCCGGCCGCGATCCGCTCGGTCTCGGCCTCGCTGATGCCGTGGACGTCGCTCAGCGCCAGCCGGACGCCGATGCTGTCTCCGCTCCCCTTGCTGTGCCTGTCCTCCTCGTTGTGCCCGTTCCCCTTGCTGTGCCTGTCCTCCTCATCGCGTCCGCCCCGAGAATCACCAGACGTCAGTTCGATTCGATAGGCGGCGCCCGACCGGTTCACATCCAGCGGCAGGATCGGCACCCCGCGCCGCCGCGCGTCCGCCAGCAGCAGCCGCTTCGGGTACATCCCGGGGTCATGGGTGAGCAGCCCGGCGTAGAAGGCGGCCGGATGGTGTGCCTTGAGCCAGGCGGACTGATACGTCGGGACCGCGAAGGCGACGGCATGCGCCTTGCAGAAGCCGTACGAGCCGAACGCCTCGACGATCTCCCAGGTGCGCAGCCGTACCTCCGGCGCGTAGCCCCGCTTCTCCGCCTCCGCGTGGAACCAGGCCCGCACCCGCCCCTGCCGCTCGGGATCGGACAGCGCGCGCCGCGCCTCGTCGGCGAGGTCCCGTTCACATCCGGTCATGATCGACACGATCTTGATGATCTGCTCGTGGAAGACCACGACCCCGTGGGTCTCGCGCAGCGCGTCCTCCAGGTCCGGATGCGGATAGCGCGCGGGCTTGCGGCCGTGCCGGGCGTCGATGAAGGGCCGGACCATGTCGGCGGCGACCGGACCCGGCCGGAAGAGCGATATGTCGACCACGAGATCGTGGAAGGAGGTGGGCTGCAGCCGGCCAAGGAGATCGCGCTGACCGGGCGATTCGATCTGGAAGCAGCCGAGCGTCTCGGTGGAGCGGATCAGGTCGTAGGTGGCCGGATCGCCGGGCCGGACCTGCCCGGGGTCGTCGATGTCCACGACCCGCCCGGTGGTCCGCCGGATCTCCGCGACCGCGTGCGCCATCGCGGACTGCATCCGCACCCCGAGGACATCGAGCTTGAGCAGTCCGAGCTCCTCCACGTCGTCCTTGTCGAACTGCGACATGGGAAAGCCCTCGCCGCTGGTCGGCACGATGGGCGTACGGGCCAGCAGCCCGGCGTCCGAGAGCAGCACGCCGCAGGGGTGCATGGCGATGCCACGGGGCAGCCCGTCGAGCGCCTCGACCAGGTCCCAGAGCTTGCCGAAACGTTCCTGCTCGGCAGCGACCGCCCGTAGCTCGGGCAGTTCCGCGAGCGCCGCGCGCGCATCGCGGGCGCGGATGTGCGGGAAGGACTTGGCGAGCCGGTCCACCTCGGCCGGGTCCATGCCGAGCGCCGCACCCACGTCCCGTACGGCATGGCGCACCCGGTAGGTCTCCGGCATCGAGACGGTCGCGACCCGCTCCGCCCCGAACCGCTCGAAGATCGCGCGATAGACGTCGAGCCGGCGCGCGGACTCCACATCGATGTCGATATCGGGCAGCGCGGCGCGCCGCACCGACAGGAAGCGCTCCATCAGCAGGCCGCCCGCCACCGGGTCGGCGTGGCTGATGCCCAGCAGATGGTTGACGAACGACCCGGCGCCGGAACCACGGGCGGCCACTCGGATGCCGAGCTCCCGGGTGTCGTCGACGACCTGCGCGACGGTGAGGAAGTACGAGGCGAAGCCGAGCCGTTCGATGGTGCGCAGCTCGTCCTCGAGCCGCTCCCAGCGCACCCGGTCCCGGTCGTACCCCCGCAGCACCATGGCGGCGGCGCAGCGCGACCGCAGCACCCGCTCGGCGCTCCGCCGCCCGGCCCCGACCAGCCGGGGCTCGGGGAAGTGGATGCTGCCCAGGCCGATGTGGTCCTCGGGGTCGACCAGACACGCGGCGGCGGTGCGCCGGGTCTCCTCCAGCAGGCCGTGCGCGGCGTCCCGCCGCATCCCGGCCGCCTCCACGATCCGCTCGGCCGCCTTCGCCATGTCCCGGGGCCCCTTGAGCCAGCGCTCACCGCTGTCGAGCGCCCCGGGGGTGCGCGGGTCGATGGGGACGAGCCGGCGGGCCGCGTCCAGGACATCGGCGACCGGCCCCTCCCCCGGGTCGGCGTAACGGGCGGCGTTGCTCAGGACGGCCGGGATGCCCTGGTCGGCGGCGAAGCCGACGGTACGGGCGGCGAGCCGCAGCGAGCCCGGGCCGGTGCCGGTGCGGTCGTGCCATACGGCTTCCAGCCGCAGCGCGTCGCCGAAGAGTTCACGCCAGGGGGCGATCAGCCGCGCGGCCCGGTCGGGGCGCCCGGCGGCCAGGGCCCGGCCGACGTCGGAGTCCGGGCCGAGCAGCACGGTCAGCGGGGCGAGCGCGCCGGGGTCGCTCACCAGGTCGCGCCAGTGCAGCAGGGGCGGCCCGTCGCCGTTCGTCCGGGCGGATCCGGAGTGGGTGAGCCCCGCGTGGGCGGCGGAAACCAGCCCGCACAGCGCGGCCCAGCCGGCCGCGCCGTCCCGGGCGAGAAAGACCGCCCGGGGGGTGGACTCGTCGATGAACGCCCCGCCGCGCACCGGCGTACGGCGCCGAACGGTGCGCCCCGGCTCCGGGTCCTCCCTCCGTACGGCGAGGTCCACCCCGAAGAGCGGCCGCACCCCCGCGCGCTCGCACGCCCGGGCGAACCGCACCGCTCCGGCGAGGCTGTCGCGGTCGGTCAGCGCGATCGCGTCCATACCGCGCTCGGCGGCACGCTGCGCCAGCCGCTCCGGGTGTGCGGCCCCGTACCGCATGGAGAACCCGGACGCGGTGTGCAGATGCGTGAAGCCTGGCATCCGCACCTCCCGCTGCTCACACCCCCTGACCGACCCTGCTTGTCCCACGCCCCACCATAACCCCATTCTCGAACAAGCGTGCGAGTCGGTTCGATCGCGCTCCCTCTCTCCACCATAAGCACCTAAAACGCCCTTTAATCCCGCGTGTCGCCTTGCGAACGCGACGCGCGGAAGCCGGTCGGTCGAATCCATGGGCCGGCCACCGGCCCGCGCGTATGCTGATCACCATGACGGAGGGATCCCTGCTCGATCTGCTACGGGAGCAGCGCACCGGCGCGCTCGTCACCCTCAAGCGTGATGGACGGCCGCAGCTGTCCAATGTCGCCTTCACCTATGCCCCCGCGACGCGCCTCATCCGGATCTCGGTCACCGATGACCGCGCCAAGACCCGCAATCTGCGCCGCGATCCGCGCGCGAGTTTCTACGTCACCAGCGGGGACCACTCCTCCTATCTGGTGACCGAGGGCGACGCCGAGCTGACGCCGGTCGCCGCCGACCCCCATGACGCCACCGCCGATGAGCTGGTGGAGGTCTACCGCGCGATCCAGGGCGACCATCCGGACTGGCAGGAGTTCCGCACCGCGATGGTGGCCGAGCGGCGGCTGGTGCTGCGGTTGCGCGTGGGGCGCGGCTATGGCTGGGGCCGGCAGGCCGGGGCCCTGAGTGGAGAGCTGGGCTAGAGCGGCCACCACCGGTCAGCTTGCCCTGGCAGGTTCTCGCTCTGGCGGGGCATGCGGCAGCCCTCGCCCCAGAGGCATCATGGACATCGCCCGGGATTGCCCATTTGAGCGTCCTTGAATCGATTTGAGCGCATCGGGCACCTCGCTGAGCACGCCCTCCACCGGGGGCGCGAAACGGCGCCGGGGTCCTCCGAGGGGCGCAACGGCGCGCCGTCGCGCACCCGGTCGCCACGCGGCGTTCCGCGCCCGGCCATCTCCCGCACGCGACAATAAGCCACCGAACGACTACTTGTAGCGACCGGAAGTGCTCGATCGACGTGCGTTCCTGACGCGCACCGCGTAAGACTCCGTCCGGTATCTGCAACGACGAGCAAGGGAGTGTTCGAAATGCGGAAGACTACTGGGGCGATCGGGCTCGGAGCCGCTCTGGCCGTGAGCGCCGTGCTGGGGATCGGCACGAGCGGCACGGCGAGCGCCCAGCCCGCCAAGCCGCAGAGCCTGTACCCGCCCTCCGCACTGGTCCTCACCGTCGGCTGGGGGGCCGACGGGGCCACGACCGAGGTCCAGCGAGCGGTGACACTGAGCTGTCGCCCCACCGCCACCGGCACCCACCCGGCACCCGCCAAGGCATGCGCCGAACTCCGCTCCGTGGGCGGCACGTTCGGCCAGCTGCGCACCGGCGCGGAGCCCGGCCGGGTGTGCACCAAGGAGTGGCACCCCATCACGGTCACCGCCGAGGGGATCTGGGACGGCCGCCGGGTGTCGTACGAGCACACCTTCGCGAACAACTGCTTCAAGAGCGCGGCCCCGACGATGGTCTTCGAGTTCTGACCGGCTGAACGACCGACGAGTACGGCAATGAGTACGACAGACTGAGCGCAGCAAGGGAAGGCCCCCGGACACCGTCCACGGGTGTCCGGGGGCCTGCTCTTGTTCACACGGGAGCGAAACGCCTCCCAGGTCAGCCGATCTCGGCGCCGAACGCCTGCAGCGCCTCCGGCACCGGCTGGAAGAAGGTCTCGCCGCCCGAGGAGCAGTCACCGCTGCCGCCGGAGGTCAGACCCAGCGCCGTGTCGCCCGCGAAGAGCGCGCCGCCACTGTCGCCGGGCTCGGCGCAGACCGTGGTCTGGATCAGCCCCTCGACCGTCCCCTCCTGGTAGTTGACGGTCGCGTTGAGGCCGGTGACCTCGCCGTCGTGCACCTGAGTGGTGGAGCCGCTGCGCGTCACCTTCTGGCCGACCGTGGCGTCACCGGCCTTGGAGATGGCCTGGGTGCTGCCGTTGTAGAGGTCGACCGCGCTCGGGTGGTCGGTGTCCTTGGTGTACTTGACCAGCCCGTAGTCGTTACCGGGGAAGTCGCTGCCCTCGTTGGTGCCGATCTCCTCGCCGCCCTGCGAGTCCGACCAGCTGCTGATGGCCTCGGTGCAGTGACCGGCGGTCAGGAAGTACGGCTGACCACCCTTGACCACGTTGAAGCCCAGCGAGCAGCGCCCGCCGTTGCCCCAGATGGCGTCGCCACCGGCGATGAAGGTGGAGAACTTACCGGCCGAGCGCTTCACCTCGACCTTGTCGCCCAGCGCGTCGGCGACCTTGTCGAGGGTGGCCATCCGGGCGCCCTTGACGGAGCTGTCCGCGGTGACGACGACCTTGTTGCTTCTGGGGTCCACCGACCACGAGGTGCCGGGGATGGTGGCCTTCTCCTTGAGCGTCTGACGCGCCTCGCTCAGCTCGGCCAGGGTGTGCTTGACGACCTTGACCTCAGCCCCGGCGTCCCGGACCTTGTCCACGACGCCCTTGTTGACCACATTGACGACCAGCTTCTTGGCCTTGGCGTCGTAGTACGCACCCGCCGTGTCGCTCTTGAGCGAGGAGGTGAGGGTGTTGGCGAGCTTTCCGGCGGCGCCGACCGAGAGGGTATCGGGCTGGGTCTCACCGGGGGCGGCGTTGGCGCTCTGCAGGGTGATGCCCGTGGCGACCAGGGCCGCGATGCCGGCTCCGGCTATGGCGACACGACGCTTGGGTATGCGGCGGTGCTTCAAGTCTCTGCCTTCCAGTGGGGGGTTGGGCCCGACGGCAGTGGGGTGCCAGGGCCCGGAGGGCGTAGTGACATGGCGCTTCTCCCCACTCAGGGGCGCGTCCATGCCAAATTGCGCCGCCGAGTATTCCCATCACCACCGGCCGCGCACAAGGGTGCGTTCGCGTCACGGGCGTGAAATTTACCCGGCGGCCTCATGTCCGGACATGGCGGTGCCCGCACACCTTCTGGGTGTACGGGCACCGAATCAGGTATCCGGACGGGCCGTCAAACCGGGCGAATCAACCTCGCGGGATCCCCTGGCGAAAGACCCTCTGGCGAGAGCCCTCTTGACGGATCAGATCGACTCCGGCGGGAGAGGCGGGGTTTCCTTTCACCGGTCCACACCACGCGGCTCCGGCTCGCGCTCGGTGAGCGTCGGCATCGCCTGCCGGGCGGGCTGGGCCGGCTGCGCGGGCGCGGTCTCCCGCTCCGGGGCGGTGGCCGGACCGGCGGCCGGGGCGCCGCCTTCCGCATCGCCCTCCGCCCGGGCCGTGGCCGGGATCTCCTGTGCACCCCGCTCCAGGAAGCGCAGCAGCTCGACCGGGATGGGCAGCACCAGCGTGGAGTTCTTCTCGGCGGCGACCGCCATCACCGTCTGCAGCAGCCGCAACTGGAGGGCCGAGGGGGTGTCGGCCATCTGGGCGGCGGCCTCGGCCAGCTTCCGCGACGCCTGCAGCTCCGCGTCCGCGTTGATGACCCGGGCGCGACGCTCCCGGTCGGCCTCCGCCTGGCGGGCCATCGACCGCTTCATGGTCTCCGGCAGCGACACGTCCTTGATCTCCACCCGGTCGATATGGACGCCCCAGCCGACGGCCGGGCTGTCGATCATGAGCTCGAGGCCCTGGTTGAGCTTCTCCCGGTTGGAGAGCAGATCGTCCAGATCGCTCTTCCCGATGATCGACCGCAACGAGGTCTGGGCCATCTGGGAGACGGCGAAGCGGTAGTCCTCGACCTCGATGAGCGCTTCGGCCGGGTCCACGACCCTGAAGTAGACGACGGCGTCGACCCGCACGGTCACATTGTCCCGGGTGATGCCCTCCTGGGCGGGCACGGGCATCGTCACGATCTGCATATTGACCTTCTGGAGCCGGTCGACCATCGGAGTGATCATGGTGAACCCGGGCCCCCGGATATCCGAGCGCAGCCTCCCGAGCCGGAAGACCACACCCCGCTCGTACTGCTTGACCACCCGGGCCGCGGCCAGCACGCCAAGGGCGCCGAGGCAAGCCAGTACCACTATCAATGTCACGAGCGCATCGACCATCACGGCCACCTGCCGTCCGTATCGTGAACAATGCCCCTCGTGGGGTACATGTCCACGATAGTCCGCTCGTCGGACAGTGGGGAGGGCTGCGGAATGCCCCCTTCCGGCGGCACGGAATGGCTCCACCCAGGGATGCGGCGAGGCTCCCGCCCGGAGGCGCGGAGAGCCCCCGTCCGGTGGCCCGGACGGGGGCTCTCGTTCAGCCTGGTGCGGAGATGATCAGCGAAGGGACGGCGCCGATCAGTAGACGCTCACGCCGTACGCGTTCAGCGCCTCGACGACCGGCTGGAAGAACGTGGTGCCACCGGAGGTGCAGTTACCGCTGCCGCCGGAGGTGAGGCCGAGGGCGGTGGAGCCGGCGTAGAGCGGGCCACCGCTGTCGCCGGGCTCGGCGCAGACCGTGGTCTGGATCATGCCGTAGACGATGTCGCCGTTGCCGTAGTTGACCGTGGCGTTCAGCGCGGTGACCCGGCCGCTGTGGATGCCGGTGGTGGAGCCGCGCCGGGTGACCGTCTGGCCCACGGTCGGGTTGGCGGCCGAGGTGATGTCCTGGCTGCCGACGGTGCCCTGGGGGGTGACCGAGCCGCTGTACCGGACCAGACCGTAGTCGTTGGTCGGGAAGCTGGAGCCGGACGTCGGGCCGATGGTGGTGGAGTGACTGGAGTTCGACCACCAGGTACCCGCACCGTCGGTGCAGTGACCGGCGGTGACGAAGTAGTTGGCCCCACTGCTGTTGCGCACGTTGAAGCCGAGGGAGCAGCGCCAGCTATCCGCGTAGATAGCGTCTCCGCCCGAGATCAGCTTCTGAATCTTGCCCGAGGTCCGCTTGACCTCGATCGCGTCGGCGCTCGCGCCGGCGGTGTTCTTGATCTTGGCTATCTCGCTCTGGGACACCGTGCTGTCGGCGGTGACGACGAGCTTGTTGGTCGCCTTGTCGACATACCAGGCGGTGCCCGCGACATCGGCCTCGAGGACGGCGTTGCTCGCCGACTTGGCCTCCGCCGCGCTGAAGGTGCGGGCGCCGTCACTTCCGGCGTAGGCGGCGGGGGCGGCGAGTGCCGCTCCGGCCACCAGGGCGGAGGTCGCGGCGATCAGGGCGATGCGTCTCGCCTGCTTGCCGTGGGGGGCGTTGCGCTTGATCCTCAACTCTTCCTCCGGGGGAATCGGGGGTCCGCCTGGGTGGGCAGGCCCGTGAGGCGCAGTCAATGAGCACGTCGATGACCCGATACGACCCGATTCGGCGTGCCCCTGACAAGCGCTTCCGGAAGTATTCGTGGCCGCGGGCAGACCGCGCAAGAGGACAATTCGGAACAGCCTTCGGGCACACGCCACATAGCCCCGGCGGGTTCAGGCCGCCGGGGCTTGTGCTCCCATCCCCTGGGTAACCCCTGAGACGGACGCACGGGCGATCGGGTTCCGCTATGGCGTCGGCCGGTCACACCCCCCGGCCGGGCCGGCACAAAGCCGCTCAGCCCCGCTCCCCCGGATAGGGAAGTCCCAGGTGGTCACGGAGTGTCGTACCGGTGTACGCGGTGCGGAACACCCCCCGCTCCTGGAGCAGCGGCACCACCCGGTCCACGAAGTCATCGAGCCCGCCGGGGGTCAGATGCGGGACGAGGATGAAGCCGTCGGCGGCGTCGGCGGCGACGAATTCCGCCATCTGCGCGGCGACCGCCTCCGGGGTGCCGATGAACGACTGACGTCCGTTCGCCTGGATGACGGTCTGCCGGATGGACAGCCCTTTCTCCTCCGACAGCGCCCGCCACTTGGCGGCGACGGCCAGCGGATCACCGTGCCGCACCCGGCCCTGGGCCAGCTGGGAGTCGGGGGCGGGGTCGAAGTCCGGAAGTGGCCCGTCCGGGTCGTAGCCGGACAGGTCCACACCCCAGATCTGTTCCAGGGTGAGGAGCGCGGTCTGCGGTGAGACCTGCTGGAGCCGGATCTCCGCCGCCTTCTCCTGGGCGTCGGCCGCGGTGTCGCCGAGGACCAGGGTCACCCCGGGCATGATCTTCAGCTCTTCCGGGGCGCGCCCGTACCGCGCCAGCCGCCGCTTGACGTCGGCGTAGAAGGCGCGCCCGGCCTCCAGCGAGCCGTGCCGGGTGAAGATGATGTCGGCGGCGGAGGCGGCGAACTCCCGGCCCTCGTCGGAGTCCCCGGCCTGGATCACCACCGGATGGCCCTGCGGTGAGCGCTCCACGCCGAACTCGCCGTCGATGGTGAAGTGCCGGCCGGTGTGGGCGAACGGGCGGGGCGTGCCGTCCGGCGTCCAGGAGTCCCACAGCTCACGGGCGGTGGCGACGAACTCGGCGGCCCGGGTGTAGCGGTCGGCCCGGTCCAGGAAGCCGCCGCGCCGGAAGTTCTCGCCGGTGAAGGCGTCGGAGGAGGTGACCACGTTCCAGGCGGCGCGGCCCCCGCTGAGATGGTCCAGGGAGGCCAGCCGGCGGGCCAGTTCGTACGGTTCGTTGAACGTGGCGTTGACGGTGGCGGCCAGCCCCAGCCGTTCGGTGACGGCCGCGAGCGCGTTCAGCACGGTGATCGACTCGGGCCTGCCGACCACGTCGAGGTCGTGGATCCGGCCGTTGTGCTCGCGCAGCCGCAGCCCCTCGGCGAGGAAGAAGAAGTCGAACAGCCCGCGCTCGGCGGTGCGCGCGAGATGTTCGAAGGAGGCGAAGTCGATCTGGCTTCTGGAGCGGGGATCCGTCCAGACGGTGGTGTTGTTGACGCCCGGGAAGTGGGCCGCGAGATGGATCTGCGTGTGCTGCCTGCTCATCGGGCGACCTTCCTCGCCAGGGCGTAGCGGCTGGCCGGGCGGGAAAGCCCCAGGTGGTCGCGGAGTGTCGCACCGGGATAGAAGGTGCGGAACAGCCCTCGGTGCTGGAGCAGCGCCACGGTGCCGTTGACGAAACGCTCCAGGTCATGGCGTGGGGCGACGGGGGTGATGTGGAAACCGTCCACCGCGTCGGCGTGATGCCAGCCGGTGATCAGCTCGGCGAGCCCGGCCGGCTCCCCGCGGTACAGCGGGAGCCCTCCGGGCGTGTCGGTCAGCGCGACCGGCGGGGCGTTCCCGGCCGCGCCCTCCCCGTCGGCCAGGTCCACCGCGACGGCGGCGAGCACGGTGAGCGCGCGGGCCTCCCGGCCGTGGGCCACCGCGCGGCGCCGCAGTTCGTCGCGGATGCGGCCCGCCTCCTCCGGGGAGGTGGCGCGGAGGTACACCACATCGGCGTGTCGGGCCGCGGTCTGCCAGGTCACCGGGTCGGTGGCGGCGATGGCCACCACCGGGTGGCCCTGCGGCGGCCGGGGCACGATGGCCGGGCCGCGCACCGAGAAGTGCGCGCCCTCGAAGTCCACGTAGTGCAATTTGTCGCGGTCGATGAAACGGCCGGTGGCGGTGTCACGGATCTCGGCGCCGTCCTCCCAGCTGTCCCACAGCCGGGCCACCACATCGGCGACCTCCCCCGCCTCGGCCCACAGCTCCCCGGCGGGGGCGGCGGGGCGGCGGCCCACCAGCCGCGCCTCCGCCTCCGTCGCCGACACCTCGACCCGCCAGCCCGCCCGGCCGCGGCTGACCCAGTCCAAGGTGGCCACGGCGGAGGAGACATGGAACGGCTCGGTGTGGGTGGTGGTGACGGTCGGCAGCAGTCCGATCCGCCCGGTGGCGGGCGCGACACGCGCGAGGACGGCGAGTGCGTCGAGCCTGCCCCGGCCCGGCCCCGGAGGGCCGAAGGTGTCGTCCAGGGTGATGAAGTCGAGCATGCCCCCCTCGGCGAGGCGGGCGAGCTCCACGTAGTACGGCGCCTGGTACTGCCCGTCGCCGTCGATGGCGGCGGCCAGGTGCAGGGTGCCGGTCGGTACGGCCATGGCCGGGGCCTTCCTGGGTCGGGGGTGGGGGGTCACTGCTTGGGCAGACCAGGCGGGTTGATCTCGGACTTCTTCACCGCCTCGCTGGAGAGCCCCCACCGCTTCAGGACCTTGGCGTACGAACCGTCCTTGATCACATGGTCGATGGCCGCGGCGTAGGCGTCGACCAGCCCGCTGCCCTTCCGGGTAGTGGCCGCGATCTTGCCCTGCACCTGCTCTCCACCGCCCGAGAACCGGCCGATCACCTGGGTCTGGCCGGCCGAGGCGACGTGGTAGGCGGAGGTGGGGTGGGGGCCGAAGTAGGCGTCGATACGGCCGGACTGGAGGGCGAGGTAGTAATCGGTGTCCTTCTGGAAGTACTTGATGTCCACGGGCTCGCGGCCCGCCTTCTCGTTCTCCTTGCTCCAGTCGACCAGGATCTTCTCCTGGTTGGTGCCGGAGGAGACCGAGATGGTCTTGCCCGCCACGTCCTTGGGGCCCTTGACCCTCCAGGAGGCGCCCTTCTTGGCCTCGAAGGCGAGGTCGTCCAGCCGGTAGGTGGCGAAGTCGTACTTCTCCTTGCGCTCCTCGGTGACCGTCACATTGGAGAAGACCGCGTCGAACTTGGAGCTGTCGAGGCCGACGAAGAGGTTCTCCCAGGAGACCGCCTGGAAGTCGACCTTGAGCCCGAGGGTGTCGGCGACCAGCGTGGCGAGGTCGATCTCGGAGCCGATCCGGGTCTTGTCGTCGGTCGCGTAGAAGCCGAGCGGCGGGGAGGCGTCGGCGCTGCCGCCGATGCGCAGGGTGCCACGCTCACGGATCGCGGCCGGCACCTTCGCCGCGATCGAGGCGACCTTCTTCCCTCTGACGCGGTGCTGGTCGGGGCCGATGTTGATGGCGCCCTTCGTGCCCTTGGAGCCCACCGTCTCCTGGCCATCGCCGTCGCCGCAGCCGCCGAGCAGGGCGGCTGCGGTGAGGGCGGCGACGGCGGTGACGAGGGTGCGGCGGGTCTTCACGGGGGTGCTCCTTGCGTGGGTGAACATCGGTGGCCTGGTGAACATCGGTGGCCTGGTGGACACCGGTCGTCTCGCGGACCTCGGTGGTCTCGTGAACACCGGTGGCCTCAGAGGACTTTGGAGAGAAACGCCTTGGTGCGCTCCTGGCGTGGGGCGTCCAGCACCTCGGCCGGTGGGCCCTGCTCGACGATCCGGCCGTCGTCCATGAAGACGACGGTGTCGGCGACCTCCCGCGCGAAGCCGATCTCATGAGTGACGACGATCATCGTGGTGCCCTGATGGGCCAGGCCCTTGATGACGTCGAGGACCTCGCCGACCAGTTCGGGGTCGAGGGCGGAGGTCGGCTCGTCGAAGAGCAGCAGCTCGGGCTCCAGAGCGAGGGCGCGGGCGATCGCCACCCGCTGCTGCTGTCCGCCGGAGAGCTGCCGGGGGTACGCGGCCGCCTTGTCGGCCAGACCGACCCGGGCGAGCAGCGTCTCGGCGCTGTGGACCGCCTCTTTCCTGGGGCGGCGCAGGGCCGAGACCGGTGCCTCGATGATGTTCTCCAGCACCGTCAGATGCGGAAAGAGGTTGAAGTTCTGGAAGACGAAGCCGATCCGGGTGCGCTGCTTGAGGATCTCGCGTTCGCGCAGCTCATAGAGGCGGTCGCCCTGGCGGCGGTAGCCGACCAGCGAGCCGCCGACGCTGATCCAGCCGCTGTCCACCTTCTCCAGGTGGTTGATGGCGCGCAGCAGGGTGGACTTGCCGGAGCCCGACGGCCCGAGGACGACGGCCACCTCTCCGGAGCGCACCTCCAGGTCGATGCCGCGCAGCACCTCCAGCGACCCGAAGCTCTTGTGGACGGAACGGATGTCGACCATGGCGGTCATCGGGTGGCTCCCCGTGAGAAGCGGCGCTCGACGTAGTACTGCGCGATCGAGAGCACGGTGGTCAGGATGATGTACCAGACGGTCGCGACCATCAGCAGCGGCACGACCCGGCCGTTGCGTCCGTAGATGACCTGCACCTGGTAGAAGAGCTCGCCGATCGCCATGACGGAGACGATCGAGGTGCCCTTGAAGAGCGAGATGACCTCGTTGGCGGCGTTCGGCAGGATCGACCGCATCGCCTGCGGGAGCACGATCCGGCGCAGCTGCCGCAGCCGGGGGATGCCGAGCGCGGCCGCCGCCTCGAGCTGTCCGCCGTCGACGGCGAGGACTCCGCCGCGCACGATCTCCGCCGCGTAGGCCGCCTGGTGGAGGGCGAGTCCGAGCACCGCCGCGCTCATCGCGCCGACCAGCCCCGCGGTGTCGAAGGAGAAGAAGCCGGGGCCGAAGGGGATGCCGAAGTCGAGCCGCTTGTAGAGATAGGTGAGGTTGAACCAGAAGAGCAGCTGGACGATGAGCGGGATGGAGCGGAACGCCCAGATGTAGGTGAAGGCGACCGACTTCAGGAACGGGCTCTGGGACAGCCGCATGAAGGCGAGGACGATCCCGAGGGCGAAGCCGAGCGCGGTGCCGTAGAAGGTGAGCTGGATGGTGATCCAGACCGCCTTGAGGATGGTCCGGGTGGTGAAGAACTCGGCGAAGACGTCCCACTCCCAGCCGGAGTTGGTGATCAGGCCGTGGGCGAACTGGGCCACCAGGACGGCGGTGATGGCAACGGCGGCCCAGCGCCAGGGGTGGCGCACCGGGACGACCTTGAGGGCGGAGTAGTCCTCGCGTTCGGCGCCACTTTCGGCGGCTTTGTCGAGGGGTGGATCGGACGTCAGCGACATGGAGGGTCCTTCGGGTCCTTCGGAGGAGAGCGGAGGTTTTCCCGGGAACGGTCGTCCGGGGGGATGCTCAGGCGGTGAGCGAGGCGCGACAGGACAGGTCGCGCAGACAGCGCAGCAGGGCCCGCGCGGTGGCATCGTTCTGCCGGAACGCGGGGGCGTTGGTACGGGGCCGGGCGAAGGCGCCGGAGGCGCGGGCGTCGGTGTGCGGCCCGAGCGCGAAGCGGCGCGGATACGGACGGCCGGCCCGGTCCAGGATCCGGGCGTCGGCGGGGCTGACCGCGAGCAGTCCGGCCGGGGTGGCGGCGGCGCCGTCGCGGTACAGGGAGCGCAGCAGGGTGTCGCGGGAGCGGTCCACGGTCGGCTCCGGCAGCCGGGCCTCGACCAGCGCACGGGCCTCGATGGCATGGCCGGGCACGCTGGCGGAGCTCGCCCGGAACACCCCTCGCAGCGGATCGGCGGTCACGGTCGTCTCGGCGCCGAGGAAGCGGACCACTCCGGCGCGGGAGAGCGCGAGCAGCTGCTCGAGCCGTGGGCCGGGCGGGCCGGAGGCAAGGTAGCTGAAGAAGCCGTGCCACCAGCCGCCGATGTCGCCGAGCCGGATCAACTGGCCGTAGACGGAGAGCAGGGCGAGGAAGACGGCCAGGTCAGGGCTGTGCTCGGGGTTGTGCCGGCGAGCGAGGTCGGCCTCGACATGGGCGCGCAGCCCCTGCTGCAGGGCCTCGTGGTCGGGGAACCGCAGCCCGGCCAGGGGGTGGTCGAGGGCGTCGAGATCGAGCCGGTCGGCCGGGTCGGGGACGGCCGCGGCGACCAGGGCGTCCAGTTCGGGGCTGCCGGGCGGGCAGGCGGCGTACTTCTCCTCGAACGCGGGCCACTCCCCGGCCGTCCGCTCCGGATGGGCGGTGAACAGCCGGTGGTAGTGGGCGAATCCCAGCTCCTTGGCGATCAGCGGCCAGACGTCGCGCCGGAAATCCGGACGCCCGGGAAGCGAGCGCAACGCGTCGACCTGGGCGGGGCCGAAGAAGCGCGGCACCGGGGGCCGCTCACCGCTCAGCGAGTAGCCGATCTTGGCGTGGTACGGAACGCCGCGCCGCGAACCGGCGTACAGCACGGGCTCGCGGCCGGAGGGCCGGTAGGCCAACTCCCCGTCCGAGCCGCGCTCATAGCGTCCGCCGCGCCCCTCGGTGAGCAGCACCATCAGATCGACGAAGGCGAGGCCGAGGCCGCGCACGAGCACCGGCTCGCCGGGGCGCAGCGCGCTCAGATCGCTGTCGGCGGTGAACTCCGGCGGCAGGTGGACCAGGCCGTGCTCGGCGGCGAAGGCGGTGAGCGCCCGTTGCTCGGCGCCGGGTTCGGCGTCGAGATGGCCGAGGGCGAGGACCACGGCGTCGGCGGTGAGCGGTGCGGTCCGCCCCTCCAGCCACACCTGTTGACGTCCGTCGCGCGGCCCGGTGACACGGACGGCCCGGTCCCGGTGCTCATGGACGGTGGTCCCGGGCGGCAGGCCGGCCACCGACCGCTCGTACACCCAGCGCAGATAGGCGCTCTGGAGGCGTCGGGTGGCGAAGCTCTGCCCGGTCAGGGTGGCGGCCTCGGCGGCGAGTTCGGGCGGCAGGGCGCGGGCGCCGGCCGGCCCTTCCTCGCGGACCTCGTCGGCCCATTCGGCGAGGGAGGGGCCGGGGCGTATCGGTCCTTCGCGCTCCACCGACTCGTCGGTGAACATGGTGACGTCCTCGGCCATGGAGTTCATCCACAGCAGCGGGGACTGGTCCGGGCGCCAGATGCGGCCGCCGCCGGGCGGATGCGGATCAACCAGGTGCAGCTCGAACGGGGCGCCGTCGCCGTGCAGTTCGGGGGCGTTGGCGGCGAGGCGCTCGATCAGGCCGGTGGCACGCGGGCCCGCGCCGACGATGACGATCGTGGCGGGTGATCGGGAAGGCTGGTCCGGGTTCGCGGACATGCGGAGGCTCCGTGAGTTCTGAAGTGAACACACGCATGGCCTTCACACACGGCCGAACCCCTCAGCTCGGCAGGCGAGCCCCTCAGCTCGACATGAGCCCGAGGTTAAAGCGTCCCCACGGTGCGCTGTCAAGACTGTCCGAACTGTGAGCAGCGCGTCTCACCGCGGTTGACGCGGAAGCGGATGGCTGCTCCACTTGGCCCATGGACTCAAGGCAGCGACTGGTCACGCGCGACCACATCGACTTCGGTCGAGTGTGGTCGTCGTCCTGTTCGGGCTGACCGCCCGCCTCCGCTGCCGTAGGGGGACTCCCTTCCCCAGCGCTTCGAGGCTTCGCCCGCGCCCGCCGGATTCCCTCCCCCGGTGTGGCCGCCGCATATCCGCGTCGTCACGCGCCTTCGGCCTTCCCACACGCTTCAGCGCTCCGCCCCTCCCCTCGGGTGCCCCGGCACCGCCTGTTCCGTTTCCCCCGCCCTTCGTGTCCCTGTTCCCGTCCGTCGGCTAACAGTCGCAGCCGCAGTCACAACCATCACAGCAGTCGCAGCTGCAGCAGTCGCCGCAGTTGCTACAGCAGTCACAACAGTCGCAGCAGTCACCGCACTTATGGCACAGGCCCTCGCGCGGCTGCCCGGACCACGGGTCGTGGTACGGATCCCGGCAGCACACCTGGCAGGTGCAGCAGAGCCCGGTCCACACCAGGCAGCCGGCGAGCAGCCCCCGGCGGCGCCCGGGCGGCTCCGGCGGGGCGCCGCCGGGGCCGCCCGGGGTGATCCATGGCGACTGCGGCGGCCCGTAGGAGGACTCCGGGGTGCCGGGGCCGTGGCCGGTGTGCGCACAGCCGGTAGTGCCGAAGGTGCGGTCGACCGCGCGCTCCAGTTCATGGACCAGCAGCACATGGGCGAGCCGGCCGGAGCCCTTGCCCGCGAATTCGGTGTCCCCCAGCGCCAGCCGCACCCCGTGGACCGCGTCGTCGCACAGCCTGCGGACCTCGGCGAGGTCGGCTCCGGTGGCCGCGATCGGATTCCAGGCACCGGTCTCGGCGTCCTCGGTCAGGTCCTCCACCGCGTCCAGCAGATGCGCGAGCCGCCCGAAGAGCCGGCCCGCCTCCTCCAGCGGGGTCCGGTTGCCGGGGCGCCCGGCCAGGACGGCGGTGTGCCCGAAGGCCGCGGCGGTCGCGGTCTCGGTGGGCTCGGTGATGGTCAGCAGCGAGGTGCCGGGGCCCGCGTGGGACTCGAGCTCCGCCTGCCGGCCGACCGCGTCGAGCAGCAGGGCGGTGTCGAAGCCGAGCGCGGCGCCGCTGCGCTCCCCCGCCCGGTCCCACCGCCCGGCCACCCGGCGGGCGGCCGCGGCGACCGGCCGCCGGGCCAACGCCCCGTCGCCGTCCGCGACATGGTCCCGTACCTTCGCCGAGGCCAGCACCAGCGAGACGGTGGCCGCCAGCCGCGCCCCCTCGCCCTGGGCGACCGACGCCGTCCGCATCCCGCGCAGCGGGCAGGGCCCGGCGGTGCGCCGCCAGCCGTCCGACCGTCCGGCCTGGGCCTCCACCAGCACCGATATCACCAGGCCGTCGTAATTGGTGGCGACGCGGGCGAACTGCCCGTGGTCACCCCGCAACGCGAGGCACAGCCCGCACAAATGCGCCATCCACTCGGTGCGCAGGTTTTCCGAGAGCCGATGCCGACAAGGCCGGATAATGCCAAACACCACGAACCCCGTTCACCCGTACGTCCCCGACGTCACCCGTCCGGCCGCGGCGGATTCTACCCGTCGCTCCGTCAGCCCCCATAAGCAGGTGGAACTCTGATATGGCGCCAGCCGTTGTGCACCAGTAACGTCACGAATCCCCTGTGCGGCCGCAATCCACGTGGCAGACCATCCGCATCATGGACGACCATAGAGGGGCGGACGGTACACACCATCAGGGAGAGGAGGCGTCTATGGGATCGGTACGCAAGGCGAGTGCCTGGCTTGGCCTCGTCGACGACAGCGATGACGAGCGCTACTACGACGACGACTACGCCGAGGGGTCCGAGCCCGGCGACTCCTGGATGACCGACCCGCGAGCGCGGGTGGCCGACGAGACCGCGCAGGACCACGGCTCTCGGATCGCCACGGTCACCCCGGACGGGTTCCGGGATGCCCGCGGCATCGGCGAGATGTTCCGGGAGGGCGTTCCGGTCATCGTCAATCTCACGACGATGGAGTCGGCCGACGCCAAGCGCGTGGTGGACTTCATGGCCGGGCTGATCTTCGGGCTGCGCGGCTCGATCGACCGCGTGGCCAACCGCGTCTTCCTCCTCACCCCCGCGGACTACCAGATCGTCAGCGGCCCGGCCGGCCACGCCACGGGCTTTTTCAACCAGAGCTAGGCCCGCACAGGGCCTGGCGCCCAGGGCCGCTCACCGGAATGCGTCGATTCCGGTGAGCGCCTTGCCCAGCACCAGTTGGTGCATTTCGACGGTGCCCTCATAGGTGAGCACGGACTCCAGATTCGTGGCGTGCCGCATCACCGGATACTCCAGTGAGATCCCGTTGGCGCCCAGAATCGTCCGGGCCGTGCGGCAGATCTCGATCGCCTCGCGCACATTGTTCAGCTTGCCGAAGCTGACCTGCTCGGGGCGGAGCCGTCCCGCCGCCATGCGCCGCCCCAGATGGTGGGCGAGCAGGATCCCCTTGTGGAGTTCCAGCGCCATATCGGCCAGCTTGGCCTGGGTGAGCTGGAAGCCCCCGATCGGCCGGCCGAACTGCTCGCGATCGCGCGCGTAGTCCAGCGCCGACTCGAAGGCGGAGCGGGCGGCCCCCATCGAGCCCCAGATGATGCCGTAGCGGGCGTGGCCCAGACAGCTCAGCGGCCCCCGCAACCCGGTGACCTCGGGCAGGACCGCGTCGGCCGGCAGCCGCACCTCGTCCAGGACCAGCTCGCTGGTGACCGAGGCGCGCAGCGACCACTTGTGCTTGATATCGGGGGCCGAGAAGCCGGGCGCGTCGGTGGGGACGACGAAGCCGCGGATGCCCTCGTCGGTGCGGGCCCACACCACCGCGACCCCGGCCACCGAGCCATTGGTGATCCACATCTTGCGGCCGGTGAGCACCCAGTCCGAGCCGTCCCGCTTGGCATAGGTGCGCATGCCCGCCGGGTCGGAGCCGTGGTCCGGTTCGGTCAGCCCGAAGCAGCCGATGACCTCACCGGAGGCCATCCGGGGCAGCCACTGCTGCTTCTGCTCCTCGGAGCCGAAGCGGTGGATGGCGTACATGGACAGGGAACCCTGCACCGACATCAGCGAGCGGATCCCGGAGTCGGCGGCCTCCAGCTCCAGACAGGCCAGGCCGTACTGGATCGGACTGGCACCCGCGCAGCCGTATCCGGTGAGCGACATCCCGAGCGCGCCCAGGGAGCCGAGCTCGCGGGCCAGCTCCCGGATACCGGGCACCTCGCCGCGCTCGAACCAGTCGGCGACATGCGGCAGCACGCGGTCGGCGGCCCACTGCCGCATGGTGTCGCGGACCGCGAGGTCCTCGGGGTCGAGGAGATCGTCGAGCCCCAGCGGGTCACGCGGATCGAACGACGGCAGGGTGCCAGCGGACATGGGTGGCGGCCTCCGGTGGATGCGGGTCCGGGTCGCCGGGCGGACACCGGTCGCCGGGGCGCGTCCTTCCGCCCGGCGGCCGAGGTGATCAGCCCGGTCGATCCGACGCTACGGCCGGGTAACCCCTGACGTCCAGACCCGCTCACACCGCGCCACCAGGACACGGGCAGCACGCGGGCAGGCCCGGGGCCGGACGCGGGCAGGCCGGGACCGGGGCGCGGGCAAGGCAGCGGCGGGGGATCCACCCGGAACTCGGGCGGGGCCGGTCAGGACTCGGCGGCGACGGTGGCGCGGTCGCGCCGGGCCGGGGTGTCCGAACCGCCCTGTGCGCGCTGGTCGGGGCCCTGGGCGGGCTCCTCCTCGTCGGCGGCGCACTCCATGGCCTTGGGCAGCCGCAGCGCGGCGAGCGCGCCGATCAGCAGCAGACCGGCGCTGACCGCCAGCGTGACATGCAGACCGTGGACGAAGGCGCCACGGGCGGCCGAGCGCAGAGCCTCCCCGGCGTGGCCGCCGAGCCGGTCGGAGACCTTGTACGCGGCGCCCAGCGACTGGCTCGCGTCGGAGCTGGCCGAGGCGGGGACGCCGGGCACCGAGGAGACACCGGGCTTGTAGGCGGCGTTCATCACGCTGCCGAGGAGGGCTATGCCGATACCGGCGCCGAGCTGGTACGAGGTCTCGCCGATGGCGGCCGCGCCGCCCGCCGAACCGGCCGACGCCTCGTTGAGCATCGACTCGTACGCGCTGAAGAGCGTGGTCTCCAGGCCGAAGCCCAGGACGATGAAGCCGCCGACGAGCACGGCGGGCCGGTCGGACTCGCCCATGGCGGTGAGCGAGAGAACGGCGAGCGCGGTGAGCCCGAAGCCGATCGCGACCATGACCCGCGGGCCGAGCCACTGGAGCATCCGGGACCCCACGAGCCCGGCGGCCATGGCGGCGAAGGTGAGCGGCAGCAGCCGCAGACCCGTCTCGAGCGGGGTGAGCCCGAGCACGAGCTGGAGGTACTGGGCGGCTATGAGTTCCAGGCCGACGAGTGCCAGCAGGGCGAGCACGATACAGCCGACGGAGATCGAGAAGGCGGGCCGGGCGAACAGCTTGAGGTCGACCAGCGGATGCGTACGGCGGCGCTGGCGGCGCACGAAGAGCACCAGCAGGACCACCCCGAACACCAGCGGGAGGGTGGTCACGGCGTCCAGCGGATCCGCGCCGCTGCCCATCCGCTTGACGCCGAAGACGACGCAGAAGAGCCCGCACGCGGCCATGACCGCGCCCAGCACGTCCCAGGGCCCGTTCCGGTCGCCGGTGGACTCCGGCAGCAGCCAGCGGCCGACGGGCAGCGCCACGACCATCAGGGGCAGGTTGATCAGGAAGACCGAGCCCCACCAGAAGTTCTCCACCAGGAACCCGCCGAGCAGCGGGCCGACGGCCGCGCCGACGGCGGCGACCGCGCTCCAGACACCGATGGCCAGCGCCCGCTCCCGGCGGTCCGGGAAGACCTGGCGCAGGATCGACAGCGTCGCGGGCATGATCATCGCGCCGCCGACGCCCAGCAGGGCGCGGGCCACGATGAGGATCTGGGGGGTGGGGGCGAAGGCGGCGAGCGCGGAGGCGGCGCCGAAGAGCCCGTAGCCGAGCAGCAGGACGCGCCGTCTGCCGACACGGTCGCCGAGGGTGCCGAAGAGGATCAGCAGCGAGGCGCAGACCAGTGGGTAGATGTCCACGATCCACAGCAGTTCCATCGCGCCGGGGCGCAGATCCTCGGTCACGGCCGGGACCGCGACATGCAGCACGGTCGCGTCCACGGCGACGAGCAGCAGGCTGACGCAGAGCACGAGGAGTACGACCCAGCGGTTCGCCCCGCCGCCCGCCTCGGTGCCGCGCCATTGCCGGGGAACGCCCGCCGTCCGCCGAGTGCGGGCCGTGGTCGTCCCGGACATGTACGCACCTCCCTGGCTCTTGCGCTCGCGGTCCGCCGTCGGAGGGGCGGTACGTCACGTCGTAGGGACGTCCGGGTGACCCCGGTGGCGAAGGCGCGAGTGAGAGGTCAGGGTACGCGAGTCCCCGCGCGGGCCGTGTGCCGCAGGTCATGTTGAGAGCACACCGCGGAGGGTTACGGAGGCGTACGTTCCGGACTTCCCTTTTTGTCCCCCGTCTCTCTGCCGTCCCTCCTGTGGCCCCCCGGTGGCCGTCTCGCGTTCGTCGTCCGTTGTCCACAGCCTCCGCGGCCCCTCCGCCGAGGGTTGTCCACAGCCCCCCGCGGGCGGTCCGGGGCATCCTTGATAATCGTCGCCGTGACTGATCTCGCCCAGGCCGGCACCGCGCCGCTCAGCGACGACGGCCGACCGGGCCGCGCCGCCCGGGCCGCGCTGCGCCGGGCCGCTCCTGCATTGCTCGCCTACGCGGGGACGCGCCTGCTGGGGCTCGTGGTTCTCGCGGTCTGGGGGGCCTTCGCGGCCAAGAGCCCGCACCAGCTCCTCTCGGCGCGCTGGGACTCGCTGTGGTACACCCGCATCGCCGAGGAGGGGTACGGCTACACGGTCCATCTGCCCGACGGCGCGGTCCACTCCAACCTGGCGTTCTTCCCCCTGCTCCCCGCCCTGGAGCGAGTGATATCGGCCATAGCCCCGCTGGACGCGGCCGACGCCGGTCTGCTGGTGAGCTGGGTCACGTCCCTGTTCGCCGCCTGGGGGATCTTCGCGATCGGCGATCTGCTGTACGGACGGCGGGTGGGCCTCACCCTGGCCGTGCTGTGGGGCGTGCTGCCGGTCGGGATCGTCCAGTCGATGGCGTACTCGGAGTCGCTCTTCACGGCGCTGGCCGCCTGGGGGGTCTATGCGGCGCTCACCCGGCGGTGGCTGTGGGCGGGGCTGTTCGCGGCGCTGGCGGGGCTGACCCGGCCGGTGGGGGCGGCGGTGGTCGCGGCGCTCTGGGTGGCGGCCGCGGTGGAGCTCCTGCCCGAAGGGCGGTGGCGCCAGGCGTGGCGCACTCATCGGGGCCTGCTCGCGGGCGTCGTGCTGGCGCCGCTGGGCTGGCTGGGCTATGTGGTGTGGGTCGCCGTCCGGACCGGAAGCGTCACCGGCTACTTCGACGTCCAGAACGGCTGGGGAAACGGCTTCGACGGCGGGCTGGCCTTCGCGGGCTTCATCGGGGGGCTGCTCATCAAGCCGCCCTTCGTGGGCGGGCTCGGGCTGCTGCTCGGCGTCGGGGCGCTGATCTGGCTCGCGATCCGCTGTGTGCGGCAGCGCCAGCCGCTGCCGCTGCTGGCCTACGGCGGGGCGGTGCTCGTCCTGGCGCTGGCCGCGAAGGGCTACTTCGGCTCGAAACCCCGGCTGCTGATACCGGCCTTCCCGCTGCTGCTGCCGATCGCGGTCGCCCTGGCCCGGCTGCGCCCGGTGCGCACCGCGCTGGCCCTGGGGTCGGCCGGGCTCGCCTCGGCGGTGTACGGGGCCTTCTGGCTGCATGGCTCCGGACCGCCATGATCCGGCCACCCCTTCCGGCCGGGCCGGACCCCGCGGACGATCACCCCGGGCCGCCCGGCGACGCCTGGGGAAACTTGCGGGAACGCCCCGGCTAATAAGCGATAAACACGCCCTGTAAGAATTCCATAAAGTCCCCGAGACACGCCCATTGGAAGGCCGGGAGCAGAAAAGTTCCCGGGCCTCGTGCATTCCGTGGAAAGGGCGCGGCCAAAAGCCGTGGACGAGACGCACTCCACATCACATCGTCATCACAAAGCGACCTGATCGACTGAACCCGCCTGTCACGCAATGTAACGTCGATTAGGTGCGTACCGAAGACAAGCTCCCCGCGTCCGAGGAGCGAAGGCCCGATCTCGCGCGACCGCGCATGACCCGAACACGCTTCTGGCTGCTCGGGACCACGCTGGCGGTCTACGCGGCGACCGTGATCGGCGTGCTCACCACCTCATGGCTGGTGAAGCTCGACTGGCAGATCATGCTCTTCCGGCCCTACAAGCAGTGGCCCGAGTTCCACACCTTCCTGGACTACTTCGTGGTCATGGGCCAGCGCGGACCCACCGCGGTGGCCGTCGCCGCCTGGCTGGGGTGGTGCTGCTACCGGCAGCGGACCCTGCGCCCGCTGCTGGCGCTGGGCACCTCCCTGCTGCTGCTGAACGCCACCGTGGGCGCGGTGAAGATCGGCTTCGGCCGGCTCGGTCCGCACTACGCGACCACCGTCGGCTCCAATGAGATGTGGGGGACCGGCGATATATTTCCTTCGGGTCACACCGCGAACGCCGTGGTCACCTGGGGGATTCTGGCCTATCTGGCGACCACCCCCGTCGCGCGCCGGGTCGCCTCGCTGATCGCCGCGGGCTTCGCCTTCGGGGTCGGCATGACCACCGTCTACCTCGGCACCCACTGGCTGAGCGATGTGGTGCTGGGCTGGGCCGCCGGAGTGCTGGTGCTGCTGGCGCTGCCGTGGCTGGAGCCCGCCATGGCCCGCGCCGAGGTGCTGCTGCTGACCCTGTGGCGCCGGATGCGCGAGGGCTGGGCGCCCGCGCCGGTGCCGTCCGGCCGCCCGGTCGCCGGGACCCCGCTGGCCACCCCGCGCGCCGCACGCGACGACGAGTTGCCCGCCCGCGAGCCCGTGGCCGTGGTCCGGCCCGGCGCTGCCACCGGCCGTGGCCCCGACACGCGGCCCCACCACCCGGTCCGTCAGCACACCGTGCGCTCCGAGCGCACCCCGGTGACCCCGGTCGGCAGCCGCCGGCCGCCGCACGCCGACCGGGTGCCGCGCGCCACGACGCCCTTCGGCCCGTCCGGCGCCTCCCGCGGCCGGACCGCCACGGGAGGCTGAGCCAGCCACCACGCCGCGGGGCGGTACGCACCCCCTCCCCCGCGCCGACCGGTCACACCACGGCCCCGGACGCTCCGGCGAGAGCGTCCGGGGCCGTGGTCGTGGCCGTGTCCGTGGTCGTGTCCGCGCCGGGCGCACCGGCCCACCGGCGCGGACCCGGGCCGGTCAGCCGCGCCAGCAGCGCTTCACGGTGCCGTCGTCCACCTCGAAGTCGATCCGCCCGCGCAGATACTCCATCGTGATGATCGCGCCCGGCGGAAGCGTCCGTACGGTGCTCCAGCCGCGTGCGCGCGCCCTCTCCTCGGCGGTCCGGGCATCGAGGCCCACATAGCTGTCGAGGTCGTCGTCGGGTTCGGCCGGATGGTTCGGTACAGGTCCCATGACGCCACCGTAGGTGGCTCCCCACGCGGGGCAAACCCAGAGTGGCGAAGGACTGCCACCGCCTCATGCCTCTCACGGCCGCCATTCGTCACACTTGTGTCACAGAAAACACGCCCGGGTTTGTGGGCGACTTCTTCACTCTTCCGGGGCTTGTGTTGACCCCTCGAAGATGATTGCGAGTTTTCGTCGATATCCCGCGTCAAACGACCGGCTCCGGTATGGGCGGCGGGAGACCGCCGAGATCTTTCGAGCAATTCGCACGGCGGCTGGAAAAGCTCTGCCCGGACCCCTCCGGAGCGCACAATTCCACCACAAATCGCCGGGGCCTCGGGCCGAACGTCGAGGTTTACGCCCACCGGGACGCGGTACCCGCCGCCACCGGAGCCAACATGACTGACAGATCAGATGAAACCCCCGAGAAGACGGCGGCCGGCGGTCCGAGCCCGCTGGCACTCCTGCGTGCCGCCCGTGAACAGCTCGTCGAGCTGACGGGCCTGTACCCCGAGTCCCTCCCTCGTCTGGAGCGGACCGACGAGGGGTGGCTGCTGGAGGCCGAGGTGGTGGAGCTGGCCCGGGTGCCGGAGACGATGAGCCTGATGGCCCTGTACGAGGTGACTCTCGACCCGGACGGCCTGCTCACCGGATACCGCCGACTCCGCCGCTATGAGCGCGGCCGGAGCGACCGCCGCTGACGGCGGCGAGCCGGACGCCCACCGATACGAGAGGAAACACCCGACATGACCACTGTTGTCCCGGCACAGCAATCCAGGGGCGGAGGCGGCTCCAGCGGCCTGTACGACGTCCTGGAACTCATCCTCGACCGAGGGCTGGTGATCGACGCGTTCATCCGCGTCTCCCTCGTCGGCATCGAGATACTCAAGATCGACATTCGGATCGTGGTGGCGAGCGTCGACACCTATCTGCGGTTCGCCGAGGCGTGCAACCGGCTCGACCTGGAGTCGGGCCCGAACAAGTCCCCCGGCCTGCCCGAGGTCGTCGAGGGCATCACCGAGGGCGGTGCGCGCTCCAAGACCAAGGGCGCCCTGTCCGGCGCCGGCGAAACCGTCTCCAAGGCCGCCCAGTCCGTGGCCGACGCGATCCGGCCGTCGGAGGAGGACGAGGAGGAGGAGCCCCGCCGTCGGCGTCCGGCCCGTAAGGCGGCGCCGAGGAAGTCCGAGGAGTCCGCATGACCACGTATGTCTACGGCATCGCGCGCGGTGAGGTCCGGGACCTGGGCGATCGGCTGCTGGGCATCGGCGACCCCCCACTGCCGGTCCGGGCGCTGAACCAGGGCGAGCTGGCCGCGATCGTCAGCGACTGCCCGCCGGAGCTCAAGCCCCGGCGCCGCGACCTGCTGGCCCATCAGCATGTGCTGGCCGAGGTGAGCGACTCCCGCCCGGTGCTGCCGATGCGCTTCGGCAGCGTCTCCTCCAGCGACGACGACGTCCGCAGCGTGCTGGCCGAGCACGCCGACCGCTACCAGGACCAGCTGAGTCGGCTGAGCGACCGGGTGGAGTACAACGTCAAGGTCGTGCACGACGAGGACGCGGTGCTCCACCAAGTGCTCGCCGAGGAGCCGGAGTTGCGGGTGATGGCGGAGGCCAACCGGGCGGCCGGCGGCGGCACCTACGAGGAACGGGTGCGCTTCGGCGAGCTGATGGCGAGCGCCGTGCGGGCCCGCGAGGTGCGGGACGCCAAGCTGGTGGAGGAGGCGCTGGCCCCGGCCGCCGAGGACGTGCGCCCCGGCCCGGAGAGCGGCGGCTGGTTCCTCAGCCTGTCCCTGCTGCTCGCCAAGGACGGCACCGATCCGCTGCTGACGGCCGCCGCCGACGTGGAGCGGACCCACCCCTGGCTGAAGCTGCGGGTCAACGGTCCGCTGCCGCCGTACAGCTTCGTCGAGTCCTGATGCTGATGATCGGCTGGGTGCTGAGGCAGGTCGTCGCCGCCGCGGAGCGGGAGTACTACGACCCGGCCAACATCCAGCGCGCCCTGGCCGAGCTGGAGACCCAGCTCGACCAGGGCGTGATCGATGGACGAGAGTTCGAGCGGCAGGAGGACGCGCTGCTCGACCGGTTGGAGGAGGCACGCCAGTGGGCGAACGGGACTCTGTGACCACCCGGGGCGGTGTGACCCCGACGGCCGGCGCGCATGGCTCACCGGCGTCGTCGTTCGGCTCCTCGGGGTCGTACGGGCTGGCAAGCCGTGGCGAGGGCGGGGCCAACCTCGCCGACATCCTGGAGCGGGTACTCGACAAGGGTGTGGTAATCGCGGGCGATATCCGCATCAACCTGCTCGACATCGAACTTCTCACGATCAAGCTCCGGCTGATCGTGGCCTCGGTCGACAAGGCGAAGGAGATGGGCATCGACTGGTGGGAGCACGACCCATCGCTCTCGTCACGCGCCCGGACCGAGGTGAACGGCCAGGAGAAGACCGAGGTGACCAGCGGGGAGAACCGGGAGAGCGCCGAATGACCGAAGGACTGCGGTACGCCTACGCGGTCGTGCGCGACACCGCCGCGCCGGAGGCCGCCCTGGACGCCCTCACCGCCCTGGAGGAGGTGCCCGGAGTCGCGGGCGAACCGGTGGTGGCCGTGCGCCATCAGGGGCTCGCCGTGCTGGCGGGCGCCGTACCGGCCGAAGACTTCGACGAGGGCCCGCTGCGGGAGCGGCTGGAGGACATGGCGTGGCTGGAGAAGGTGGCCCGGACCCATCAGCGGGTGGTCGACACCGTCGGCGCCGAATCCTGTGTCATACCGGTCCGGCTGGCCACCGTCTGCCAGGGCGAGGAGGGGCTGCGACGGATGCTCGCCACCGGCCGGGAGCGGTTCGCCTCGGCGCTGGACCGGCTGGAGGGCCGGGTCGAATGGGGCGTCAAGGCGTACGCCGCGGCGCCCGCGCCCGAGGAGCCGCCCGCGCCCAACGGGCCGCCCGCCGGAACCCCGAACGCCCCGGGCGGCATGTCCGGCCGCGACTATCTGCGCCGCCGCAAGGCACAGCGGCAGGCGGCCGAGCGGCGCTGGGGCGATACGGAGGAGGGTGCGCGGCTGGTGCACGACACCCTCAGCGGGCTGGCCGAGCGGGCCCGGCTGCATCCGCCGCAGGACCCCCGGCTGTCGGGGGTGTCCGACCGCAATGTGCTGAACGCCGCGTATCTGGTGCGGCGCGAGGACAGCGCCGCCTTCGCCGAGCGGGTCGGTGAGCTGGCCGGGCGGACGGCGGCGCTGCGGGTGGAGCTGACCGGCCCCTGGGCGCCGTACTCCTTCACCGCCCCGGACGAGACCGACGCGACCGCTGCCCCGGACAGGGCCGAGAGCGCGGGGGCCGAGGGATGACGATGGCCCCGGAGGGCCCGTTGGCCCATCAGCAGATCGCCCTGGTGGACGTGCTGGACCGGCTGCTCGCCGGCGGCGTGGTGATCACCGGTGATCTGACCCTGCGCATCGCCGACGTCGATCTGGTCCGCATCGATCTGCGCGCCCTCATCAGCTCGGTCAACGCCAATGTGCCGTCCCCCTGGGAGGAACCGTGAGCCACAAGGTGGAGCTGGACCAGGACACCGTCGAACGCGACCTGATGAAGCTGGTGCTGACCGTCGTGGAGCTGCTGCGCCAGCTCATGGAGCGGCAGGCGCTGCGCCGGGTGGACGAGGGTGATCTGACCGAGGACCAGGAAGAGCGGATCGGGGTCACGCTGATGCTGCTGGAGGACCGGATGGGCACGCTCTGCGACCGCTACGGCATCGCGCCCTCCGATCTCAATCTGGACCTTGGGCCACTCGGTCCGCTGCTGTCCCCGAGGGAGTGATGCTCCGGACAGCTCCGGGCAGCTCCGCGGATCGCGGGAGCCACCGCGCGATCATGGCGATACCCGCCCAGGACGCAGAGGAGCCCCGATGGCGACAGACACCGCGCGGGCCGCCGGTCCGGCAGGGGTGACACGGCAGGGCAGCGTGCTCGTGGACTGGGTCACCACCACCGACCACAAGAAGATCGGGCATCTGTATCTGGTCTCGTCGTTCGGCTTCTTCCTGGTCGGCGGCGTGCTGGCGCTGGTGATGCGCGCCGAGCTGGCCCGTCCGGGCCTCCAGGTCGTCTCGCAGGAGCAGTTCAACCAGGCGTTCACCCTGCATGGCACGATCATGCTGCTGCTCTTCGCGACCCCGGCCTTCGCGGGGTTCGCCAACGAGATCATGCCGCTGCAGATCGGCGCGCCCGATGTGGCCTTCCCGCGCCTCAACATGCTGTCGTACTGGCTGTATCTGTTCGGCGGGCTGATGGTGCTGGCCGGTCTGGTGGTGCCGCAGGGCGCCGCGGCCTTCGGCTGGACCGCCTATGCCCCGCTCAACAGCGCGATCCGCTCCCCCGGTGTCGGCGCCGATCTGTGGATCATGGGGCTGGCGCTGTCGGGCTTCGGGACGATCCTGGGCGCGGTGAACTTCCTGACCACCATCATGGCGATGCGCGCGCCGGGCATGACGATGTTCCGGATGCCGATCTTCACCTGGAACACCCTCTTCACCTCGATCATGATCCTGATGGCGTTCCCGGTGCTGGCGGCGGCGCTGCTGGCGCTGGAGACCGACCGGCGGTTCGGGGCGGTGGTCTTCGACGCCCAGTACGGCGGACCGCTGCTGTGGCAGCACCTCTTCTGGTTCTTCGGCCATCCCGAGGTCTACATCATCGCGCTGCCGTTCTTCGGCATCATCACCGAGATCATCCCGGTCTTCTCGCGTAAGCCGATCTTCGGCTATGTGACGCTGATCGGCGCGACCATGGCCATCACCGGGCTGTCGATGGTCGTCTGGGCCCACCATATGTTCGCCACGGGATCGGTACTGCTGCCCTTCTTCTCCCTGATGTCGTTCCTGATCGCGGTGCCGACCGGAGTGAAGTTCTTCAACTGGATCGGCACCATGCTGGGCGGCTCGGTGTCCCTGGAGGCGCCGATGCTGTGGGCGGTCGGGTTCCTGGTGAGCTTTCTCTTCGGGGGGCTCACCGGCGTCATCCTGGCCTCGCCGCCCATGGACTTCCATGTCACGGACACGTACTTCGTCGTGGGCCACTTCCACTACGTGGTCTTCGGGACGGTCGTCTTCGCGATGTTCGCGGGGTTCTACTTCTGGTGGCCCAAGTTCACCGGGAAGCTGCTGGACGAGCGGCTGGCCCGGATCCACTTCTGGACCCTGTTCACCGGCTTCCACACCACCTTCCTGGTGCAGCACTGGCTGGGGGTGGAGGGGATGCCGCGCCGCTACGCCGACTATCTGGCGGCGGACGGCTTCACCGCGCTCAACACCGTCTCCACGATCGGCTCCTTCCTGCTGGGCCTGTCGACCCTGCCGTTCCTCTACAACGTCTGGCGGACGGCCAGGTACGGCACGAAGGTGGAGGTCGACGACCCCTGGGGGTTCGGCCGCTCCCTGGAGTGGGTGACCTCCTGTCCCCCGCCCCGGCACAACTTCACCACGCTGCCCCGGATCCGCTCCGAGTCACCGGCCTTCGATCTGCACCATCCCGAGGTGGCGAGCCTGGAGCAGGACCGGCGGCTGAAGGCGCGGGGCACGATCAGCCCAGGGCCCGATCCAGCCGGTCCCTGATCTCCCGGATGTGGTCGCTCAGCTCCACCGGCTCGCGCACCTCGAAGTCGAAGCCGCTCAGCGCGATATGGACCACCAGCTCATCGAGGCTGCGGGCGCCGGTGTGCAGCAGACAGCTGTGCTCGTCGACGGCCTCCAGCACCCCCACCAAGGGCGAGAACCGCTCGGCCGCCCGCTCGGCGGACACCCGCAGCAGCACGGTGGCCCGCTGGGAGTAGACCGAGGTGGTGATGCCCCGGGCCACATAGGCGGCGATGTCCTCGGCGGGCGGGCGGCGCGGGGTGAACCGGGGGCCGTGCGGCGGGGTCGGGGTGATCCGGTCGACCCGGTACGTACGCCAGTCGGCGCGGTCGACATCCCAGGCCACCAGGTACCAGCGGCGCTGCGCGGCGACCAGCCGGTGCGGTTCGGCGGTACGGCGGGTGAGGACACCGCCGTGGTCGCGGTACTCGAAGCGGAGCTGATGGCAGTCCCGGCAGGCGGCGGCCAGCTCGGTCAGCACCCCGGGGTCCACGCCGGGGCCTGGACTCCAGCCGGACAGCGGCACGGTGAAGGCGCTCAGCGCGCCCACCCGGCGGCGCAGCCGGTCCGGCAGCACCTGCTCCAGCTTCGCGAGAGCCCGTACCGAGGTCTCCTCGATGCCCTCGACCCCGCCGCCCGCGGCCTGGCGCAGCCGCACCGCGACCGCCACCGCCTCCTCGTCGTCGAGCAGCAGCGGCGGCAGTTGGGCGCCCGCGCCCAGTTGATAGCCGCCGCCGGTGCCCGGCGTGGAGTGCACGGGGTAGCCCAGCTCGCGCAGCCGGTCCACATCGCGGCGCACGGTGCGCGGGGTGACCCCGAGCCGGTCGGCGAGATCCGCGCCGGACCATTCGCGGTGGGCCTGCAACAGGGAGAGCAGGCGGAGCAGGCGGGCCGAGGTCTCCAGCATGCGGCCGAGTCTGCCACCGATTGAGGACAGTCCTGGTCCGCAAAGCGCTCCTGCTCGCCTGGCTGCTCTCCCGGGATCAGACGGGCGCCTCGATCCGCACCGCCAGATCGTTGTCCCGGGTGTAGTACGGCTGGGCCTGCGCCTCCCCGTGCGGACCGGCCACCGTGCGCGGCGGGTAGGTGAAGATCTCCTTCTTGTCCGCGACATCGTCCAGGATCCGGGCGAGCCGGGCCGGGGCCATGGACGCGTCCGCCGGGCGCAGCCACAGGTCCCAGACGTGCGCGCCGCCGTCCCAGCTCCGCGCGAGCTCGGCGTAGGAGAGCGTGAAGGAGAAGTCCGGGCCGTCCACCACCAGCGGTGCCGTCCGCACCGGGGCGGCGCCCCGGCGGCAGCGGGCCTCGACGACCGCCTCGGCCAGCCACTCGGACGGGTACGCCACGCGGTAGAGCCGCCCCCGGACGGCCATCGTGTCGTCCTCCAGCCGTATCTCCCCGGCCTCGGCGTGGGGCGCCCGCCGCCAGCTGCGCAGCGAGAGATTGCCGTGCTTGGTGGCGTAGGGGATGCGGACGGACAGCGGGGAGGTGCTCGGCCCGGGCCGGCGGTCGACGAGCGAGCGCAGATCGTTCAGGCCCGGGGCGAGCCGCTGCGGCTCGGTGTCCCGGTGGGCCACATGGACGTCCCAGCGGCCCTCGGGCAGGGCGACATTGCTGGGCAGGGCGGCCTGCAGCCGGCCGTCCGCGGTGGGGCCCAGCGGCAGCCGCACCTCCCCGTCGGGGGTGTCCTCGGCGCCCCGGCGGACCAGCACCAGCGCACCGCTCCAGTCGTCGTGGCCGCCCGGGCCGGGCCGGGCCCAGTCGGCGATGTGGAAGGTGAGCCCTCCGGCGGAGTCCGCCACGCAGTCGGCGCGGGCGGGGGCGGCCTCGGGGGCCTCACTCATCCTGTCCTCCTCGACGTGCTGCGCTGCCTGTGCCGTTGCACTCATGCGACACGCACCTTCCGCAGGGAGTCCTTGGTGGCGAACGCGCCACTGAGCAGGGAGCCGCGGGCGCGGTGCAGGGAGCCCCGCAGCCCGCTGCGGCCGATCAGACCGGAGAACAGCGTCTCGTAGCGCCCGGCCACCCGGGAGGGGTCGAAGCGGGCCGAGTCCTTCAGCGCCGCCTGTCCCATCTGCTGGCGCAGCTCGTCGTTGTTGATGAGGTCGAGCAGCGCGGCGGCGATGGCGTCGGTGTCGCCGGTGGGCACGAGACGGCCGTCCACCCCGTTGTCGATGATCTCCGCGGGCCCGTGCGGGCAGTCGGTGGACACCACGGGAAGGCCGCAGCGCATCGCCTCCACGATGGTCATGCCGAACGACTCCAGGCTGGAGGTGACGGCGGCTATGGAGCCCTTGGCCCACTCGGGGTCGAGCGGATTGGCCGGGCCCATCAGGAAGACGTGGTTGTAGAGGCCGAGCTGGTCGATGAGGGCGCGCAGCTTGGCGTGCTGGGCGCCGCCGCCGTAGATCCGCAGCCGCCAGTCCGGGCGGGCCGCGCTGACCTTCGCGAAGGCGCGTATCAGCAGGTCGTAGCGTTTCACCGGGGCCAGCCGACCGGCCGCGACAACCCATTTGCCGGTGCCGTCGGCGGGCTCGAGACCGGGCTCGGGCACGCTGTTGGGGACCGCCTCGACCCGTACACCCGGCAGCCGCATCTGGTCGCGGTAGGTCCGCGCGTCGGCCTCGGTCACGGTGGTCACCGCGTCCAGCCGGGGATAGACGGCGCGCAGGGCCCGCTTCAGCCCCTTGGAGTGGGTGCCCAGCGTCAGATGCTCCTGGCCGACCCGTACCGGACCGCGGCGGGCCGCGCGGGCGATGTGGACATTGAGCCCGGGGCGGGTTCCGACAACGATATCGGCCTCGAGGCGGCGGAGATGGTCCCCGATACGGCGGTCGGTGAGGGCGCTGTACTGCTTGTAGCGGCCCTCGGACGCGGGGAAGACCTCCGCCGGGCGGCCGTGGTCCGGGTCGGCGCCGTCGTAGGACGGGCTGTTCTTCCGGATGTCCACGAGATGGCTGAGCCGCACCCGCGGACCGGGGTCGAAGATCGGCTGGTCGCGGTGGCGGAACACCGACACGATCTCCACATCGTGCTGCTCTCCCAGGGAACGGGCGAGGTTGTACGTGGTCCGGATCGTCCCGCCGATCCCGTACGCGTTGTGAATAAGGAAAGAGATGTGCATCCGGCCCCGTATCCCATGGCTTCCCCGCGGACGGGTGTGTCGTCCGCCTACCACGGTGTAAGACCGAGAAAGGTGGCACAGGGTTGGGTTTCATCACCTTCTTGTGCCCCAACAGATGCGCAATCGGTAGGAAGTCGGGGGAACTTTCCGGCCCGACGACGCATCAGACCCCGGGGCGGCCGGGCCGCGTGACCCCCGCCCCGCATGGCCCGTTGTCTACGTATGAGCCGGGGACCCACCCCGCGCACCCACCGAGACCGAGGAGCCACCCGTGCCGCGCATGCTCGACGTCAGCAATGACGTACGCGCCGAGATCGGCGACGAAGAAGCCGACCGGCTGCTCGCCGGGGACAACGCCCCGGGCGCTTACGACTGCACGTCCTGCCGCACCCCCGGCAACACCGAGCAGGAGCGGACCAGCACCGTGCTCTTCGTGGGACAGGAGACGGCGGTGCTGGCCTTCGCGCACGCCACCTGCGTGCCCTCCCAGGTCGTCCCGGTCTCCGAGGACCAGTTGCGCGGTGCGGTGCGGTCCATCACGGCTGAGGACACCGCGCCGTCCTACGCGCCCCCCGTCCCGGCCGCCGCGCATGCTTCGGCGCCGCACTTCCCCGCCCCGGCCGCCCCGCCCGCGTACCCCGCCCCGGCGCCATCGCCCGTGTCTCCCGCCACCGCCTCCCACACCTCCGCGCCCTCCGGCCACGCACCGGCGCCCCAGCAAGCGGTGCTCGGCGTGACCAGCGGGGTGGTGCTGGTGGGTCAGGAGGCGTGCCCGGCACTGGTGGTGGAGCCGACCGCGCCGATCATCCGCCCCGGTTCGCCCGGGCACGGCGACGAGTTCCTGCAGCTCCTCAGCGAGCAGGGGTTCGCCCCGGTGGTCGACCTGGGCCGGCCGCCCGCGCCCAACCCCGGCTGGTCGGTGCTGCTGGCCATGGGGCGGCTGCACGCGGTGCTGATGCCGGCCCCGGGCGGCGGCCGCCCGGTGGCCTGGTGGCAGGCGCACAGCCCCATGCCGCTCAGCGAGGGCTGGCGGAGCGCCGTCGGCCGTTCCCAGAAGGTGCTGATCTACGCCGCGGCCACGGGCACGATCGGCACCCAGCCGCGCGAGGACCAGCTGCGCGCGGCGCTGGACCGGGCCGCGGCGCGCGGGGCGCTGGTCGGTGCGTCGATGCCGCTCGCGGGCACATGACCGCCGCCGTCCCGGACCTCCCACCGGACCTCGGCGACCCTTGGTGGGCAGCCCATTCGCCACCGATGCCGCATCCCACGGGCGGCCGGGTCGTTGGCACATACGTGCACGCATACGACCTCTCCTACCGATCCCCGTCATACGGCTGCATTCCGGCCATGCGCCCCGCCTTGGAGGCAGCGCACGATCCCTGGCGCCACTCCGCCACGCCGATCTACGACGCGTTGTACGCGGAGTACCGGAGGCTGTTCCGGGCGCTGCCCGGCGACCGCTCGGACGAGGAGAACATGGAGTTCGTGGCGTTCGCCGCCATCGGCCAGCCCCGGGGCCTCGTCAGCGGCGGCCAGGGCCGCCCGGACAGCCACAGCGGGGCCTGGCACACCGACGAGCTGTACTACCGCGGCTATCTCCCCGCCCTGCCGCCCGGCCGGAGCGAGGAGCGGGGCCACACCTACTGACGTGGACACCTACTGACGTGGTGCCGTCATGCGCGCCCGGCGGGCCGGGACCGACCCGCCGCTGAGCGCGCCAAGCGCCGCCGACCCGCCGCCGGACGGTGCGTCCGGGGCCGGGATGGCGTCAATCGCGCGCCGCCGCCGTTACCTCTTGCGGCCGCGCTTTTCGCGCACCCGCACCGAGATCTGCAGGGGCGTCCCCTCGAAGCCGAACTCCTCGCGCAGCCGCCGCTCGATGAAGCGGCGGTAGCCCGCCTCCAGGAAGCCCGAGGCGAAGAGCACGAACCGCGGCGGCCGGGTGCCGGCCTGCGTCCCGAACAGGATCCGCGGCTGCTTGCCGCCGCGGATCGGATGCGGGTGGGAGGCGACGATCTCGCCGAGGAAGGAGTTGAGCCGCCCGGTCGGGACCCGGGTCTCCCAGCCGGCCAGCGCCGTCTCGATCGCCGGGACCAGCTTCTCCATATGGCGGCCGGTGCGCGCCGAGACATTGACCCGTGGCGCCCACTGGATCTGCCCCAGCTCCGTTTCGATCTCGCGCTCGAGGTAGTAGCGGCGCTCCTCGTCGAGGGTGTCCCACTTGTTGTACGCGATGACGAGCGCGCGCCCGGCCTCGACGGCCATCGTGATGATCCGCTGGTCCTGGACGCTGATGGACTCACTGGCGTCGATCAGCACGACCGCGACCTCCGCCTTCTCCACGGCGGCCGCGGTGCGCAGCGAGGCGTAGTAGTCGGCGCCCTCCTGGAGGTGGACCCGGCGGCGGATACCGGCGGTGTCGACGAACTTCCAGGTGATGCCGCCGAGTTCGATGATCTCGTCGACCGGGTCGCGGGTGGTGCCCGCCAACTCGTTGACGACCACCCGCTCCTCGTTCGCGACCTTGTTGAGCAGCGAGGACTTGCCCACGTTCGGGCGGCCGACCAGGGCGATCCGGCGCGGTCCGCCGAGCGTCGCCCCGAAGGTCTGGGCCGGGGCCTCGGGCAGCGCCTCCAGGACCGCGTCGAGCATGTCGCCGGTGCCACGGCCGTGCAGCGCGGAGACAGGGTACGGCTCACCGAGGCCGAGCGACCACAGCATGGCGGCGTCCGCCTCGCCGCTGGGCCCGTCGACCTTGTTGGCGCACAGCACCACGGGCTTTCCGGCCCGGCGCAGCAGCTTGACCACGGCCTCGTCGGTGTCGGTGGCGCCCACCGTCGCGTCCACGACGAAGACCACCGCGTCGGCGGCCTCGATCGCGAACTCGGCCTGGGCCGCCACGGACGCGTCGAGACCGAGCACGTCCTGCTCCCAGCCGCCGGTGTCGACCACCTTGAAGCGGCGGCCGGACCACTCGGCCTCGTAGGTCACCCGGTCGCGGGTGACCCCGGGGCGGTCCTCCACGACCGCCTCACGGCGGCCGAGAATCCGGTTCACCAGGGTGGACTTGCCGACGTTGGGGCGGCCGACGACGGCCAGCACCGGCAGCGGGCCGTGTCCCGCCGCGGCGAGGTCGCCCTCGACCTCCTCCAGGTCGAAGCCCTCTTGCACGGCGAGCTCCATGAACTCCGCGTACTCGGCGTCGCCAAGCTCCCCGTGCTCGTCGCCGCCGTTGTGGATCTGGTCGTTCATGAAGATTTCCTCGTCGTCCCTCAATACCGCGGCCGCCCCTGAGGGCTCGCGGATCTCATGTCTGGTCTGGGCGGCCGGTCAGCCGCCGGGCGGTGCCCAGATGCGCGCCCAGCCGCTTCTGGATGCGCTCGGTGGCCTGGTCCAGGGCCGCCCGCGTCCGCCTGCCACTTCCGTCTCCCGCCTCGAAGGGGTCGCCGAACACCACGTCGACCCTGCTGCGCAGCCGGGGCAGCGCCCTGGCCCGCCCGTCGCCGCCGCGCGGGGCGGCGGTGCCGAGCACCGCCACCGGCACGATCGGCGCGCCGGAGCGCACGGCGAAGTACGCGAGACCCGAGCGCAGCGACGCGAAGTCGCCCTCGCCGCGGCTGCCCTCCGGGAAGATCCCGAGGACCCCGCCTCGCTCCAGCACGCCCAGGGCCTGGCCGATCGCAGCGCGGTCGGCGCTCGCACGGTCCACCTTCAGCTGCCCGATACCGCGCAGGAACGGGTCCAGCGGGCCGACGAACGCCTCCTTCTTGACCAGGAAGTGCACCGGCCGCGGCGAGGTGCCGATCAGCATCGGGCCGTCGATGTTGTGGGAGTGGTTCCCCGCGAGGATGACGGGCCCGGCGGACGGGATCCGCCATGCGCCCAGCACCCGGGGCCGCCACAGCCCGTACATCAGGCCGATGCCGATCCGCCGCGCCACGACGGCCCCGGCCGCGCTGGGAAGCGTCGCGTCGGTGGCGCTCACGCGACCGTCCGCTTCTCCTCGACGAGAGTGACGACGCACTCGATGACCTGGTCGAGGGTGAGCTCGGAGGTGTCCACCTCGACCGCGTCGTCCGCCTTGGCGAGCGGCGAGGTCTTACGGCCGGAGTCCAGGGCGTCCCGCCTGGCCAGCGCGGCCTGGGTGGCGGCCAGGTCGGCGGCCTCCTTGCCCTTCAGCTCACCGCTGCGGCGGGCCGCCCGGACCTCCGGGGAGGCGGTCAGGAAGATCTTGATGTCGGCGTCCGGGAGGACCGTGGTGCCGATGTCCCGGCCCTCGACCACGATGCCGCGCGGCGCCTCGGCGGCGATGGTCCGCTGCAGCTCGGTGATCACGGCCCGCACCTCGGGCACCGCGCTGACCGCGCTGACCCGTGAGGTGACCTCCTGGGTGCGGATCGGCCCGGAGACATCGGTGCCGTCGACGCTGATCGTCGGGGCGGCCGGGTCGATACCGGAGACGATGTGGGGCTTGGCGGCGGCGTCGGCCACGGCCACGGCGTCGTCGACGTCGATGCCGTTGGTCACCATCCACCAGGTGATCGCCCGGTACTGGGCGCCGGTGTCCAGGTAGCCCAGGCCCAGCTTGGCGGCGACGGCCTTCGAGGTACTGGACTTACCCGTGCCTGCGGGGCCGTCGATCGCGACAATCACTGCTGCCGGGGCGGTCCGGGCGGCGGTTTCCACGGTGACAGACACCTTTCGTGTGCACGGGGCTGAGTTGAACGGGCCATGTGAGCCTCGGACAAGGTTACTGGCTTCCCACGGGCGGCTTCGCACCCCTGTGGACGGCCCCCGTCCGCCCGGGCGCCGGGCGGACGGCTCCGCCGTTACTGCCGGATGGACCATCCCCGCTCGCGCAGGGCCTTGGTGAGCCCCGGGGCCGCCGAGGGCTCGACCATCAGCTGGATCAGACCGGACTGCTGCCCGGTGGCGTGCTCGATCCGGACGTCCTCGATGTTGACACCCGCCCGGCCCGCGTCGGCGAAGATCCTGGCCAGCTCGCCCGGCTGGTCGCCGATGAGCACCGTCACGGTCTCATAGACGGCCGAGGCGGCGCCGTGCTTGCCCGGCACCCGCTCGCGCCCGGCGTTGCCCCGGCGCAGCACGTCCTCGATACCGGCCGTGCCGTCACCGCGCTTGGCCTCGTCGGCGGACTGGAGCGCGCGCAGCGCCCGCACCGTCTCGTCGAGATCGGAGGCGACGGCGGCGAGCACATCGGCGACCGGGCCGGGATTGGCGGAGAGGATGTCGATCCACATGGCGGGGTCGGAGGCCGCGATCCGGGTGACGTCGCGGATGCCCTGCCCGCACAGCCGCACCGCCGTCTCATCGGCGTCCTGCAGTCGCGCGGCGACCATGCTGGACAGCAGGTGCGGGGTGTGCGAGACGAGCGCCACCGCCCGGTCGTGGGCCTCGTCCTCCATCACCACGGGCACCGCCCGGCAGAGCGCGACGAGCTCGAGCGCGAGGTTGAGCACCTCGGTGTCGGTGCCGCCGGTGGGCGTGAGTACCCAGGGCCGCCCCTCGAAGAGGTCGGCGGTGGCGGCCAGCGGCCCGGAGCGCTCCCGGCCCGCCATCGGATGCGTGCCGATGTAGCGGGTCAGATCGCTGCCGAGGGCCTCCAGCTCGCGGCGCGGGCCGCCCTTGACGCTCGCGACGTCCAGCACGCCGCGGGCCAGGCCGCGGCGCAGCACATCGGCCACCGTCCCGGCCACGTACGCCGGGGGCACGGCGACGATCGCCAGGTCCACGGGCCCCTCGGGCTCGCCCTGTGTCCCGGCGCCGAGCGCCTCGGCGGTGCGGGCCTGGTCCGCGTCATGGTCGGCGAGGTGCACCTGGACGCCGCGGCCGGCCAGGGCCAGCGCGGCGGAGGTGCCGATCAGGCCGGTGCCGATGACGAGCGCGGTTCTCATTGGGCGATGTCCTTGCGGAGGGCGGCGGCGGCGCCGAGGTAGACATGGGCGATCTCGGACTTGGGCAGGGAGGTCTCGATATGCGCCAGGATGCGGACGACGCGGGGCATGGCCCCCTCGATGTCCAGCTCCTGGGCGCAGATCAGCGGCACGTCGGTGATGCCGAGCTTGCGGGCGGCGGCCGCGGGGAAGTCGCTGTGCAGATCGGGGGTGGCCGTGAACCACACGCTGATCAGATCGTCGGGGTCGAGGGCATTGCGCCCGAGTATGGCCGTCAGCAGCGCGGAGACCTGCTCATGCATGTGCTCCGGCTCGTCCCGCTCCAGCTGGACCGCCCCGCGGACCGCTCGTACCGCCACGTCTCGCTCCCTGTGCGCGCTGTGCCCTGTCGTGCGTCGGGCGCGGCCGCGTCGCCGGCCGCACTCCCGATCAGCCTAACGAGCGGGTCCGACAGGCTCCCGGGGCGACCGCTGGACGAGACGCGGCGGGCCGCCGACGGCCGGGGCCGTCAGCGGTCCCGGTCCCTCGGCCTCAGAGGTCCCCGGCCTCAGAGGTTCCCGGTCCTCAGAGGTCGACCTCGCGCATCAGCATGCCGACCTCGGTGTTGGTCATCCGGCGCAGCCAGCCGGACTTCTGGTCGCCGAGCGCGATCGGGCCGAAGGCCGTCCGCACCAGCTTGTCGACCGGAAAGCCCGCCTCGGCGAGCATCCGCCGCACGATGTGCTTGCGGCCCTCGTGCAGGCTCACCTCGACCAGATAGTTCTTGCCGGTGTTCTGCACCACACGGAAGTGGTCGGCGCGGGCGTAGCCGTCCTCCAGCTCGATACCGCTCTTGAGCCGCTTGCCGAGGTCGCGCGGGAGCGGGCCCTGGATGGCGGCGAGATAGGTCTTCTTCACGCCGTAGCGGGGGTGGGTGAGGCGGTGGGCCAGCTCACCGTGGTTGGTGAGCAGGATGATGCCCTCGGTTTCGGTGTCGAGCCGGCCGACGTGGAAGAGCCGGGTCTCGCGGTTGGTCACGTAGTCGCCCAGGCACTGGCGGCCGTCGGGGTCCTCCATGGTGGAGACGACACCGGCGGGCTTGTTCAGCGCGAAGAAGAGGTACGACTGGGTGGCCACGGTCAGCCCGTCGACCTTGATCTCGTCCTTCTCGGGGTCGACGCGCAGCCCCTGCTCGGTCACGATCTTGCCGTTGACCTCGACCCGGGCCTGGTCGATCAGCTCCTCACAGGCACGGCGCGAGCCCATCCCGGCGCGGGCGAGGACCTTCTGCAGCCGCTCGCCCTCCACCTCGCCGAAGGTCTTGGGCAGCGCGACCCGCGGCTTGTCGTGGCGGGCGCGGTTGCGCTCCTCCATCTGCGCCTCGTACTCGCGCGGACGGGCCGGGGCGTTCGGCTTGCGGCCGCGGCCGCCGACGCCCTTGGGGGCACCGCTCTTGGCCGTGCCTCCCTTGGGGCCGCCTTTGGGGCCGCCCTGGGAGCCACCCTTGGGACCCGACTTGGGGCCGGGGCCCGCCTGGGGGCCGCCGCCCACGTCGTAGCGGCGCTCCTCGGGGCGGGGGCGGCCGGCGCGCTGCTGCTGCTCGTCGCGCCGGTTCCCCGCGCCCCGGTAGTTGTTGCCGCCGCTACCGCTGCCGCTGCCCCTGCTGTTCCTGCCGCTGCTTCGCATCAAGTTTCCGTCTGAGAGTGGCCGCTACGGGCTCGGTGTTCTACGTCGTCGTGCGCGTCATCGCTGTCGATGGCGTCCGGATCGAACGAGGGCACGCCCTCCTGGGACTCGCCCTCGACCGCGTCTGCCTCGGGGAGGAACGGCGCGAGCTCCGGAAGCTCGTCCAGCCCTCGCAGGCCCATCCGCTCCAGGAAGTAGTTCGTCGTCCTGTACAGGATCGCACCTGTTTCGGGTTCCGTGCCCGCCTCCTCGACCAGTCCCCGCTGCAGGAGGGTCCGCATCACGCCGTCGCAGTTGACACCGCGGACGGCCGAGACACGGGAACGGCTGACCGGCTGACGGTACGCGACCACCGCGAGGGTTTCCAAAGCGGCCTGGGTGAGCCGGGCCTGCTGGCCGTCCAGGACGAACCCCTCGACGGCGGCGGCGTAGGCCGGGCGCGTGTAGTAGCGCCAGCCGCCCGCGACCAGCCGCAGCTCGAAGCCCCGGCCCTGCGTCGCGTACTCGTCGGCCAGCTCGCGCAGCGCGTCCGCGACGGCGCGGCGCGGTCGCGCCAGTACCTTGGCGAGGTGCTCCTCGGTGGCCGGCTCGTCGACGACCATGAGGACGGCCTCCAGGGCGGGCTTGAGGTCCAGCTCGGCGACCTCGGAGAGCCCGGCGGGTGTCCGCTGCTCGCTCAACTCGGTACCTCCTCCTTCTCCTTCTCCGGCTCCGGCGCGGCCGTCTCGCTACGCGGCTTGTCCTGCGGCTCCGCCTGGGGCTTGGTCCGGGGCTTGGCCTGGGCCTCCTGGTCGAACTCGTCGGTGACCAGCGGCTCCCGCCCCGCCTCGCCCGTCCAGCGGACCATGAGCGACCCGAGCGCCTCCGGCTGATCGAGCAGGACCGCGCGCTCGCGGTAGAGCTCCAGGAGCGCCAGGAAGCGCGCGACGACCGTAAGGACGTCGGGAGCATCCTCGGTGAGCGCGGCGAAGGTGGCCTCCCCCAGCTCCCGCAGCCGCGCGACCACCACCTCGGCCTGCTCCCGGACGCTGACCAGCGGGGCGTGGATGTGGTCGATGTAGACCTGCGGCTTGGGCTTGGCCTGCATCGCCTTCACGGCCAGCTTGGCGAAGCCCTCGGGGCCGATGCTGATGACGACGTCGGGGAGCAGCTCGGCGTGGTGCGGCTCCAGGCCGACCGTACGGGGGTGACGGCTGGCCTCGGCGATCAGCCGGTCGTTGAAGATGTCCGCGATCTGCTTGTACGCGCGGTACTGGAGCAGCCGCGCGAAGAGCAGGTCACGCGCCTCCAGCAGCGCCAGGTCCGCCTCGTCCTCGACCTCCGCGGCGGGCAGCAGCCGGGCCGCCTTGAGGTCCAGCAGGGTCGCCGCGACGACGAGGAACTCGGTGGTCTGGTCGAGGTCCCAGTCCGGCCCCATGGCGCGGATATAGACCATGAACTCGTCGGTGACCTTGGAGAGCGCGACCTCGGTGACGTCCAGCTTGTGTTTGGAGATCAGCTGGAGGAGGAGGTCGAAGGGCCCCTCGAAGTTGTCCAGCCGCACGGTGAACCGATTGCCGCCGTCCTCGGCCTGCGCCTCGCCGCCTTGCGCCTCGCCGCCCTGCGCCTCGCCCCGGCCGGTCCCGCCGGTGTCACTCCCGCCGCTCTCCTCGGTCCCGTCACCGGCGTCGCTCCCGGCCCCGGCCGCGTCGCCACCGTGCCCGCCCGCGGAGGGCGCCACATCGAGGTCGGCCCGCGCATGCACCGGCTCCGGCTCGCCCCTCGGCACGGCCTGCTCCTCCGGGGCGGCGATCCGCGGCGGGGGCGGGGCGGCGGGCTCAGCGGTCGCCGGGACCACGGCGGCGGGCTCGGTGACCACCGGGGGCGACTCGGGCTCGGTGACCGTCGGGGGCGACTCGGGCTCGGCGTCCGGCGCGGCGCTTCGCTCTGGTGCCGCGTCGGGTGCCCCGGGCCCTGCGTCCGCCTCAGCGCGGCCCTCCGGGGCCGCCTCGTCTGCCTCAGGCTCGGCCTCCGGCGCAGGGGTGCCCGGTGCCGCCTCGCGTTCCCCGGGCTCGACGTCCGGCTCGGCAGTGGCCTCACGCGCCGCGTGAGCGCCGCTCTGCGGCTCTCCGGGCGCCAGGGGCGAGCTGGGCTCGGGCGACGGCGGCGCAGGGCGCTGAGAGGCCGTCTGTGGGGGCGGGAGCGCGGTGGAACGCTCCGAGGGACGGTCCGGGCCCGCGTCGGGGGGCGCCGCGCCGGGGCCTCGGCCGAGGGTGCGGCGAGGGGGGCGGGGCGGCGGGGCGGAGTCGTCGTTCGTCGGCATCGCGGTCCAGGGTGCTCAGGGCCGGGCGGGGCAGCCCGTACGACCGGGCAGGCTATCGCCCGGCCCGGTCAACGGCCGCGGAGGCGGCGCACCAGGATGCTCGCGTCGCCGCGCGACTCGAGGTCGGCGAGGACGACCGCGACCGCCTCGCGGACGATCCGGCCGCGGTCGACGGCGAGCCCGTGCTCGCCGCGGAGCACCAGTCGCGCGTGCTCGAGGTCCATCAGCTCCTCGGCGGAGACATAGACCGTGATCTTCTCGTCGTGGCGCTCGCGCCCGCTGGGCCGACGGTTCGCCGCCCGTGCGCGGCGGCGGGCCTGGCCGCTCTGCTCGGCCGCGGCCGAACCACCCTGGGCCGGGCGGCCCTTGGGCCGGTCCCCGGCCGCGGGGCGCCGCTCGCCGACCGCGTCCTGGGAGGCCGCCGTCTCGCGTCCCATGTGTTCGCCCGAGCCGGACTGCTCACCGTCCGGGCGCTGCTCCTGCCCTTCCCGGGGCTCGGCGTCGGGGTCGGCGGCGGGCGGGGGCACCCGGGGGCCCTCACCGTTCGCCTGGCGGCGCCCGGAGGCGGGAGCGGAGGACTGGAGCCCCATCCCTCCCGTGGTGCGGAACAGTTCGTCGGCTCCCGGCAGACTCACTCGGCGTGACACCGGGCGAGCACCTCCCTGGCGAGCTGGCGATAGGCGGCGGCACCGACGGAGTTGGACGCGTACGTGGTGATCGGCTCGCCCGCGACCGTGGTCTCGGGGAAGCGGACCGTGCGGCCGATGACCGTGTGGTAGACGTGATCGTCGAACGCCTCGACCACACGGGCGAGGACCTCACGGCTGTGCACGGTGCGCGAGTCGTACATCGTGGCGAGGATGCCGTCCAGCTCCAGGTCGGGGTTGAGCCGCTCCTGGACCTTCTCGATCGTCTCCGTGAGCAACGCCACACCGCGCAGCGCGAAGAACTCGCACTCCAGCGGCACGATCACCTTGTGCGCCGCGGTGAGCGCGTTGACGGTGAGCAGACCGAGCGAGGGCTGGCAGTCGATGACGATGTAGTCGTAGTCGGCCATCAGCGGCTTCAGGGCGCGCTGCAGGGTCGACTCCCGGGCGACCTCGCTCACCAGCTGCACCTCGGCGGCCGACAAGTCGATATTGCTGGGGAGCAGATCCATGTTGGGCACGGCCGTCTTCAGCAGCACCTCGTCGGCCGACATGCCCCGCTCCATGAGCAGGTTGTAGACCGTGAGGTCGAGCTCCATCGGGTTGACCCCGAGGCCGACCGACAGGGCGCCCTGCGGGTCGAAGTCGACGAGCAGCACCCGGCGGCCGTATTCGGCCAGGGCCGCGCCCAGGTTGATGGTGGAGGTGGTCTTACCGACCCCGCCCTTCTGGTTGCACATCGCGATGATCTTCGCTGGACCGTGATCGGTCAGCGGCCCCGGGATCGGGAAGTACGGCAGCGGGCGCCCGGTGGGGCCGATCCGCTCGCGGCGCTGGCGGGCAGCGTCGGGCGCGAGCGTGGCCGCGTATTCGGGGTCTGGCTCGTACTCCGCGTCCGGGTCGTAGAAGTGCCCGTCGGGGAGGTCGTCGTAGTCGGCGAAGCGGGCGGGATCCGTGCCCCCCTGGTCGCCGGCCATGGCGTTCACGTGATGGCCGTCCATGCTGTGGCTCTGGTGGGCTGTCGTCGGGCTCTGGCGGGTTGCGAAGGTACGGACAGCGACGGAGCCGACAGCCTCGAGCCCCGAGGGGCCCTGGCCCCGCGCAGCCGGTCCTGGTTGACCACCCCCGGGAGAAAATGTCGACTCATTCACAAGTCGTCCTACCTCCTTGGTGACCAGGAAATTTCTCTATAGGTCAGCGTGACACCATGCCGACGGTTGGCGACTCTATGGCGTGTCGGCGGTCCGCAGCAACACAATCCACCGGACACGGCATGATGTGTCGGCAATCGAACACCCCGATGTCAAGGGCGTGTGAACGGCGCCGCGGAGATTTCACCGCCGCATAAAGCGTCTGAATAGTTGCATTTAGGGCGAGTTGGCCGAGCCGTGGGCCACCCGTGATACGGGGCACAGCGGACACACCTTCGGCCGGGCCTCGCCCTTCGACAAGACCCGGCCGGATGCCCATTGTTGACATGTGGTTGACGGTCCGGGTTGACCGTCCGGCAACCGGAGTTCACCCGCTCCGGCGGCCGGGCCGGTGAACTCCGAGCGTCATTCAGCCGATCAGCGAGCTCAGTTCGACCGCGGGCAGGTCGTGCGCCTCGGCGACCGGGCCGTAGACAACCTGTCCCTCATGGGTGTTGAGCCCCTTGGCCAGCGCGGCGTCCCGGCGCAGCGCGTCCCGCCAGCCGCGGTTGGCCAGCTCCACGATGTACGGGAGCGTCGCGTTGGTGAGCGCGTGGGTGGAGGTGTTCGGCACCGCGCCGGGCATGTTCGCGACGCAGTAGAAGACCGAGTCGTGGACCGCGAAGGTCGGCTCGGCGTGAGTGGTGGGGCGGGAGTCCTCGAAGCAGCCGCCCTGGTCGATCGCGATGTCGACAAGGACACTTCCCGGCTTCATCCGGGACACCAGCTCGTTGGTGACCAGCTTGGGCGCCTTGGCGCCCGGGATGAGCACCGCGCCGATGACCAGGTCGGCCTCGAGGACGGCCTTCTCCAGCTCGAAGGCGTTGGAGGCGATGGTCTGCACCCGGGTGCCGAAGATCCGGTCGGCCTCGCGCAGCTTGTTGATGTCCTTGTCCAGCAGGGTGACATGGAAGCCCATGCCGATGGCGATCTGGGCGGCGTTCCACCCGGAGACCCCACCGCCGATGACCACGGCCCGCGCGGCGGCCACACCCGGCACCCCGGCGGGCAGCACACCACGGCCGCCGGCCGAGCGCATCAGGTGGTACGCGCCGACCTGCGGCGCGATCCGGCCCGCGACCTCGGACATCGGCGCGAGCAGCGGCAGGGCGCGGTTCGCGGTCTCGACGGTCTCGTAGGCGATGGCGGTGGTGCCGGACTCCAGCAGCGCGTCCGTGCAGGCCCGGGAGGCGGCCAGATGCAGGTAGGTGAAGAGCGTCTGACCCTTGCGCATCCGGTGGTATTCCTCCGCGACGGGCTCCTTGACCTTCAGCAGCAGGTCGGCGGTGGCCCAGACCTCGTCGGCGGTGCCGAGGATGCGCGCACCGGCGGCGGTGTATTCCTCGTCCGTGATGGAGGAGCCGAGGCCCGCACCCTGCTCCACGACGACCTCATGGCCGCCTCGGACCAGCTCGTGCACACCGGCGGGGGTGATGGCCACACGGAACTCGTTGTTCTTGACCTCGCGGGGGATACCGACCTTCACGTCGATCACGGTCCTTGAATGGGGGGAAAGGAACATATCGCCATAGCCAGCCATGGGTCCGTACACCATCGACCATAGACAGGCAAACCGGAACGCGTCCGCATGCCGGAGACGACCGCAACAATCGCGGTACGGCCAGTCTAATGAAGGACGTCGCGCTGTCTAGCCTTGCAATGCATCAATCTTTTGGAAGACGACTACTGATTTCGTAGGTCGGCTGGGCTTCCTTCGCCACTCTGAGGTGACGGACCCATGTCCTCCGCCCCCGCCGTGGCGCTCTTACGGGCGGTGCGCCGCAGCGACCGCGCCACCGCCGGGTCCCCGCCGAGCCGGTCCATCGCGTCCGCCGCATAGCCCGCCAGATCGGCGTGCAGCCCGGTGTCACCGCAGGTCCGGGCGGCCGCGGCGGCCTCCGCCCAGGTGCGCAGCGCCTCCCTCGGCCGCCCGGTGCGCTCCTGGGCGCCCGCGGCGCCGCTGAGCGCCCGCGCATACCCCGGCCGGTCCCCCGCCCGGCGGCAGGCGGCCGCGGCGGCGCGCCAGTCGCGCAGCGCCTCGCCCCACTGCCCGGCGTAGCCGTGGACGGTGCCGAGCCGTGCGTACATCCGGGCGGCCGCGGACAGATCGCGGCGGCTCAGCCGCAGCTCCAGGGCGCGTCCGTACCAGTCGGCGGCCCGGTGCCAGTCCTCCAGCTCCTGGTACATACCACCGATCGACTCCAGCGCCCGCCCGGTCGTATACGGATCGCCCGACTCACGGGCGGCCTCGAGGGCGCTCTTGTACCGCGCGAGGGCCTTGTCCACCCGGGCCGCCCCGGCGTCCAGATCGCCGAGGTTCAGCAGCGCGGCCGCCCGCTCCACCGGCAGATCGCGGCGCCGGGCCACGTCCAGCACCAGCTGATGCAGCCCGTACAGCTCCACCGCGGCGCCCTCGGCACCCCGGTGGGCGGTGAGGGCGTGGGTCAGCGCGGCCACCAACCGCCGTGCCAGCGTGTCGAGTTCACCGGTCTCCACCGCCAGCCGCGCGGCCTCGATCAGCGTGGGCAGCCGGGCCTCCAACCATTCCGCGGCCTGGGCCGACGACGAAAAGCGCAGCGGCTTCGGCATCCCGGCCAGCTTCTTGCGGCCCGGCGAACCGGCGGGCTCGGCGGCCAGTCGGCACGCGTGCAGCTGCCGTACGGCACGCTCCAGCATCCGCGCCCGCGCCAGCTCCACCTCCGCCGGGCGCTCCTCGGCCGCCAGCCGCTCCCGCAGCAGCGGATCGAGACAGCCGGGCACCTGGTAGTCGCCCGGCCCGCGCGGGCGCAGCATCCCGTACGCGGCGAAGCCCTCCAGCGCCGCCTCGCCGTCCGCCACCGAGCATCCGGCCAGCGCGGAGGCGGTCTGGGCGTCGGCCGATCCGCCGGGCGCCAGCACCAGCAGCCGCAGCATCCGGGCGGCGGCGGACGGCAGCGCGGCGTAGGCCAGCCGGAAGGCGCGGATCAGCGGGCGGGCGCCGTGGTCGAGATCACCGTCGTCCGGCGGCAGTTCGCGCAGCCGGGCCAGCGCGTCGGCGACCGACGCCTGAGGGCGGGCGGCGAGCCAGCCGCCGACCAGGACGAGCGCGGCGGGCTGGCCCGCGCACTCCTCGACGAGGGACTGCGCGGCCACCGGGTCGCAGGTGATCCGGGTGGGGCCGGTGTACTGCGCCAGCAGCCCGACCGCCGCGCTCACATCCAGCCCGCCCACCGTGCACGGCCGCACATCCGGCACCCCGGTCAGCGGGCCGCGCGAGACGGCGACCACCAGGCAGTCGGGCTCGTCGGGCAGCAGCGCGTCCACCTGCTCGGCACCGGCCACGTCGTCGAGCAGCAACAGCACCCGCTTGCCGTCCAGCGCCGCGCGCAGCGCCTCGCTCAGATCGTCCTCGTCCGCGCCCGGCGAGGCGCTCACGCCGAGCCGTCCGAGCAGCTCACGGGCGGTGCGCTCGGTGGGAACGGGGTCACCGGCGGAGGTCGTCAGCCGGGCGCTCAGCACTCCGTCGGGGTAGCCGTCGGCGAGCCGCCGGGCGAGCTCCTCGGCCAGGGCCGTACGGCCCCAGCCGGGGCGGCCCGCGATCAGCAGCACCCGGCTGCGGGCGGCCTTACGGCCGGCGAGGGTGTCCAGGCCCGCGCGCTCGATATCGGCCCGCAGCGAGAGCAGCTCCCGCCGCCGCCCGGCGAACCCCCGCCCCACGGTGGCCGCCGCCGCGAACAGCACGGCCCGGGTCGCCCCGCTCCACACCCCGCCGTCCTGAGGGTCCGCGCGTCCGGCCGCGGAGCGCTGCCGCGGCGGGGTCTCGGACGAGGGCGCCGGGTCCTCCGGCGAACGATGGGGGCGGTCCTCCGGCGAACGATCGGAACGGGCCTCCGGCGGACGGCCGGAAGCGGACGAAGCGGGCGTGGCGGACGGCGGCTGCCGCTTCCTTGGGGCCGCCGGCTCCCCCTCGGTGTCGACCGCCTGCTCCGCCACGGGCCCACTCCCGTCCACCTGCGCTTACGAGCCCGCCGCGCCGCTGCGGCCGGGGCCACTATGAGCGTAGTTCACTCCGCGTCAGGTACCCGGCACTCCAGGCCCATGGCACGTACCGAAAATCACTCCATCGGATCTTCACCGGGACCGGTTGGGGCCTATGCGCCGCATCAGCGGGCCCGCGCCGCTCACTGGGCCCGCGCCGCTCAGTGGGTCTACGCCGCGAAGGGGCGGGCCGGCCAGGAGGCGTCGGCCGGGCGGAGGGCGTCGATACCGTCGCCGGAGAGCGCGGCCTGCAGCGCCAGCGCACCCATCACGAGGCAGGTGTTGTGCAGCTCGCCCGCGAGGGCGCCGCGCACCAGCTCCTCCAGGGACACCCGGGCCAGCTCCATGTCGGCCTCCTCCTCGGAGACCTCGAACCGCTCGCCCTCGGCCGCGGCGATCTCCCGGGCCAGGAAGATCCGTACGGCCTCGTCGGAGCCGCCGGGCGAGGTGTAGACGTCGATCAGCACGCGCCAGTCCTCGGCCTTGACGTGCGCCTCCTCGTACAACTCCCGCTGGGCGGCGTGCAGCGGGTTCTCACCGGGGATGTCCAGGAGACCCGCCGGGATCTCCCACAGCCGCTGGCGGACCGGGTGCCGGTACTGCCGCAGCACGATCACGCGGCCGTCCTCGTCCAGGGCGAGGATGGCGACGGAGCCGGGATGGACCTGGTAGTCGCGGTTGACCCGGCTGCCGTCGGGCATCTCCACCTCGTCGGTGCGCACGCTCGTCTTGTTGCCGGTGAACGGCGTGGCGGTGGCGGTGACCGGCCATTCCTCGGGGGTGTCCTGGATACGCATGCTTGCCTCAGCGTCCTTTCCGCGTGCGGTTGACGGGGGCGGGCCGCGACGGCCGCCCGCCCCCGTCAACCGTATCGGTCAGGCCCCCGCGCTACGCGTCTGACCAGCGGTCTGTCGCTCGACCGCCGCCTTCACCAGGCCCGCGAAGAGCGGGTGCGGACGGGTCGGGCGGGAGCGCAGCTCGGGGTGCGCCTGGGTGCCGACCAGATAGGGGTGGACCTCGCGCGGGTACTCCACGTACTCGACGAGCTTGTTGTCCGGAGAGGTGCCGGAGAAGACGATCCCGGCCTTCTTCTCCAGCTCACCGCGGTAGGAGTTGTTGACCTCGTAGCGGTGGCGGTGGCGCTCCTCGACATACGGCTGGTTGTCGTAGACCTCGCGGACGATCGAGCCCTCGGCCAGCTTGGCCGGGTACATGCCCAGTCGCATGGTGCCGCCCATATCGCCCTCGCCCGCGACGATGTCGAGCTGCTCGGCCATGGTGGAGATCACCGGGTCGGTGGTGGCGGGCTCGAACTCGGTGGAGTTGGCGCCCTCGACGCCCGCGAGGTTGCGCGCGGCCTCGATGACGATGCACTGCAGGCCGAGGCAGAGGCCCAGCAGCGGGAGCTTGTTCTCCCGGGCGTAGGTGATCGCGCCGACCTTGCCGATCACTCCGCGGTCGCCGAAGCCGCCGGGAATGCAGACCGCGTCCACACCGTCGAGCTGGTCCCGGGCGCCGGCGGCCGTCTTGCAGTCGTCGGAGGTGACCCACTTGATCTTGACGCGGGCGTTGTTGGCGAAGCCGCCGGCGCGCAGCGCCTCGGTGACCGAGAGGTAGGCGTCGGGCAGGTCGATGTACTTGCCGACGAGCGCCACGGTGACCTCGTGGTCGGGCTGGTGGACCCGCCGCAGCAGATCGTCCCACTGGGTCCAGTCCACGTCGCGGAAGGGCAGGTCCAGCTTGCGGACGACATAGGCGTCCAGGCCCTCGGAGTGCAGCACCTTCGGGATGTCGTAGATCGACTTGGCGTCGATGGCGGCGACCACGGCCGCGTCGTCCACGTCACACATCAGCGAGACCTTGCGCTTGATGGAGGTCGGGACCTCGCGGTCGGCTCGCAGCACGATCGCGTCCGGCTGGATACCGATGTTGCGCAGCGCGGCCACCGAGTGCTGGGTGGGCTTGGTCTTCAGCTCACCGGACGGGCCGATGTAGGGCAGCAGCGAGATGTGCACCACGAAGACGTTGTCCCGGCCGACCTCGTGCCGGACCTGGCGGACGGCCTCCAGGAAGGGCAGCGACTCGATGTCGCCGACGGTGCCGCCGACCTCGGTGATGACGACGTCCACGTCGTCGGTGGCCATGCGCCGGATGCGGTGCTTGATCTCGTTGGTGATGTGCGGGATGACCTGCACGGTGTCACCGAGGTACTCACCGCGCCGCTCCTTGGCGATTACGGTGGAGTACACCTGTCCGGTGGTCACATTGGCCGAGCCGTCGAGGTCGACGTCGAGGAAGCGCTCGTAGTGGCCGATGTCCAGATCGGTCTCGGCGCCGTCGTTGGTGACGAACACCTCACCGTGCTGGAAGGGGTTCATCGTGCCCGGGTCGACGTTCAGATACGGATCGAGCTTCTGCATGGTGACGCGCAGACCGCGCGCCTTCAGCAGCGCCCCCAGACTGGAGGCGGTAAGACCCTTGCCGAGTGAGGAGGCGACACCCCCGGTGACGAAGAGGTGCTTGGTCGTCATGGGCTTAGCGGCAATGGCCAAGAGGGGGCTCCCGTGGTCGCGTCGTGAGGGTGCGTACGGCAGCCGCTCCGGATTCGGGGGGTGCCGTCGCTGATGGTTCGGGGGTTTTGTGCCCGCCGCTCCACGGGCTACCAGGGTATCAGCGCCTCGGAGCGGTCGCTGATGACCTGGTTCCCGCGTTCGGTCTGCGCAACCGCCCGAACACCATGCGTGACCTGGCCACCCGATCGGCCGCGAGATGCGAGCCACGATGTGGACGGGCTCAAGCGGATCACCGTTGTCCGTCGTATCCTCATCGGACGCACGCATGCGAGCCACCCGGCACGGCACCACCAGCACGCCCCCGGAACAAGAGCTCGTCAGAATTTCCGAGACCGTAAGAAGCGCCCTCCGGGGTGGTACGGCCGTTCGAATGGGGAATGCACGTGGCCGGGCGTATCGAGGATTACGCACTGATTGGTGATATGCAGACCGCCGCCCTCGTCTGCAGGGATGGCACGGTCGACTGGCTGTGCCTGCCGCGGTTCGACTCCCATGCCGTCTTCGCCGGTCTGCTGGGCACGGAGGAACACGGTTTCTGGCGCCTGGGGCCCGCCTTCCCCTCGGGGAGTCAGCCGCCCGCCGCCGACCGCCGCCGCTACCGCGGCGACTCGCTGGTGCTGGAATCGGAGTGGGACACTCCGCGCGGCACGGTCCGTGTGATCGACTTCATGCCGCCCCGTGACGGCGCCCCGCAACTGGTGCGGATCGTCGAGGGGGTCAGCGGCCGGGTGCCGATGCGCTCCGCGCTGCGGATGCGGTTCTCCTACGGCTGGGTCGTGCCGTGGGTGCACCGGGTGGACACCCGCACCGTCGCCGTCGCCGGCCCGGACTCCGTATGGCTGGACACCGAGGCCGACACCTACGGCAAGGACCTCACCACCTACTCCGACTTCACGGTGGGCCCCGGCGACCGGATCGCCTTCACCATCAGCTGGCAGCCCTCGCACAACGAGCCGCCCGCGCTGCCCGAGCCGGAGGTCGCCCTGGAGGCCACCGAGGCGTTCTGGCGGGAGTGGGTCGAGCACTGCACGTACCACGGCCCCTACCGGGACGCGGTGGTCCGCTCGCTGATCACGCTCAAGGCGCTGACCTACGCCCCCACCGGCGGCATCGTCGCGGCGCCCACCACCTCGCTGCCCGAGGAGATCGGCGGCGTCCGGAACTGGGACTACCGCTTCACCTGGCTGCGGGACGCCGCGATCACCCTCTCCTCGCTGCTGCGCACCGGCTACCGCGAGGAAGCGCGCGCCTGGCGCGAATGGCTGCTGCGCGCGGTCGCGGGCGACCCGGAGAACCTGCAGATCATGTATGGCATCGCGGGCGAGCGGGAGTTGGCCGAGGCCGAGCTGACCTGGCTGCCCGGCTATGAGAACTCCCAGCCGGTCCGGGTCGGCAACGGCGCGGCGGGCCAGCTCCAGCTGGACGTCTACGGCGAGGTCACCGAGGCGCTGCACCTGGCCCATATGACGGGCCTGGCGCGCAACGACTACGCGAGCGTGCTGCAGCTGAAGCTGATCCGCTACCTGGAAGAGCACTGGGACGAGCCGGACGAGGGCATCTGGGAGGTGCGCGGGCCGCGCCGCCACTTCGTGCACTCCAAGGTGATGGCCTGGGTCGCGGTCGACCGCACCGTCAAGCTGATCGAATCCGGCGATGTGGACGGGCCGTTGGAGCGCTGGCGGGAGCTGCGCGACGAGATCCACCGGGACGTCTGCGAGCGGGGCTACGACGCCGAGCGCAACACCTTCACCCAGTCCTACGGCTCCAAGGAGCTGGACGCCTCGCTGCTGCTCATCCCGCAGATGGGCTTTCTGCCGCCGGACGACAAGCGGGTCATCGGCACCATCGAGGCGATCCAGCGGGAGCTGTCGACCGAGGACGGCTTCGTCATGCGCTACCCCACCGCGGGCGAGGACGCCGGGGTGGACGGTCTCGAGGGCGACGAAGGGGCCTTCCTGGCCTGCTCGTTCTGGCTCGCCGACGACCTGGCGATGATCGGCCGGGTGGACGAGGCCCGGAAGCTCTTCGAGAAGCTGCTCGGGCTCCGCAACGACCTCGGGCTGCTGGCCGAGGAGTGGGACCCGAAGAACCAGCGTCAGGTGGGCAACTTCCCGCAGGCGTTCAGCCATGTGCCGCTGATCGACACCGCGCTGCGGCTGACGGCGTCCGGCGCGTACGGAGGCTAGCGCGCTGACCGGCGAAGAGGGCCCCGCCCGGGGAGCGTCCTGACCATGGAACCGCAGGAACCGCACGAGCCGCAGGAGTCGCGGGAACCGCAAGAGTCGCGGGTGCCCGGCGAACCGCACGAGCCGCGGATGCCTCGGGAGCCGCATGGGACGATCACCGTGGCGCGGGCCCTCGGCCTTCCCGCCCTGCGCCGCGGGCTCCCCGAGGTGGTGTCCGGGGAAGAGCTGCTGGACCGCCCGGTGCGCTGGGTGCACGCGGGCGAGGTACCCAACATCGCCGCGCTGCTCAAGGGCGGTGAACTGCTGCTGACCACCGGCCTCGGGGTCGGGTCGCGCCCCGCCGAGCAGCGCGCCTTCGTCCGCCGGCTCGCCGAACGGGGCATCGCGGCACTGGTGGTGGAGCTGGGGGCCCGGTTCCGCACACTGCCGGGACCGGTCGTGGACACGGCGCGCTCGTGCGGGCTGCCGCTGGTGCAACTCCATCGCGAGGTGCCGTTCGTGACGGTCACCGAGGAGATCCACACCGAGATCGTCAATGCGCACTACGCCCTGCTGCGCCAGGCCGATGTGGTGCACCGGCAGGCCACCGAGGTGCTGCTGCGCGGCGGCGGGGTACCGGAGATCCTGTGCCACTTCGCCGCCTTCGCGGCCAATCCGGTCTTCCTGGAGACCCCCGACGGGCAACTGCTGTACGCGGCGGGGCCCGGCGGTACGCCCCCGGCGGGCGCGGCCGATCCGCTGCAGGTCTGGGAGGGGCTGCGGGCGCGGCGCGCGGCCGCGCGGCCCGAACCGCCGGCGGGCAGTGTGATGGCGGACATCCCGGGCGGCGGGCCCGGCCCCGGCTCCGTACGGGCGCGGCTGACCGTCCTTCCGGTGGCCGGGCCGCTGGGGCCGGTGCACAAGATCGCCGCCGAGCGGACGGCGGATCTGCTGGCGGTGGTGCTGCTGCGGACGCGTCAGGAGGAGGAACTGGCGGCGCGCGGGCGCGGGGACTTCCTCACCGATCTCGCGGAGGGCCGCATCGAGGCGTCGGACGCCCCCGCCCAGGCCCGGGTACTGGGCTTTAGGCCGGGCGCGGACGGGCCATTGCTGCCGGTGGTGATGCGGCTGGTGGAGGATCCGCGCCCGCTGGCCGGGGGCGGGGAGAGCTGGGCGGCGCTGGCCCACGCCCTGCAGGAGGAGCTGGCGGCGGTCGGGGTGCCGGTGCTGCTCGGCGTACGACTTCCGGAGGGCCGGGTTCCGCTGCTGGCGGGGCTGCGCGGCGCGACCGAGCGCGGTGCGGTGGCCGAGCGGATCGCGGCGGCGCTGCGGGCCGGAGTGGAGCGGGCCTGGCCGGACCGGACCGGCGCCCGGCCGCCGGTGGTGATCGCCGGGCTCGCGGTCGGCTGGGACGCGGCCGGCCCCGAGCTGCGGCATGCGGCGGAGGCGGCGAACGCGGCGCGCGGGCTGACCGACCGGGACTGGTACGACGTACGGAGCCTGGATGTCGACCTGTTGCTGTGGCGACTGCGGGAGCACGGGGATCTGGCCGCCTTTGTCGACCGGGTGATCGGGCCGCTGCTCGCTCATGACCGCACCGCCCGTCCGCCGCTGGTGCCGACACTGGAGACATATCTGCGCCATGCGGGCCGTAAGGCGGAGACGGCCCGCGCGCTGCACCTCAACCGCCAGACGCTGTACGACCGGCTGGCCCGGATCTCCCGGCTGCTGGGCAGCGATCTGGAGGACCCCCAGACGGTTCTCGCCCTGGGGGTGGCCCTCCAGGCCCGCCGCCATGTGCGGTGACGCGTTCGCGGGCCGCCCCGCCATGCCCGGGCGGCCCGCCCGGCGTCCCCCCGTGCCGCCGGGCGGGTCGCCAGACGTGTAGCCGGGCGGGGAGAGGCTCCCTCACCGTCCGCCGCGCCGCCCCGCCGTGCGCCGCGGACACCTCCCCGCCCGGCCGCCTGTGCCGAACCGCGGCCGGACCCTGCCCGGCCCTGCGGATCTTTCCCCTCCCCGCCCCTTCCCGCAGCGTCGATATGCGGCTCCGCCGCATGGCAGGGGCTTCGCCCCCAGGCCCCGGGGTCGGGGGCGAGGGCGAAGCCGGAGCAGCCCGCCGCAGGCGTCACGATCCGCCGGACGCTCCCTAGAACGGAGTCAGCGTGAGCGTGATCCCCTTCGGGGCGGTGTCCTGGATGTAGGACGCGAACTCGGCCACGTCATCGAAGGCGAAGCCGTACGCCTTGCCGTCCACGGTCGCCGCGTGCATGGCCTTGGCGTAGTGGTTGGTGACCTCCTCGCCATAGAAGGCGGCCGGGTCGGTGGTCGGCTGGGCATCGGTGTTGTGCAGCGTGGTGCGGTTGAAGCCCGCGCCGAGGATCGCCGCGACCGGGCCCGTCGTCCCGTCGTTGGGCGCGGCCAGGGCGCCGTCGCAGAACAGCACGTCCTTGGTGGAGGGCTTGTCGAAGGAGACCGACGCCGGGCCGGTGAAGGCGAACTTCCCGCCGCTCACCCGGCCGGTGAAGGTGCCCGCGTTGGTGGTGACCTTGAGGTCCTTCGATCCGTAGGCGTCCCAGACCTGGTCGATGTAGGACGCGAAGTAGTCCTCCGCGAACAGCCCCGCGCCCATGCCATGGCCCGGAGCGATCACCCGCAGATTGTCGCCGACGATCAGCTTCTTGTAGGCGTCGACGCCGGCGAGGTCGGAGAAGACCTTGGCGCGGGCGCCGTCCTTGAGGGTGCCGGTCGTCTGATCCTGGGCGCCGGTGAGGTGGATCGACAGCGGGACGCTGAACATGTCCACCATGGTGGTGTTGCAGAACATCCCCGAGGAGTTGTACGTGAACTCCGCGCAGTCGTGCATGATGTCGAAGTTCGGGTCACCGGACACCCAGCCGGCCGGGTACTGCAGCGCGGGCTTGCCCGCCCCGTCCTCGACCACCTTCAGCTTGAGCTTCGAGCCGAGCGCGACATAGATCCGGCCCGACATCTGCGGCAGGTTCAGCTTCGTGTCACCGCTTCCGGCCAGCGGGATCGCGTAGTCGGTGAAACCGTCCGAGCCGTTGTCGGAGAGCGCGACGGGGGCGATGGTGCCGTCAGGGGTGACGTGCACCTGCCGGTCGCCCTCGTTGCCGACGATGTAGAGCCAGACCGATGCGTTGTCGTACTGCCCCGTCTTGTTGACGACGGTCAGGGGCAGGGAGGCGGCGGCCTTCGTGCTCGGCGCACCGCTGGCGCGGCCGCCTGCGAAGGCCAGGCCGGTTCCCGCGGCAGCGGCGGAGGCGGCTATGCCACCCAGCAGCTTCCTGCGACTGATCATGATGATGGTGCTCCTCGGCGTAGTGGGGGTTGCCGGGAAAATGGCGTGGGGGGTAACGAGAAGCGCGAGTTGAGAGCGCTCTCTCGTTCCTCTGCCCAGCACCCTGCCGATCAACGACCGGGCCCGTCAACCCCTTCACACAGAAAGGTCTGCACCAACTCATCGTAGACGCTGAGGACATGGGCGACCGTGTCGTCCTCCGTCGGCCAGCCGTCCGTCCGCGCCCGCCCCGCCGCGGCGAGCTCCACCCGGCGCACCGGATCGGCGAGCAGTCCGGTCACAGCCTTGGCCAGGGCCTCCGGATCGCCGTACGGGACGAGTTCGGCCGCGTCCCCGACCAGCTCCGGCACCCCGCCCACCGCCGTCGCCACCAGCGGCACCCCCGCGTGCAGTGCCTCCTGGGCCAGCAGCGACCGCGCCTCCCAGCGGCTGGAAAGCACCGCTACATCGGCCGCCGAGAGCAGCCCTGGGACATCCTCACGCCGGCCGAGCAGCCGCACCGGCAGCCCCTCCAGGTCGATCCGGCGCTGCAGCACCGCACGGTCCGGCCCCTCCCCCGCCACCACCAGCAGCGGCTGCGGGTCCAGCCCGCGCCAGCGCCGCGCCGCGTCCAGCAGCGGGCCATGTCCGGCCACCGCCTCCAGCCGCCCCGCCGTGACCAGCAACGGCCGCTCCACCACGCCCAGTTCGGCCCGCGCCTTCTGGCGGCGGCCGTCACCGGGCTCCGGTCCCCGGCGCGGGGCGGGCACCGCGACCGGGGCGAGCCGCGCGTCGCGGGCGCCGCGGGCCCGGGCCCGCTCCACCAGATCCGAGGAGGCCCCCAGCACGATGGCGGCGGCCCGCGCCACCCGGCGCTCCATCAGCCCGACGAGACGGGCCCGCGCCCCCTCGGCATCCACACGGGTGTGCCAGGTGACGATCAGCGGCACATTCCGGCCACGCAGCGCCACCGCGGCCAGCAGCCCCGAACGCAGCCCGTGGGCGTGCACCAGGGCCGCCCCGTGGGTGGCCTTGCGCAGCGACGCCATGCTTCCGGCGCCCGTCAGGGCGTCGAGCCCGGTGAACCGCGCTCCCGTCTGGGCGAAGCCATAGCCCCGCTCGGCGCTCCACGGCCCGCAGACGGTCACCCGCAGCCCGCGCGCCACCAGCCCGGCCGACAGCGACCGCACATGCACCCCGCTGCCCGAACTCCCCCCGCCCAGCACCTGAACGGCGTGCAGCGACGGCTGCCCGTGCGGCGGGACCGGGGTGCTACTCACGGTACTGCTCACGCGGGCGGAGCTCCTGAGACGGTGTCGGGGCGAAAAGGAGGGACCGCCCAAGGATGCCAGCACTCGCCGAACCCTCGTCGCAACGCTCCCCGGCGACGTCTACCCCGAGCTCGCCCGTGCGTCCGCGGTACCACCCTTTCGGGTGAAGGTCAGCGTCCCGCGCGTGCCGCCTCCAGGAGCTCTTCCGCATGCGCCCGCGCGAGTTCGGAGTCCTCCTGGCCCGCGAGCATCCGCGACAGCTCCCGTACGCGGTCCTCGCCCTCCATGGCCTTCACCCCGCTGCGTGTCACCGAGCCGTCGTTGGTCTTCTCGACCACCAGATGCCGGTCGGCGAACGCCGCGACCTGCGGCAGATGGGTGACCACCACGACCTGCGCGGAGCGCGCGAGCCGGGCCAGCCGGCGGCCCACCTCGACCGCCGCCTTACCGCCGACGCCCGCGTCCACCTCGTCGAAGAGATAGGTCGGTACGGGGTCCGAGCCCGCGAACACGACCTCCACCGCGAGCATCACCCGGGACAGCTCACCCCCGGAGGCGCCCTTGGCGATCGGCCGGGGCGGGGCGCCCGGATGCGGGGCGAGCAGCAGCTCGACCTCATCGGCCCCATGCGGCCCGAAGACGACCGTGCGGCCGCCCACCTCGATGCCGTCCGCCTCCGTCTCGGTCTGGCTGATCGCGAACGTGACCCGGGCATGCGGCATCGCCAGGGAGGCCAGCTCGGCGGTGACCGCCTCCGCGAAGCGCCCCGCCGCCTCCGTACGGGCGTCGGTGAGCGTCTGCGCCAGCTCGCCCAGCTCGGCGCGGAGCGCGTCGCGCTCGGCGGCCAGCTCGCCGATGCGGTCGTCGTCGCCGTCGAGTTCGGCCAGCCGGGCGGCGCCCTGCTCCGCCCAGGCCAGCACGTCCGCGATGGTCTCGCCGTACTTACGGGTCAGCTGCGCCAGCGCGGCGCGGCGCTCCTCGACGGCGCCCAGGCGGATCGGGTCGGCGTCGAGGTTGTCGGCGTACCCCGCGAGGTCCCCGGCCACATCGGACACCAGGATGCCGATCTCACCGATCCGGTCGGCGAGCCCGGCGAGGGCCGAGTCATGGGAGCGCACGGCCTCCACGGCGCGATGGGCGCCCGCGACGAGCGTGGCCGCGTCCACGCCCTCGGGGTCCTCAGGGTTCCCGGCAAGGGCGGCGTGCGCGAGAGCGGCGGCGGACGCCAGGGCCTCGGCGTGCCCCAGCCGTTCGGCCTCGGCCGCCAGCTCGGCGTCCTCTCCGGGCCGGGGCTCGGCGTCCGCGACCTCTTCGAGCCCGAACCGCAGCAGATCCGCCTCCTGCGCGCGCTCGCGGGCCCGCGTGGTCAATTCCTCCCACTCGGCCGAGACGGCGCGCAGCCGGCGATAGGCCCCCGCGTACTTCTCCAGGGGCCCGGCCACCGCGGCCCCCGCGTACCGGTCCAGCGCCTGCCGCTGCCGGGCGGGCCGCAGCAGGCCCTGCTGATCGGTCTGACCGTGCACGGCCACCAGATCGTCGGCCAGCTCGGCCAGCAGCCCCACGGGTACCGACCGGCCGCCCACATGCGCGCGCGACCGCCCCTCAGCGGAGAGCGTACGGCTGATCAGCAGCACGCCGTCCTCGAGCTCGGCCCCTGCCTCCTCGGCCCTCACGGCCGCCGCCGAACGGGCGTCGACCGTAAGGCGCCCTTCGACGACCGCCGCCTTGGCCCCGATCCGCACCAGGGCGGCATCGGCCCGGCCGCCCAGCAGCAGCCCGAGGCTGGTGACGACCATGGTCTTGCCCGCGCCGGTCTCACCGGTCACCGCGGTGAAGCCGGGCGACAGCTCGACGACCGCGTCGTCGATGACGCCCAGCGCACGTATCCGCATCTCCTCCAGCACGTGCACGACCATACGAGGTTTGGCCGGTGCGATGCGACGAAGGGGCGCCACTTGTGGGGTCGACCCGCACACATGCCCGGTGCGGAGGGTGGGCGCCTCCGGCGGAAAGCCCCCCCCACCCCGCCCCTCCCCGACGGAGGGGCTCCCCCCCCTCACCCCCGCCGGGGCTCCGCCCCGGACCCCGCTCCTCAAACGCCGGAGAGACTGAATTGCCGCCCCCGGGACGGACAGGCGGCCCGTGCCACCGGGGCGCGGACGCCAGCGAGACGGGAAGGGGCGGGGCCGCAGGGGTGGGGCCCTGGACGCTTACGTGTTCGTGTGGCGCCCATCCCCGACCAACCCCACGCCCCCGGCCAATGGCGCCGTAAATATACGGTCCAGGGCCCCGCACCCAGCACCCGCCACCGGACCCACCGCGCACCCCGGCAACGACCACCGCACCCCGGCAGCCACCGAACTAGTGCGGCGCCCCCCGCCACCCCGCCACCGGCAACGCGAACTTGGCGACCAAGCGGTCGGTGAACGACGCATGGTGGAGTCGGGCCAGCCGCACCGGTACCGCGCCCCGCCGCACCTCCACCCGCGCCCCCGCCGGCAGCTCCACCGTGCGGCGGCCGTCGCACCACAGCACCCCGTGCGGAGTCTGCGGCTGCACCTCCACCGCGAGCACCGACTTCGGCGACGTCACCAGCGGCTTGGCGAACAGCGCATGGGCGCTGATCGGCACCATCAGCAGCGCCTCCACCTCGGGCCACACCACCGGCCCGCCCGCCGAGAACGCGTACGCCGTCGAGCCGGTCGGGGTCGCGCAGACCACGCCGTCGCCGCCGAAGCGCGAGACCGGCCGGTTGTCGACCTCCGTGACGACCTCGAGCAGCCGCTCACGCGCCGCCTTCTCCACCGACGCCTCGTTCAGCGCCCAGTCCGTGTGCACGATGTGCCCGTCGTTGCGGACGAGCACATCGATCGTCATCCGCTCCTCGACCTCGTACTGCCGGGTCACCACCCGGTCCACCACCTTGTCGAGGTCGTCTCGCTCGGCCTCGGCCAGGAAGCCCACCCGCCCGAGGTTCACCCCGAGCATCGGCACACCCGAGACCCGGGCGAACTCCGCTCCGCGCAGCAGCGTCCCGTCCCCGCCGAGCACGATCAGCAGCTCACAGCCGTTCAGCACGTCACGGTCCGCGTCGACGCGCTCGACAGCGGGTGGCAGCGGCAGGTCCGCGGCCTCAGCGGCGAGCACCCGTACCCCGATTCCGCTGCGCAGCAGCCCCTGAACGACCAGTTCGGCGCTGCGGATGGCCGCCGGGCGGCCGGTGTGCGCAAGCAGGAAGACAGTGCGGTCCGCCGTCGGCTCGGCCGCCGGCATCGACGGCACGTGCGCCGTTTCGGGCATAGCCCCCTCGCGCGTGGCCTTCGCGGCCGCTGCCGTCTCGGACACGGGCGCTGCTTCCTTCTCCTGCGCTGCTTCTGAAGTGGTCAACTGGGCCCCTCCGCCACTGCACGGTCAACATCCGCCGGGTCCAGTGCCGGCGCCCCGGCGCGCATCCACAAAAAGTACTCGACATTGCCCGACGGCCCCGGGAGCGGGCTGGCCGTCACGCCCAGCACGCCCAGTCCGAGTTCCGCCGCCCGCCCGGCCACCGTGCGCACCGCCTCGGCGCGCAGGTCGGCGCTGCGGACTACTCCCCCGCTGCCCAGCCGCTCCTTGCCGACCTCGAACTGTGGTTTGACCATCAGCACCAGATCGGCGTCGGGCGCCGCGCACCGCACGAGGGCGGGCAGTACCAGCCCGAGCGGGATGAAGGAGAGGTCGCCGACCACCAGGTCCACCGGTTCCCCACCAATCCGCTCAAGTGTCAGCTCGCGTACGTTTGTACGGTCGTAAACACTGACGCGTTCATCGCTCTGCAGCGACCAGGCGAGCTGGCCGTAGCCGACGTCGACGGCGAGCACCTGCGCGACGCCCGCGCGCAGCAGGACGTCCGTGAAGCCTCCGGTCGACGCGCCCGCGTCCAGCGCCCGCCGCCCGGCGACCTTCAACCCGGCTCCGGCACCGGCTCCCACGCCCGGGGCCGGGGCCGGGCGGGCCGCGGAGTCCTGCCCCGCACCCGCGCCCTCCCGGTACTCTTCGCTGAACGCGTACAGCGCCCCCGCGAGCTTGTGGCCACCGCGCGAGACGTAGTCCGGATCGCTGTCGTCCTCGATCACGACGACGGCCGCGCTGGTCTCCACCTGCGTGGCCGGTTTGCTCGCCACCGCCCCGCCGACGGTGACCCGGCCCGCGGCGATCAACTGGCTCGCATGCTCACGCGAACGCGCCAGCTTGCGGCGCACCAGCTCTGCGTCGAGTCGTACGCGTCGTGGGCGGGTCACTGCCACGGGTGGTTCAGCTCCTGAGGTTGTTCATGTAGCGGATGAGGTCATTGCGTAGCGGACGAAGCCGTTTGCGTAACGGACGGGGCCGCGTACCCAGCCGACGGAGTCGCTTACGTACCGGACGGGGTCCGCGGGCCGGGCGCCGGAGGTCCGGGCCGCCGGTCGAGTGCTGTCAGCGTGTCGCGAAGGCCACCGTGGACATCCTCGTACACCTCCAGATGCCCGCTCGTCTCGAGGTGGTCGGCGTCGGCCAGCCGGTCGAGCCGGGCATCCACCTCGGGGACGCCGGTGGGCGTACGGTCCACGCCGAGCGGGGCCGGTTCAGCGGGGCCGGGCGGCTCCGGCACGGGCTCGGGCACCGGCTCCGATACGCCCTCCGGCACCGGCTCCGGCGTCTCTTCCTGCCCCGCCCTGGGCCCGGGAGCCACCGCCGCGGGCCCTCCCGGAACCGTGGACGGTCCCGCCTCCGCACCAGGCAACGCACCGGGCACCGCACCAGCCCCCGGGAGCGGCTCGGGCGTGGCTTCCTGGGCCCGCTCGGCCGCCGTATCGGGCTGTGGGCCGGGCCATCCGACCGACATCGGCTCGCTCATGGCCCCGACGCTACCGCGAATCCCTCGTTCTCCGACGTACGGGACCTGGGGTAACGTCATGCTCGATGGCGACCTTGGAACAGTGCCGCAGCGCACTCGACAAACTGGCGGAGAACCTCGCGAGCGCGAACGGGGACCTGCACAGCGCTGCCGCGCTCGATCGCTCCGTCAGCTGCTGGATCACCGACCTGGACACCACCTTCGCCGGCCGTCTCGTGGACAGCCGGATCGAGGATGTGATGACCGAGCCGGGCCCGCCCGCCGAGCGCGCGCAGATCCGGCTGGCGATGACCGGCGACGACCTGGTGGCCCTGGTCGACGGTGAGCTGCACTTCGCACGAGCGTGGGGCAGCGGACGGGTCAAGCTCGAGGCCGGGCTGCGCGACCTGCTGCGGCTACGGAAGCTGCTCTAGCCGCCACATCGCTCGCCCACGCCGCCGGCGGGACGCCGAGGCGCCGAGGGCGGGGCACGGCAGCCAGCGCGCCACCGCTCACGGGCGCGGACACCAGCCCGACCGCGCCCCCGCCGCGAGGCTCAAGGCACTCAGGACTCGCTCACCGCACCCGCCAGCGGCGCAGGCATCGTACGCGACCGGCGGGCGGCCGGGATGACCAGCGGCGTCCCCGTCTCCGGGTCGTCGATCACCTGGCACGGCAGCCCGAAGACCCGTTCCACCAGCTCCGCCGTGACCACGTCCCCCGGCGCCCCCTCGGCGACGACCTCGCCGCCCCGCATCGCGATCAGATGGGTGGCGTAGCGGGCGGCGTGGTTCAGGTCGTGCAGAACGGCGACGAGGGTGCGGCCCTGCTCCTCGTGGAGCTGGGCGCACAGGTCCAGCACATCGATCTGGTGCTGGATGTCCAGATAGGTCGTGGGCTCGTCGAGGAGCAGCAGCGGGGTCTGCTGGGCGATGGCCATCGCGATCCATACCCGCTGACGCTGACCGCCGGACAATTCGTCGACATACCGATCCGCGAGCTCCGCCACCCCGGTCGCCGCCATCGATTCGTCGACGATCCGCTCGTCCGTCTCCGACCACTGCCGCAGCAGCCCCTGGTGCGGATAGCGGCCACGGGCGACCAGATCGGCGACCGTGATCCCGTCCGGGGCGATCGAGGACTGGGGCAGCAGCCCGAGGGTGCGGGCGACCTTCTTGGCGGGCATCGTGCCGATCGCCTGCCCGTCCAGCAGCACCGATCCGGCCACCGGCTTGAGCATCCGGGACAGGGCGCGCAGCAGGGTCGACTTGCCGCAGGCGTTCGGCCCGACGATCACCGTGAAGGAGTGGTCGGGGATGGTCACGGACAGTTCTTCGGCCACCGTGCGCCGGTCGTAGGCGAGGGTCAGCCCCTCCGCCATGAGCCGCTGCCGCCCCTGAGCGGTGTCGCTCCCGCTGCCACTCCCGCTGCCGCCGTCGGCCACGGTCTGCCGGGTGTCCTTGTCCATGTCGCCTTCCGTCCGGGTCGTGCCCACAGTCGTCATATCCGCCCCAGCGTCATACCTGGCCCCAGCGTCGTATCGGGACCCAGCACCCCATTCATCCAGCACCCAACCCGCCCCCGCATCGACCTACCCATCCAAGCCCTCATATCCGCCCCGCCTTGCGCTCAGTCACCAGCAGCCACAGCAGATAGGCCCCGCCCAGCATCCCGGTCAGCACCCCGACCGGAAGCTGGTCGGCGCCAAAGGCCCGCAGGGCCGCCCAGTCGGCGGTGACCAGCAGGGCCGCGCCCATCCAGGCCGCGGGGAGCAGGTTGGGCCCGGACGAACGGGTGAGCCTGCGGGCGAGCTGCGGGGCGACGAGCGCCACGAAGGCGACGGGCCCGGCGGCGGCCGTGGCGGCGGCGGTGAACACGACGGCCGCGAACATGAGCACCAGACGGGTTCGCTCGACCCGCACCCCGAGCGCGTACGCGCTGTCGTCGCCCATCTCCAGCATCCGCAGGTTCCGGGCCTGCCCGAGGACCACGGGCAGGAGCACCGCGCAGACGCATGCCAGCGGCCACACCTGGGCCCAGTCCCGTCCGTTGAGCGATCCGGCGATCCACACCACAGCGCGGGTCGCGTCCGGGAGGTCGGCCCTGGTGAGCAGATAGCCGTTGACGGCGGTGAGCATCGCGGACGTGCCGATGCCCACCAGCACCAGCCGGTATCCGTGCACGCCCCGCCGCCAGGCCAGCGCGTAGACCGCAAGCCCGGTCAGCAGGCCGCCGCCGAGCGCGCCGATGGCGACCTCGGTCGGATCGCCCTGGAGGAGGACGATCACGGTGAGCGCCCCGGCCGCCGAGCCCTGGCCGAGGCCGATCACGTCCGGACTGCCCAGCGGGTTGCGGGAGATGGACTGGAAGATCGCCCCGGCCATCCCGAGGGCCGCGCCGACCAGCAGCCCCACCAGGATCCGGGGCAGCCGCAGTTCGTTGACGATGAAGTCCTGGGCCACGGTGCCGTTTCCGGTAAGGGTGCGCAGGACATCGGCGGGGGCGAGGGGGAAGTCGCCGGTGCCGATCAGGACCACGCTCATCGCCAGCGCCACGACGAGCAGCAGCAGCCCCACGACCGCGCCGCGGACGTCCAGGCGCAGCGAGAGGCCGGCGGTGCGCAGCGTGACCGCGCGCGTCCCGCGCTTGCTGATGCGCTTGCTCGCGTTCACAGTTGGGCCATCCTTCGGCGGCGTACGAGGTAGATGAACAGGGGCCCGCCGATGAACGTGGTGACGATGCCGACCTGCAGTTCGGCGGGCCGGGTGACCAGCCGCCCCAGCACATCGGAGCCCAGCAGGAGAACGGGCGAGAGCACGGCGGCATACGGCAGGATCCAGCGCATGTCGGGCCCGGTGATCGCGCGGACCAGATGCGGCACGATCAGCCCGACGAACGCGATCGGCCCGCAGGCGGCGGTCGCGGCACCGCACAGCAGGGTGACGGCGGCCATCGAGAGCGCCCGGGTGCGGTTGAGGTTGGTGCCGAGCGCGCGCGCCGTGTCGTCGCCGAGCGCCACGGCGTTGAGCGAACGGCCGAGCGCGAGCGCAAGCACCGCACCGGCCAGGAGGAACGGGGTCACCTGCCGGACCACGGTCATATTGGCGGAGGCGAGCGAACCGACCGTCCAGAAGCGCATCTTGTCGAGCGCCGCGCTGTCCAGCAGCTGAACGGCGTTGATGTAGCCGTAGAGCGCCGCGTACACCGCCGTACCGGCGAGCGCGAGCCGCACCGGGGTGGCGCTCCGGCTGCCGCCGAGCGCGTACACCAGCACGGAGACGACGGCGGTGCCGAGGAACGCGAACCACACATAGCCGGTCAGGGAGGTGACGCCGAGAAAGCTGATGGCCGAGACGACGGCGGCGGACGCACCCGCGTTCAGCCCCAGCAGCCCGGGGTCGGCGAGCGGGTTGCGGGTGAGGGCCTGGATGACCGCGCCAGCGAGGCCGAGGCCGACGCCGACGAGCAGCCCGAGGATGGTGCGCGGCAGCCGTACGTCCCGGATCACCACATCGGTGTCGCTGCCGGTGTAGTGGAAGAGCCCGTGCCACACCTGGTCCAGCGGAATCGGCTTGGCGCCGATCGCGATGGACGCCGCGGCGATCGCCAGCAGCACGCCCAGGGAGGCGATCAGGCCGGTCGCACGGCGCGCGGTGCGCCGCCGGGGCGGCGCGCTCGCTGTCTCGGTCCCGGCTTTCGCCGGACTGACCACGGTCACGCGGAACTCCACCTCACAACACGGCCGATCAGGACTCAGGTTAAGTTAGGTTACCCTAAGTCCCGCTGGCCGCATGTGCGCGGGTTTCCTGGAGCGCGAGTTCGGCTCACAACCCCAGCCGCGCCAGCGCCTTCCCCGCATCCGCCTCGCTCACACCGTCCCCCGCCTCGGACCAGGCCGCCGCGCACAGCGCCCGCAGACCGTCCAGCGGCTCCTTGCCCTCGCCCTCCAGCACCAGCGCGCGCTGGGCCACCCGCGCGGTCCAACCCCCGCACCGGAAACCGCCGGACGCCTCGTCGCGCGCCACCTCCGGCTGCGGGGTGAGCAGCCCCCGCAGGTCACGGTCCACATACGCCGGCCGGTGCCGGGGCTCGGCGGCCAGCAACTGTGCGGGCGTGGTCACCCCGGTCAGCACCAGCAGCGAGTCCACCCCGCCCGCGTACGCGCCCTCGATATCGGTGTCCAGCCGGTCCCCGACCACCAGCGGCCGCTGGGCGCCGGTGCGCAGAACCGTCTCCCGGTGCATCGGCGGCAGCGGCTTCCCCGCGGCCTGCGGGGTCTTGCCCGTGACGATGCGCACGACCTCCACCGCCGCGCCGTTACCCGGGGCGATACCCCGCCCGCTGGGAATCGTCAGATCCAGGTTGGAGGCGAACCACGGCACCCCCCGCGCCACCGCGTACCCCGCCTCCGCCAGCCGCGCCCACGGCATATCCGGCCCCCCGTACCCCTGCACCACCGCCGCCGGGTCGTCGTCCGCCGAATCCACCGGCGTCAGCCCGCGCTCGCGCAGCGCCACCCGCAGCCCCTCCCCGCCGATCACCAGCACCCGCGCCCCCTTGGGCACCTGCTCGGAGATCAGCCGGGCGACCGCTTGCGCGGAGGTGATCACATCGTCGGGGGCGGCGGGCATCCCGAGCCGCGTCAGATGCTCGGCCACCGCCTCCGGCGTCCGCAGCGCGTTATTGGTCACATACGCCAGCCGCATCCCGGCGTCCCGCGCGGTGACCAGCGACTCCACGGCATGGTCAATGGCCTCGCCGCCCGCGTACACCACCCCGTCGAGGTCCAGCAGGGCCGTGTCGTACGCCTCGTTCAGCGACTGCCGGCTGGACTCGGGCCGGGTGCGGACGGGCTGGTTCATGGGGGCAACTCCTCGCTGATCTGTGCGCTTCTCCCCCGATCATCGCGTATCGCCGCGCGGGGCATAACATTCACTGATGAGCATTTCAGGGCCTGGCGGACAAGGTCTGCAGCTCACCCCTTTCCGGGGGCTGCGCTATGTCGCGGAGCGGGTCGGCAGTCTCGCCGCCGTCACCTCACCCCCCTACGATGTGGTCGTACGGCCCGATGGCCTGCGCCATCTGGAGACGGCGGACCCCTACAACATCGTCCGGCTGATCCTGCCGCAGGCCGACTCCGCAGAGGCCCGCCACCGCCAGGCCGCCGAGACGCTGCGCCGCTGGCAGGCGGACGGCGTGCTCGCCCCGGACCCCGAACCCGCGCTCTACGTCTACGAACAGCGCGACGGCCCCACCCTCCAGCGCGGACTGATCGGCGCACTGCGGCTGAGCCCCCGTGAGGAGGGCATCGTCCTCCCCCACGAAGAGGTCATGCCGCATGTCGTCGAGGACCGAGCCGATCTGATGCGCGCCACCGCCGCCCACCTGGAGCCGCTGCTGCTCGCCTACCGCGGCAACGGGAACGGGACTTCGGGGAACGGAGCCCCCGGGCCGGGGACCGGCGAGCCGGGCACCGGCGGGGCCGCTCGGGTCATCGAAAGCGCCATCCGGCGCGAGCCGTTGCTCTCCACGACCACCGAGGACGGCGTCGACCACCATCTGTGGCGGGTCACGGACCCCGCCGACCTCGTGGCGGTCTCCGCCGACCTCCGCCACCACCAGGCCCTCATCGCCGACGGCCACCACCGCTGGGCCACCTATCTGCGGCTGCGCGAGGAGCGCCGGGAGCCCGGCCCCTGGGACTTCGGGCTCGTCCTGCTCGTCGACACCACCCGCTATCCCCTCCGCGTCCGGGCCATCCACCGGCTGCTCCGCCAACTGTCACCGGACGACGCTCTTACGGCGGCGCGGCATGCCTTCCGGGTACGGACGATCGACGGCCCGCTCCCGCGCGCCCTGGAAACACTCGCCGAGGCGGCCGAGGCAGCACGCGCCGAGCCCGGCGCGCCAAACGCCTTCCTGTTGGCCGGGGACGGCCGCTTCCACCTCCTGGACCGGCCGGATCCGGAACTGCTGGCCCGTACGGTCCCCGAGGGACGGCCCGAGGCATGGCGGACGCTGGACGCGACGGTGCTCCACCACGCCTTGCTGGACCATCTGTGGAACGTCCCGGACACGCCCGAGCACATCGGCTACATCCACGACTCGGCGGCGGCCGTCGAACAGGCGGAGCGGCTGGGCGGTACGGCGGTGCTGATGCATGCGGTGGGCGAGGACGTCGTGCACGAGCTGGCACGGCAGGGCATCGCGATGCCGCACAAGTCGACGTCCTTCGGGCCGAAGCCGGCGACGGGGCTGGTGCTGCGGAGCCTGACGCTGGGCTGAGCCCTTCGGCCTGCGAGCGGACATACGAGTGGGGCGGAACCCCGGGCACCGGGATCCCGCCCCACTCATGACTTCAGCTGCCGTGGCCGTCCTTCTCTGGCAGCCCGGCCTGGTCCTCGGACCTCGCCTCCGCCGTCGGCTCGGCGTCCTCGGCCGGGTCTTCGACGTCGTCGCCCTGGAGCTCGTCCTCGGCGTCCTCGGGCTGGACGAGCTCGGACTCGACGAGCTCGGGCTCCTCGTCAGCCTCGACCTCTTCGACCTTGGACTCGTCGACCTCGGCCTCTTCGACCTCGGCCTCTTCGACCTTGGACTCGTCGACCTTGGCCTCTTCGACCTCGACCTCTTCGACCTTGGACTCCGCGTCCGGCTTGAGGGCGTCGTCCGCCTCCTGCTCGGGGTCGAGGGCGTCCACGAACTCGACCCCGTCCAGCTCGGCGAGCCGGTCCGACGCGTCCGTGGTCCCGCCCTGATCCGCCTCGAGCGCCTTGGCGAACCACTCGCGGGCCTCGTCCTCGCGGCCGACCGCCAGCAGCGCGTCGGCATACGCATAACGCAGCCGGGCGGTCCACGGCTGGATGGAATGCGAGGCCAACTCCGGGCTCTGCAGGGTGACCACGGCGGCGTCCGCCTGGCCCATATCCCGCCGGGCACCGGCGGCCACCATCCGCATCTCGACCTGACCGGCCCGGTCCAGCTTCTGCACCTCCGGCTCACCGGCCATGGCCAGCGCCCGCTCGGGACGGCCCATGCCGCGCTCGCAGTCGGCCATCACCGGCCACAGGTCGGAGTTGCCGGTCATCCGGCGCGCGGCACGGAACTCCGCGAGCGCCTCGGAGTACTTCCCGACGGCGTACGAGGCGAAGCCCGCGGCCTCGCGCACGGCGGCCACCCGGGAGGCGAGCCGCAGGGCGACGCGCGCGTACTGGTACGCCTGCTCGGGCTCGTCGTCCAGCAACTTGGCGACCATGACGAGGTTCCTGGCGACGTCCTCGGCGAGGGTCTTCGGCAGGCTCATCAGCTCCTGCCGCACGCTCTTGTCGATCTCCTCGCCGGTGACGTCCTCGGGGATCGGCAGCCGCTTGATCGGCTCGCGGTCACGGTCCCTGCCGCGCTCATCGCGGCGCCCGTAGCCGCCCGCGCGGTCGTCACGGCGTCCGTAGCCCCCGGCGCGGTCGTCCCGGCGCTTGAAACCACCGCCACCGGAGCGACGGTCGTCGCGGCCCCCGCCCTGACCGTACGGACGACGCGGCCCGCGGTCGTCCCGGCCACCCCGGAAGCCACCGTCCCGGTCGTCGCGCCGCGGCCCACGCGGCCGGTCATCACGCCGCTCGTCACGGCGGAACCCACCACGATCGTCATCGCGGCGCGGCCCGCCCGGCCGCTCATCCCGGCGGTCGTCCCGACGGAACCCACCACGGTCGTCATCGCGGCGCGGCCCGCCCGGCCGCTCATCGCGACGGTCATCCCGACGGAACCCACCACGATCATCCGTGCGACGGTCTCCACCACGGAACCCACCGCGATCGTCCGTACGGCGGTCTCCACCACGGAACCCACCGCGATCGTCCGTACGGCGGTCTCCACCACGGAACCCACCACGGTCGTCGTCACGGCGGTACGAAGGCCGCTCGTCCCGGCGGTCGTCACGGCGCTCATCCCGGCGGTCGTCACGGCGGAACCCACCGCGGTCGTCCTCACGCCGGTACGAAGGCCGGTCGTCCCGGCGGTCGTAGCCGCCGCCCCGGGCGCCACGGTCACGGTCATCCCGGCGGAACCCACCGCGGTCGTCATCCCGACGCGGGCCGCCCGGCCGATCGTCACGGCGGTCATCGCGACGGAAACCACCGCGGTCGTCGTCCCGGCGGAAGCCCGGCCGATCGTCACGGTCCCCGCGGAAGCCCCCCTGCCGGAACCCACCGCGGTCGTCATCGCGGCGCGGCCCACGCGGCCGGTCATCACGCCGCTCGTCACGACGATCGTCTCGTCGCTCGTAACGGCCGGTGGGACGGCCGCCCCCGCCCCGGTCGTCGCGGCGCACATAGCCGCCGGGGCGGCCTCCGCGGTCATCGTCCCGACGCGGCCCACGCGGCCGGTCATCGCTGCGATCGTCGCGTCGATCGCCGCGGCGGTCATCCCTGCGATCGTCGCGGCGGTCATCGCGGCGGAACCCACCACGATCGTCATCCCGGCGCGGCCCACGCGGGCGATCATCACGCCGCTCGTCCCGGCGGTCATCACGCCGGAAACCGCCACGATCGCCATCGCGGCGCGGTCCCGAGCCGCGAACGTCCCGCCGGTCGCCGGCGTCCCGGCGCCGCGGCTCGCGGCCCGACCGGTCGTCGGGAGAGTTGGTGGACATCGGCGTGACTCCTGTCTTCATGTACTGCAGCCATTCTCCCGCACCAGCCACACCGATGCGGGCCCAGCAAAAACGAAAAGGACCCTTGGTCCCAGCATGCACGCTGGGACCAAGGGTCCTTCAAAGATTGTTCGGCGGCGTCCTACTCTCCCACAGGGTCCCCCCTGCAGTACCATCGGCGCTGAAAGGCTTAGCTTCCGGGTTCGGAATGTAACCGGGCGTTTCCCTAACGCAATGACCACCGAAACCCTATCGGGTTCTAGCGAACAAGCACACTCTTCAATTAAGTCAAGTGGAACTGATTCACCGGTGCGACTGTTCGCAACCCGGGAACCACACAGTGGACGCGAGCATCTGAGGACAAGCCCTCGGCCTATTAGTACCAGTCAACTCCACCAGTTACCCGGCTTCCATATCTGGCCTATCAACCCAGTCGTCTACTGGGAGCC